>NZ_JAKUMN010000001.1:1313478-1914028 GCF_037026505.1 Erwinia sp. CGal63
ACCAAATCACGTTTTCCGTCTCGTTGACCAGATTGCCGCTCAGGCAAACAAGCTAACGCCATAAGTTCGGGTCATCCACAACGCTTTACCTACTCTTCCGCACTTTTAAAGACCTTTTTATCGTTTATCTGCCAGCCCTTTTCGAACCGCTCTTTTTCGCCCGCCAGCCGCTTTTTTTGCGCAACAATCTGATCTGGTGCAAGCTTTCCCCGCTTCGCAACCACTTTTTAATTGGTTTTCAATGGTCTGAGTAGCTATAATACGAAACGTTGTTTCACTTGAATGGTTTCAGCGTATGGTTGGCCCTTTAGCAAAAACGATAGCTGGTTGCGCAACCAAATTTTGCGCCGGCGCCAAATCCGCGTTTAAACTTCCTCTGCACGCTTTTTTTCTGTCACCTATCCTTAAGCTGTATCGCAGTTCGCCGTCAGGCAATCATGCTTTTCCGGCGCGCACTACCAACCACCGGGATTTCGCTTTATTTCATCCATTAACTTAACAGATGACTCGTCATGAAAAAGACCAAGATTGTTTGTACCATCGGTCCAAAAACCGAATCGGAAGAAATGTTGACCAACCTGCTGGACGCGGGCATGAACGTCATGCGTCTGAACTTCTCTCACGGCGACTATGACGAACACGGTAAGCGTATCGCTAACCTGCGCGCGGTGATGAGCAAAACCGGCAAACAGGCCGCTATTCTGCTGGACACCAAAGGCCCGGAAATCCGTACCATGAAGCTGGAAGGCGGCGCGGACGTTTCCCTGAAGGCCGGACAAACCTTCACCTTTACCACTGACCAGTCCGTTATCGGCAACAGCGAGCGCGTTGCGGTCACCTATTCGGGCTTTGCCGCCGACCTTTCCATCGGCAACACCGTGCTGGTGGACGATGGCCTGATCGGCCTGGAAGTCACCGAAGTCACTGAACACACCGTTGTTTGTAAAGTGCTGAATAACGGCGACCTGGGCGAAAACAAAGGCGTTAACCTGCCGGGCGTTTCCATTCAGCTGCCTGCGCTGGCCGAGAAAGACAAACGCGACCTGATCTTCGGCTGCGAACAGGGCGTGGATTTCGTCGCCGCTTCCTTTATCCGCAAGCGTTCCGACGTATTGGAAATCCGCGAGCACCTCAAGCAGCACGGCGGTGAGCATATCCAGATCATCTCTAAAATTGAAAACCAGGAAGGCCTGAACAATTTTGACGAGATTCTGGACGCTTCCGACGGCATCATGGTGGCGCGTGGCGACCTGGGCGTGGAAATCCCGGTTGAAGAGGTCATTTTCGCGCAGAAGATGATGATCAAGAAGTGTAACCGCGCGCGTAAAGTGGTGATCACCGCGACGCAGATGCTGGACTCAATGATCAAAAATCCACGCCCTACCCGTGCGGAAGCCGGCGACGTGGCTAACGCCATCCTGGACGGTACCGATGCGGTAATGCTCTCTGGCGAAAGCGCCAAGGGTAAATACCCGCTGGAATCTGTGACCATTATGGCCACCATCTGCGAACGCACCGATCGCGTGATGAAGAGCCGTATCGACTCTCAGCACGACAACCGCAAAATGCGCATTACCGAAGCGGTATGCCGCGGCGCGGTAGAAACGGCTGAGAAGCTGGAAGCGCCGCTGATTGTGGTAGCGACCGAAGGCGGCAAATCGGCTAAATCGGTGCGTAAGTACTTCCCGAACGCCACCATTCTGGCTTTAACCACCAACGAGCAGACCGCGCGTCAGCTGATCCTGAGCAAAGGCATCGTGGCTTCCGTGGTTAAAGAGATCGCTTCTACGGACGATTTCTACCGTATTGGTAAGGAAGCGGCGATCGCCAGCGGTTACGGTCAGAAAGGCGATGTGGTAGTGATGGTTTCCGGCGCGCTGGTACCAAGCGGAACCACGAATACCGCCTCTGTGCACGTTCTGTAATCAAAGATTACGCCTTGTAGTGAAAAAGCGCCCCGAGAGGCGCTTTTTTTACAATTCCGCTAACAACTTTTTCTAAAAATTCCAATCGAAATTAACGATGCAATCAGCCCATAAGCCGGGATAACTCCGATTGAAATTATCTGTTTTCGCTTAATTTTTTAGCCTTTTCCGCAAAGACGATGCATCTTTGAGCGAACGATCAAATTTAAGCACGTTCTCACCAAAAATTTATTCTCATTGGAAAAAACTTTGTGTAATACTTGTAACGCTACATGGAGATTAACTTAATCTAGAGGGTATAAATAATGAATCGTACTAAACTGGTACTGGGCGCGGTAATCCTGGGTTCAACTCTGCTGGCTGGTTGCTCAAGCAACGCTAAAATTGACCAGCTGTCTACCGACGTTCAGACTCTGAACGCTAAAGTTGACCAGCTGAGCAACGACGTGAACGCAATCCGTTCTGACGTTCAGGCTGCTAAAGACGACGCAGCACGCGCTAACCAGCGTCTGGACAACCAGGCTCACTCTTACCGTAAGTAAGAGTTCTGGTTTAAAAATGGCGCACAGTGTGCGCCATTTTTTTTGTCTGCGTTTTATCTCTGCTGAAGGGCGCTCCAGCCCGTCGAAAACTGCTCTGGCCCTCTTTCTCTCAGCTTTCTGGCAAAATCGCTTACAGCGCTTCTGACGCCTTTACAGGCGCTGCCGCTGAAGCCTCTCCGCTGTTCACCAGCACCGGCATTCCGGAACGCCTTGTCAGCGCCTCTCTAACGACCTCCCGATCGCTCAGCTCGCTGCTGATAAACTTTTTCGTTTTCGTTGTCAGAGCGATCGGTAGCGTCTGCGGATCGTCTTTTTCACTATGCGACAGCGGCTGATGCACTTCAAGGTAGCGTTTGCCGTCCGGTTCCACCGCGTATTTAACCGGCTGATTGATTATCTGCACTCGGGTGCCTTCCGGCACGCTGTTAAACAGGCTTTCAATGTCGTCAGGCCGCAGGCGAATGCAGCCGGAGCTGACGCGCATCCCGATACCGAAATCGGCATTGGTGCCGTGGATCAGATAGTGGCCTTTGCCCCAGGCCAGACGCAGCGCATAAAGTCCCATAGGGTTATCCGGGCCGGCCGGTATAGTAACCGGTAGCGTTTTGCCTTCCGCCGCATAGCGCTTGCGGATATTAGGCGTTGGCGTCCAGGTGGGATTTGGGATTTTCTGGCTGATGCGGGTGATCATCGCGGGCGTGTTAGCGCCGAGCTGGCCGATGCCGATGGGATAAACCACTACTTTATTTTCATCTTTCGGATAGTAATAGAGCCGCAGCTCCGCCACGTTGACGACTATCCCTTCCCTTTTCGTGTCGGGCAGCAGCATTTGACCGGGAATAACCAGCTGCGAGCCCGCTTTGGGTAGCCAGGGATCGGTGCCGGGGTTCGCCTCAAGCATTCCCAGCAGGCCCGTCTGAAACTGCGCTGCGATGCTCTCCAGCGAGCGGCCATCGTTGGGCACGGTGTAGAGTTGGTTTTCACCAATCAGGCGGCTGTCGGCTGCGGGAAGAGGATATTCAGCCGCATGGACGGCAATGCAGAAGAAAAACAAAAAAGAGGATAGCAGAATGTTCATTGTCGTTTCTCGTCAGGAAAATACTTCCCGTCTCGCTGACGGGAAGTCTGTCGAGAAGTGTAGCAACTTAGCCGATGCTGTCCTGCGCTTTCTGGCGAATAGCGCGGATCATCGCTTCCAGCCCCTGCGAGCGCGAAGGCGTCAGGTGCTGGGTCAGCGCCAGCTCGGCGAACCACGGCCGCACGTCGAAATCCAGGATTTCCGCTGGGGTCATCTGCTGGTAAAGTACGAAAACCACGGCAATCAGGCCTTTGACGATAGCGGCGTCGCTGTCGCCCTGTAGCAGCGCGCGACCCTGCTCATCCAAATCCATTACAATCCAGACCTGGCTCTGACAGCCGGAAATGGTGTTTTCCGGCAGGTGCTGCGACTCCGGCAGCGGTGGCAGCTTCGCGCCCAGCTCTATGACATAGAGGTATTTCTCTTCCCAGTTGGCGCAGCGGGAAAAGTTACGTACCAGTCTCTCTTTATCAGGCAAGGTTGCCATCGGTTCTCCTTTGCCGGTCTAGCCGCCCAGCAGCATATGTATACGTGTCAGGCCAGCCGCCAGGCGATCGACCTCTTCTTCGCTATTATACAAAACAAACGAAGCGCGACACATTGCCGGCACGTTGTAGTGGTGCATCAGCGGCATGGCGCAGTGATGGCCGGTACGAATAGCGATACCGTAGCGATCCAGGAAGCTGCCCACGTCATAGGCGTGATGCTGTCCCAGATTGAAAGCGATAACGCCTGCACGCGCCTGCGGGCCGTAGATGATCAGATCGGGAACAGTAGCCAGCTTCTCCATCGCGTAGCGCATCAGCTCCTGCTCGCGCTGCGCAATGTTTTCCAGCCCCAGCTCCTCGACCCACTTCAGCGCCGCGCCCAGGCCCATAATGCCGCCGGTGTTCGGCGAACCGGCTTCAAAGCGCCACGGTGCTGCGGCATAGGTCGTGCCTTCGGTCAGGCTTACGGTCGCAATCATCGAACCGCCGCCTTCCCACGGCGGCATTTTATCCAGCATGGCCTTGCGACCGTAGAGGATACCAATGCCTGATGGGCCGTAAATTTTATGGCCGGAGAAGAGGTAAAAGTCGCAGCCCAGATCCTGCACGTCAACCTTCGAGTGCATTACCGCCTGCGCGCCGTCGATCAGCGTGGCGACGCCTGCGGCTTTCGCCTGCGCCACCAGCTGTTTCACCGGGTTGATGGTGCCCAGCACGTTGGAAACATGCGTGACGGCCAGCATACGGGTACGGCTGTCCATCAGCTTCGGCAGCGCGGTCAGATCCAGCTCGCCTTCGGCCGTCAGAGGAATAAAACGCACTTCTGCGCCAGTACGCTCGGCCACCATCTGCCACGGAACAATATTGGCGTGGTGCTCCATCTCGGTAATGATGATGTTGTCGCCGGGCTGCAGCTCACTGCCGCCCCAGCTGCTGGCCACAAGGTTGATACCTTCGGTGGTGCCTTTGACAAACACAATCTCTTCCGGCGACGCGGCGTTAAGGAAACGCGCAGCGCGTGCGCGAACCTCTTCCATCTCCGTGGTCGCTTCGGCGCTCAGGGTATGAATACCCCGATGCACCGCCGCATAACCGTGCTCGTAGAAATGGCTCTCCGCGTCGATAACCGCCTGCGGTTTTTGCGCGCTGGCGGCGCTGTCGAGGTAAGCCAGCGGCTGGCCGTTTACTTCTCGCGCCAGTACGGGAAAATCAGCCCTGACGCGTGTCAGGTCGAAACTCATTTAATGCCTCCGGGAAAGCGCTGCGCGATACGCTGCATCACCGCTTCCTTCAGTACCTCGTCCGTGATGGCTTCGGTCAGCTCAGCGGCAAAGGCGTAGATAATCATGCGCTGGGCAGACTCTTCGCTGATGCCGCGAGCGCGCAGATAGAACATCTGCTCGTCATCGATACGGCCGATAGTGGCGCCGTGGCTGCACTTAACATCGTCGGCGTAGATTTCCAGCTGCGGCTTGGTGTCCACTTCCGCCAGACGTCCCAACAGCAGGTTGTTGTTGGTCATCTGTCCGTCGGTTTTCAGCGCGTGCTTCGCCACTTCGATCTTGCCGTTGAACACCGCTCTGGCTTTGTCGCGCACGATAGTTTTGTGCAGCTGACGGCTCTGGCAGTAGCCCTTGTTGTGCTCCAGATAAGTACGGCTGTCGCACACTTCTTTCTCTACCGGCAGCATCAGGCTGTTGATAAACAGCTCGGTGCCTTCGCCGTTCAGCTGCGTGCTGGTGTTATGGCGGCTCAGGCCGCTGCCCAACAGGAAGCTGTGGCTCTGCACGCGCGCATCGCGCTCGATCAGCAGATCGTTATGGGCGAAGTGGTTGCTGCTGGCGTGTTCGAAAGCCAGTTTGTAGTGCGTCAGCTGCGCGTTGTTGCCTACAGACGCGGTGAAGCGGGCGCCGGTAAAGTGCGTGCTCTCGTTCAGGCTGACGTAGTGCTCGATAACCGTGGCTTCCGCGCCGTCATCCAGCTGCAGATGATGCCGATAGTGCGAGGTATTCATCTCATCCTGAGCGCTGCCGCTGCTGATATGCAGCAGATAGACAGCGCGCGCGGCGGACTTGCCGCGCGGCAGATGAATGGTGGTCACCTCTTCCGCCAGGCTCTCCGTCAGGTGCAGGAAGATTTCCGGCTGGATCGGCGCGTTCAGCTCGCGGCGGCCTGCGGCTTTAGTCACCTGAATATCGAACAGATCGTAGCTGCTGTCGCTCAGCTGCGCATTGAAACGGCCATCGATGAAGACCAGTTTGATGGCGTCGATATCCAGCGCCAGCGCAGCGACATCGTCGGCGCTCAGCTCGGCGGCGGTCGGCAGCACAAAGTTGTGCGCCAGCAGGCCGTCCAGCGGCGTATATTTCCAGTTCTCATGCTTGCGCGTCGGCAGCCCTAAGCGCAGCACCTGCTGCCAGTGTTGCTGAGCCTGCATGGAACGCTGCTCGCCCTGGGTTTCGAACAGGTGATGCCACTGCTGCAGGGCGTTTTCACTACTCCTGTTCGGTAAGCCAGCCATAGCCTTGCTCCTCCAGTTGTTTCACCAGTGAGAAATCGCCTGATTTGACGATTTTCCCCTGATAGAGCACGTGTACGAAGTCAGGCTTGATGTAGTCCAGGATGCGCTGGTAGTGCGTGACGATGATAAAAGAGCGCTTGCCGTCGCGCAGCGTATTGACGCCGTTAGAGACGATTTTCAGCGCGTCGATATCCAGACCGGAGTCCGTTTCGTCGAGGATGCAGAGCTCAGGCTCCAGCGCCGCCATCTGCAGGATGTCGTTACGCTTTTTCTCACCGCCGGAGAAGCCGACGTTAACGGAACGGGTCAGCAGATCTTCCGGCATTTTCAGCAGGTGAATCTTGTCTTCGATAAAGTCCTGGAAATCAAAGCGATCCAGCGACTCCTGCTCGCGATATTTGCGCACCGCGTTAACCGCGGTCTGCAGGAAGAACTGGTTGCTGACGCCCGGGATTTCTACCGGATACTGGAAGGCCATAAAGATGCCTTCGCCCGCACGGTCTTCCGGCGACAGCTCCAGCAGATCTTTGCCTTTGAACTCGATGGAGCCGCCGGTGATTTCATACTCTTCGCGGCCCGCCAGCGTGGCGGAAAGCGTACTCTTGCCTGAGCCGTTCGGCCCCATAATGGCGTGCACTTCGCCCGGCTTCACCTCAAGGTTCAGCCCGCGCAGGATCTCTTTGTCTTCGATACTTACCTGTAAATCTTTAATGCTTAACATATTTTTTCCTGGGCAGTACCTGTCGGCACTGCGCAAAATGAATAAGCAGCGGGGATCAGCCCACGCTGTGTTCGAGGCTGATCGCCAGCAGTTTTTGCGCTTCCACCGCAAATTCCAGCGGCAGCTCGGAGAAAACGTCTTTGCAGAAGCCGTTGACGATCATTGAGATCGCGTCGTCTTCGCTGATGCCGCGCTGCAGGCAGTAAAACAGCTGATCTTCGCCGATGCGCGAGGTGGTCGCCTCATGCTCCAGCTGCGCGGTGTTGTTGCGCGCTTCCACATACGGGAAAGTGTGCGCGCCGCACTCCGCGCCAATCAGCATAGAGTCGCACTGCGTGAAGTTACGGGCGTTGGTCGCCGTCGGCATAATCTTCACCAGGCCACGATAGGTGTTCTGGCTTTTACCCGCCGAAATCCCCTTAGAGATAATGGTGGATTTGGTGTTCTTGCCGATATGGATCATCTTGGTGCCGGTATCGGCCTGCTGATGGCCGCTGGTCAGCGCTACGGAGAAGAACTCGCCTACGGAGTTGTCGCCGCGCAGGATCACGCTTGGGTATTTCCAGGTGATCGCCGAACCGGTTTCCGACTGCGTCCAGGACATCTTGCTGTTTTCGCCTTCGCACAGCGCGCGCTTGGTTACGAAGTTGAGGATGCCGCCTTCTGCTTCGCCGCCGGCGAACCAGTTCTGAACGGTGGAGTACTTCACTTCCGCGTCTTTATGGATGATCACTTCCACCACCGCCGCGTGCAGCTGATAGCTGTCGCGTACCGGCGCGGAGCAGCCTTCGATGTAGCTGACGTAGCTGCCTTCATCGGCAATCAGAATGGTGCGCTCGAACTGACCGGTTTTCGCCGCGTTGATGCGGAAATAGGTCGACAGCTCCATCGGGCAACGCACCCCTTTCGGGATATAGACGAAGGTACCGTCCGAGGCGACCGCTGAGTTAAGCGCGGCGAAGAAGTTATCGTTGGCCGGCACCACGCTGCCCAGATACTGTTTTACCAGCTCCGGATGGTCGTGAATCGCTTCGCCAAACGAGCAGAAGATAATGCCCTGCTCCGCCAGCTTGCCGCGGTAGGTGGTGGAAACCGATACCGAGTCGAAAATGGCGTCCACGGCCACTTCCTGGCCTTCGCGCACCGGTACGCCCAGCTGTTTAAAGGCGTTTTCCACTTCTTCCGTCAGGTAGTTCGGCGCGGCGGCGCCGGAGCTCTGCTGAGCGCCCGGCTCCGAGGCGCAGCTGTCGTCGCAGCTGCCGCAGGATGGCGCAGAGTAGTAGCTGTAATCCTGATAGTTCAGTGACTTATAGTTAGCTTTCAGCCAGTGCGGCTCTTCCATCTCCAGCCACGCCGCGTAGGCTTTAAGGCGAAACTCGAGCATCCAGTCCGGCTCGTTGCGTTTGGCGGAGATCGCACGCACCACATCTTCGCTGATGCCGTGAGCGAACTCTTCGGTTTGCAGCTGGGTGAAGAAGCCTTCCTTGTATTTCTGGCGGCTTCCTTCCCAGACCTGCACGTCGTCTGATGTATCAGTATTTCGGGACATAAAATTTACTCAACGCCAAAGCTCTCACCACAGCCACAGGCGTGTTGAGCTTTAGGATTATTAAATTTAAAAATCTGGTTCAGACCTTCACGCACGAAATCCACTTCGGTTCCGTCGATAAAAGGCATAGCCTGCAGCGGCACATAGAGGTTCGCGCCGTTATGGGTAAAGACTAAATCATCCGACGCAGGCTCTTTAATCAAATCCATGGTATAGCCGAATCCGGCGCAGCCGGACGTTTTAACGCCCAGCCGTAACCCCTTCACATGCGGGTCGCCGGCGGACAGCGCGATGATTTGCTGTGCGGCGCTGTCGGTAAGCGTCAGTCCTTTCCAGACGAAGTCGTCGGGAGAAAAAGAAGCGGTTGTTGCTGATGGCATAACATTACCTCGCGAGTCGGTAGCCCTGCGGGCTGATACCCCTATGTTAGTGATAATGATTGTCTCTTCAACCTCTTGTTTTGCAGGGATTAAGGTCAACCGTGTTTTTTTGGGCCTTTTTATTCAGTTTAGACCCTGCGAAGAGGTTTGCGATGTGTGTCACGCAGTGATTTAACGAAATGGTAACACATTGAAAAGCGGCCAGTAAATATTAGTCGCGTTGCGCTAAGCCCGAAGAATACTTATTTTAACGCTTTCACCCTTAACGCGTATCGTTATTACCAATTTTTCTGAGAGGCAGCATAAATCGATAAAAATTATTTGCGTCGGCGTTGAATATTGCGCCGGTTATAATATGATAATGATTATCATTAGCACCAACAGGAGTGCGCATGACTCTGTCGATAAATGCCTGGCTGCAACATAAAATTGATGAATACCACTTTTCTATCCGGGATATAACGGTTGATTATATTCTGGCCCTGGCCAAACTAAACCGGCCCGAGTGCAGCCCTGAACAGCTACGCAATTTTAACGATACCTGTCTTGATATCGCCGAGCTTTGCCAGCTTAACGGCGACGATCAAAGCTATTTGCATGCGTTGGGCAGGCTGCATCAGCGGCTGCTGCAGGAGCTGAGCGACACGACGCGTGAACGCCTCTTCCGTATGCAAGCCTGGCAGCTGGCACGCCATTCGCTTACCCGACTGTGCCATCAGCTGGCTTTAAACGGCGAGTGGGAAAAAGTCGTCTCGCTGCAAAATGAGTTTGTCCGCCAGGCGGCCTGGATTCTGTAGCGCGCCGCCGCAACGGGCTATTATACCCTGGCGGCGGCAAGATTTCCGCTTCTCTTTATGCAGGCTTTTACAGCAGCTCCAGCAGAGCCTGCAGCGGATGGCGCATCCCGTTGCCTTCGATGCGTTTTACCTGGCTGCGGCAGGAGTAGCCGGTCGCCAGGCAGCGCTGGCGCGGCAGCTTTTGCAGCGCCTGATGCCAGGAGAGCTCATAGATGCCCAGCGAGTTAGCGAGATTTTTCGTTTCGTGGCCGTAGGTGCCCGCCATGCCGCAGCAGCCCACGCTGACATTCTCCAGCGTTGCGCCGAAGCGGGCGAAAATCGCCGCCCACTGCTGGCTGGAAGCGGGCAGCGCGGTTACTTCGGTACAATGACCAAACAGATACCAGGCTTCGCCGCTGCGCGGCACCGGCGGCCGTTCCGGCAGCGCTTTCTGCAGCCATTCATGCACCAGCTGCACGTGAAAATCGCCTCTTTTCTCGCCCAGCACCTCTTTGTATTCGTCCCGGTAGCAGAGCACCAGCGCCGGATCGACGCCGACCATCGGCAGGCCCAGCTTCGCGACGCGATTCAGAAAATCCGCCGTTTTCTGCGCCGTTCTGGCGAATCGCTGCAAAAACCCTTTGATATGCTGCGCCTTGCCGTTCGGCGAGAAAGGTAACACCACAGGCTGATATCCCAGCTTTTCCACCAGCCGTACAAAGTCGCCGATCAGCTGCGCTTCGTAATAGCTGGTAAAGGGATCCTGAACGATCAGCACATGGCTGGCGCGCTGCTCGTCGTTCATCGCCTCCAGCTGCTCCAGCGTGACGGCGGCGGCGCGCTGGCCGGCCAGCTGTTGTTTAAGGTTGGGCGAAGAGAGCTGCGGCAGATCAACCATGCCGATATGTTTTTTGCTCAGCTCCCGCACCAGCGGCTGGCGCAGGAAGAAGTTAAAGAACTTCGGCGCTTTCGCCATCAGCGGCGCATAGCTTTCCACGCTAGCGACAAGGTGATCGCGCGCGGGACGCAGGTAGCGGGTATGGTAAAGCTGCAGAAAACGCGAACGGAATCCCGGCACGTCGATTTTTATCGGACACTGCGTGGAGCAGGCTTTGCAGGCCAGGCAGCCCGACATCGCCTCTTTAACCTCATGCGAAAAATCATACTCGCCGCGCTTCGCGTGCCAGCTGTTACGCGTGCGTTCGATCATGCCGCGCAGGCTGACCTTTGCCTGCGGCAGCGCGCGCTCCAGCGCCAGCGGATCGACGCCCTGCTCTGCCAGCAGCCGCAGCCACTCACGGGTCAGCGTGGCGCGGCCTTTCGGCGAATGAATGCGGTTGCCGGTAATTTTCATTGACGGGCACATTGGGCTGCGCACGTCGAAATTAAAGCAGAGCCCGTTGCCGTTGCACTCCATCGCGCCCCGCCAGTCGCTGCGCACCTGAACCGGGATCTGGCGGTCGAAAGTGCCACGTTTGACCGCATCCACTTTCATCATTGGTTCGTCAACGCCCCAGGGCGCGCAGATTTTCCCTGGATTGAGCCGGTTGCCCGGATCGAAAGCAGCCTTGATGCGCCGCAGATCGTTAAAAAGCTCTTCGCCGAAGAAAGCCGGACTGTACTCGGCGCGGAAGCCTTTGCCGTGCTCGCCCCACAGCAGTCCGCCATAGCGCGCCGTCAGCGCCACGACTTCGTCGGAGATCTGCTTCATCAGCATCTCCTGCTGCGGATCGCACATATCCAGCGCCGGCCGTACATGCAGCACGCCAGCGTCGACATGGCCAAACATACCGTAACTGAGGTTATGGCCATCCAGCAGCTGACGGAACTCGACGATATAATCCGCCAGATGCTGCGGCGGCACGCAGGTGTCTTCGACAAACGGGATCGGCTTGGCGCGACCTTTGGCGTTGCCAAGCAGCCCGACCGCTTTTTTCCGCATGGCGTAGATACGTTCAATGCCGCCGATATCATCGCATAGCTGATAGCCGATCACGCCCGCTTCGTTGGTCGCCATCAGGCTCTCCAGCCGCTGGCAAAGCGAGGCGACCTGGCCGTCGATCAGCGCCCGATCGTCTCCGGCGAACTCGACGATATTCAGTCCCTGCATATCGCGGTCAGGCACGTCGGTAATCAGTTCGCTAACCGAATGCCACACGATATCTTCCCGTGCCAGGTTCAGCACTTTGGAATCCACCGTCTCTACCGACAGCGCCTGCGCCTCCACCATAAAGGGCGCGCTGCGCAGCGCTGAATCGAAAGAGTCATATTTGATATTGACCAGCCGGCGCACCTTAGGGATTGGCGTGATGTTCAGCCGCGCTTCGGTGATAAAGGCAAGCGTGCCTTCCGCGCCGCACAGCAAACGGGTCAGATCCACCTGCTGTAAATCATCGCTGATAACGTGGCGCAGATCGTAACCGGTAAGAAAGCGATTGAGTTTGGGGAATTTCTCGATAATCAGCTCGCGGCGATCGCGGCAGCGCTCCAGCACAGTGCGATAGATTTCGCCCTCGCGTGTTTGCTCTTTCGCCAGCGTTTCCGCCACGCCGACCGGAATAGCCCGCGTATCCAGCATATCACCGCCGGGTAATATTGCGCGCAGCCCAAGAACATGGTCGGAGGTTTTGCCATAGACCAGCGAACCCTGCCCGGAAGCATCGGTATTGATCATGCCGCCGAGCGTGGCGCGATTGCTGGTAGAGAGTTCAGGAGAAAAAAAGTAGCCCAGCGGCTTCAGGGCGGCGTTGAGCTGATCTTTGATCACGCCCGCTTCCACTTTTACCCAACCCTGCTCCACGTTGATTTCCAGTATACGATTCATATGGCGCGACATATCCACCACAATGCCCTGATTCAGCGCCTGACCGTTGGTGCCGGTGCCGCCGCCGCGCGGCGTAAACACCAGGCTGCGATAGCGCTCTTCGCCCGCCACACGCGCGATCAGCGCAACGTCGGCGGTCGATCGCGGGAAAAGCACCGCGTCGGGCAGCAGCTGATAAATGCTGTTATCGGTGGACATGGTAAGACGGTCGGCGTAGCTGGTCGCGGTATCACCAGTAAAACCCTGCTGCTCCAGCGTCTGCAAAAAATTCAGCACCAGTTGAACGAGGCCCGGCGCCTGAGAAATCTGTGGGATCATTGTCGTGTAACCAGGTTATGTTTGCGGTGAGGCGTTTGGCATGGTTTTATCACATTTTTTTATGACCTGTCGCCATTTCAAAACCATAGCGAAAAGAATAACGTGCCGTTTCCACGGAAAATGCGTTTAATACGCAGGGTTCAGCATTCCGCCTGCCGGTCTACTCTGGCGGCTCTCTTACTCGAGGTTAACAGTCATACATGAAGAACACGCAAAACGGATGGGATATGCTGCAGATCATCTTCTCCATCCTGTTTATTACGCTGCTGATCGTCGCCTGTCTGTGGGTAGTGCAGCCCTTTGTACTGGGTTTCGCCTGGGCGAGCATGGTGGTGATCGCCACCTGGCCGCTGATGCTGAAGATCCAGGGCTGGCTGTGGGGACGCCGATCGCTGGCGGTGATCGCAATGACGCTGCTGCTGGTGCTGCTGTTTGTCATTCCGGTGGCGCTGCTGGTCAACAGCCTGATTGAAAACAGCGGGCCGGTGATCGCCTGGGCGACCTCAGGCCATCTGATGCTGCCGCAGATGCTCTGGCTGCACGATGTGCCGCTGGTAGGCAAAAAGCTCTATTCCGCCTGGCATCATCTGCTGGCTGGCGGCGGCTCGGCGATGATGACCAGCGTGCAGCCCTATATCGGCCGCACCAGCATCTTTCTGTTCGCCCAGGCCGGCCACTTCGGTCGCTTTATGTTGCATCTGGGCTTGATGCTGCTGTTCAGCGTCCTGCTCTACTGGCGCGGCGAACAGGTTGGCAACGGCATCCGCCATTTTGCCTATCGGCTGGCCCATCGTCGCGGCGACGCCGCCGTGCTGCTGGCGGGCCAGGCGATCCGCGCCGTGGCGCTTGGCGTAGTGGTGACGGCTCTGGTGCAGGGCGTGCTGGGCGGCATTGGCCTTGCAATCTCCGGCATTCCTTACGCGACCGTGCTGACGGTGGTGATGATCCTCTCCTGCCTGGTGCAGCTGGGGCCGCTGGTGGTGCTGATTCCGGCCATTATCTGGCTTTACTGGAGCGGCGATACTACATGGGGAACGGTACTGCTGATCTGGAGCTGCGTGGTGGGCACGCTGGACAACGTGCTGCGTCCGATGCTTATTCGCATGGGCGCCGATCTGCCAATGATTCTTATCCTTTCCGGCGTGATCGGCGGGCTGGTCGCCTTCGGTATGATAGGACTCTTTATCGGCCCGGTGGTGCTGGCTGTCTCCTATCGACTGGTCTCGGTCTGGATGCACGAGGAGCCTGCGCCGCTGGATGACCCGGAAGAAGTGGTAGAAGAACTGGCTGAATTTGAACAGGAAAATTCAGACAAACCGTAACTTTTCCGCGGCCAGCACGGCTGGCCGCCTCAATCTGTCAAAACCACTAATAACTTTAAAAGGGACGTTTGTTTAGCGGTTTTTACCATTATCTGCCCGGCTGCCGCCATTCCCATCTCTCTTAATAAGAATTGATTAAGATAAATACAGTTATTGCGCCCTGCGACTGCAATTCCGCTAATTAAATATAATTATCTTTAAACTAATAAGAGGATTCTTAAAGACTCATTTCAGTGTGGGGAATACTATATCGGTTATGTTTAGCGGCAACGCGCTGATTTATAAACAACCTTTTTCCCCTGAACAGAACAAAGAATTGCTGTGTGTAGTCTTTGCCCATCCCATGTGATGGGCTTTTTTTTATGTATGGTACAGCAAAAAGGCCGAACAAGTCGGCCTTTCAGGCGTTAAAGTGAACAATCGCTACGCTTTTGGCAGTTCCGCCAGACTTAGCCAGGTCTGCACTACCGTATCCGGGTTAAGCGACAGGCTGTCAATTCCCTCCTCCATCAGCCATGCGGCGAAATCTTCATGATCCGACGGCCCCTGGCCGCAGATACCGACATATTTGCCGGCTTTTTTCGCCGAGCGGATCGCCATCGACAGCAGCGCTTTAACCGCGTCATTTCGCTCGTCGAACAGCTCCGACACTACGCCAGAGTCCCTGTCCAGTCCCAGCGCCAGCTGCGTCATATCGTTTGAGCCGATAGAGAAGCCGTCGAAGTATTGCAGGAACTCGTCCGCCAGCAGCGCGTTGGAAGGGATCTCACACATCATAATGATCTTCAATCCGTTTTCACCGCGCTTCAGGCCCTGACGCTCCAGCTCTTCCACCACCGCTTTCGCCTGCGCCACGGTACGCACAAAGGGCACCATAACCTCTACGTTGGTCAGGCCCATCTCGTTGCGCACGCGCTTAACGGCCGCACACTCCAGCGCGAAGCAGTCGCGGAAGCTGTCCGCTACGTAGCGGCCCGCGCCACGGAACCCCAGCATCGGGTTTTCCTCTTCCGGCTCGTAGTTTTCGCCGCCGACCAGATTGGCATACTCATTGGTTTTGAAGTCTGACAGGCGCACAATAACCCGCTTCGGTGAAAAAGCGGCGCCAAGCGTGGCGATGCCTTCCGTCAGGCGAGCGATATAGAACTCCACCGGATCGTCAAACCCTTTCATCATCTCGCGGATCTGCTGCTGCAGTTCAGGCGTCTGGCGGTCGAACTCCAGCAGCGCTTTCGGATGCACGCCAATCATGCGGTTGATGATAAATTCCAGTCGTGCCAGGCCAACACCTTCGTTGGGCAGGCAGGCGAAATCAAAGGCGCGATCCGGGTTGCCGACGTTCATCATGATTTTCAGCGGCAGCGCGGGCATCTCGTCGACCTGAGAGCTTTTCACCTCAAAGTCGAGCAGATCGTCATAGACGTAACCGGTATCGCCTTCAGCGCAGGAGACGGTCACTTTATGCCCATCGCGCAGGCGATCGGTGGCGTCGCCGCAGCCTACCACAGCCGGAATGCCCAGCTCGCGCGCGATAATCGCGGCATGACAGGTGCGTCCACCACGGTTGGTGACGATGGCGGAAGCCTTTTTCATGATCGGTTCCCAGTCGGGATCGGTCATGTCCGTTACCAGCACGTCGCCTTTCTGAATGCGGTTCATTTCGCTGATATCATGGATGACTTTCACTTCGCCCGCGCCGATGCGGTGACCGATAGCGCGCCCTTCCACCACGATTTTACCCTTGCCCTGCAGCGTATAGCGCTCCATAACCTGGCCGTTGGAGCGAACCGTTTCCGGGCGCGCCTGCACAATAAAGAGCTTGCCGGTATGGCCATCCTTCGCCCATTCAATATCCATTGGCCGCTGGTAGTGCTTCTCTATCTGTACCGCCTGAGCCGCCAGCGCTTCCACTTCTTCGCTGTTCAGGCAGAAGCGATCGCGTTCTGCTTCCGGCACATCCTCGATTCTTACCTGCTCGCCATGCGCCTGGGAATCGGCATAGACCATGCGAATTTTTTTCGAGCCCATCGTGCGGCGGACGATTGCAGGACGCGCAGCCGCCAGCGTCGGCTTATGCACGTAGAATTCATCCGGGTTCACCGCGCCCTGAACCACCATCTCGCCCAGGCCATAGGCGGCGGTGATAAAGACGACCTGGTCGAAGCCCGACTCGGTATCGATAGTGAACATTACGCCTGCGGCGCCGACATCGGAACGCACCATGCGCTGCACGCCCGCTGACAGCGCCACGCCGCGATGATCGTAGCCCTGATGCACGCGATAGGAGATCGCCCTGTCGTTAAATAACGAGGCGTAAACATGCTTAACCGCCACCAGCACGGCGTCAAAGCCCTGGACGTTAAGGAAGGTTTCCTGCTGGCCGGCAAACGAAGCATCCGGCATATCTTCGGCCGTAGCGGAAGAACGAACGGCGAACGAGGCGTCGTCGTCATCGGCGGAGAGCTGCTGATAGGCCTCGTGGATCGCCTGCTCCAGCTCTGGCTGGAAAGGCGTTTCCACGATCCATTCGCGGATCTGTTTCCCCGCTTTGGCCAGCTCGTCCACGTCATCAATATCGGTCTTGTCCAACAGCGCATAGATCCGCTGACTGACGCCGCTCTGATCGAGGAACTGATTGAATGCATCGGCTGTAGTGGCGAAACCGTTGGGAACGGAAACGCCGAGCGATGACAAATTAGTGATCATTTCACCCAGAGAGGCATTTTTACCTCCCACCCGATCAACATCGTTCATGCCAAGCTGGTTATACCAGAGCACAAGCGGCAGTGCGCCTTGATTGGACATTGAAGCAATCCTTTTATAAATGAATTAACGGGAATAGCATCGTGCGTTTTTGAGCCTGGCATATTCCCTGCCGGGAAAGAAAGTGTTGAATCGTTCAAGCTAAATAAAAGCGCGCTTTTAAGAAAATTCCGCCAGCAATAATCTTTTTTTGCCAGAAGAAACAATATTTAAGTTATTGATTTTAAAGAAAACAACCCCAACAACTACGCGACGCGCCAATTTACCCGTTTCCGATTCGTTTTCAGAATGCTTTTCAGTTTAATATCTATTTTTATGCATAATAAAAAGAAACGTGATTTCATAATCCTCATATAAGCGTGCTGCTGACGCCCTGGCAGCATAAATGTTTCATTAAATTTAGCAATGAATTATATGTTTTGAATATCCCTGCTGGCGCTATTTGCTATAAGACTGTAGTTTAATTCAATCCTTATCGAGACGTTTATCGGGAGCCAAAAATGGAAAATAACGAGCGCAGCGTATTTTATATTTCCGACGGGACGGCCATTACCGCCGAAGTGCTGGGCCACGCGGTTCTCTCCCAGTTTCCCGTCGGCATCAACAGCGTTACCCTGCCTTTTGTGGAAAACGTTCAGCGCGCGCAGGCCGTTAAAGCGCAGATTAACGCTATCTGGCAGAAAAGCGGCGTGCGGCCGCTGGTCTTTATCTCTATCGTCACGCCGGAAATACGCGATATCATCCTGCAAAGTGAGGGCTTCTGTCAGGATATCGTGCAGTCGCTGGTGGCGCCGCTGCAGCAGGAGTTAGGTATTGCGCCCGCACCGGTCGCCAACCGTACGCATGGCCTGACGGCTAATAACCTGGGCAAATATGACGCCCGTATTGCGGCTATCGATTATACGCTGGCGCACGACGACGGCATCTCCCTGCGCGGTCTGGAAGAGGCGCAGGTTATTTTGCTGGGCGTGTCGCGCTGCGGCAAAACGCCAACCAGCCTCTATCTGGCCATGCAGTTCGGCATTCGCGCCGCCAACTATCCCTTTATCGCCGACGATATGGATAACCTGAAGCTGCCGCCCGCGCTGCGCCCTTTCCAGCAAAAACTCTTTGGCCTGACCATCGATCCGGAACGACTGGCCGCTATCCGCCAGGAGCGCGCGGAGAATACTCGCTACGCCTCTATGCGGCAGTGCCGGCTGGAAGTTGGCGAAGTGGAGGCGCTGTTCCGTACCCATCAAATCCGTTACCTCAACAGTACCAACTACTCCGTTGAGGAAATCGCCACGAAAATAATGGACATCATGGGCCTGACGCGCCGGATGTACTGAAACGTCATTTTTGATCGTGCGCCAGAAACAGTGATATTTATCCCGTTGCGCCATCCGAGCGGGCGTTTCGGGTTGAAATTGCTGGCATGTCAGGTTTATTGTGATCGCCATCACTTCCCGGTACTCCCGCCGCTGCGAAGAACAAATTTTTTGGATGGTTATGAACAAGACAGATGAACTGCGGACCGCGCGCATCGAGAGCCTGATTACGCCTGATGAACTGGCGCAGCGTCTCCCGATCACGCCGGAAATTGCCGCTAACGTTACCGCTTCCCGCCAGCGTATTGCCAAAATCCTCTCTGGTGAAGATCGTCGGCTGCTGGTGGTGATCGGCCCCTGCTCGCTGCACGATCCCGCCGCCGCCCTGGAGTACGCTGCAAAACTTAACGCGCTACGCCAGCGTCATGCGGCGGAGCTTGAGATCGTCATGCGTGCCTATTTTGAAAAACCGCGCACCGTCGTGGGTTGGAAAGGCCTGATTTCCGATCCCGATCTCGACGGCAGCTTTCGCGTCAACCACGGCCTGGCCGTCGCGCGTGAGCTGCTGCTGGAGATCAATCGTCTCGGCCTGCCTACCGCTACGGAGTTTCTGGATATGGTGGTCGGCCAGTTCCTGGCGGATCTGATTAGCTGGGGAGCCATCGGCGCCCGTACCACCGAAAGCCAGATCCATCGCGAAATGGCTTCCGCGCTCTCCTGTCCGGTCGGTTTCAAAAACGGTACGGACGGCAATATCCAAATCGCCGTCGACGCGATCCGTGCCGCCCGCGCCAGCCATATGTTTCTTTCGCCGGACAAACATGGCCAGATGACGATCTACCAGACCAGCGGCAATCCTTCCGGGCACATTATTATGCGCGGCGGCAAACAGCCGAATTATCACGCGGATGACGTTGCCGCCGCGGCCGCCAGCCTGCGTGAACATAAGCTGCCGGCGCGGCTGGTTATCGACTTCAGCCACGGCAACTGCCTTAAACAGCATCGTCTGCAAAAAGAGGTTGCCGCTTCCGTGGCGCAGCAGATCCGCAGCGGTTCGCAGACCATCGCCGGCGTGATGATTGAAAGCTTCCTGAAAGAAGGCACGCAGAAAGTGCAGCCGGGTACGCCGCTGGTTTACGGCCAGTCGATTACCGATCCCTGCCTGGGTTGGGAAGACAGCGAGGAAGTGCTGACGCTGCTGGCGGATGCGGTAGCGTCACGGTTTTGAGTAGAATCGGGCGCCGCAATGGCGCCCCTGTTTGATTATGACGAGGCATTAACGCGCTGCGTCAGTCCCGTTGCTCAGCTTGAACAGCTGACCTCCAGTTTTTTGCCCCAGTCCGGTGGGCGACGCATCAAATCCGCAAACTCCGGCGCATCATCGTAAGGCCGCAGCAGCGCCTGGTGCAGCCTGGCCAGCACGCTGACATCATCCTTTTCCGCCTGCTCGATCGCCTGCTGCGCCAGATAGTTTCTTAATACAATTGCCGGATTAACCTGCTTCATCTTCTGCTGCCGCGTCGCGTCGTCGCTCTCCTCTTTTAACAAACGCTGGCGATAAATGTTGTACCAGCTGTCAAAAGCCTCACGATCGATAAACTCATCCCGCAGCGGCGAATGCGCCTGCTGCTGCTCGCTGTCGCAGAGCATACGGAACGTCAGCGTGTAGTCGCTGCCCTCTTTGGTCATTAGCGACAGTAGTCCGGTCAGAATATCGTTATCGTCTTTGTCCTGCGTCATCAGTCCCAGCTTCGCGCGCATCTGGCTTCCCCAGCTGCGCATTAGCTCCGGCTCATATTCCGCCAGCGCCTGCTTCAGCTGCGCCGTCTCCAGCAATCCGGAGAGCGAATGCGCCAGCCTGTTCAGATTCCACAAGCCAACCACCGGCTGGTTATCAAAGCTGTAGCGTCCCTGATAATCGGAATGGTTGCAGATAAAGTCGGGCTGATAGTCGTCCAGAAAACCATATGGGCCATAATCCAGCGTAATGCCAAGGATCGACATGTTGTCGGTATTCATGACGCCGTGCGCAAAACCGATGCTCTGCCAGTGAGCGATCAGTCTTGCCGTGCGTTTCACCACATCGCTGAACCAGAGCAGATAGCGATCCGGCTCCTCCTGCAGATGCGGCCAGTGATGGCGGATCAGATAGTCCGCCAGCTCGCGGACTTTTTCCGGCTGCTGTGCGTAGAAGAAATGTTCGAAATGGCCGAAGCGGGCATGGCTTTCCGCCACGCGCAGCAGCATGGCGCCGCGTTCGGTGGTTTCGCGCTGCACCGGCTCGTCGCTGGTCACTACCGTCAGCGCGCGTGAAGTGGGCACACCAAGATGATGCATGGCTTCCGAAGCCAGGAACTCGCGTAGCGAAGAGCGCAGCACGGCTCGTCCATCGCCCATGCGCGAGTAAGGCGTCAGACCGGCGCCCTTGAGATGCCAGTCCATTTTGCGTCCGTCCGCCAGCTGCTGTTCGCCCAGCAGAATGCCTCTGCCGTCGCCCAGTTGCCCCGCCCAGACGCCAAACTGATGCCCGCTATAGATCTGCGCCAGCGGCGCCATACCCGGCAGCAGCTGCGCGCCGCTCCAGATGGGCGTTTTATCGGCGGTAAACCAGCTTTCATCCAGCCCTAGTTCCGCGGCGAGCGGCGCGCTGTGATAAAGCAGCCGTGGGTTTTTCAGCGGTGTAGGGTTGAGGGCGGTATAAAATCCCGCCAGCTCGTCATGCCAGCTGTTTTGAAAATGCATACGCTCCCCTTACTGTTTGCCGATGCCTTTGCAAGGCCAGCTTTAAGTGTAAACCTCCTGCACGGCGGCAAACACGGAGAGAGTAAAGGGATATTACAACGCTTCGCCGACCAGCTCTCTTGGCGGCACGATCAGAGAAGTGAGCGACTCTTCCGCTACCGGGGAAAAGAGCGCGCTTTGAATACCGTCGAACTGATAACGGCTCACTTTTTCCAGTCCGGTAATATCATCCACGCCCTGGACGATAACCTGCTGGCAGTGAGGTTTGATATGCTCCAGCAGCGCGTTGATAAACGGCTGAAAAGAGTTACGATTAATATTGTGCTGAATAAAGCCTTTATCCAGTTTAATGCGGGAAAAGAGATTGTCGTATACTGCTTTTGACGGCGCTTTGCCCGCGCCGTAATTCGCCAGGCATAAATCAAATCTTTCGCTAAGCGCCATCAGTCCGGGATGATCTTTCCCCAGTTTTAAATCGGCGAAGCTTTCGGTTATTTCCAGTTCCAGCCAGCCCAGCGCGTCCAGCTTGCGGCTTAAAAACTCGCTGTCGAGAATGGTTTGCGCCAGCAGCTCGTCTATTTTCAGCGTCACCTTTACTTTTTGCTGGCTGAAAAAGTCTGCGTGTTTTTCAATGCTGTTGATCTGGTTCTGCAATAAAACGATCCGCTGCTCTTTATCAAGCTGCGGTAGCAACAGCTCCTGCGGAACCGCTACGTTAGCGGTGCTGTGCGAGAAATGGGTCAGCAGTTCGACGGCGATAAGCTGCCCGCCGAAACCGTAGATCGGGTTAAATGCCGTGTGACTTATATAATCCGCTTCCAGATGGATATTCATTTTTATTCAGCCATGATGAAGTAGCCGTACAGCGCTTTAATACGCCCCTCGTCCAAACGCCGGGAAGTAAGCATGTAGCGAGTTAAGCTATCACATATTCCACAAGAAAGGTGTTTTATTATTAAATCATATTTTCGTGCCAGAAAATCCCCATAGCGCATTTCTTTAAACTCTCTTTACAAAATCCGACAAGGGAAAATCGTTTTAGCGACGATGGCGAATTAACCGACAATTAATGCCACAACTGAGTCGCCCTAAAAAAAGATGATAGTGTCAAAAGACAACCAGCAGATATATAAGCATTTTCTTAAACCCTTAGCAGGCTAAATAATTAAATGCGTCGCGCCTGCCAGAAGACTTTCTTCCAGTAAACGTTATTTAAGGAGGAGCGGATAACGCCCTGGCTGGTGGAAGCATGGATAAACTGGTCGTCGGTATCGTAAATGCCGACGTGCAGTCCGTTTTCTCCCGCACCCGTTTTAAAAAACAGTAAATCGCCGGGCAGCAGATCTTTTTTACCGATGCGCGTGCCGGTTTTCGTCTGCGCAAGCGTGGTTCGCGGCAGCTGCAGATCAAAACGATCGCGGAAGGTCAAATAAACGAAACCTGAACAGTCGATTCCCCTGCGTCCCATACCGCCGTAACGATAAGGCGTGCCGCGCCATTCGCGCAGCTGCTCGTTCAGTCGCGCGATAACCATAATGGAGTCGGAGAGATGGCCATTCGGCGGCGGCGCGTGGCTGCTGCAGCCCGCCAGCAGAACAGCCAGTAAAAAAAGCAGGTAGCGCATAACAGAATCCCTTTATTGGCTGCGATTACTCATACTTCGAATCAGAACAACGTGGTCAGTAACGAGCGCCCTTCCGCCTCGATTTTTCGGAAAGGCACCTGGTAAACCGCCGACAGCGTTGCGGGCTGTAAAACGTCCGCGGTCAATCCCTGCTTCAGCAACGCGCCCTCTTTCAACAGCCAGACGCGCCGGGCATGATGCAGCGAATGATTGATATCATGACCGCTCATAATAACCGTCAATCCTGCCGCTACTTTGTCGGCCACACAGCGATCGAACGCGGCCTGCTGCGCCAGATCCAGGCCGGTGAGCGGCTCATCCAGCAGCAGCAAACGCCCTTCCGGCTGCGCTAGCTGACCCAGCACGGCCGCCAGGCGCACTCGCTGCCACTCGCCGCCGGAGAGGCGGCTAAGCGGCTGCGCCAGCTTAGCCGTTAGCTGAAAAGTTTCGCAAAGCGCCGTCAGCGTCTGCTCATCCCCGGTTAAATCAGCCGGCTGGTGCAGCTTAAGGTAGTGCCAGACCGGCATATTGCCAACGGGCCGCTGTTGCTGGGCCAGGTAAGCGCGTCGACGCGCCAGCGCGTAGCCCGTCCAGGCGGATATTGGCCTGCCCGCGAACATAATCCGGCCTTCGGCCGCCAGCAAACCGGCCAGCGCCGCCAGCAGCGAGCTTTTTCCGGCGCCGTTCGGCCCCAGGATATGAATCAGCTCGCCTGTGTCGACGCTGGCGGTAAAAGAGGTAAGGCGTCGCGCTATCGCAACGCCTTCACACTGCAGCAGCATCTATTTTGCCAGCGCCGCTTTAATGCTTTCCATCACGATAGGATCTTCCGGCGTCATGTCTGGTGAAAAACGCTGAACTACCGTGCCGTCGCGTCCGATCAGGAATTTCTCGAAATTCCATAAAATATCGCCCGGCTCTTTCGGTGCGCGGCCTTTGCTGCGCATTTTCTCCAGAAAACCGCTCTCTTCCGGCGCTACCGCTTCGGGCCTGGCCGCAATCAGCTGGCGATAAAGCGGATGCCGATCCGGGCCGTTGACCTCAATTTTACTGAACATCGGGAAAGTGACGCCATAGGTGGTGCTGCAGAAGGTTTTAATCTCTTCGGCGCTGCCCGGCTCCTGCCCCAGAAACGCGTTGCAGGGAAAACCCAGTACCGCGAAACCGCGATCCTGCCAGGCCTTATGAATATTCTCTAACTGCTCGTACTGCGGCGTCAGACCGCATTTTGAAGCGACATTGACCACCAGCAATACTTTGCCCTGCCAGTTGGCCAGCGTGGTGTGTTCACCCTCCAGCGTTACCAGTTCTGTATCGTAAATACTCATTGGTTTTTCCTGTTTCAGTTGAGAAAAACACTGACCCGGAGTCAGTGACGATGACGTATCAGCAGCCAGATAAAAATCGGCGCGCCCAGCGTCGCCGTTACCACGCCGATCGGCAGTTCCGCCGAGACGATGGCAACGCGGGCGATAATATCGGCGGCAAGCAGAATGCCGCCGCCGGCCAGCGCGCAGGCCGGCAACAGCATACGATGATCGTTAAAGTTATTCAGTCGCAAAATATGCGGGATCACCAGGCCAACAAAGCCGATGGCGCCCGCCAGCGCTACGCTGACGCCGGTCAGCCAGCCGGTCGCCACCACCAGTAAATTGCGCCACAGCAGCAGCGGCAACCCCAGCTGTCGCGCGGAGATTTCGCCCAGCGCCAGCAGATTCAGTACGCGCCACTGCCCGCATAGCCAGAGCAGCGCGGGCAGCAGCGCCAGCATCAGGCCGCCGTCGCGCCAGTCCACGCCGCTGAAGCCGCCCATCATCCAGTACAGCAGCTGACGCAGATCCAGACTGGTGCTGAAATAAACGGTCCAGGTCATGATTGCGCTACAGATAATGCCCAGGGCGACGCCAGCCAGCAACAGGCGGCTATTGGAGAGCGAACGACGTGAAAAGCGTAGCAGGATAAAAGTGATCAGCAGCGCGCCGGCGATGGCGTAAAGACTTAACGACCACACTCCGCTCGCACCGAAAAAAATGCTCAGCGCCAGCCCGACGCCTGCCCCGTTCGCCACGCCAAGCAGGCCCGGCTCCGCCAGCGGATTTTCAAACAGCGCCTGCATCACCGCGCCGGTGACGGCCAGCGCCGCGCCAACCAGAAATACCGCCAGCGAGCGCGGCAGCCGCAGCTGCCAGACAAACAGCTGATAGTCCGTATCAAACCAGCGTTGCGGCGGCAGCCAGCGATCGCCGGCGCTCAGGCTCACTAAAAAAAGCACCAGACAAAAAGCGCCCAGCGCGGCGAGCCAGCGCCGCTGATGGCGACGAGTCAGCGCTATATGCAGAGAAAGCGGAGTCATAAATCGGTGCCTGGCTAACAAAACGAACAAAATTAAGCGATAAAAAAGGCCGCGTAAGCGGCCTTTTGCAGAGCACTGGTCAGTCTTCTTTCGGCGTAGCGTTTTCAACCCGGCTTTTCAGCTTCTGTCCCGGGCGGAAAGTGACTACGCGACGCGCCGTAATCGGAATATCCTCGCCGGTTTTGGGATTACGTCCCGGACGTTGATTTTTGTCGCGAAGGTCGAAGTTACCAAATCCTGACAGTTTTACCTGCTCGCCGTTCTCCAAAGCGCGACGCACCTCTTCAAAAAACAGCTCTACCAGCTCTTTGGCATCCCGTTTGCTAAGCCCCAGCTTTTCAAACAGGTATTCAGACATCTCAGCTTTTGTAAGCGCCATAGGTTCAATCCCTCAAGGTTGCCTGGAATCGCTCTTTTAACGCCGCAACACATTTGGCGACGGTTGCAGCGATCTCCTCTTCTTCGAGTGTCCGGCCGGTATCTTGCAAAATCAGGCTGATAGCAAGGCTCTTAAAACCTTCATTAACACCCTTACCGCGGTACACATCAAACAAGTTTACGCCAACTACCTGATTTACGCCAACTTTCTTACATTCGGCGATAATATCTGCTGCGGGGACGTTTTCGGCCACCAGCACGGCGATATCACGGCGGTTTGCGGGGAAGCGTGAAATCTCGCTCGCTTCAGGCAGGACGCGGTCTGACACCTTGTCCCACTCCAGTTCGAAGACCACGGTACGCCCGTTAAGATCCAGTTTCCGCTCAAGTTCCGGATGCACCACACCCAGATAGCCGATACGCTGCTCCTGCAACCAGATGCCGGCGCTCTGTCCCGGATGCAACGCCGGATGCGCCTCTGGGCGGAACTGAATCTGCTCCAGTTTGCCGGTCAGATCGAGGACGGATTCCAAATCACCTTTTAAATCATAGAAGTCAACTGTCTGACGCGCCAGATCCCAGTGCTCTTCGTAGCGCGCGCCGCTGATTACGCCCGCCAGCATAACGTCCTGTCGAATGCCGAGGTTTGCCTGCGTATCAGGCACAAAGCGCAGCCCGCTTTCAAACAGGCGTACGCGGCTCTGCTGACGGTTCTGGTTATAGACCACCGCCGAGAGCAGCCCCGTCCACAGCGACAGGCGCATCGCTGACATTTCTACTGAAATTGGGCTTGGCAGTACCAGATTTTCCTCGCCGGGATGCAGCAGCGCCTGCACTTTAGGATCGACGAAGCTGTAGGTAATCGCTTCCTGATAGCCTTTATCCACCAGCATCGCTTTTACGCGCTTCAGCGACAGCTTCGCTTCGCGGTGCGAAGTCATCACCAGACCAGCCTGCACCGGCACATCCGGGATATTGTTGTAGCCGTACACGCGAGCCACTTCTTCGACCAGGTCTTCTTCAATCTGCATATCGAAACGCCAGCTTGGCGCGACCGCCTGCCAGACGCCGTCGCCTGCCGTCACTTCGCAGCCCAGACGGCTCAGAATATCGCTGACTTCCTCGTCGGCGATAACGTGGCCAATCAGGCGATCCAGTTTTTCACGGCGCAGCGTGATGGTCGCGCGTGGCGGCAGCGTCGCCTCGTTGGTTTGATCGATAACCGGGCCAGCTTCGCCGCCGCAGATATCCAGCAGCAGACGGGTTGCGCGTTCCAGCGCCTTATACTGCAGCTGCGGATCTACGCCACGCTCGTAGCGATGGGAAGCATCCGTATGCAGACCGTGACGGCGCGCGCGTCCGGTGATAGCGAGCGGGCTAAAGAAGGCGCACTCAAACAGCACGTTGGTGGTTTCTTCATTAACGCCGGAATGCTCGCCGCCAAAGATGCCGCCCATCGCCAGCGCTTTGTGGTGATCGGCAATCACTAAGGTGTCCGCATTCAGCTTCGCTTCCGTGCCGTCCAGCAGAGTCAGCGTTTCGCCCTCTTCCGCCATGCGCACGTTGATCCCGCCGTCGATGCGATCCAGATCGAAGGCGTGCATCGGCTGGCCCAGCTCAAGCAGCACATAGTTGGTGATATCCACTACCGGATCGATAGAACGGATACCGCAGCGGCGCAGCTTCTCTTTCATCCACAGCGGCGTGGCAGCCTTAACGTTGATGCCTTTGATCACGCGGCCCAGGTAGCGTGGGCAAGCGTCAACCGCATCCACGCGAACAGGGAAGGTATCCTGAATGGTCGCCGCGACCGGCTCGATAACCGGCTCGTTCAGCGGCAGCTTGTTCAGTACGGCAACGTCGCGCGCGATGCCGATAATGCCCAGGCAGTCGGCACGGTTCGGCGTGACGCTGATTTCAATGGTGCTGTCATCAAGCTTGAGATAGTCGCGAATATCGGTGCCGACCGCGGCGTCCAGCGGCAGTTCGATAATGCCGTTGTGATCGTCGGCAATGCCCAGCTCGGAGTAAGAGCAAAGCATCCCTTCTGAAGGCTCGCCGCGCAGCTTAGCCGCTTTGATTTTGAAATCGCCCGGCAGTACCGCGCCGATGGTCGCCACGGCCACTTTCAGACCCTGACGGCAGTTTGGCGCGCCGCAGACGATATCCAGCAGGCGATCGCCGCCCACGTTGATTTTGGTCACGCGCAGCTTATCGGCGTTCGGATGCTGGCCGCACTCGACCACTTCGCCCACCACTACGCCATGAAAAGTGCCGGCTACCGCTTCCACGCCGTCCACTTCCAGACCGGCCATGGTGATCTGTTCGCTAAGCGCCGCGCTGTCGATGGCTGGGTTAACCCACTCACGTAACCAGAGTTCGCTGAATTTCATAGGTTTTGCCCGCCCTTACTTAAACTGTTTGAGGAAACGTAAATCATTTTCGAAGAAAGCGCGCAGATCGGTCACGCCGTAGCGCAACATGGTCAGTCGCTCCATGCCCATGCCGAAGGCGAAGCCGGAGTAAACTTCCGGATCGATGCCGACGTTGCGCAGCACGTTCGGATGCACCATGCCGCAGCCCAGTACTTCCAGCCATTTGCCGTTTTTGCCCATCACGTCCACTTCTGCGGAAGGTTCGGTAAACGGAAAGTAGGAAGGACGGAAGCGGATCTGCAGATCTTCTTCAAAGAAGTTGCGCAGGAAATCGTGCAGCGTGCCTTTCAGGTTGGTAAAGCTGATGTTTTTATCGACGATCAGCCCTTCCATCTGGTGGAACATCGGCGTGTGAGTCTGATCGTAATCGTTACGATAGACGCGGCCTGGCGCAATAATGCGGATTGGCGGCTGTTGGTTTTTCATGGTGCGAATCTGCACGCCGGAAGTCTGGGTGCGCAGCAGGCGCGTGGCGTCGAACCAGAAGGTATCGTGATCGGCGCGAGCCGGATGGTGGCCAGGGATATTCAGCGCGTCGAAGTTATGGTAGTCGTCTTCGATTTCCGGGCCGGTTTCCACGGCAAAACCCAGCTCGCCAAAGAAGGCTTCGATACGATCGATGGTGCGGGTAACCGGATGCAGGCCACCGTTTTCGATGCGGCGTCCCGGCAGCGAGACGTCGATAGTCTCCTGCGCCAGACGGGCATTCATCTCAGCGGATTCCAGCTCGCTTTTACGCGCGTTCAGCGCTTCCTGCACTTTCTGCTTGGCTTCGTTGATGACCGCGCCCGCAGCCGGACGCTCTTCCGCCGGCACATCGCGCAGCGTGGTCATTTGCAGCGTCAGGTGTCCTTTTTTGCCCAGATATTCAACGCGTACCGTGTCTAACGCGGCAACATCGTGTGCATTCTCGATGGCCGCTTGCGCGTTCGCCACCAGTTCTGCGAGATGTGACATGCTTTCCTCTTCTTCCAGCCGCCGTGGCCGGTCTGTTTTTTTATGGGGACGACGAGGCGCCCTGGATCTGCCGCGCCGGAAATAAAAAAGCCTCCACGAGGGAGGCTTTCAGCGCGATTTTTCGTTTCTTTTCTTTGCGCACAAGCCCCCGATGTTCAGGTGCTAAAGTAAAAAAAGAAACGGAAATTCGCGGTCATAATGCGTTGCCTTGTTGCCGGGTAGTGAAGCGTGGCCCTATTGAAAAACGCACGGACAAAAATGTCAATCATTTGCTGCGGTTACAAAATAAAAGAGGGAGCAAGCTCCCTCTTTCACCTGACTTACGCCAGAGCTGATTTCGCTTTTTCGACCAGGGCGGTGAACGCCACTTTGTCGAATACGGCGATGTCAGCCAGAATCTTACGGTCGATTTCGATCGAAGCCTTTTTCAGGCCATTGATGAAACGGCTGTAAGAGATACCGTTAGTGCGAGCCGCTGCGTTGATACGCGCGATCCACAGCTGACGGAACTGACGCTTACGCTGACGACGGTCACGGTAAGCATACTGACCAGCTTTGATAACAGCCTGGAAAGCAACGCGGTAAACACGTGAACGTGCACCGTAGTAGCCTTTAGCTTGTTTTAAGATTTTTTTGTGACGTGCGCGAGCAACTACACCACGTTTTACACGAGCCATTTAGCTCTCCTGTTTAATATTCTGATTTAAAAAAAATAGACTTATGCGTACGGCAGGCAGGCAATAACCAGACCCAGATCGCCTTTGGACACCAGGCCTTTCGGACGCAGGTGACGCTTACGCTTGGTAGATTTTTTGGTCAGAATATGACGCAGGTTCGCGTGTTTACGCTTGAAGCCGCCAGAGGCGGTCTTCTTGAAGCGCTTGGCCGCGCCACGTACAGTTTTAATCTTTGGCATTTAAAACATCCACTTCGCATTGTTAATAAAATAAAACAGACAGGCGAGCAGGATTCGGCGGCGAACCGCCGAACCGCTGCCACTTTATGGCCTACTGTTTCTTCTTAGGAGCGAGCACCATGATCATCTGACGACCTTCGATCTTCGAAGGGAAGGATTCGACAATCGCCAGATCCATGTCTTCACACAGATCTTTACGGACGCGGTTAAGCATTTCCATACCGATCTGCTGGTGCGCCATCTCACGACCGCGGAAACGCAGCGTGATTTTGGCTTTATCACCCTCTTCCAGAAAGCGAACCAGGTTGCGTAGTTTTACCTGGTAGTCGCCATCATCGGTACCAGGACGGAATTTAATTTCCTTAACCTGGATAATTTTTTGCTTTTTCTTCTGTTCTTTAGAAGATTTGCTTTTCTCGTAGAGGAACTTGCCGTAATCCATGATACGGCAAACGGGCGGCTCGGCGTTAGGGCTGATCTCTACTAAATCAACGCCTGCTTCCTCAGCTTTTTCTAAAGCCTCGTTCAGACTGACAATACCAATCTGCTCGCCATCGACGCCAGTCAGACGAACCTCAGTGGCGCGGATTTCTCTGTTAATGCGATTAGGACGCGCCGGTTGAACTCGTTTTCCGCCTTTAATACCTTATTCCTCCAGTTGATGAAGATTGCGACTGCGGATTTCATCCTGCAGTTTCGCTATCACTTCGTTTACGTCCATGCTGCCCAGGTCTTTACCACGGCGGGTGCGAACGGCAACCTTGCCTGCTTCCACCTCTTTATCACCACAGACCAACATATAGGGGACACGACGTAAAGTGTGCTCGCGGATTTTAAAGCCAATCTTCTCGTTTCTCAAGTCCGCTTTTACACGAATGCCCGCATTCTGAAGTTTTTGGGTCAATTCTGCAACATATTCGGACTGGCCATCGGTGATATTCATCACCACTACTTGTACAGGAGCCAGCCAGGTCGGGAAGAAACCGGCGTACTCTTCGGTCAAAATACCGATAAAGCGCTCCACAGAACCCAGGATAGCGCGGTGAATCATCACCGGCACCTGACGTTCATTATTTTCACCCACGTAGGAGGCGCTCAGGCGGCCCGGCAGCGAGAAGTCCAGCTGAACGGTGCCGCACTGCCATGCGCGATCCAGGCAGTCGTGCAGGGTGAATTCAATCTTAGGACCATAGAAAGCGCCCTCGCCCGGCAGATATTCGAACGGGATATTGTTCTCTTTCAGCGCCGCCGCCAGATCCGCCTCGGCGCGATCCCACATCTCGTCGCTGCCGATACGCTTCGCCGGACGGGTAGACAATTTCACCACGATTTTTTCAAAACCGAAGGTGCTGTACATGTCGTACACCATACGGATGCAGCTGTTGACTTCATCCCGCACCTGCTCTTCCGTACAGAAGATATGGGCGTCGTCCTGCGTAAAGCCGCGCACGCGCATCAGGCCGTGCAGCGCGCCAGAAGGCTCGTTACGATGGCAGCTGCCGAATTCCGCCATGCGCAGCGGCAGGTCGCGGTATGATTTTAGACCCTGATTGAAAATCTGCACGTGTCCGGGGCAATTCATCGGCTTGATGCAATATTCACGGTTCTCGGAAGAAGTGGTGAACATCGCCTCTTTATAGTTTTCCCAGTGGCCGGTTTTTTCCCACAGCACGCGGTCCATCATCAATGGGCCTTTAACTTCCTGATAGTCGTATTCGGTCAGCTTGCTGCGCACGAAAACTTCCAGCTCACGGAAAATCGTCCAGCCGTCGTTGTGCCAGAACACCATACCCGGCGCTTCTTCCTGCATATGGTACAGGTCGAGCTGCTTGCCGATTTTACGGTGATCGCGCTTGGCAGCCTCTTCCAGACGCTGCAGGTAAGCCGCCAGCTGCTTTTTATCCGCCCAGGCGGTGCCGTAGATACGCTGCAGCATTTTATTGTTGCTGTCGCCACGCCAGTAGGCGCCGGAAATTTTCTGCAGCTTGAAGTGATGGCAGAAGCGCATGTTAGGCACGTGCGGGCCACGGCACATATCCACGTACTCTTCGTGATGATAGAGACCGGGACGATCGTCGTGGCTGATATTTTCATCAAGAATGGTCATCTTGTAGGTTTCGCCGCGCGCAGCGAAAGCGTCGCGAGCCTCCTGCCAGCTAACCTTCTTCTTGACGACGTCATAATTGGTTTCGGCCAGCTGGTGCATACGCTTTTCCAGCAGCTCGATATCTTCCTGGGTCAGGGTATGATCGAGGTCGACGTCATAGTAGAAGCCGTTGTCGATAACCGGACCGATCGCCATTTTGGTATCCGGCCACAGCTGCTTGATCGCGTGACCCAGCAAGTGGGCGCATGAGTGACGGATAATTTCCAGACCGGCTTCATCTTTCGCGGTGATGATGGCGACGTTCGCGTCTTCCGCGATCGGGTCGACCGCATCCACCAGCTCGCCGTTTACGCGGCCTGCGATACAGGCTTTCGCCAGGCCCGGACCGATGTCCTGGGCAATGTCCATCACGCTGACGGCGCGATCGAAGGTACGCTGACTTCCATCAGGAAGTGTAATTACGGGCATGATACATCCTTACCTGCAGTGGTAACCCATACGCAAGGCTACATACAAAATTGAGTTTGATTTATATATCAGGCGGTTGTCTCTTAAAATCAACTCACGTTTGTCGATTTGGAACAGCGCCTGATACACAGGTTCAAAAGCAAGCGACGGCTAAAAACTTTCGAAGGAGTAATATCTTACACGCTATGAGCGGTACGTCAAAGCATCAAGGGAAAGAGTTTTTATGCGCGCGGAGAAGCCTTTCCGGCAGGAAGAGGATTTCGTCGCGGTCGGCGGAGAGGTTCAGGCAGTGCACAGCGGGCCGCTCGCAGCCCGCTACGGCAGACTTACATTGCGTAAGAGAGCTGGATAGTGGTTTTGGTATCCGTTTTATCCGGCGCCGACGCTGGCGGATTCTGGTTCCAGGTGACGTTATAGGCCATTTTCAGCGAGAAGTGTGAGTTAATCGCTACCTGCAAACCCGTCTCGGAGTTCACCGTGGTGTCGTCGCTGCCCAGCACGGAAACGCCCTGAATAAAGCGGGTGGTATCGGTGAGCTGCCACTGGTAGCTGGCCGCGCCGTAAGCCAGCGCCTGAGTTTCATGGCCGCCGTCGTGATAGTCGTCGTAGCGCACGCCAGGACCGGCTTCCAGACGCAGCGAGTGTACCGGGCCGTTCAGGATCTGACGACCGTAACCGGCAGCCAGAATAGAGCGGCCGTCGTAGCCGTTAAAGCGGTCGCTTAACCAGCTGGCCTGACCGAACAGGTAATCGGAAGGATTCAGGTTGTAGCGCGTACGTCCGCCTACCTGGTAAGTTTCCGACGAGCGCTCGTCATTGGAAGAGGTGTTGCTGGCATTGCCCCACAGGCTGTAGGCCATCTGCGACTGATACCAGGTCATGTTGGTGTTGGCCGTCAGCGAAGAGCTGGTGGTGTTGCCGGTCTGCGCCAGGTAACCGGCCGCCGCATTGCCTTCAAAATTCTTTTTGGCTGAAGAAGGATCATCCATGACGGTAAAGACATTGTTGTCTGCCAAAGCCTGGTGACAAAAAACGCCGCCGGAGAGTAAAAGTATTGCCGACAGCTTGTTAAGCGCTTTCATTAAATATGATCCATACGACTGTTGAAAAAAGGCTGAGTCTGAAGAGTTTTACGAGACGTTCAATCTCTTTTATAGAAAGATTGGTAACATTTTGTTAAATGCCATTGAGCGCTAACAGATAAGCCGATAAGCGGCTCGAATGGGACTATTCTCATTGCTGGAGTACGCCGCGACAGCTCTTTTTCTCCTCTAAAGTCCACAGCAAATGAGTGAAATTACCAGGTTTTTCCATATATGTGACGATGTAACTCAACACGGCCTCGCTACCAGCTATGTCGTGAAAGATGAATAGCCTTGTCAAGGTCTCTAAAAAAAAGCGCGGTAAAGGCGCTAATCTGCGCTGCTGCCCGATAACGGCTGGCGATGAACTATGCTAAGAACATTCAGGTTCACTTAAAGGAGTACAGCATGGCCCCGACAGATATCGAACAGTATGTAGTCACTTTCCACTTTAAGGATGAGGGGCTTACGGACGTGCTGGAGTTAAACAGCGCCCTTACCAATGGCGGCTTCACTACCTCTCTGCACGACAAGGAAGGTCATCCACATGAACTGGGCACCAACAGTTTTGGTATCGTCAGCGCCTTAAGCGCAGAGCAGATCCGCGAGCAGGCCATCAGCCTGGGCGAGATCGTGCTGGGAGAAAAACCCGAGGTGGACGTGACGCGCTGGGAGGCGTTACAAAACCACAGCAAAAGCTAATGTTTTGTAAAAGATGCATCCTGCACTGCGTAAATGCTGGTTTTGTATATTATTTAAGCGTTAGTATCAGCATGTCCCGCAAGACACAGCGAAAAAGAGGAAACCGCTATGTGGTCAGCCATTAGTCGTCTGTTGAGTGAGCAGTCAGGTGCCGCTGAAATCAGCCAGCGTACCGAGTTGCCGGGTGGCGATGTTCATCCGGCCTGGCGCATCCGCTACGGAGAACGCGACATTTTCGTCAAATGTAACGGGCGCGACATGCTCGATCTCTTTACCTGGGAAGCCGACCAGCTGGAGCTGCTTGCCCGCACGGGCGCGGTTCGCGTGCCGGCGGTATACGGCGTTGGCTATGACCGCGACGTCAGCTTTCTGCTGCTGGAATACCTCCCCTTATCGCCGCTGCACGCCCAAAGCGCCCATCAGCTTGGTCAGCAGCTGGCGCGCCTGCACCAGTGGAGCGAACAGCCGCAGTTCGGGCTCGATTTCGACAACAATATCAAAACGTCGCCGCAGCCCAACAGCTGGCTTAAGCGCTGGTCGCTGTTTTTCGCCGAACAGCGTATCGGCTGGCAGCTGCAGCTGGCGGCAGAGAAAGGCATTCAGTATGGCGATATCGATCTGATCGTCAGCTGCGCCAGAGGCGTGCTTGACTCGCACCATCCGCAACCTTCGCTGCTGCATGGCGATCTCTGGCCCGCTAACTGCGCGACCACCACGGAAGGGCCCTGCATTTTCGATCCGGCCTGTTACTGGGGCGACAGAGAGTGCGACCTGGCAATGCTCTCCTGGTTCCCGGAGCTGCCGCAGGAGATTCTGGAAGGCTATGAATCGGTCTGGCCGCTGCCTCGCGACCATCAGCAGCGCCAGCCGGTTTATCAACTCTACTACCTGCTTAACCGGGCGAACGTTTTCGGCGGCGAGTGGCTGAGGGAAGCCCAGCGGGCGGTTGGCGCCCTGCTGGACCAGGCGGAAGCGGGCAACAGGCTCGCCCGTCCGGCCTGAGCGGTCAGCCAATAAAGCCGGCCAGCTTCAGGACAAAATAGCCCGCGACGGCTATCAGCACCGGCAGCACATAGAGCGGGAAAAACTGCAGAAAAATCGTGTGGCGCGGCACCACGATTTTCTCTTCCAGCTGCTGGCGGCTGCGCCCTTCTTCTCCTTTTGCCTTTTCCAGGATCATCTGATCTTCGATCCCTTCGCGCACGTGTTGCGCCTGGCGCCACATTCTGGCACCGGAAGCCTGTAAAGCCAGCCCGACGAAAATCAGAATATAGATAAGCCAGAACAGCCAGTTGCCGCCCTGATTAAAATCCGGTACCGGCGAATTATGCCAGAAGGCGTTCAGAAAGCCGGTATTAAAGCGGATCATATCGATCATCACATGGGAAAAGTCCTGCATCACCGCGTTGATGCCTTCCCGCTTTTCGCGGCTCGCTTCCAGAAAGCGCAGCAGCGAAACCAGCGTGGAAATCAGTGCCGGAATAAATAGAATCCAGCCGGCGATGCGCTTTAGTATCGCGACTCTTCCAGCCTGTTGATAAGTCATGCTTTCTCCTGTCCTTAAGCTCTGAGGGCTGTAAGTTTACCCCCGCCTGGCAAACTCTGCCTGAAAAAAGTAGCGCCTTTACGACAAAAGGCGAGTTAACGCGCGCAATGCCCTATGCCGTAACTTCATGTTAAGGTGTCGGAAAACTGCTAACGGAGCCGTATTATGTCTTATTCACGTCCTGTGCTTGCCGCAATTTTTGATATGGATGGGTTACTAATTGATTCCGAACCTTTATGGGAGCGCGCGGAGCTGGACGTTTTCGCCACGCTGGACGTCGATCTGTCCCGGCGCGAAGAACTGCCGGATACCGTCGGTTTACGTATCGATCAGGTCGTGCGCATGTGGTATGAAACGCTGCCCTGGCTCGGCCCGACTCAGGAAGAGGTCACGCAGCGAATCATCACCCGCGCGCTGAACCTGATTGAAGATACGCGTCCGCTGCTGCCGGGCGTGGAGACGGCGCTAAAGCTTTGTCAGGCGGAAGGATTGAAGATTGGCCTGGCTTCCGCTTCGCCGCTTTTTATGCAGGAGCAGGTGCTGGCGATGTTCGGCCTGCGCCACTATTTCGAGGTGCTGGCCTCGGCGGAGGCGCTGCCTTACAGCAAGCCGCATCCCCAGGTCTATCTGGACGCTGCCGCCCGCCTCGGCGTCGATCCGCTCAACTGCGTGACGCTGGAGGATTCCGTCAACGGCATGATCGCCACCAAAGCGGCGCGGATGCGCTCAATCGTGGTGCCTGCGCCGATTTACGCCGAGGATGCGCGCTGGGCGCTGGCGGATGTAAAGCTAAGCTCGCTCACCGAACTAAGCAGCCGGCATCTGCTCGGCCAATAGAAACAAGGGCGTCGCCGCCCTTTTCTTCCGCTTCAGGCCGGCTGGCCAAACTGAGCGTCCAGCACGGTCCAGCTTCTGGCCTGGTCGCTAAGGGTAAAACCCAGACCAGGCCGATCTGAAAGCCACATCCTGCCGTCCTGCAGCAGAAGCTGCTCGTTAAACAGCGGATTCAGCCACTCGAAATGCTCCAGCCAGGGCTCAAGCGGATAGGCGGCGGCAAGATGCAGATGAATCTCCATCGCGTAATGCGGCGCCAGTTTTTTATGATGGCGCGCCGCTAAATCCATAATTTTCAGGAAAGGCGTGATGCCGCCTACACGCGGCGCATCGGGCTGCACAAAGTCGTTGGCGTTCGCCAGAATCAGCTGCTCATGCTCACGAAAACTGGTCAGCATCTCGCCCGTCGCCACCGGCGTGTCCAGCGCGGCGGCCAGCGCCGCATGGCCTTCCACGTCCCAGGCGTCCAGCGGTTCTTCAATCCAGACCAGATTAAACGCCTCCATCCTACGGCCCATGCGGATCGCGGTTTCACGATCCCACTGTTGATTAGCATCCACCATCAGGGGGAAATCATCGCCCAACGCTTTGCGCACGGCGCTGAGACGACGCAGATCTTCGGCGGTGTCAGGCTGGCCAACCTTGATTTTAATGCCGCCGATGCCGCTCTGCCGCGAAATAGCGACGTTTTCCAGTACCTGCTCCAGCGGCGTATGCAGAAATCCGCCGGAGGTGTTGTAGCACTGCACGGAGTCACGATGAGCGCCGAGCAGCTTCGCCAGCGGCAGACCAGCCCGTTTCGCCTTTAAATCCCATAAGGCGATATCGAAAGGCGAAATAGCCTGTACCGCCAGCCCACTGCGGCCGACGGAAGCGCCTGCCCAGAGCAGTTTGCTGTAAATCTTGTCGATATCGCTGGGGTCTTCACCCAGCAGATTGTCGGCGATCTCTTTGGCGTGCGCGTAAATGCCCTGCCCGCCGGCACGCTTGGAATAGCTGAAGCCGATGCCTTCCAGCCCGTCACGCGTCTGGATTTCGGCGAAGATAATAGCGACTTCCGTCAGGGGCTTTTGCCTGCCGGTAAGCACCTTAGCATCGCTAACCGGCGTCGCAAGCGGCAGGAAAGCCAGCGACAGCCTGACGGCGCTGATTCTGTCGCCGGATTCAGCGGCGGTTTTTCCCGTGGCGGCCTGAGCATAGCTTACGGCCTGCGAATTGGCGCTGCTGGTCATCATACTCTCCCGTTCAACGTAAATGATTGCGCTAACATTTATGCGCCACGCCTCTGTGCCATGCTATAAAAAGAACAAATAATCGCCATCTTTGTCACAAAATTAATCCTTTCTCGCTATCCGATGTGAAATAAATGTGGCAAAAATCCTGTCACTGTTTGGGCTATGATTTTATGCTGTGCGCCTGTTTCTTCTGCGTCAAAACCTCGTTATGGAGTAGCCTGGCTATGGATAAAAGCTCCGGAAAAGCTGCGCAAAAACCTCGCGCGCCAACGTTGCAGGATGTGGCGCGCAGCGCCAGCCTGTCGCCGATGACGGTGAGCCGGGCGCTGAACACGCCGCAGCTGGTGAAGGCGGCGACGCTGGCCAGGGTTATGGAAGCCGTACAGGCTACCGGTTATATCCCCAATCTGCTGGCTGGCGGCCTGGCGTCGAACCGCAGCAAACTGATTGCCGTGGTGGTGCCGCAGATCAACAACAATATGTTTACCGATACCATTCAGGCGCTCAGCGACGAGCTTTCCCTGCGCGGCTACCATATGCTGCTCTGCGTGGCGGGCTACGATCCCCAGGACGAAGAGGCGATTGTCGCCGCCCTGCTCTCCAGAAAGCCGGACGGCATCGTGCTGACCGGCATCCACCATACGCCGCTATTGAAGAAGCGGCTGCTCAACGCCGCGCTGCCGGTGGTGGAAATCTGGGATCTGACGCCAACGCCGCTGGATATGCTGATCGGCTTTTCTCACGAAAAAGCGGGTTACGCCGCGGGCGACTATATCGCCAGCAAAGGCTGTCGGCGCGTGGGTCTGCTGTGGACGGAAGATCGTCGGGCGCAGCTGCGGCTGCAGGGCGCGCGGGAAGTGCTCAACAAATATGGGGTAATTTGCCAACAGGCTTTCGTGCCGCTGCCGGCGACAATGGCAGCAGGAAGAGCAGGAATGCAAACGCTGCTGGCGGAAAAGCCGGACGCGGTGATTTGCAGTTCTGATACGCTGGCGCAGGGCGCGATGCTGGAGGCGCAAAGTCAGGGGCTGACCGTGCCCGACGATATCGCTATTATGGGGTTCGGCGATTTGGATTTCGCCGCCAGCACGCTGCCGCCGCTAACTACTCTCGCCATTGACCGCTGGCAAACAGGAAAGCTGGCGGCAGCAATGCTTACCGATAAAATCGCGGGCCTGCCGCCTGCCGACGCCATCGTCGATCTCGGTTTCTCGCTGGTGCTCAGAGGATCGGCGTAAATAAAATATTAACTTTTGGTTACAGCGTCACATATTTCTTCTACTGTATATATCCCCTATACTGGATGCATTGACAGTTCAGCTACCGAGCGTTTCCATGACGGCCGAAGGCCACGTTATTTTTGCCATTGCCAGCGCGATTTTCGCCAAGCGCGCCGAGCTGACGCCGGTGCTTGGCGACGGCGACTGGTGGCACATTATTCCCGCAACGCTGCTGACCTGTCTGCTGCCGGATATCGACCATCCGCGCTCCACGCTCGGCCAGCGCCTGCGCTGGCTCTCTCAGCCTATCGCGCGGGCTTTCGGGCATCGCGGTTTTACCCATAGCCTGCTGGCCGTTATCGGTGGCGTCTTGCTGCTCCAGCTCAGGCTGCCCTCACAGTGGGCGCTGCCTGCGGATGTTTTCCAGGGCATGGTGCTCGGCTACCTCAGCCATATTGTGGCCGATATGCTGACGCCCGCCGGCGTGCCGCTGCTCTGGCCGTGCCGCTGGCGTTTTCGCCTGCCGCTGCTGAGCAGCCGCAACGGCAACCAGCTGGAGCGGATGCTCTGTCTGGCGCTGGTCGGCCTGGCGATATGGTTTCCGGCCGGCTCGCCCTCTTTTGGTGCAGATGGCTGGCCCGTTCAGATGCTGGATTTGGTGCAAAACAGCCTCAGTCGGTTTATAAATCACCAGATGGCGCAATAAGCAGCCGACTTTATTCAATAAGTTATAAACTATTCCTTTTGATTATATTGGCCCTTCTCCGCGAGCTGTTACCATCGCCGTCACGCGTAATGGTTGCGCAATAAAAATAGCTAATTAACGAGACGGCTTTAACGTCTCGGTTTAACCGGAGATCTGGGGATGAACTTTCCATTAATCGCAAACCTGGCGGCTTTTATCCTGCTGCTGGGTCTGCTGGCTAAAAGCGGCAACGCCAGCTGGAGCCTGGCGAAAAAAGTACTGCTGGGTTTGGTGGTCGGCGTCCTGTTCGGGCTGGCCCTGCACACTATTTACGGCGCCGATAATCCGGTGCTGAAAGAGTCCATCAGCTGGTTTAACGTGGTCGGTAACGGCTATGTGCAGCTGCTGCAGATGATTGTGATGCCGCTGGTATTCGCTTCCATTCTCAGCGCCGTGGCTCGTCTGCACAACGCCTCGTCGCTGGGCAAAATCAGCGTGCTGACTATCGGCGTGCTGCTGTTTACCACGGCGATTTCCGCGTTGGTGGGCGTGTTCGTCACCTGGTTGTTTGGCCTTAATGCCAGCGGACTGGTGCAGGGCGTGCAGGAAACCGCGCGACTGTCGGCGCTGCAGTCGAACTATATCGGTAAAGTAGCCGATCTCAGCGCGCCGCAGCTGCTGCTTTCGTTTGTGCCGAAAAATCCTTTTGCCGATCTGACCGGCGCAAACCCGACATCAATTATTAGCGTAGTGATTTTCGCCGCCTTCCTGGGCGTCGCCGCGCTGCATCTGCTGCGTGACGACAAGCCTAAAGGCGAGCGCGTACTGGCGGCGATCGACGTGCTGCAGGCCTGGGTGATGAAGCTGGTGCGCCTGATTATGAAGCTGACGCCTTACGGCGTCATGGCGCTGATGACCAAAGTGGTCGCCAGCTCCAACCTGGCGGATATCATCAAGCTGGGCAGTTTTGTTATCGCCTCCTATCTGGGTCTGGCAATCATGTTCGCCGTCCACGCGCTGCTGCTTTCCGTTAACGGCGTCAGCCCCGCGCGCTTCTTCCGCAAGGTCTGGCCGGTAATCACTTTCGCCTTTACCAGCCGTTCCAGCGCGGCCACTATTCCGCTCAGCGTGGAAGCGCAAACCCGCCGCCTGGGTATCCCGGAATCGATCGCCAGCTTCTCGGCCTCGTTTGGCGCCACTATCGGCCAGAACGGCTGTGCGGGCCTTTATCCGACCATGCTGGCGGTGATGGTCGCGCCGACCGTGGGCATCAACCCGTTCGATCCGGTCTGGATCGCCACGCTGGTCGGCATCGTCACGCTGAGTTCGGCTGGCGTCGCGGGCGTTGGCGGCGGTGCGACTTTCGCCGCGCTGATTGTGCTGCCGACGCTGGGTCTGCCGGTGACGCTGGTGGCGCTGCTGATTTCCATCGAGCCGTTGATCGATATGGGCCGCACCGCGCTGAACGTTAACGGTTCGATGACCGCAGGTATGCTCACCAGCCAGTGGCTGAAGCAAACCGACAAGTCCCGCCTTAACACCGAGGCGGACGAAGAAGCCGAGCTGGCGCACAGCTAACCTCTCAGGGCCGCCTCGCGGCCCTTTTTTTATTCTCTGCAATCATTAACCTTGCGGTTTCCGGGCGTACCTCACTCACTGTTCTATAGTTACTGGATAGAAACACTCATCACAGGAGCAAGTGAGCATGTCGAAAGAAACCGATAACAAGGAAATCACCCATAACGCCCCGTTAACCGGCCCCGATCAGGCGAAGCCGGGAATGGACTCTCTGGCACCCGCAGATGGTTCGCACAAGCCTTTGTCAGAACCGACGCCGCCAGGCAAGCAGCCTACCGCGCCGGGCAGCCTGAAGGCGCCCGATACCCGCAACGCTAAACTCGATGCGCTTGAAACCTTCCGTAAAGGCGGCGAGAACTTCCCGCTGACCACCAATCAGGGTACGCGCATCGCCGACGACCAGAATTCCCTGCGCGCCGGCACCCGTGGCCCGACGCTGCTGGAAGATTTTATCCTGCGTGAAAAGATTACCCATTTCGACCATGAGCGTATTCCGGAGCGTATCGTCCATGCTCGCGGTTCCGCGGCGCACGGCTACTTCCAGCCCTATCGCGACATGAGCGACGTCACCAAAGCGGACTTCCTGCGCGATCCGGAAAAGCTGACGCCGGTATTTGTCCGCTTCTCTACCGTGCAGGGCGGCGCGGGCTCGGCGGATACGGTACGCGATATTCGCGGCTGGGCCACCAAGTTCTATACTGATGAAGGCGTTTTCGATCTGGTTGGCAATAACACGCCGGTGTTCTTTATTCAGGACGCGCATAAATTCCCCGATTTCGTGCACGCGGTAAAACCTGAGCCGCATAATGAAATCCCTCAGGGCCAGAGCGCGCACGACACTTTCTGGGACTACGTCTCGCTGCAGCCGGAAACGCTGCACAACGTTATCTGGGCGATGTCCGATCGCGGCATTCCGCGCAGCTATCGCACGATGGAAGGCTTTGGCATCCATACCTTCCGCTTTATCAATGCCGAAGGCAAAGCCACCTTCGTTCGCTTCCACTGGAAGCCGGTCGCGGGGAAAGCCTCGCTGCTGTGGGACGAATCGCAAAAGCTTACCGGCCGCGATCCCGATTTCCATCGCCGCGATCTGTGGGAAGCCATTGAAGCGGGCGACTATCCGGAGTACGAGCTGGGCGTCCAGCTGATCCCTGAAGAAGACGAGTTTAAATTCGACTTCGATCTGCTGGATGCTACCAAGCTGATCCCGGAAGAGCTGGTGCCGGTGCAGCTTATCGGCAAAATGGTACTGAACCGTAACCCGGATAATTTCTTTGCCGAGACGGAGCAGGTCGCCTTCCATCCGGGCCATATCGTTCCCGGTCTGGACTTCACCAACGATCCGCTGCTGCAGGGACGTCTGTTCTCCTATACCGACACGCAGATCAGCCGTCTCGGCGGGCCGAACTTCCATGAAATCCCGATTAACCGCCCGACCTGCCCTTACCATAATTTCCAGCGTCAGGGCATGCACCGCATGGATATCGATACCAATCCGGCCAACTACGAGCCGAACTCCATCAACGATAACTGGCCGCGCGAAACGCCGCCTTCGCCGCACCGTGGCGGTTTTGAAAGTTATCAGGAGCGTATCGAAGGCCATAAAGTGCGCGAGCGCAGCCCTTCCTTCGGCGAATACTATTCGCAGCCGCGACTCTTCTGGAACAGTCAGACGCCGGTTGAGCAGCAGCATATTATCGACGCCTTCTCTTTTGAGCTGAGCAAAGTCGCCCGTGCCTATATTCGCGAGCGCGTGGTGGATCATCTGGTGCATATCGACGTTTCGCTGGCGAACGGCGTGGCGGAAAACCTGGGTATCGCGCTCTCCGACGAGAAAATGCATACCGCGCCGCCGAAAGACGTCAACGGCCTGAAAAAAGATGCCAGCCTGAGCCTTTACGCAGTGCCAAGTGGTTCGATTAAGGGACGCCAGGTCGCGCTGCTGATCAGCGATGGCGTAGTCGCGGCGGACGTGCTGGCGATCCTGCAGGAGCTGAAGGCGCAGGGCGTACATGGCAAGCTGTTGGCGCCGCATATGGGTCAGGTTCGTGCCGACGATGGCTCCAACCTGCCGATTGATGCGACCTTCAGCGGTCTGCCTTCGCTGACCTTTGACGCGGTTATCGTGCCGGACGGCAATATCGACGCGCTGCTGCTGAGCGGCGACGCCCGTTATTTCCTGCTGGAAGCCTACAAGCACCTTAAAGTGATCGGCCTGAGCGGCGACGCCCGCCGTTTCAAATCGCAGTTTGGCCTGGGCGACAGCGAGCGCGAAGAAGGCCTGATTGAAGATGACAAGGCTGAAGGCGTGCTGATGAGCGAATTCCTCTCCGCGATGGGCGCGCACCGCGTCTGGTCGCGCAGCCAGAAAGCGCTGAGCGTGCCGGCTTAACCGCCTGTTTTGTCCTGTAAAGGTGCAGCCGGCAACGGCTGCGCCTTTTTATTTGGCTTTAACTTATTAATCCGCAAAGATAAAACGGCTTTCGCGAACCGTGGCACCAAATTTGCTTCTCTCTGATAACAACTCGTTGTTCAGGAGAAGATCCATGAGAGTCGACACCCGCTATCGCTACCGCATTTTCGCCATGCTGTTTTTTATCGCGCTGATCAACTATATCGATCGCGGCGCGCTCTCCTTCGCCGCCAATGCCATCTCCGGCGAATTTCATTTCAGTAAGACCGAGCTGGGCGTGGTGCTGAGCTACTTCGGCTTTGGCTACCTGTTCGGCTCGCTCTGCGGCGGTTTTCTGGCGGATCGCCTGGGCACGAAAAAAGTCTGGCTGCTGGCGGGCGTGCTCTGGTCGCTGCTGGAGATCGCGACGGCCTGGGCTGGCGAACTCGGCGTGGCGCTGTTTGGCGGCTCCGCTATTATGGGCTTTGCCGTGATGCGTATCCTCTTCGGCTTTGCCGAAGGCCCGGCCTATGCGCTGATGAATAAAGCCATTGCGCACTGGGCGCCCGACAACGAACGCGGCATGGCGCTGGGCATAGGTTTGTTGAGTACCCAGGTTGGCGCGCTGTTAACGGCGCCGATCGCCGTCGGGCTACTGCTGTTAACCAATGACTGGCGAATGATGTTTATCCTGTTAGGCGTGTTTTCCCTGCTCGCCATGCTGATTTTCGCGCGCATCTTTACCGATACGCCGCTGCAGCAGCCGCGCGCCAGCCAGGCGGAACGCGAGCTGATCCTGCAAGGCCAGCAGCAAAGCGCGACCGGGCCGCGCCTGCCGTGGTGGCGCTTCTTTACCAGCCGCACGCTGGTCTGTAACGCGCTGGGCTATTTCTCTTTTCTCTATGTCACTTTTACGCTGGTCACCTGGGGGCCGAAATATCTGCAGGACAGCTTCCACTACGATCTGCATTCGCTCTGGTACGTGGCGATGATCCCCTGGAGCGGCGCCTGCGTGACCGTGCTGCTGGGCGGTAAAATCGCCGACACGCTGCTGCGGCGCACCGGCAATCTGCGGCTGGCGCGCAACCTCTTCGCCGCTGTCGGACTGCTTTGCACCGCGCTCTGTTTTATGGCCATTCCGTTGATGAGTTCTGCAGCGGAAATTATCCTGCTGATGACTTTGGGCAACGCGCTAAACGCGCTGGTCAACAACGTTTACTGGTCGGTGGTGATCGACGTCACGCCGAAATCCACGGTCGGCACCTACAGCGGCATGACGCTGGCGATCGCCAATCTGGCCTCGATTATCTCGCCGATGCTGAGCGGCTGGCTGGCGCAGCACTTCGGCTATAACGCCATGTTCAGCGCCACGGCGGCAATCGCCTTCGGCAGTATGCTGGCGATGCTGCTGCTGCAGCCAGAGAAGAAGCTGAGCGCCACATCCGCGCCAGATCTGGCAGTGAACATGGAGGCTGAGTTAAGAATACGTTAAGCAGTGTAAGCAAGCCGCAATAGCCCGCGCTTGCCTCTTGCGTTTTCACTGGCCCGGCGTAATGTTATTCGCAGTGAGAACCAGGAGAAACTGTATGAAAAAGGTGATGAGTGCGCTGTTCGCCTTAACGCTGCTGTCGCCCGCGCTGGTTTCAGCGCATCCCGGCGGCTGGGGCCCGGGCTGGGATCGCGGCCACGGTTGGGATCGCGGTCCAGGCTGGGATCGCGGTCGCGGTCCAGGACGGCTCTCCTTTTTGCCGGAAGCGGCAGCGGCGGTCATTATCGGCGGCCTGACCTATTACGCGCTTAACGGCAACTATTATCAGCGTCAGAACGATAACACCTACGTGGTGGTTCAGCCGCCAGCAGAGCGTTACGGTAGCGAGATGCGTGCGCTCGACTACAGCGGCGAACGCTTCTACGTGCAGGATGGCCACTACTATCGTCGCGATATCGACGGTCGCTATCTGGAAGTGCCAAGACCGCCAGGGCTGTAAGGCAGCAGGCATCAGACGTAAAAAAACCGGCCTGGGCCGGTTTTTTCTTTACAGCGGTAAGCTTACTGACCGGCCTGCGGGTCGGTGTCGTACTCTTTACAGCTCTGGAAGCCGTAGTTCATCACGCGGCCAGTATCGCTGTAGCTGACGAAATAGGTCTGCTGTTTGCCGTCACGCTGGCCCAGCACGTAGGTCTGGCAGGTGCCGCGAGCGTGAACCATCGTAATTTCGGTAGAAGGCGGCCCGGCGATGTCACGAACCTGCTGGCGAGTCATGCCCTTCTTCACATCCTGGACGACAGGTTTGGTGACGTAGCTTTCCGCACGGTCATAGGCCGTACAGCCGGATAATACAGCAAGCGCCACTGCCGCACCGATAAATCCTGTTACCTTATTCATGATTTTTATTCCTCATTTATTGTCCATGTCGCCTTAAGCTTGGATCATAAATGCTGATTTATCAATTTTATGGAAGAAAAAAGAGGGGGACAAAACGCTTACCGCATCGCGACAAAGCGGCTTATAATACCGCCTCTGAGAATGAACGTTCATTCTCATTTACCAGCTATCGTTTTTAATAAGGCCCGCCGTATGAGCAGAGCAAACCCGGCCCGCGAGGCCCGCCATCGTCAACGCCAGGATGAGATTATCGCCGCTGGCCGGCGCTGCTTCCGCCAGTCAGGCTTTCATGCGGCCAGTATGGCGCAGCTCGCCGCCGAGGCGCAGCTCAGCGTGGGTCAGATCTATCGCTACTTTGTCAGCAAAGACGCCATCATCGAAGAGATGGTGAAACGTATTATCGACACCCGCCTGCAGCATATCAAAGAGACGGCCACAGCGGATCTGCCGCGCCTGCTCGCCTGGCGTCACGCGCTGAATGAGGAAGACGAAGCGCTGATGAGGGAAGTCGCGGCGGAAGCGACGCGCAATCCGGTGGTCGCCCGCATGATGGCGGAAGCGGATAACCGTATGTTTACGCAGGCCTGCCAGAACGTGAAGCGCGACCATCCCGAAATGAGCGACGAAGCTATTCGCGCCTGCGTGGAGGTCATGGCGGTGCTGACGGAAGGTACCGCCTGGCGTCGTCTGACGCCGCAGAAAGCGTCGGCAGATCGCCTTTACACCCTTTATCAACAAATCAACACACTACTTTTCAGGACAGAAGATTAATGACATCTGCACACCCTAACCGTTTTGGCTACGCCATTACGCTTGGCCTGCTGGCGGCGCTCGGGCCGCTTTGCATCGACCTCTATTTGCCTGCCCTTCCCGCGCTCGCCAGCGATCTGGCCGCGCCCACCGCCACCGCTCAGCTCAGCCTTACCGCCGGTCTGATCGGTCTTGGCGCAGGCCAGCTGATTTTCGGGCCGATGAGCGACAAATATGGCCGTATCAAACCGCTGCTGCTGTCGCTGGCGCTGCTGCTGATCGCTTCCGTTGGTTGCGCGATGGCGCAAACTATCCACCAGCTGCTGCTGGCACGCCTGTTTGAAGGGCTTTCCGGCGCGGGCGGCGCGGTGCTTTCACGCGCTATCGCCAGGGATATGTACAGCGGCCACGATCTGACGCGCTTCTTCGCTCTGCTGATGCTGGTCAACGGGCTGGCGCCGGTCGCCGCGCCGGTGCTGGGCGGCGCGCTGATGGCGCTGCTCAGCTGGCGCGGCCTGTTTATGGTTATCGCCGCCATCGCGCTGCTGCTGTTTATTCTGGCGCGCGTAAAGCTGAGCGAAACCCTGACGCCGGAGCGGCGCAGCCAGGGCAGCCTTTTTTCCGCCTGGGCCGCGCTGGGACAGGTCATCACGCACCGGCCTTTTATGGGCTTCTGCCTGACTCAGGGCTTTATGATGGCTGGCATGTTCGCCTATATCGGCGCTTCGCCTTTTGTGCTGCAGCAGCTCTATGGCCTGTCGCCGCAGGCGTTCAGCTTCTGCTTCGCCGCCAACGGCATCGGCCTGATTATCGCCTCGCAAACCAGCGCGCGACTCAGTCCGCTGTGGGGCGAATATCGCGTGGTTAAAGGCGCGCTGGTGCTGGCTTTCGTCTCTTCCGCCAGCCTGTTCCTCGCTGGCCTTAGCGGCGCGGCGCTGCCTTTGGTGCTGGTCGCGCTCTTCTTTAGCGTAGCGAGCAACGGCGCGGTTGGCGTTGCCGCCGCCTCGCTGGCGATGCAGAGTCAGGGGCATCGCGCGGGCAGCGCTTCCGCCGTATTGGGCGTGGTGATGTTTACGCTGGGCGGCATCGCCGTGCCGGTAACGGGCATCGGCGGCACCTCGGTGCTGACTATGACCGCCACTATCTTCGGCTGCTATATGCTGGCGATCGCTATGTTTGTGTTTCTGGCGCAAAAACCGAAAAAGCCTGAATAATCAGCAAAAGGCGTGTAAACATCGGCTTCCGCCTTGTTGTTTCGCGCCTGGCGCGTTAGTTTTAAAACAGCGACTTTCGCAACTGCCCCGACACTACATCTGAGGAGAGATAAATGGCTCTGCAACAGGAAATTATCGAAGCGCTGGGAGTGAAACCCACTATCGATGCGCAGCAGGAAATCCGTACCAGCGTCGACTTTCTGAAAGCTTACCTGAAGGCTTACCCGTTTATTAAATCGCTGGTGCTGGGCATCAGCGGCGGTCAGGACTCCACGCTGGCCGGCAAGCTGAGCCAACTCGCTATCAGCGAACTGCGCGAGGAAACCGGCAATAAAGAGTATCAGTTTATCGCGGTGCGCCTGCCCTACGGCAACCAGGCGGATGAACAGGATTGCCAGGACGCGCTGACATTTATCCAGGCGGACAAAGTGCTGACGGTCAATATCAAAGAAGCGGTGCTGGCCAGCGAAAAAGCGCTGCGCGACGCGGGCGTTACCCTTTCCGATTTTGTGCGCGGCAACGAGAAAGCGCGCGAAAGAATGAAGGCGCAATACAGCATCGCCGGCATGACTTCCGGCGTGGTGGTAGGCACCGATCACGCGGCGGAAGCGGTGACGGGCTTCTTTACCAAATATGGCGACGGCGGTACCGATATCAATCCGCTGTTCCGGCTGAACAAGGGTCAGGGCAAACAGCTGCTGAAAGCGCTGGGCTGTCCGGAACATCTCTATCTCAAGCATCCTACCGCCGATCTGGAGGACGATCGTCCTGGCCTGCAGGATGAAGTGGCGCTGGGCGTCACCTACGAGATGATCGACCAGTATCTGGAAGGGAAAAAAATCGATGACAGCGCGGCGAAAATCATTGAGGGCTGGTATCTGAAAACCGAGCACAAACGCCGTCCGCCGATCACCGTCTTTGATGATTTCTGGAAAAAATAACCTCTCTGTTCCGGCGGGCGATATTCAGATCGCCCGTTTTTCTCCCCTCTTCCCGCGCCATTCAGCCTTATTCGACTCTTTTTTATCCAGCGCGCGCCTGATACACTGTATAAGCAAACAGTAAGCGGAGTGCAATGTGGTCAGACGTACAGCCAGCCATCGCCTGTCATTTGAACCGGCGGCAATTTATCAATATCCCGAGCATCTGCGGCCTTCGCTTGAAGGGCTGCCTTCCCTGCCGGGCGTTTATACCTTTCACGGCGACAGCGAATCCCTGCCGCTCTACATCGGTAAAAGCGTGAATTTGCGCAGCCGCGTGATGTCCCATTTCCGTACGCCGGATGAGGCGAAAATGCTGCGCCAGTCGCGCTACGTCAGCTATATCACCACCGCTGGCGAGCTGGGCGCGCTCCTGCTGGAAGCGCAGATGATCAAGGTACAGCAGCCGCTGTTCAATAAGCGCCTGCGTAAAAATCGCCAGCTCTGTTCGCTGCTGATAAGCGACCTCAAGCCCAGCGTGGTTTACGCCAAAGAGGTCGATTTTTCCCATACTTCCAACCTGTTCGGCCTTTACTCCAGCCGCCGTTCCGCGCTGGAAACGCTGCAGAAAATCGCCGACGAGCAGCGCCTTTGTCTTGGCCTGCTGGGGCTGGAGAACGTCAGCAAAGGCCGCGCCTGTTTTCGCGCCAGCCTGGGCCGCTGCGCGGGCGCCTGCTGCGGCAAAGAGCCGCCGGAAGCGCACCATGAAAGGCTGCTGGCCGCGCTGGAGCGCGTGCGCGTGCAGTGCTGGCCGTGGCAAGGGGCGGTCGGCGTGTTGGAGGAAGGCCCGGAGAAAACGCAGATCCACGTGATCAATAACTGGTTCTACCTGGGGTCGGTGGATGATATCAGCGACGCGGGCAAGCTGACCTCGACGCCGCAGGGCTTTGACAGCGACGGCTACAAGATCCTCTGTAAGCCGATCCTTAGCGGTAAATTTCCCATCATCCCGCTGCAGACGTAAAAAAACCGCCGACGCTGTTCACAACATGAAAGTCATAAACAAGGTCGGCGGTCTTGATTATCCTGCCGGGCGAACGCTGTCGCCCGGTTAAGCGCCTTATTCAGCGGCTGGCGGCTGAGGCTCGCCGTGGTGCGGCTTTTCGGTCAGACGTTTTTCAAAGTTCGCGTTGAACTCTTTTTTCTGCTCTGGCGTCAGCACGTTATACATTTTGTTCTGCGTTTCCAGCATAGAGAGCGCGCGCTCTTTGCTGTTGGCGGTCATTTTCTCCGCCTGCGCTTCCGCTTTCGCTTTGTCGAAGCTGTCGGCAGCGATAATGCTGTGCAGCTCGCGGCGCTCTTCCGGAGAAGGACGCTGTTTGTCTTTATGCGCCTCTTTCATGATGGTGCGCATCTGCTCTTTCTGCGCGTCGGTCAGTTTCAGGCCTTTGAACATCTCATGTGGCCCGCCGTGACGAGGCGGCTTGTGCATCATGGGTTTATCCGCGCCTGCCGGTGGCGGCGTGATGTTGTCCGCTGCGGCGTGCACAATATTCGCCGCGCCCATTGCCAGTGTCATAGCTACAACCAGAGAAGTTAATTTACGCATTCTATTTTCCTTTTGCATTTCTGTGACGACAGCGTTGTCGTGATGTCGGAAATCAGTTTATTGCGCTGAACGTCAAGTACTCAGAACGAGAGTAAAGCCCTGAAAGCATAAAAGATAAAAAAGCGGCGATCATGGAGAGAATGCGAAGATTCAGGTGAAGAATTGCAAAAAGATATGACGATAGCGCGTTTAATGCAGAAATTGTGGAGGAGTGTAATACAGCCGACAGGAACGAGAAAGGAAAAAGTAAGGCTTGCGCCGACGGCACACTCGCCGTCGGCGCCGTCAGGCTCAGCCGCTGCCGCTGGTTTCGTTATGGGCGTTGTCCTCCACCAGCATCAGCCCGGCGCGCTGCCCTTTCGCCACGTCGGGATTAGGAAACAGCACGTACTCTCTCGCCTGCTGCACGTAGCTACGCCGGTCGCCATCCTCAGCCAGCAGCGTGCCCTGAGGAAAAGCGGTGAAGTTCAGCGTTTCCCGGCTCATATGCAGCACGAAAGCTTCGCTGAAGCGCGTAATCTGCTGCGATACCCGATAGCGCAGCGGCTCTGCCTCTACAGGCGGCAGCGGATCGCCGGAAAGCACGGCGGCCAGCGCAGCCTGCGCGGCGCCAAACTGCGTCAGATCGTTGTGGCCGAAAGGCAGCGCCTGGCCCAGCTCCAGCGTGCAGCTGGCGGCGTTAAAGTGCTGCGAACTGTAATGGGTAAAGGTGCCGCCCGGCGCGCGATGAAACACCAGCGCTTCCAGACCTGCCGCGCTCAGCCAGTGCATAAAATCGTCCGGCCACGGCGTTTCACGCAGCGGCAGCACGCCGAAGCGGCTGTGCCAGGAGCCACGGATGGCGGTATGCAAATCAAGGTGCCAGCGCGGCTCCTCAGAGCAGCCTGCCTGCCAGAACGTTTCCAGCGCCTGCTCCAGACGCCACGCGCGCTGTGCTTCCGGGTGATCGTCATATTGCTGCCAGCGGCCGCCGAAAAGGCGATTCAGATCGCAATGCCGGTAACGCTTGCCGCTGATGATCGCCTGTGGATTGCCGAGTATAACCAGCACGCGCGGCTGAAGCGGCCGTTTGCCGGCCAGCAGCTCGCCAACCAGCTGGTTAATGATTTCGATGGGCGCAGTTTCGTTGCCGTGGATGCCGGCCGAGATCACAAGCGCCTGCGAAGAGGGCTGATGCGGCGTGAGTTCAAGAATGCCGTCGTCCAGCCACTGCCAGTTTAGCTGGTCATTGCGGCCGGAAGCGCGCGCAGGCGGCTCTGTGCTTAATGTCTGCTGAAGAAAGTCCTGCATAGGTTCTCCTTATTATAGTTCCCTGCGACTACCGGCGCGCGAAGGCTCAGCCCGGCGCGCCCCGTTCCTCCCTGATTAGCGTTGAAAAGAGTAGATACTCCCTAAGTCTAGCAGCTTCGTCAGTTCATCCAGCGCTTCGCGATTTTCCTGCAGCAGCTGCGGGTCGGCCAGATCCGCCTGGCAGAGCCGGTCGCGATAGTGGCGATCCACCCATTCATTCAGCAGCGTAAACAGCGTATCGGTCAGCATCGTCGCCGGATTGACCGCCGCCAGCTCCGCCTCGTTCATCACCACGCGCAACCGCAGGCAGGCGGGCCCGCCGCCGTTGCCCATGCTTTCGCGCAGGTCGAAAACCCGCAGCTCGTCTATAATGCCGCCTTCCGTCAGCTCGCTTAGCCAGTGCCAGACGCCTTCATGGCGACGCGCTTCTTCCGGCAGCACCAGCATCATTTTACCGTTCGCTTTGCTTAACAGCTGGCTGTTAAACAGATACGTGGCAACGGCGTCGCCAACGCTGACCCGCGCCTCGGGCACGACAATGGGGGTAAAGGCCGGCAGCCTTTCGCGCAGCTGGTCGAACAGCGCCTGCTGGTGCAGGAAAGCGTGTTCGTGACAGAACAGCACCTGCTGGTTGCTGACGGCGATAACGTCATTGTGAAACACGCCCTGGTCAATAACCGCCGGATTCTGCTGCGCAAACAGCGTGCGCTGCGCGTCAAGCTGATGCAGCCGCGCCACCGCCTGGCTTGCCTCCAGCGTTTGCCGCGCCGGATAGCGCGCCGGGATCAGCCCGCCATTCCCCTCTTCGCGACCATAGACAAAGAGCTGCACGCCCGCTTCGCCGTAGCCCGCGCTGAAACGGTTATGGTTAGCCGCGCCCTCGTCGCCGAACATCGCTACCTGCGGCAGCGCGTCATGCACGCAGAAATGACGGACATCGCGGAAAATCGCGCGCAGGATCGCGGTCGTTACTGGCGCCTCCAGCGAGCGGTGAAATTTATTGTTCAGGTTCGCCACGGTGAGATGCACGCGACCGTCAGCGCTGTCGACGGAAGGGGAAACGGTGGCGGCATTGGCGACCCACATGGCGGAAGCTGAGCCGACCGCCGACAGCAGCGTCGGCGCCCGTTCGGCCGCTTTCGCCAGCACCTGCGCCTCGGTGCCGCTAAAGCCCAGCTGGCGCAGCGCGGCGATATCCGGCCTTTCATGCGGCGGGATGACGCCCTGCGCAAAGCCCATATCGGCCAGCGCCTTCATCTTCAGCAATCCCTGTTTCGCCGCCAGTTTGGGATTAGAAAGCTGGTGCCGATGACGGGCCGAAGCCTCGTTGCCGAAAGAGAGACCGGCATAGTGATGCGTTAAGCCGGGCAGACCGTCGAAATTAACCTCGCGTGCGCTCATAACGTTCCTCCTTCCGTGCTGAAATCCAGGCCGGGCGACAGCGCGGCGGGCAGCGTTAACGCAGCCGAAGCCATAGATGCCAGCGGCCAGGCGCAGTAGTCCGCCGCGTAGAAAGCGCCGGGACGATGATTGCCGGAAGCGCCGACGCCGCCAAAAGGCGCGCTGCTGGCCGCGCCGGTCAGCGGTTTGTTCCAGTTGACTATGCCCGCCCGCGCCTCGATCAGCAGCCGATCGAACTCTTCGCGCCGTGGTGAGATCAGGCCGCAGGCAAGTCCGTAGCGCGTGGCGTTGGCGATGCGGATCGCCTCGCTGAAGTCGTCATAGCGGATCACCGCCAGCAGCGGGCCGAACACCTCTTCATCGGGCAGCGGCAGCGCCGTCATATCGATAATGCCCGGCGTCAGCAGAGCGCTTGCGCGTTCCGGCCAGCGCATCGGCAGCAGCACTTGTCCGCCCGCCGCTACGCGAGCCTGCCATTCGCTATAGATATGCTCCGCCGCGTGCGGTGATATCACGCTGCCCATAAAGGGCTGCGGCTCTGCATCCCAGCGGCCCGGCTCAATCTTCGCCGCCACCGCCGTCAAACGTGCCAGAAAAGCGTCGCCCTGCGCGCCGCGTTTCACCAGCAGCCGACGCGCGCAGGTGCAGCGCTGGCCCGCAGTGATAAAGGCCGACTGAATGGCGATATGCACGGCGGCGTCGATCGCCTGCGGATCTTCGACGATCAGCGCGTTATTGCCGCCCATCTCCAGCGCCAGCATCTTCTCCGGCCGACCGGCGAACTGCCTGTGCAGCTGATAACCTGTTGCCGCGCTGCCGGTAAAGAGCACGCCATCCAGCGCTTCGGTTTGCGTCAGCGTTCTGCCGCATTCGCCGCCGCCCTGCAGCAGATTTATCACGCCATCCGGCAGGCCCGCCTGCTGCCAGAGCTTTACCGTTTGTTCAGCGGTGGCGGGCGTCTGTTCGCTGGGCTTGAACACTATGGTATTGCCAGCCAGCAGCGCGGGTACGATATGGCCATTCGGCAGATGGCCGGGAAAGTTGTATGGCCCCAATACCGCCAGCACGCCGTGCGGCCGATGTCGCAGCAGATTTTCGCCCTGTTGCGTTTCTCCGCTGCGAAGCTGATAAGCCGTAACGGAAATCGCGATTTTATTGATCATCGCCTGTACTTCGGTCATCGCCTCCCAGCGCGGCTTGCCGGTTTCCTGCGCGATAACCTCCGCCAGCGCCTTCTGGTTTTCCTGCAGCAGCACGGCAAATTTCTCCGCCACCGCGACGCGTTCAGCAAAAGGGCGACGCGCCCAGTCAGGGAAAGCGGCGCGCGCTGCCTCAACCGCCGACGCAATCTGTAACGGGCCGGCCGCTTTGCCCTGCCATAAAAGTTCGCCGTTAACCGGATCCCGCTTGCTGAGCGATTCGCCGTCGCCGCTCAGCCATGCGCCGTTAATAAAATGGGTCATGCTTTTTTCTCCTCGCAGCCCAGAGTGACCATGCGCAGGCTGTCGCCCTGCCCGCAATGTAAAATCGCCGCCTGTTCCGACGTCAGCGCGACCGTTTCCGCATGAGGATCGGCATTCAGCAGCACGGCGCGGAAATCCTCATAGCGCTCGTTGCCCGCCAGGCAGAGCGGCAGGTTTTCATCCGGCTGCCCGATAACGACCTTCAGCAAGCGACTTTTACGAATCGCCCGCACGCGATCGATTTCGCACTCCAGCGTCGGGCCGCCGTCGAAGATGTCGACGTAGTTCAGATAGCGGAAGCCCTCTGCTTCCAGCACGGCGCGCGCGGGCGCGGTTTGCGGATGTGTCTGGCCGATCGCCGCCTGCGCTTCGGCGGAGAGATAGTCGATATAGAGCGGATGCCTGGGCATCAGTTCAGCGATAAAGGTCTTTTTGCCGATGCCGCTCAGATAGTCGGCGGTGGCGAACGAGATGGAAAAAAAGCGGCTGCCTACGCTTTCCCAGAACGGGGACTGCCCGCTTTCGTCGCTGACGCCGCGCATCTCCGCCACCACTTTTTGCATAAAACGCTGGCGAAAAGCGGCCATAAAGAGAAAGCGGGATTTAGAGAGCAGATAGCCGTTTTTGCCGTTGCGGTAGTCGGGATGCAGAAACAGCGTGCAGAGCTCGCTACAGCCGGAGTGATCGTTACTGAGCGACAGCGTCGGCAGCGCTTTATAGACGTTCAGCTCGCGGGAAGCGTGTACCTGGGTGCCGACACGAAAGTTATACCAGGGTTCCTGCATGCCGACCGCCACCTCAATGGCGCAGATGCCGATAATGCGGCGTGTCTCCTGCTCTTCCAGCACAAACACATAGCCCTGTTCCGCCTGCGGTAACTGGTTGCGCCAGGTTTGCACAGCGCGTTCGATACGCGCGCTCAGCGTCGCGCTGTCGGCGGGCAGCGACGTCAGGCCGCCGCCGGTTTGACCGGCCAGCGCCAGCAGCTGCGTCAGGTCGTCATGCTCAACGGGACGGATGACCATCATGGGAAAGCTCCTCGGACGCGGCAGGTGAATTAAAAGTTTAAATAATGTTAAATCCGCGTACTTCACTCTATGTTGCAGGCTTTGTGCCAGCCAGCGAAAAAATGCATAGAAAAAAGGGTGAAAAGTAAAATCAATAAGTTAACAAGGACGCCTATTCACTTTAACTGCATATAAAGTGAATAAAGAGCGGACGGCACGCGCTGGCGAGCCGGCAAAAAAGCACGATTATGCACCCTGACAGGTTAATCTTGTTTTTGTGATCGCGAAGAGGTTCCGGCGGCGAAAAGCGTCGCAAACGCACCAGAAAAGCGCGTTACGCCCCAGCGGGAAGCGCCCGGCCAGGCCGGGCTTCAGGTCAGACGATGATATTTATCGGGCAGCGGCGCGTCGGGAAGCTCGCGCTGGTTATTCATCTCCAGCAGATTGATCTCGATATTGCTGCACATGGCATCCATCGGCAGATGGTTGTTGGCGTAGCCGAACGGCATCTCCAGCTCTTCCGCCAGCGTATCCAGCGAAAGGAAGCTATAGGCGATAAATACGGAAACCAGCGGCGTCATATAGTGCAGATCCGGCACCAGCGCGAAAGGCAGCAGCGTACAGAAAAGATATACGGTGCGGTGCAGCAGCAGGCCGTAGGCAAACGGCACCGGCACGCTGGCCAGCCGTTCACAGCCGCCCAAAACCTGCGAAAGCTGATGGATGCTGCTGTCGAGCTGGGCGTAAACGATATCGGAGATCTCGCCGCTGCGGCGCTTGTCGGCCAGCCACTGAGAGATTTTCAGTTCGATCATATTGGTGCGCGCGCGTCTTTTCAGAATGTCATCTGCCTCATCGCCCAGAAAGCGACGGAGATCGACCTGCGCGTCGCTGCGCCGAAGCTGATGCTTCAGGCTGTAGCAAAACGCCAGCAGTAACGTCGCGATGCGCGGCGCGTCGGCAGGCGAGATCGCCAGAACCTGGCGCTGGATATCACGGCAGGTAATCAGCAGGCTGCCCCACAGCTGCCGCGCCTCGGAGAAACGCGCATAGCAAACGCTGTTGCGGAAACCGAGGAAGATAGCGATGGAAACCCCCAGCAGGCTGAAAGGCGCGAGCGTCAGCTTAATGCCCAGCGTTTCATACCAGTCCAGGCAGAAGATGGCGATCACCGACATCAGCAGGTTCAGGCTAAGCCGGAACAGGATGCCGGGCAGCACGGAGCCGTGCCAGGAGAACAGCCGAATAAACCAGTGGCGATGCGGACGAACGATCATAATAAGCCAGCCGTGAGTCAAAGAAAGAAGGCGGCGACCCGCCGCCCGAATAGTTTAGCGCGCGCTGTTCGGCTCAGGGCGTCAGCAGGTTAAACTGGCCCGCGTCGGGATTTTGCAGCGTCACCGGCGGCGTTAGCTTCAGGGTAATCCAGTTGGACGTCACCCGCTGCTGCCTGCTGTCCTCTATCGTCACCGACAGATGATACTCGTTGCTCGCCTCAGGCGAGCTGTCCCAGGCCGGAATAATAATACTCCAGCCGTTGGGATTGGTGTTATCCGCCGGCGGCGTCAGGCTCAGCGCCTGGGTATCGCCCTGCCAGACGATCGCCTTTAGCGGATTAGCCTGGCGGATTTGCAGCTTCAGCGGCAGCGTTTCGCCCGGCTGCACCTGCCACGGCGGCGTCGCCAGGAATACCGACAGGGTTTTACGCTGGCGGTACTCCATCACCGGCAGATTGTTGCGCGTCACCGCATCAAAACGGCTGCCGCTCAGCGAACGCGCCGCCGCCACGTTGTCCGCAGAGAGCTGCTTGCTCAGCGCCACGCCGATCCGATAATTCATCTTTAATCCCAGCTGATCCTGGGTTTGACCGCTGTCCGCCGTTTTGTGCGAGGCGGTCAGCGTAAACAGCGGCACCGGCGTGTAGCTGACGCCCAGCTCGATAGCGGAAGGATTGCTGCTCAGCGTGCCGTTGTTAAAGAGATCGACATTGTCGCCCAGGTAGCGCTCGTAGCTGAGCGAAACGCCAAGCTGCTGGTAGAACGGCAGATAGCCCTGCGTGGTGATATCGTAGCCGCGCGCCATACGCATCTCCTGGCTCAGCGAGCGCTGCCGCCAGCCCGAGAGCGGCTGATAGTAGTTGGTGGAAAAGCGCAGAAAGTGGCTCCAGGCCTCCGCGCCCAGCGAACCGCGCTGCTGGTTGCCGGTAAACAGCTGGTCGACAAAAGCGTTATAGCCCAGCCGCCAGTTGCCCGCCAGCCAGCGCTGGCCGAGTCCCGCATTACCCACCAGGCCTTCACTGGTCTGCTCAATGCCCAGCTGGCTGAAAGTAAGATACTGGTAGTTGTCCTGCCACGGCGTGATCAGCTGCGCGGAAGAGCCGTCAAAGCTGCCGTTACTGTCGACAAGCAGCGACATATTGGCCTGTCCATAAGGAGAAAGCAGCTGCTGGCCTTCATCTTCTATACGGCGCGCCGCCTCGTCGCGAAAGTGATTAAACGCCCAGGCGCCGGCTTCGCTGCCCAACGATTTATCGTCGTCGCTGCTCATGCTCGCTTCGCCGATGCTTTTCATCGCCTGGGCGATACGTTTTTCCAGCGCGTCGTTCGGCGTGGCGCTGCTGCCCAAATCGGGCAGCTCGCGACTGAAACGGGCGGGATCGTCAAAAGGCGCCTCGGCGACGCGAGTTTCGGTAGTCAGCGCATGGCCTGCGGGCGAGAGCGCCAGCAGCGCGGTCGGAATCAGTTTCCTGGCGAAAAAAAGAACAGCGGTAAATTTTTTCATCACGTTAGCAGCGTTGGGTAACCCTTTTCTGAGTATGAGATACAGATCACAAATTTAGCCAAAGGGTAGCTTAACACTTTTGTTTTGCCAGCGGCACCCGCCGTGGCTTTTCCGCAAGTTGCTGGCGAAGCGGCGATTTATCGACCAGGCTTTGCGCAAACCGTCTGATAAGGAAACTGCTGATGAAAAGAAGTCTGCTTGCCGCCAGCCTGCTGTTGACGGCCGCGACCGCTGCCGCCGCGCCGCCGTTCACCCTTAGCTCGCCCGATTTCAACGATAACGACGTAATGGCGAAGAAATTCGCTGGCGCGGCTAAAGGTAACGCCAGCTGTACGGGCGAGAACGTTTCGCCTGCGCTGAGCTGGAATAACGCGCCGGCAGGCACCAAAAGCTTCGCGCTGGTGATAACCGATCCGGTTGGCGCAAAGGGGCTGGGCGTCGATCATCTGGTGGCCTATAACATTCCTTTTCAGCGCACCAGCTTCGCGCAGGGCGAGCTGACCGACGGCAAAGGCTATACGGGCGGCAAGAATTCGCCGGGCACGCTGCACTATCACGGCCCTTGTCCGCCGGTCGGCAGCGGCCAGCATCACTATAACTTCACGCTGATCGCCACCGATTTACCGGCGAACGGGCTGGAACAGGGCTTAACGCGCGAGGCGCTGTTCGGCAGGCTGAAAGGCCATGCGCTGGGCGCGGCTGGCCTGATTGGCCGCTTCGGCAACGACTAAGACATAATCAGTCCGCCGTCGACGTTGATGGTCTGTCCGCTGATATAGCGCGCGTCACCGGACGCCAGAACAGCCACCAGCAAGGTTTCCATATTCGCGCTGCGCTGCGACTGGAGCAATATCCACTATCTGATTACCGACAGCGGCATCTCCGCGCAGTTGGTTGCCGCCTTCGAGGCGCTGGGCGTGAAGGTGCTGGTGGCGTCGTAAAGCGAAACCACGTCGCCGATGATCAGCAGCGCGGGCGACTGCGGTTTTTCGCGCGCGACCGTGTCGGCCAGCTGGCAAAGCGAGGTAAGAGTGACGCGCTGATCGGCTCGGGTACCGCGCTCCACGATAGCGACCGGCGTATTGGCCTGACGTCCGGCGGCGCGCAACTCTTCGCTCAGTGCCTCGCACCAGGTCAGTCCCATATAGAACACCAGCGTCTGCGTGGGATCGCGCAGGCTGAGCCAGTCCAGCGCCGGCATTCCCTCTTTGCCGTGCCCGGTAATAAACCGCACCGATTGCGCCAGACCGCGATGGGTCAGCGGAATCCCCGTAGCGGCGGCGCAGCCCGTGGCGGCGGTAATGCCCGGCACGATCTCGCAGGCGATGCCCGCTTCCCGCAGCGCCAGCATCTCTTCGCCGCCGCGGCCAAAGATAAAAGGATCGCCCCCTTTCAGCCGGATGACCCGTTGCCCGGCCATTGCCAGCTCCACCAGCAGCCGATCGATCTGCGGCTGCGCCATCGCGTGGCAGCCCGGCTTTTTGCCGACGTCGATGCAAAGCGCGTCGGACGGGATCAGCGCCAGGATCTCTTCGCTGACCAGCCGATCGTAAACCACCACTTCCGCCGCGCTAATCAGCCGCAGCGCCTTAACCGTCAGCAGATCCGCGTCGCCAGGCCCGGCGCCGACCAGCCAGACATGACCTTTGGCGTCGCCCTTGCGGCAAGCCAGCAATTTATCCAGCGCAGGCAGGATCGTCGTCATAGTTACCTCGCAGTAGCCGAGCGCTCACGCGCAATCAGCTGAGTCAGTTCAGGAATACAGGAGCCGCAGTTGGTGCCGCATTTCAGCTTGTCGCCCAGCGCCGCCGCGCTGCGGCAGCCTTCTTCAATAGCGGCCAGAATCGCCTTCTCGCCGACGCCAAAGCAGCTGCAAATGGTTTTACCCTGGCCGCCGCCAGCGGCGCGGCCGGTCAGCAGATTAAAACGTTCGGCCGCCGTGGTCGGCGGCGTGGCGAAAGCGCTGTTTACCGCTTGCGCATCAATGTCGCCGCCGCTAAAAAAAGCCAGCGCCAGCTCGCCGTCGCGCCAGCCCAGCAGATAAAAGTAGTCGCCCTTCGCCTCCGCTATCTGCAGCTGCAGCCCGTTGACGAAAGCCTGCTTAAGCAGCCAGCTGCCCGCTTCGCCCTCTCCGGCGAGCTGCCAGCGCGTGGCGGCCGTTTCCGGGATTTTCGCCCACCAGCTGAGATTGTCGGGACGAGCGTCGCCCCGCAACCAGAGCGTTGCTTCCCAGTCGCGTTGCCAGCGGCTGAGCCTGACCGCCGTCTGCTTGCTTTCCGGCTGGCCCGATTGCGGGCAGACTTCGGCGGCCACCAGCGCGTCAACATGGCCCTGGCTGCAAAACTGCCGGTTCCAGTGCATCGGCAGAAACAGCGTGCCGGGCTGCTGCCCTGTCTCCAGCTTCGCCCGGCAGGCGATCCAGCCCTGCGCCGACTGCACGCGCACCAGATCGCCATCACCGATGCCGTAGCGCGCCGCGTCCTGTGGATGTAGTTCGCAAAAAGGTTCGCTGCGATGCTGCATCAGGCGCGGCACCTGACCGGTTCGGGTCATGGTGTGCCACTGGTCGCGAATGCGGCCGGTGTTGGCGATCAGCGGATAAGCCGCTGAAGGCTTCGCCACCGGCAGGCGCGGCGCGACGGGCAGCAGCCGGGCTTTGCCGTCGGCGTGGTAAAAGCGGCGATCGCTAAAGAGCCTGGCGCAGCCCTGGGGAAAGCGGGCGTTTACCGGCCACTGTATGGGCGCCAGCTTCTCCCATTGCTGATTGCTTAAGGTCGCCAGGCCGCTGATATCGAAAACGCGTTCGCCGTGATTTTCAAAGCCGGAGAGCGCGGCATGCTCGCGAAAAATCTCCGCCGGATGCCGCCAGCTGAACGCCTCGGCAAAGCCCAGCCGTTGCGCCACCTGCGCCAGGATCCACCAGTCCGGCCGCGCCTCGCCCGCCGGTTCGACAAAAGCGCGCTGACGAGAAAGGCGTCGTTCAGAGTTGGTTACCGTGCCGTTTTTCTCGCCCCATCCCTGCGCGGGCAGCAGGATATCGGCCAGCGCCGTGGTATCGGTTTGTGCGCAGACGTCGGAGACGATCACCAGCGGACACTGCTGCAGCGCCTGCGTCACCGCCTGATTGTCGGGCAGCGAGACGGCGGGATTAGTCGCCATAATCCATACCGCCTTGATTTCGCCGCGCCCCATCGCCTGAAAGAGATCCACCGCCTTAAGGCCAGGCTTGTCGGCAACATGCTGGCTGCCCCAGAAGCGCCGCAGCCGGTCGACTTCCTGCTCGCTGAAGCCCATATGCGCCGCCAGCTGATTCGCCAGGCCGCCAACCTCGCGGCCGCCCATCGCGTTTGGCTGTCCGGTCAGCGAAAAAGGGCCGCTGCCCGCTCTGCCGATTTTGCCGCTGGCGAGATGGAGATTGATAATGGCGTTGCACTTGTCGCTGCCGCTGGTGGACTGGTTGATGCCCATACAGTAGAGCGTCAGAGCTTCCGGCGAAGCGTGGAACAGCCGACAGAAAGCGACCACCTCCGCCACGCTAAGCTGGCAGAATGCCGCTACCGCCTGCGGCGTCCAGATCGCGGCAGCGCTCAGGGTTTCTTCCACGCCGTTAAGATAAGGCAGCATGGCGCTGTCGATACCGCCGTGCTGCGCCAGCCAGTTCAGCACGCCGGCAAACAGCGCCGCGTCGCTGCCCGGCTTCAGCGCCAGGTGCATATCAGCGAGATCGCAGCTCGCCGTACGCCGGGGATCGATCACCACGACTTTAAGCGCCGGATTGGCTTTTTTCGCCTGCGCCAGCCGCTGAAAGGCGACCGGATGCGCCCAGGCGGCGTTGGAGCCGGCCAGGATCACCAGATCGCTTTGCTGCAGATCCTCATAGCAGCAGGGAACCGCGTCGGCGCCCAGCGCCCGCTTGTAGCCGACCACCGCCGAAGCCATGCAGAGCCGCGAATTGGTATCGATATTGGCGACGCCGAGAAATCCCTTCATCAGCTTGTTGGCGACGTAGTAATCCTCCGTCAGCAGCTGCCCGGAAGCGTAAAAGGCTACCGCCTGCGGCCCATGCTCCGCGATGATCCGACGCAGCCGATCGGCGACCTCGTCCAGCGCCTTTTCCCAACTGGCTCGCTGACCGTCCACCTGCGGATAAAGCAGCCTGCCCTGCGGCGTCAGCGTCTCGCCCAGCGCGGCGCCTTTTACGCACAGCTTGCCGAAATTAGCCGGATGCGTCTTATCGCCAGCCACCTGATAGCCGCCGTCCCCGCCGGGCGCAATCTGCACGCCGCAGCCGGTGCCGCAATAAGGACAGGTGGTTTTCATAGCGTCACCGCTTCGATAAGCGCTGGCTGCCGCGCGGCGACCCACACTTTTCCGCCCTCGGTTTTGACTCGCCAGCTGCGCACCGCCAGGCCGCTGTTGTCCGGCGCCTGACCATCGCGCAGCCGGAAACGCTGCTTATAGAGCGGCGAAATCACGATCGGCTCGCCCTCGCTGTCGCCAAGAATGCCGCGTGACAGCACACAGGCGGAGGTGCCCGGTTCCCGATCGTCGAGCGCATAAACCCGATCGTTCAGGCGAAACAGGGCGATGCGCCGCTGCCCCAGTCGCGCGCCGATCCCCGCCTGCGGCGGAATATCCTCAAGGCTGCAGATTTCTGTCCAGGTTTCCTCAATCGGCGCGGCGCGCTCCGACAGCGGCAGATCGGCAGGCGCGATTTGGCCTCGCACCTGGCGCCACTGCACGCTTTCATCCGGCAGGTCGCTATTGAGCGTCGGGCGAAACAGCGCCAGCCGATCCGGACTGGCGAGCGTGGTTTGCCATTCGCACTGATAGCTTGCCGCCACGCGCGCCATCTCCTGTTCCAGCTCAGCGGCGACGCCCAGTGAATCGTCGATAACGACCTGGCGCAGATAGTCCAGTCCGCCCTGCAGATTGTCCAGCCAGACGCTGGTACGCTGCAGGCGATCCGCCGTGCGGATATAGAACATCAGCAGCCTGTCGACGTAGCGGATCAGCGTGGCGTCGTCCAGATCGCTGGCGAACAGGTCGGCATGGCGCGGCTTCATGCCGCCGTTGCCGCAAACGTAGAGATTCCAGCCTTTTTCCGTGGCGATCACGCCGATATCTTTGCTTTGCGCCTCTGCGCACTCCCGCGTACAGCCGGAAACGGCCATTTTGATTTTGTGCGACGCGCGCAGCCCTTTGTAGCGGTTCTCCAGCGCGATGGCGAAGCTGGTGGAATCCTGCACGCCGTAGCGGCACCACGTCGAGCCGACGCAGGATTTTACCGTGCGCAGCGACTTGCCGTAGGCGTGACCCGTTTCAAACCCGGCCGCCAGCAGCGCCTGCCAGATTTCAGGCAGCTGATCCAGCCGAGCGCCGAAGAGATCGATACGCTGGCCGCCGGTGATTTTGCAGTAAAGGTTATGGCGATCGGCTATCTGGCCGATGGCGATCAGGCCCGCTGGCGTGATCTCTCCTGCGGGAACGCGCGGCACCACCGAATAGGTGCCGTCTTTCTGAATATTGGCGAAATAGCGGTCGTTGGTGTCCTGTAAAGGCAGATGCTGCGGCTTCAGCAGATAGTCGTTCCAGCTGGAGGCGAGCAGCGAGGCGGCCAGCGGCTTGCAGATTTCACAGCCCAGGCCTTTTCCGTGCTTCGCTAAAAGTTCATCAAAGGTTTTGATGTCGCCGGTGCGGATCAAATGATGCAGCTCCTGGCGCGACCAGGCGAAGTGTTCGCAGATATCTTTCTTTACCTCCACGCCCTGGCGGGCGAGCTGGTATTCCATCACCTGTTTGACCAGCGCCGTACAGCCGCCGCAGCCGGTCGCCGCTTTGGTGCAGCTTTTAATGGCGCCCATGTCGCTACAGCCCGCCTTAACCGCCGCGCAGACGTCGCCCTTGCTGACGTTGTGACAGGAGCAGAGCTGGGCGCTCTCTGGCAGCGCCGCCACGCCGGCCGCTTTCGCCGGTTCTGTGCCGGGCAGGATCAGGGATTCCGGCGCGATCGGCAGCGGCATGGCGTTCAGCATCATCTGCAGCAGCGTGCTGTAATCGCCGCTGTCGCCCACCAGCACGCCGCCCAGCAGCCGTTTGCCGTTCGCCGAAACCACGATTTTTTTATAGGTTTGCTGCGGCTCGTTCATCCAGTAATAGCTCTGGCTGCCCTCAGTGCGTCCATGCGCGTCACCGAACGAGGCAACCTCCACGCCCAGCAGCTTGAGCTTTGTGCTCATATCCGCACCGCTGAAAGCGGCCTGTTCGCCCGCCAGGACGGCAGCCAACACGCGCGCCATCTGATAGCCCGGCGCCACCAGCCCAAAGATTTGACCGTTCCACAGCGCGCATTCGCCGATCGCAAAGATATCTTTGTCGGAAGTGGCGCAGCGATCGTCGACCAGGATGCCGCCGCGCGGCCCCAGCGTCAGTCCCGCTTCGGCGGCCAGTTGATCCCGTGGACGGATGCCGGCGGAAAACAGCACCAGGTCGGTTTCCAACGCCTCGCTGTCGGCGAAGTCGAGCCGCAGCGATCCTTCCGGCTGCGGGCTGATACTTTGCGTCGCCTTGTTGGTTAACACCGTCACGCCCAGCGCTTCGATTTTGCGCCGCAACAGGGTCGCGCCGCCGTCATCCAACTGCACCGCCATCAGCCGCGGCGCAAACTCCACCACCGAGGTTTGCAAACCGAGCTGCTTCAGCGCGTTTGCCGCCTCCAGCCCTAACAGACCGCCGCCGATTACCACGCCTCTGCTGGCTTTGCGCGCCCTGACGGCGATGGCGTCCAGATCGTCAAGCGTGCGGTAAACAAAACAGCCCGCCTGGTCATGACCAGGAATGGGCGGCACAAAGGCGTACGAGCCGGTTGCCAGCACCAGTTTGTCCCACGCCATCTCGCGGCCGCTGGCTTCGCGCACGCAGCGGCGCTCGCGATCGATAGCGACTATCGGGCAATGGCTGCGCAGCTCGATGCCGTGTTCAGCAAAGAAGTTATCCGCCACCAGCGACAGCTCGGCGTGCCCTTTGCCGGCAAAATATTCGGAAAGATGCACGCGGTCGTAGGCGACGTGCCGCTCTTCGCCATAGACCACCACATGGAATTTGCGGTGCTGGCCGCTGGCGACCAGCTGTTCAAGAAAATGGTGGCTGACCATGCCGTGGCCAACGACAACTAAAGTGGGTTTGCTCATGCTTTTGTTTCCTTCAGCCTGGGGCCGCGTTGCGTTTAGGGGATCCAGCAGCGCACGCGTGGAAAGCGGCTGCGCTGCGCGCATCTGCTGCAATAAGAGTTCGCCGTCGCTGACGTCGCCATAGAGCAGGATGCCTTTCAGGCGATCCCCGACGAAGTTCAGGCGGCGGTAGTGACCGCTTAACGGGTCAAACGAGCAGGCGGAGCGATGGTCGGCAGCGTCGCTGAGGTCGCCCGCGCTGAATACGGAGACGCCGGTCACCTTCAGGCGCGTGGCGATATCCTCGGTGTAAAAGTCGGCGATGGGCACACCCGCAAGACGATGCGCCAGCACTTTCGCCTGCGCCAGACAGGGCGCAAGCAGTCCCCAGGTTTCGCCTTCGATTTCACAACATTCGCCCACCGCGCTCACGGACGGAATGCGGGTCTGGCACTGGCGGTCAATCACTATGCCGCGTCCGCAAGGGATGCCCGCCTCGCGAGCCAGCGCGATATCCGGCGTGACGCCGGTGGCGACGATGACGCTGGCGGCGGCGAGGCGGCTACCGTCGTTTAACCCGACGCTGTGGGCGTCGATATCGGTCAGCTGCGTTTGCAAACGGCAATCAATGCCGCGCCGCTGCAGCTCGGCCAGCAGCAGCTCGCCCGCTCTGGCGTCCAGCTGCCTGTCCATCAGCCAGCCGTTGCGGTGCAGCAGCGTTACCTGACGTCCACGCAGCCGCAGCGCGGCCGCCGCTTCAATACCCAGCAGGCCGCCGCCAGCCACCACCGCCGGGCCGTCGCAGCTCAGCATGGTTTCCACATCCGCCAGCGTGCGGAAGCCGGTAACGTGCGGCAGATCGCTGCCCGTAAGCGTCGGGATGGACGGCAGCGAGCCAGTCGCCAGCAGCAGGCGATCCCAGCGCAGACGACGGCGCGCGGTGGTCACCAGGCTGTTTTGCAGATCGAGCGCCAGCGCCGCTTCGCCGCTCAGTAGCGTTATGCCGCGCTGCCGATACCATTCGGGCGGATGCAGCAGCGTTTGCGCGAAAGCTTTCTCGCCGCTCAGCACCGGCGAAAGCATGATGCGGTTGTAGTTGCCCAGCGGTTCGCGGCCAATGACGGTAATGCGATAGCGTTCGGGCGCGAGCTGCCACAGCTTCTCTACCGTGCGCATTGCCGCCATGCCGTTGCCGATCACCACCAGATGCTCTGCCATACGCCGCTCCTTACGCCGCCTGCTTTTCATAAAGAAAACGCAGGATCTGCTGGCGCAGCTGGTGATAATGCGGATCGTCCGCCAGCGCTACCCGCGAACGCGGACGCGGCAAATCCACCGTGAGGATTTCCCCAATCCTGGCCGCAGGGCCGTTGGTCATCATCACCACGCGATCGGAAAGCAGCACCGCTTCATCCACGTCATGAGTGATCATCACGATAGTGGTGTTGAGCTTCTGCTGGATCGCCATCACCGCATCCTGCAAATGCGCGCGCGTCAGCGCGTCCAGCGCGCCAAAAGGCTCGTCCATCAGCAGAACCCGCGGCTTCATCGCCAGCGCCCGGGCGATGCCGACGCGCTGCTTCATGCCGCCCGACAGCTCATCGGGACGCTTTTCCGCCGCATGGTTCATTTGCACCAGCTGCAGGTTGTGATCGATCCAGTCGCGCCGTTCGGCCCGGCTCTGCTCGCGGAATACCCGATCGACCGCCAGCGCCACGTTTTCCCGCGCGGTCAGCCAGGGCAGCAGCGAGTGGTTCTGAAAGACCACCGCCCTTTCCGGGCCTGGCCCGGCGATCTCGCGGTTGTCGCACAGCAGCACGCCCTGCGTCGGCAGCGTCAGCCCGGCAATCAGGTTCAGCAGCGTCGACTTGCCGCAGCCGGAATGGCCGATCAGGCTGACGGTTTCCCCGGCCGCTATCGCCAGGCTGACCTTGTCCAGCGCCAGAAATTCGCCCTGCGCCGTGTGAAAACGCTGGCTGACCTGCTGAATATCAAGAATGTGCGGCATTAGCTCTCTCCTCTGCGGCTGCTCTGCCAGGAAAACTGCCGGGCGAGCAGCAGCAGCGCCTGCTCCAGCAGCAGACCGACCACGCCGATCACGCCGATGGCGATCAGAATGTGTTCTACGTTGAGGTTGTTCCACTCGTTCCAGATCCAGTAGCCGATGCCCATGCCGCCGGTCAGCATCTCTGCCGCCACGATCACCAGCCAGGCGGTACTGATGGAAAGCCTGACGCCGGTCAGAATCGACGGCAGCACCGCCGGAAAGAGGATTTTGCGCATCACCGTGGCTTCCGACAGCCTGAGTACCCGCGCCACATTCAGGTAATCCTGCGGCACGTGCCGGACGCCTTCGGCGGTGTTAATCAGCATTGGCCAGATCGAGCAAATAAAAATCGTCCAGCTGGAGGCGGGTTCCGCGCGCTGGAACAGCAGCAGCCCTACCGGCAGCCAGGCCAGCGGGCTGACCGGTCGCAGCAGCGCGATAACCGGCGTGAACATGCGGCTGAGAAACAGCGAGCGTCCCAACAGAAAGCCGCCCGGAATGCCGACCAGCGCCGCCAGCCCGAACCCCACGCCGACCCGCTGCAGCGAGGCCAGGATATTCCAGCCGATGCCCTGGTCGTTCGGGCCGTTGTGGTAAAAGGGATGAGCGAAGATCTCCCGCGCCGCCAGCCAGGTGCGATAAGGGCCGGGGAAGTCCTGACGGCTCAGCGAAGCGATCTGCCAGAGCAGCAGCAGCAGCGCGATGCCGCAGGCCGCCGGAAACAGCTGCCGCATAGCGGGACGCAGGCGCCCGGAAGACCGTTTTTTACGGACTTTCAGCGGAATGACCTGGGCGGCAACCGGCGGGTTTTCGGCGATCGGCGGCACGGTGCGGGCCTGATTTTTCATAACTGACCTCCAGAGTGAAGAGTGAAACTGTCGGCATAGGCGGCAGGATCGTTGCCGTCCCAAACTTTTCCATCCAGCAGCGTGCTGCGGCGCATCACGTCGGCAGGCACGCTTACGCCCACCGCCTGCGCCGCTTGCCGATAGATGTCGATACGGTTGATTTCGCGCGCCACGCCCAGGTAGTCGGGCGCGGTTTTCAGCAGTCCCCAGCGCTTTTGCTGCGTAAGAAACCACATGCCGTCAGAGAGCCAGGGAAAGTTCACCTCGCCGTCGCCAAAAAAGCGCAGCGGATGCGCATCCTGCCAACTGCGGCCCAGCCCATCCTCGTAGCGGCCCAGCATCCGGCCTTCGATAATTTCCGGCGCGACGTTGAGATAAGCGCGCCCGGCAATGACGCGGGCGGTTTCTTTGCGGTTGGCGTCCGACGCCTCGATCCAGCGACAGGCTTCCAGCACGGCGGCGGTAAGCGCCCTTGCGCTGTCCGGATTTTCCTCGACCCACTCCGCGCGGGTAGCGAGGATCTTTTCCGGATGATCCGGCCAGATTTGCTGCGAGGTAGCGGCGGTAAAACCGACCTGGCCGCTGATGGCGCGCTGGTTCCAGGGTTCGCCTACGCAGTAGCCGCTCAGGCTGCCGATTTTCATGTTCATCACCATCTGCGGCGGCGGGATCACCAGCGTGCGGATAGCTTTAATCGGATCGATAGCGGCGTTCGCCAGCCAGTAATAAAGCCACATCGCGTGGGTGCTGGTGGGAAAGGTATGGGCGAAGGTGTAGCTGCCTGCGGGCGCGGCGGCGATTTTTCGGCGTAAACTCTCCGCGTCGGTGACGCCCGCTTCGCGCAGCTGGCGTGACAACGTAACGCCCTGCCCGTTTTGATTCAGCGTCATTAAATTCGCCATCTTGTGCGCACGGCCAGCGACGCCCAGCTGCAGACCGTAAATCATGCCGTAGAGCGCATGCGCCGCATCCAGTTCGCCTGAGGTCAGCTTGTCGCGTATCGCGGCCCAGCTCGCCTCTTTGCTCAGCTGCAGAGCAATGCCGTGTTTCCTGTCGAACCCTTTCACCGCCGCCATCACCAGCGGCGCACAGTCTGTTAAGGGAATAAATCCTATCCGCAGCGTTCGGGTTTGCGGCGCGTCCGAACCGGCCGCCCAAAGGCTGCCCGGTAGCAGCAGACTGCCGCCCAGCAGCGCGCTGCCGGTTAAAAAGCGCCGCCGGGTTAGCGGAAAAACGGGCTTGCTCATCTGGCCTCCTGAAAACAAAAAAGGCGTCCGGCCGACATGCGCTGGGCATGCGGCTGGACGCCTTTATCCACATCGTTTTCCCACCGCCGTTGGCGGGCAAACGTTTTCAGAAAACTATTGCAAAGGACGTGCCAGGTAAAAAAAGCGGCCGGACGGCGCTAATACCTCAGCAATCGCCGGGTTTCTGCCCTCTGATGGAGCGAAATACGCACGGCCTTTGTGCAACTACTCATTTGGGAGTAGAAGGAAAAACGGCGGCGACCGACAGCAGCGCGCCGGCGATATCGGCCACGCGCCGGTTTTGATCCATCGCCATTTTACGCAGGCTTTGCCAGGCCTGCTCCTCGCTAAATCCCTGGTGACGCATCAGCAGCGCTTTAGCCCGGTCGATCTGCCTGCGCTCCTCCAGCGTGGCGCGCATCGCGGCCAGCTCATCATCCTGCGCCTGCAGCCGCCGGGACTGCTCCTGCACTAACCCCAGCACAAAGCGTCCCAGCTGTGGCGTCAGGCCTTCCGTTTCCAGCGCTTGCATCTCCTGACGCAGCGCGTCCCGGCCATCCACGTAGAGGCTCCAGGCGGGATCGCTGTCGCCGTCCGCCAGCGCCAGCTCCAGCTTCGCCAGCCCGTCGTCGGCCTCTTCAGCCCGTCGGATGCTTTCGCGGCAGCGCTGCGTCAGCTGCTGCGCCAGCCGATCTTCCAGCCGTTTCAATCTGTCGATGCGGCCCGTCATCAGCTGATACCAGCCGAGCGCCATCTCCGTTCCCGCGCTGTCGGGAACGCCACGCGTGCAGGCGATGCGCCGCAAACGCTCTATATCGCCGCTTTCCGCCTCCAGCGCCTGCCACTCGGCCCGCGCCTCCTCATCGGCAAAACGGGCGAAACTGGCGAAGCAGCGCTCCTGGGCGGCGATCAGGGCGACCATCTCTTCGCTCTGCGCCACGGTAAAAGCGCCGCTGGCGTAGCCTGCCGAGCCAATGGCGCGCTCCTGACCCGCCAGCTCCTTTGCCTGCATAAAGCTGAACATCGCCACCAGCGTTCTGGCCACGGCCGGATCGCAGGCGCTGTCGATGGTGGCGAAGCCCAGATTGAGCAGCTGGCGGATAACCTGACTGAAACGCGCCATCGCATCGGCGTGGGAGAGTTGAAAGCGGCGGATTTGCTGGCGCAGCGCGGGCAAGGTTTCCAGGCCGTAGAGCGCAGCGGCGATGCGATTGCACAGACGGCTTTGGCCGCCAGCCGCGTCGCCAGGCAGCGGGAGCGCAGGCAGTCTGGCGAGAACGTGCGTCGTCGCGCTGGCTACCTGTTTTTCCCGCAGCGGCAGCTCTTCGCCGAACAGTGCGCCCTGTGAACAAAGCCAGATATTACTGGCGCCGCGCTCGCGCTGCAGCTCATGGATCAGCTGGCTCAGGGCCGCGCTCAGTTCACCTGTCTGCAACAGCATTCTGAGTTCGGCTATCTCGCACTGACGGGAGGCGGAAAGCCAGTCAATAACGGCAGGCATCATCTTCTCTCCTTCTTTTAAAAGGAGGGATTAAGCAATATTCATGCTCATTCTGTCGTCAAACGCGTTGTAATAATTCAGCGCGCCTGTCAATAACATGTTACGGCGCCGCCTGCAATTGTTCCCATTCTCAAAAGCGTCATGTAGACTAAATACAAATTTATCTTTCTGTAAAACAGAATGATTTTCACGTGGTGGCTATCGCGCCCGTGAAGAGTGGATTGCAGCCCTACCCACTGACCATATTCACGAGGATCAATGTGAAAATTAGCATCGCATTAACTCTGCTGGCAGCGCTTACCCTGTCAGCCTGTAAAGCTCCCGCGCCGCAGATAACGGACGATACCATTGTGACCTCCAGCGTTGACGGCGTCACGTTGACGCACCGCCACGCGGTTCGGGCACCGACCTCTTTTACCCCGGTCAATGAAACCTACCGCGCGCTTTACAACGCCTCCGTTATGAGCAGCCCCGATTTTGGCAGCCACGTTATCCGCTATCTGGAGAACGGCAAGCCTTTCATCGTGCTCGGCGAAGTGGAAAACCACTGGCTGGCAATAGCCGAGCCGGATCAGGAGCAGCTGATCGGCTATGTGCCTTACAAAGCGGGCGTGAAAAGCGAGCTTTACGAGGCTACGCTGCGCAGCGATCGGCCGCGCCCGCGCAAAACGAAAAAGGTTTGCGTCGATGTCGGCGGACAAAGCAAGGCCTGCCGCAATAACGACACGGCCACCTGGATTCTGGAATAGGCGCGGCCCGCAGGGAACGCCCACTCTGAGAGAGCACAAGGCGCCTGTCTGGCGCCGCCAAGCTGAGAAAGTAAAGTCTGATGACCCCGGAACACCACGCTGACGCGCCCGTTTTCGTCAGCCAGGAAAACCCGTTACTGTGCGCCGCGGCACCGTTGCTGAACGCAATCGTGCAGATCCGCCTGGCAGCAACGCATGACGATCCCGCTGGCCTGCGCCAACAGCTGGTCGATGAGATCCGCCAGTTTGAAAGCCGCTGCAAGCAGGCCGGTTTGCCTTTCGATATGATTATCGGCGCCCGCTACTGCCTGTGCAGCGTGCTGGACGAGGCCGCCGCGCAAACGCCCTGGGGCACGCGCGGCGTCTGGTCGGGCAATGGCCTGCTGGTGACTTTTCACAACGAAAGCTGGGGCGGCGAAAAAGTGTTTCAGCTGCTTTCGCGTATTTCCCAGACGCCCGCGCAGCATCTGTGGCTACTGGAGATTATTCACTACTGCCTGCTGCTGGGCTATGAAGGCCGCTATCGCGCCATTGAGCAGGGGCGGCTTCAGCGCGACACCATCCGCACCCGTCTGGCGCAGCTGATTGCGGACACGCGCGGCGAACAGCCGCAGCCGGCACTGCCGCAGCCGCTGGATCCGGTAGGGCAAAATACGCTGTGGCGTCCGCCGGTTCCGCTTTGGGCAAGCGTGGCGCTGGCAGCCTTCCTGGGCTGTCTGATCTACTCCGGACTGAACTGGCGGCTGGGCAACGCCGCGGAGCCGCTGCTGCGCGCCATCTGGCAGACGCCGCTCCCGCGCAACGAAATCGCCCGCAACAGCTCGGCTCAGGCGCTGCTGGATCTGCGGCAGAGGCTGGACGATCTGATTGCGGCCCGTCAGCTGGACGTGGCCGACGGCACCAACGGCAGCAAGGTGATTATTCCGTCCGATAAGCTTTTCAGCCCGTCGGGCAGCGATTTATTGCCGGAAGGTCGCGCCATTATCACCCGCGTCTCGGCCGCGATGGACAATATCAAAGGAACCGTATTGGTCAGCGTTTATACCGATAATCAACCGGCGCATGCCTCTAATTTCGCCTCTAACTATGAATATTCGCTCGCGCAGGCCCGCAGCATCAGCGCCCTGATGCGCCAGCAGATGCTGGAACCGAGCCATCTGATCCGCAGCGAAGGCCGCGGCGACAGCAATCCGCTGCTGCCCAACGACAGCAACGAAAACCGCGCGCGCAATCGCCGGGTTGAGATCGTGCTGCTGCCGGCCCCTGAGGTTCAAACCAGTCAGACGGGGAAATAACCATGCCTTCCGTATTTTTCAACTTATTTTCCAGCAGGCTGCTGTGGGGCTTTTTCGGCATCACGGCGCTCTCCGCGCTGATTTGGATTACCGGCCCGCTGCTGTCGCTAAACGGTATCCACTGGCTGGAGAGCAGCGTCAACCGACAGATCGCCATCGGCCTCTGCTATTTCTTCTGGATCCTGTTTCAGCTGATCCCCCAGCTCTATCGCGCCTGGTTTAACAGCAAGCTGCTGAACAACCTTCAGCACTACAGCGTCGATCACGCCGAGCAGGCGGCGGCGGAAGAGCTGCTCAGCGCCCTGTTCAGCGAAGCGGCGACGCTGCTGAAAAAAACGCACTTTCCCGTGCGCAAACAAAAAAGCGGTGGCGGCTGGCTGCAGCGTTTCAGCGCGCAGTACCTCTACCAGCTGCCGTGGTACATCATCGTCGGCGCGCCGGGCGCGGGCAAAACCACGGCGCTGCTTAACTCCGGGCTGGAGTTTCCGCTGGGCGATACGCTGGGCAGAAGCGCGCTACGCGGCGTCGGCGGCACTCGTCACTGCGACTGGTGGTTCACGGAGGAGGCGGTGCTGCTGGATACGGCCGGGCGCTATACCCTGCAGGAGAGCCAGCGCGCCAGAGACGCCAGCGAATGGCAGACTTTTATTTCGCTGCTGAAGCGCTATCGCGCTCGTCAGCCGATCAACGGGGTGATCATGACCATCAGCGTCGCCGATCTGCTCAGCGATTCGGCGGACGCGCGCCACGTACAGGCGACCGCCCTGCGCAGCCGGATGCAGGAGCTGCATCAGCAAACCGGCATTCATTTTCCGGTGTACGTCATGGTCACCAAGACCGATCTGCTGAAAGGCTTTATGAGCTACTACGGCACGCTGGACAAAAGCCAGCGCGATGAGATCTGGGGCTTTACCTTTCCCTGGGAGCCGGACAAGCTCAGCGACCCGACGCTGCGCACGCTGTTTGAACAGCAGTTCCGGCAGCTGACCTTACGTCTGCAGGCGGATCTGGCGGGAAAAATGGCGAAAGAGAACGATCTCTCTCAGCGCGCCGACTGTTTTCTTTTCCCGCAGGAGTTCGCTTCGCTGCAGCCTCTGCTGGCGGACTATCTTTCGATCGTCTTCACGCCGGAAAAAGAGGCGCTGCCCTGGGTGCCGCGCGGCCTCTTCTTTACCAGCGGCACGCAGGAAGGCCTGCCCTTCGACCGCATTATGGGCGAGCTGACGCGCAAGCTACAGCTGCCGCAGGCCTCCAGCCACTCTATCGCCAGCTGGGATACGGTACATCGCAACGCGCCTATTCCGGCCAATAAAGGGCAGAGCTATTTTATCCGTTCGCTGCTAAGCGAGCTGATTTTTCGCGAAAGCGGCCTGGCGGGGAGCGACCGCCGCTGGGAGCATCGCAACCGCCTGCTGCACTGGGCCAGCTATCTCTCGCTGGCGCTGACGCTGCTGCTGGCCACGCTGCTCTGGACCACCAGTTATTATAAAAATCAGCACTATCTGCAGCAGGTTGAAACCCGCCTGGCGCCGGTCGAGCTGCAGGCCAGGCAATTGCTGAACAATAACAACGGCGACATCCTGGATCTGCTACCCTTTCTGAATAGTCTGGTGGCCCTGCCGCAGAGCGACAGCTTCGCGCTAGACGATCCGCCTTTGAGTATGCGCGCGGGTCTTTATCGCGGCGATCAAATCAGCGCCGCCGCGCTGGGCTTTTACCAGAACGCGCTGAAAACGCTGCTGCTGCCGCGCGTGGCGCAAAATATTACTGAAACTCTGCGCAACGATAAGGGCGACGACAGCGATTTCAGCCGCAATGCCCTGCGCGCTTATCAGATGCTGTATCAACCGCGCAGCTACGACGGCGAGTTCCTGCGCGGCTGGGTAATGCAGAACCTGCAGCGGACGCTTCCCGCCGGCGTGACGACCCGCCAGCTTCAGCAGCTGGATCAGCATTTAAGCCAGCTGCTGGATCGGCAGATTCAGACGTCGCCGTTCGCCAGGGATAACGCGCTGATTATGCGCAAGCTGGCGGTGAATCTCGACAGCGCGCCCCGTCAGGAGGCGACAGCCACGGCTTCGTCTGACCGGGCCTCGAATCATTAGCGGGAAGGTGATAACCATGCCGGGAAAAAATGAGCTGGGTTGGTACGGCAAGCTGCCGGGTACCGGCGATTTTTTACAGCGCCGCATCCCTGAGCCCATAGTAGCCACCTGGTCGAACTGGTTTCAGCTCGGCCTGGCGCACTGGTATCAGCGGGACGACGCTGCGGGAGAGCTGTTCAGCCGCGCGCCCGTCTGGAACTTCGCCCTGCCCGCGACGCTTGGCGTACAGCGGGTTCAGATAGGCTGTCTGCTGCCCTCGCGCGATCGCGTCGGCCGCAGCTGGCCTCTGCTGGCGCTGCAGAGCGTGCCGGTCAGCCACTGGCATCCGGCGCAGCTTGCCGTCTCCGGCGAATGGTTTCAGGCGCTGGGCGAAGCGCTGCATCAGGCCGTGAAGCAGGCCTGTACCCCGCAACAGCTTGAGCAAAAGCTGCTTGGCCTGCCGCCGCTGTCGCTGCCCGATACCAGCCGGTCGGATATCATGGATGTTATCGGCTATCAGGATCTTCCCTGCACGCTGGCCTGGCACGAGGTCGCCAGGTGTTTCGATCCGGTGCGCTACACCAGCTACTGGTGGACGAATCAAAGCGACGGCTATCCGTTGGCCAGCCATAAACATAGCGGTAATCTTACCGCCCGGCTGTTTACGCAACTTTTTGATCCGGCCGCCGTTACGCAGCCGGGTCGTCATGGACTCTATCCACCAATGTTTGAATAGGGTGACCTTAATGCCCCAGGCTTCAGGAAAAGCGCATGCGATTTACCATTGTTGAGAGTAAAACCGAGGCGCCCGTCACGACCTGCGATTTTGCTCCGCCCGGCGGCACCATAGGCCGAAGCGTCGACAACGATCTGGTGCTGCCCGACAGCGAACGCGCTATTTCGCGTCTGCAGGCCGTCGTCCACGTGGCGGGAAACGGCGAGTGTCGGTTAACCAATCACGGCAGCGTGATCGCGGTGCTGCACAACCACGTGCCGCTGGCGCGCGGCAAGCAGATTCTGCTGCATCATGGCGATCTGCTGGGTATCGGCGACTACCAGATTGCGGTCAGCGATCCCAACCGCGTGGAAGAAGCGCCGTTCAGCGATGTCGATCCGCTGGCGCTGTTTAGCGAGAACCGGACGCAGCCCGAAGATCCGCTGGGCATTCTCAACGAGCAGGTGCCAATCGTCACGCCGGTGCCGGAGCGAGAACCTTCGCCCGTGCGGCAGCCGCCGCGTTCAGGCGACGCCCGCCTGGATATCGGCCCCATTGCCCGCGGGTCGGCTCCGGCGGAGCGCGCCGATGGCGAAAGCCATGAGCAGCGGCTGCTGGCGGCGCTGATGGAGGGGATGGGGCTGGAAAACGGGCCGGGCAAACCGCTTTTCACCGAAGAGCAGATGCGCACCACGGGCAGAATGCTGAGCCTGTTTTCTCAGGGTACCGTCGCCCTGCTCTCTTCCCGCTCGATCCTGAAGCGCGGCGTTAAGGCAGAAATGACGATGATCCTGAACGAGGCCAACAACCCGTTCAAGATCCTGCCTTCGGGCAAAACGGTACTGATGCAGATTTACCAGAGCCAGATGCCGGGCTTTATGCCGCCAGAGCAGGCGGTGCGCGACGCGCTGGTTGATTTGCAGGCGCATCAGCTTGGCATGATTGCCGGCATCCGCGCTATCATCGCCGCCATGCTGCAATCGTTTAATCCGCAGCGGCTGGAAGATCACGCCCGTCGCGACGGCAACCTGCCGCGGGTCGGGCTGAGCGCCTTAAAGAAAGCCGCGCTCTGGGACTACTTTTTGCGTCATTATCAGAATACCTCTGGTGAAATCGAGGATGATTTTCATACGCTGTTCGGCGACGCATTTTTGCAGGCTTATGATATGGAAGTGAATCAATATAAAGATTCGCAAACCAGACCGGAACAAGAATGAAGATAAACTATGCCTTTACGTCGCACACAGGCGAGCGTGAGAGTAATCAGGATGAAACGGGCGCGCGCGTAGGCGAACACAGCGCCTGCTTTCTGGTCTGCGATGGCGTGGGCGGCACCGCTGGAGGCGATCGCGCCGCCCGCATCGCTCGCGACGTGCTGCTGGCGCGTCTGGACGATCGCTCCTTTACCGCCTGCGACAGCAAAGCCTGGGTGGAACAGGCCGAACTGGCTATCCGCGAGGCGCAGAGGAAAAATCTGAATTTTGAGCGAATGAGCACCACGCTCGCCGCCCTGTTTATCGACCGCGACCGGCAACTGGCCTGGTGGGCGCACGCGGGCGACAGCCGGATTTATCACTTCCGCCGCGGCTTTATCCATAATGTGACGCGCGACCACAGCCTGGCGCAGCAGTTAAAAGACGCAGGTGTAGATAATACCGGTATTAACAGTAACTTACTCTATAATGCTCTCGGCGCGGATGGGAGCCAGTCCGTCAGCTACAGTGAAGTTATGCCGCTTGAAGATGGCGATGCCTTTCTGGTCTGCACCGACGGCTTCTGGTGCAACCTGCAATCAGGCGAAATGGAGCAGGCTTTGCGTATGGTCAGCTCGCCTCAGGAGTGGCTTGCGTTGATGCATAAGGCGATAGGTCGCAACGAGAATAAAGATAATTTAAGCGCGGTAGCTGTCTGGGTTGGCTCGCCGCAGGACACTACCCTGTTACAATCGATGGCGGATTCTGTTCGCTTCCTGCCGTCGCGTGATTAACCAAGGAAAGCTATGAAATTCTGGTTGCCGGCTGTCACATTGTTGTTTGCAACCGCCGCTCAGGCGGAAGATTACCGCGTGGTCTATTCTCCCAGCCTGGCGCTGGAGGTTTTTATCGATAACGTGGCGAGTAACGCGCCGAAAGACTGGTGTGAGGCGAGCATTCATCTGCGTATCGTCTCCGGTAAAAATAAAGAATCCAGCGTGCTGAACAGCTTCCTGCCGCGCGTGGGCAAGCTGTTGAACAACCAGTGCAGTAGCCTGACCGAGCTTCCCTGGCAGATGACCAACGAGGCCGGCTCGGTGCTCGCCTCCGGCACGGCTTCGAAAGTACAAAACTGGCGCCCTATCGTTATCGCCGACGGTACGGCTACCGCTACGGCCAGTAATGCCGAGCCGCTGGATCTTTCCCAACCGGCCAATAACGCGCCGCTGCAGCATTTCGATCTGCCGGGCGGCTGCCATTTCCGCACCTGGTGGGATGAAAACGGCCAGTCGCTGTTTATCCCGGACGCTCAGCATCTGAACTGCTCGACGGAAGGCTGGCTGGAAGGCAAAAGCGAGCTTACGCTTGCCAGCAATGGCAAAGTTCAGCAGATCCCCGTGCAGTTTTACCAGGGCTTTCCTCTGCGCAACCTGCATCCGGCAACGGGCGAGCTGACCATCGTCTCGGCCAACAACCAGCGGCTGGTGGTTAGCCTTAAGGATGCGCCTGACAGCTGGCTGCTGCTGACATTCAACCCTATGCTGCACGTCTGGTCTTTCGACGGCACGCTGCTGGTGAAAATGAGCAAAACAGAGGCGGCTGATTCCGTGCAGCTAAAAAGCCGCGTGGATGGGCTGCGTAAAACCTGGAGCAGGCTGACCAGCCCGCAGGTTAAAATTAACGTGCTGCTGGTGAACGACCTGCATGCAGACCTGGCCGATCCGGCTATTGGCGCCTGGCGCACCGTTAACTGACCGCACGTTTCCTCAGGGAAGAAGGTGGTTAACGCTTAGAGAGTGTTTACTATGTCGGCAAACGAAAAGAAAAACGTACCCAACGCCCTTCCGGCGGGGCATCGTTTTAACGAATTTGAGATCAAAGAGGTCATTGGCGGCGGCGGCTTCGGCATTGTCTATCGCGCCTGGGATCATCTGTTGGAACGCACCATCGCCATTAAGGAATACCTGCCCGTCTCGCTGGTATCACGCGATGAGCATCTGACCATTACGCTACGCGGCGAGCGCTACCAAAAACTGTTCACCGCGGGCCTTAACAGTTTCATTCAGGAAGCTCGCCTGCTGGCGCGGTTCAACCATCCTGGCCTGCTGCACGTGCTGCGCTTCTGGGAAGAGAACGGCACCGCCTATATGGGTACGCTCTACTATAGCGGCATGACGCTGAAAGAGTGGCAGCTGAGCAGCCCGGAAACCATTACCGACGCCTGGATCCGCCAGCTGTTGCCGCCGCTGTTCGGCGCTATCGATACTATTCATCAGGCCGGCTATCTGCATCGCGACATCTCGCTGGATAATATCCAGATTCAGGATAACCAGCTGCCGGTGCTGCTCGATTTCGGTTCCGCCCGCAAAACTATCGGCAATCTCTCCGACCAGACCGAAATCATGCTCAAGCCCGGCTATGCGCCGATTGAACAGTACAGCGAAGAGAGCGACAGCGATCAGGGGCCCTGGACGGATATCTATGCGTTGGGCGCGGTGCTGCATACGCTGGTGACGGGCGATCCGCCGCCGGTCAGCGTCGTGCGCTGTATTGAGGATCGCTATCAGCCGCTGACTCAGCTGCGGCCGGAAGGGTTCTCGCTGCCTCTACTGAACGCCATCGACCGGGCGCTGGCGATGAAACCGCAGGATCGTCCGCAGTCCGTCGATGAGTTCGCCGCGTTGATCGCGCTGCCGGTCAGCACGGTGGAAGAGCTGGTCAGCAGCGTGACTAAAGTTGCCGAAGAGAGTCCGGTTTCCGAGCCGCAGCCACAGCCGCAGCCACAGCCACAGCTGACTATCGCGCCCGCTTCCGCCAGCGCGGAATATGCCTCTCTGCGCCATCACAAGCTGGCGAAGCCGCTGGCGATCGCCGCTGGCGTCGCGGTGCTGGCCCTTGTCGGACTGCTGTTTGCGTTCAGCTCTTCAGACAACCCGTCGGCGCCAGAGCCTTCCGCCGCGGCAGATAACAGCGCCGATAGCGCAGCGCCTGCGGCAACGATCGCGCCAGCCAAAAGCCAGGCCATCGCCACGGTCTACCTGAAGCTGACCAGCGGCGAAACGCTGCGGCTCAACGGCAGGCCGGTCGAGGCGAAACCCAACACCAGCGGCTACGCTTCGCTTAATTTGCCAGCGGGACAGTATACTATTGAGGTACAGGCCGGAGAGAAGGTGCACAGCCAGCGACTGGATATCGACAAGCCGGGCACCTGGCTGATTAATCCCGGCTCCTGACTTTCAGGCTAACCAGCCAAATCGTTGTGATACTCCTGCAGTTCGCGCACGCGCTGCACCAGATCGGTCAGGCAGTCATCGTAAAGGCCGCGCCTTTTCAGCTCCTGCTCCAGCGAGAAGAGGTATTGTGCATTGGTACCCAGCGGCCCGCTCGCCTGGGCGATAAGCGGCGCGATAGTTTGCGGGCAGGAGTCGGCTTCATAAAGCGCGTGGCGAGGATCCATGACGAACGCCAGCGCCGTTACGCTGCGGCCGTCTGCCAGGCCAAGCTCGCACCAGGTCGGCAGGTAGCAGCCGGTGACCATTTCGCGCTTCCATAACAGCTCCAGCTCCTCCGTCAGCTTCGCCTCCGGCAGGCGAAAAGCCAGGCCAGTGGTGCTGCCGCCCTCTTTCAGCGCCAGCATACGTCCGGGCTGTTGCGCGGTGCCGCGTCCGGCGGTAAGCCGCAGGCAGAAAGCCCGATGCCAGCCCTGCAGCGTTCCTTCCGCCACCTCGTCGGATTCGAATACCGGATTCCACATCAGCGAGCCGTAGCCGAAAATCCATACCGGACTGTTATCGGGACGGCAGGCCAACGCGGCCGCCAGCGAGGCCGCACGCTGTTCACAGCTCCATAACAGCGATTCCTCAATTGCGCCAAAGGCCGTTTTACAATCCGCTTTTGCCAGGAAATCTCTTGTTAACATCAGCCCTCTCTACCCCTGCCTGCCGCCTGGTTCTGAATTTTAGTGTCGTTACGCTTAACCTGACCTTAAGTCATTTCAGGCGCGGCGATCAAGTTTGAAGCGCGTCACAAAAGAATAAATTTATCTCAGGTTTATCATCGGCGGCATAACGGGAAACTTCAGAAAGCGCGGCAGGAAAATATCAGGAGTGAGATCGCGTCCGCAAAGGGAAGCGTCGCGCCGCTGCTGGAGAACGGCGCAACAGCGTTAACGTTACTTTTTATGCCACTTGTCGTCATCGCCTTTTTCATACTGATTTTTTACCGCTGCCCAGGCGACTTTATGCGCCACTTCTTCACGCGAGTCGTCGCCTCGCCGATCTTTTTTCTCTTTGTATTCATCCCAGGCGCTGTTAAAAGCTTCCTGATAGATATCCTGCGCATGAGCGGGCAGAACGTTTTTTACGCTGTCGGGCAGAGAAGCTCTTGAACTGTATGGCATCATCTATCTCCTTGTTAACTGACTTATTAAGCCTGGAACAAAAAGTCCGGCGCTGCCAGTTAGCGCTTTTTGACAGAGCTGACAGATAACCAAATCATAACCACTGTTTGTGGCAGGAATAGCGATGAAAAATTATCGTTAAAGGTATGATAATAGCGCCAGAGTATTTAAAAAGACGTTTAAAATCATAAAATTAAATAAATAACAGGCTATTAAGACACTTACAGGCGTTAATACCTTCCCCCCGGTAAAATCGTGTAAAGTTTACCGAGTGTTAACCTTACTGCCGTTACACTGCTGCCGCTTGTTATATAATCAAATTACGCTGAAGTGGTTTCGCCTGTGCCGCAGGCTGATGGTCAGAAAAGGAAATAATGCTTATGAGCGCGCAAGAAAGCGTCAAAACCCGTCACAAAGAATCCTCCTTGGTTCTTCCTCTCGCCGCCCTGATCGTACTCTGGTTTTGGGGCGCTTCCGACTCGCTGCCGACCATTATCGGCATAAACCTGCTTGCGCTGGTCGCGATCCTCAGCAGCGCTTTTAGCGTGGTACGTCACGCCGACGTGCTGGCGCATCGTCTCGGCGAACCTTATGGCTCGCTGATCCTGAGCCTCTCTGTGGTGATCCTGGAGGTCAGCCTGATTTCCGCCCTGATGGCGACAGGCGATGCGGCGCCGATGCTGATGCGCGATACGCTTTACTCTATCGTGATGATCGTTACCGGCGGCCTGGTCGGCTTCGCGCTGCTGCTGGGCGGGCGCAAGTTTGCCACGCAATATGTCAACCTGGCCGGCGTCAAACAGTATCTTATCGCCATCTTTCCGCTGGCGGTACTGGTGCTGGTCTTTCCTAACGCGCTGCCGACCGGTAATTTTAGTATCGGCCAGTCGCTGCTGATCTCGGCGATTTCTGCGGTGATGTACGGCGTCTTTCTGCTAATCCAGACCAAAACCCACCAGAGCCTGTTTGTCTATGAGCATGAAGACGACGGCGACGATCCGCATCACGGCAAGCCTTCCGCGCACTCCAGCGTCTGGCATACCTGCTGGCTGCTGGTGCATCTGATCGCCGTCATCGCCGTGACCAAAATGGACTCCAGCACGCTGGGCGCTCTGCTGACTGAAATGAACGCGCCCGAACAGTTTACCGGTTTCCTGGTGGCGCTGCTGATCCTCTCGCCGGAAGGCCTCGGTGCAATCAAAGCCGTGCTGGCGAACCAGGTACAGCGCGCGATGAATCTCTTTTTCGGTTCGGTGCTGGCGACGATTTCTCTCACCGTGCCTACCGTGACTATTATCGCCACTTTGACCGGCCAGGAGCTGATTTTCGGCCTGGAGCCGCCGCATATGGTGATAATGCTGGCTTCGCTGCTGCTCTGTCAGATCTCCTTCTCCACCGGCAGAACCAACGTGCTGAACGGCGCGGCGCATCTGGCGCTGTTTATCGGCTATCTGATGACGGTCATGCTGTAGCCATCTGCCTGCCCTTTTCCGCAAATGTTCGAGACATCGCGCATTTGCGGAACGCAATTTCACGAAATGCTTGCCGCTTCGTCTCCTTGCTGATTACTAGTCCGATAAGCAAGCTATCAGCAAGGAGGCAGCAAAATGATTCACTGGCAGGCGCACGATTTCGATCACCCCTTTGGCCCGGACTACGTGCAGCGAACTTTTACCGTTGGCGGCTCGCTCTATAATGTCGCGTTTACGAAAATCCATACGCTGGCAGAGCTAAAAGCCTGGCATGCTGACCCGACGCAGATTTCGCCTGCTCTGACCGTTATGCCCGCCAACAGCGTAGGGTGCGTAATGTTTGATAAAATTACGCCGGACTATAACAATAATTTTCAGCACGTTATGGAATTATCCGGATTACAGGCGGTAAAAGTGATTCGATCGGTTGCTCGCGCCGTTTACGATCATTACACTGTTTGCAAGTCCGCACTTTATATGTGGGTTGCCGCAAAGGATACTGCGCGCAGGCGGAAAAGAGATTTGACCGAAATTTATGATGCCATACTGGGTTTTAATCATAAAACGGCGACGTGCATTCCGCTGACGACAAGTGTAAATCATCTCTGCACTGACAGGAGGGGCTATGCCATCATCACAAGCTATGTCTGAACTGAGCCCAACGCAAAAAGCGTTTTTCGCCATGAACAGAATGCTGCAGGAACGTGGCTGGGCACTGGCGCAGCGCAAGCTGGCGTCGGGCGAATACGTTGAAATCGACGGGAAATACTATACGGCTGCGGAGCTGCGCAAGGCAGCGACTAAATAAAGCAACAGGCCAGCGCCGTTGCGGCGGCTGGCCCTGATTATCAGTTGCTGGTATCCAGCGCCGGGAAGCCCTTCACCAGATCATCAATCGCTTTTATCTGCTTCAGGAATGGCTCCAGCTTGTCCAGCGGCAGCGCGGATGGGCCGTCGCACTTCGCGTTAGCCGGATCGGGATGCGCTTCGATAAACAGACCCGCCAGGCCAACCGCCATGCCGGCGCGAGCCAGCTCGGTCACCTGACCGCGACGGCCGCTGGAAGCGGCGCCGAACGGATCGCGGCACTGCAGCGCATGGGTGACGTCGAAAATCACCGGGCTGCCGTTGGAAACCTGCTTCATCACGTTAAAGCCCAGCATGTCCACAACCAGGTTGTCGTAGCCGAAGTTCGCGCCGCGATCGCACAGGATAACCTTGTCGTTACCGCCTTCGGCAAATTTCTCGACAATGTTGCCCATCTGGCCAGGGCTGACGAACTGCGGCTTCTTGACGTTAATTACCGCGCCGGTTTTCGCCATCGCTTCAACCAGATCGGTCTGACGCGCCAGGAAGGCCGGCAGCTGAATGACGTCCACCACATCGGCAACCGGCTGCGCCTGGCTGGCCTCGTGCACGTCGGTAATCACCTTAACGCCGAAGGTCTGCTTCAGCTCCTGGAAAATCTTCATGCCCTCTTCCAGGCCCGGCCCGCGGTAAGAACGAATGGAGGAACGGTTAGCCTTGTCAAAAGAGGCTTTGAACACGTAAGGGATGCCCAGCTTCTGGGTCACGGTGACGTAGTGCTCGCAGATACGCATGGCGAGATCGCGGGATTCCAGCACGTTCATGCCGCCAAACAGCACAAACGGCAGATCGTTTGCGACCTTCACATCACCAATGCTAACGACTTTTTGTTTCATCTCTTCGCCTTATTCTTTGTTATACAGATTAGTGCAGCGTGATCTGTTTCTGTTCAATCGAGTGAATCTGTAATTTAATCATTTCGCTGACCGGATCTTCCGGACACTGCTCAACAAAATAGGTCAGATCGCTGACAGCGACGTGTTCACACTCCAGCTGGGCGAAAATCAGCCCGCGGTCGCGAATTTCATAGGGATCTTCCGGGTCCATATTCACCAGCACCTGGCTGACCTGCAGCGCCAGCTCCATCTGCTTCTCTTCCATCAGCGCGGCCTTCAGCGTATCCAGCATCTTGTTCAGCACCAGCTGCGGCTCGGCCTCCTGCAGATCGTCATCGTACAGCTCGGCGATAGGGCCGATATTGCCCTTCAGCCAGACTTCCAGCGTATGCTCGTCCAGCGTCTCGCCGTTAAAAGGATTGATCAGCCACATCTCTTCATCAATCCAGTCGGCACGCAGGATAAGCTGCGTCGGAAAAATCACCGGCATCAGCGGTAGCGACAGCTCATGAGCGATATGCAGAAAAATAATCCCCAGCGACACGGCGGTGCCCTGACGGGTTTTCAGCACGTTATCCAGCCACAGCGTGTCGGAGAGGCGGTAAACGCCGCTGGCCCCGCCAAATCCCCACTGCTGCCAGAACAGCTCAATCAGTTTCTCCAGCTGCAGATCCTGCTCCAGCTGGCCTGGAATGGTGGCTCGCGCCTCTTCAACCAGCTCCGCCAGCTGCTTTTTTACGTCTTCAGCAGGAAAATCGGGACGGATGGCCAGCGTAGCCGCAATCACCGCCTCGCACAGCGGGGTCGCTGTGCCTTCATCAATTGCTATCGACGTCATACATTCCCCAACAATGGCATTTTTGTGACGGCCAGATGGTAAATCACCACCAGCATTGCGGCCGCCACGATAAAAGCTATCCAGCGCACTTTTTGCGCGCGTGGTTTGCGCCCGAGCGCAACAAAGCCAAGCGCGATATAGATAATAACGCCAAACAGCTTCTCAGTCAGCCAGGCGCCCTGAGGCGTAAAGGGATAAAAATGCGTTATCGCCACCAGCGCCGCACCCGACAGCAGCAGCAACGTGTCGTTGAGATGCGGCAGGATGCGCACCCAGCGCTTGTTCAGCATCGGTGAACCGGTCTGCAGCCAGAAGAAGCGCAGCAGAAACAGCGTCGCGGTAAACGCCACCGTCAACAGATGCAGGTTTTTTATCGAACCGTACCATTCAGCCATGAAGTTTCCCTCGTTCAGGGTTTTTGCGCACAGGTTACGCGATCGTTGCCGCCAAAATCCTGACGGGTGACAATATTGCAATAACCTTTTTCATTGAGGATCGCCTGCACCGCCATCGCCTGCCGCCAGCCATGCTCCAGCAGCAGCCAGCCGCCCGGCAGCAGCGCTTCCTGCGCCTGCGCGGCGATGGTTTTGATATCCGCAAGGCCGCCATCCGCCGCGACCAGCGCGCTATGCGGTTCGAAACGCACATCGCCCTGACACAGATGCTCATCGGCTTCATCGATATAGGGTGGATTACTGACGATAACGGCGAAACGCTCGCCCGCCAGCGCGCTGAACCAGTCGCTGAGGCGGAACACGGCATTATTGATACCAAGCCGCTCTGCGTTGCGCTGGGCCAGCGCCACCGCGCCCGGAATACGATCCACGCCGGTTAGCTGGCAGTCGGGACGTTCGCTGGCGATGGCCAGCGCGATAGCGCCGGTTCCTGTTCCCAAGTCCAGCACCGATACCGGCCCGGCGGGCAACAGCGCAAGCGCCTGCTCCACCAGCGTCTCGGTGTCGGGTCTGGGGATCAGCGTATCGGGAGAAACGCTGAGCGGCAGCGACCAGAATTCACGCTCGCCGATCAGGTAAGCAACGGGTTCGCCTGTGGCGCGACGGGCCAGCAGCGCATCAAGCTGCGCCAGCTCGGCCGGCGCCAGGTGAGCGTCGTCAAAGGCGATTAACCAGCTACGGGAACGGCCAGTGACAAATTCCAGCAGGATCTGCGCATCCCTTTTCGGGCTTTCACTGCCCGCCAGTTTATCGATGGCTCCTTTCAGCCACTGGCGAATTTCCATTAATCCTGCTCGGACAGCGCGGCCAGCTGATCCGCCTGATATTCCTGCACCACAGGTTCAATCAGCATATCCAGCTTGCCCTGCATCGCTTCGTCCAGGCGGTAGATAGTCAGGTTGATGCGGTGATCGGTAATACGGCCCTGCGGATAGTTGTAGGTGCGGTTGCGGTCTGAGCGATCGCCGCTGCCCAACAGGTTGCGGCGCGTTGAGGCTTCTTCCTGCTGGCGACGGGCAATTTCCGCCGCACGAATGCGTGACCCCAGCACCGCCAGCGCTTTAGCTTTGTTTTTATGCTGCGATCGCTCGTCCTGACACTCCACCACGATGCCGGTCGGCAGGTGGGTGATACGGATAGCGGAATCGGTGGTGTTGACGTGCTGGCCACCTGCGCCCGATGAGCGGAAGGTGTCAATTTTCAGGTCGCTCGGGTTGATATCCGGCAGCTCCGCTTCCGGCACCTCCGGCATCACCGCAACGGTACAGGCTGAAGTGTGGATACGGCCCTGGGATTCCGTCTCCGGCACGCGCTGCACGCGATGGCCGCCGGACTCGAACTTCAGGCGGCCATAGGCGCCCTCGCCGACGATTTTGGCGATCACTTCTTTATAGCCGCCATGCTCGCCTTCGTTGGCGCTCATCACTTCCACTTTCCAGCGGCGGGCTTCGGCATAGCGGCTGTACATCCGGAACAGATCGCCGGCGAAAATAGCGGCCTCGTCGCCGCCTGTACCCGCGCGCACTTCCAGATAGCAGTTGCGTTCGTCATCTGGATCTTTCGGCAGCAGCAGTACCTGCAGCTCCTGCTCCAGCTGCTCGCTGGCTTCACGCGCCTCTTTCAGCTCTTCCTGCGCCATATCGCGCATTTCCGGATCGTCGAGCATCTCTTCGGCGGCGGCGATATCGTCCTGATTCTGCTGCCATCTGCGGAAGCACTGACTGACATCGGTCAGCTGGGCATACTCACGCGATAGCGCGCGAAAACGCTCCTGATCGGCAATGACGCCAGCATCGCCCAGCATCGCCTCAACTTCTTCATGGCGTTCCTGCAGGGCTTCCAGTTTGGCAACAATAGAAGGCTTCATTAATATACGTACCCTGTATTTAAAGAGGTAAAAACGCTACAGCCCGAGGCCGTCGCGTAAAATCTGCAGGCGTTCGTCATCGCCGTCGCGAGCGGCCTGCTGAAGGGATTTGGTCGGCGCGTGGATTAATTTGTTGGTCAGCTTATGGGCCAGCTCGCGCAGCACGGCCTGCGCGTCGGCTCCCTGAGCCAGCGCCGCCAGCGCGCGCGCTTCCAGCTCGGCGCGCACCTGCTCGGCCTGCGAGCGATATTCACGGATGGTTTCGCTGGCGCTCTGCGCGCGCAGCCAGGACATAAACTCGCTGCTTTCCTGCACGACGATAGTTTCCGCCTGCACCGCGGCCGCCTCACGCTGCGCCATGTTGCTGTCGATAATCGCCTGCAGGTCGTCCACGCTATAAAGATAGGCGTTCGGCAGCTTGCCTACTTCCGGTTCGACGTCGCGCGGCACGGCGATATCCACCAGCAGCATCGGCTGATTGCGGCGCTGTTTCAGCGCGCGCTCCACCATTCCCTTGCCGATAATCGGCAGCGGGCTGGCGGTAGAACTGATAATAATGTCGGCTTCCGCCAGGCGCGCGTCGATTTCCGCCAGCCCAATCACTTCCGCGTCCACCTCGTCAGCCAGCTTCTGGGCGCGTTCGCGGGTACGGTTGGCAATAATCAGCTTCTGCACTTTATGCTCGCGCAGATGGCGCGCGGCCAGTTCGATGGTTTCGCCCGCGCCGACCAGCAGCACGTTGACCGTCGACAGCGATTCAAAAATTTGCCTCGCCAGCGTACAGGCGGCAAAGGCCACCGAAACGGCGCTGGCGCCGATATCGGTTTCCGTGCGCACGCGCTTGGCGACAGAGAAAGATTTCTGAAACATCCTCTCCAGCTCGCTGGAGATGGTGTGGCCGCGATGCGAATCGGCGTAGGCTTTCTTCACCTGACCTAAAATCTGCGGTTCGCCCAACACCAGCGAATCCAGCCCGCTGGCTACGCGCATCAGATGGCTGACCGCGTCGTTGTCGTGATGCCAGTAAAGGCTTTTGCGCACTTCGTCAGCGCTGAGCTGATGATAGTCGCACAGCCATTTAACCAGCTGCTCCTGCAGATTTTCCTGCTGTTCAACGCTAAGGTATAACTCGGTCCTGTTACAGGTAGACAGCACAACGCCGCCCTGTACCAGCGGCTGAGCAAGCAGGCTGTCGAGAGCCTGATCCAGCGTATCCGGCGAAAACGTCACGCGTTCGCGCAGAGCCACAGGAGCCGTTTTATGATTTATTCCGAGTGCCAGCAACGTCATGGTGATATGGTCTTGGAGATCCCACTGTTGATAGGGTTTTGTGAGGCGCATTCTACAAGATGCGCGAGATCAAGAAAAGCCACATTCACCGTTCGTTGTGATTGATATAGCTATTGAGCACGAAACAGAACAAATTGAGCATTGACGCCGTCTCTGGCGCTGGCTAGCTTAAACGGTTAATTCGCGCGAAAGCGCATGGACGAAGTCTGAGGAGCCTATCCCCTATGTTGATGAAGAGCACATTGCGTCTTCTCCCGCTTGCCAGCGTGCTGCTGGCAGCCTGTAGCGTTAATACACCCCAGGGGCCAGGGCAAAGCGTCACGTCTCCCCAATGGCAGCAGCACCAGGCGGCCGTAAAAAAAATTACGCAGTACCAGACGCGCGGCGCTTTCGCCTATCTTTCCGATCGGCAAAAGGTTTACGCGCGCTTCAACTGGCAGCAAACCGCACCGGATCGCTATCGCCTGCTGCTGACTAACCCGCTGGGCAGCACCGAACTGCAGCTGGACGCCCAGGGCAGCGTCGTGCAGCTGGTCGACAATAAGGGCAAGCGCTATACCAGCAACGACGCGGAGAAAATGATCTCGCAGCTGACCGGTATGGATATTCCGCTGAATAACCTGCGCCAGTGGATGATGGGCCTGCCGGGCGAATCGACAGACTATTCGCTGGATGACCAGTATCGCCTGCGCGAGGCCAACTACAGCCGCGACGGCCAGCAGTGGAAAGTGACTTACCAGGCTTATGACAGCAAGCAGCAGCCCGCGCTGCCTGCCAATATGGAGCTGCGCGAAGGCGATCAGCGCATCAAGCTGAAAATGGATGGCTGGACGGTAAAATGACGGCAGCCGATACGTCGGCGCGAGCTAAATGGCCCGCGCCCGCTAAGCTTAACCTGTTTCTCTATATCACTGGCCGTCGGCCTGATGGCTACCACGGGCTGCAAACGCTGTTTCAGTTTCTCGACTATGGCGATACGCTAAGCATTGAGCCGGACAGCAGCGGCAGAATTACGCTGCTGACGCCGATAGAAAGCGTGCCGGATGAAGAAAACCTGATCGTTCGCGCGGCTAAGCTGCTGCAGGAGAGCGCCAGCGCGCGAGGCACGCTGCCGGAGAACGCGGGCGCCTCCATCGCCATTGAGAAACGCCTGCCGATGGGCGGCGGACTCGGCGGCGGCTCGTCGGATGCTGCCACGGTACTGGTCGCGCTTAACCACTACTGGCAAACCGGCTTCAGCTTCAGCGAGCTGGCCGCGCTGGGATTGCGGCTTGGCGCGGACGTCCCTGTTTTTGTGCAGGGTTTCGCTGCCTTTGCCGAAGGCGTTGGCGAGACGCTGACGCCGGTCGCGCCAGCGGAAAAATGGTATCTGGTCATTCACCCTGGCGTACATATCTCGACGCCGGAGGTGTTCAACGACCCGGAACTGATCCGCGACACGCCGGTAAGGGAAATCAGCCAGTTATTAGCGGAAAATTACCGCAATGATTGTGAGCCAGTAGTAAGAAAACGTTTTCGCGAGGTTGAACAGCTCGTTTCCTGGCTGCTAGAATACGCGCCGTCGCGCCTGACCGGAACCGGCGCTTGCGTGTTTGCCGAGTTTGACACCGAGCCCGCTGCCCGTCAGGTGGCTGAGCTTGCTTTGAAAAAGTGGCAGGGCTTTGTTGCGCGAGGCGTTAACGTCTCGCCGCTGCACCGCCACCTTTCCGAGCAATAAGAGCTGCCGCGACCGCTTCACCCTGTTCCTGAAGCGGCGCGCCACTCGATTACACCCGTATGAACCCGTCAGCGGTATACCGCCCAGTGCCGCTGACGTCGTTGTTCATTCTCTGGACGCAAAGCCTGAGGTTCTTCTCGTGCCTGATATGAAGCTTTTTGCTGGTAACGCTACGCCGGAACTAGCACAACGTATTGCCAACCGCCTTTACACTAGCCTGGGCGACGCCGCCGTCGGTCGTTTCAGTGATGGTGAAGTGAGCGTACAAATCAATGAAAATGTACGCGGTGGTGATATTTTCATCATCCAGTCCACCTGCGCGCCTACCAACGATAACCTGATGGAACTGGTTGTGATGGTGGACGCTCTGCGCCGCGCTTCCGCTGGTCGTATTACTGCCGTTATCCCCTACTTTGGCTATGCTCGTCAGGATCGCCGCGTGCGTTCCGCCCGTGTGCCAATCACCGCTAAAGTGGTGGCGGATTTCCTTTCCAGCGTCGGCGTCGATCGCGTTCTGACTGTGGATCTGCATGCTGAACAGATCCAGGGCTTCTTTGACGTCCCGGTTGATAACGTTTTTGGCAGTCCAATCCTGCTGGAAGATATGCTGCAAATCGGTCTGGAAAATCCTATCGTGGTTTCTCCGGATATCGGTGGCGTGGTGCGCGCCCGCGCTATCGCCAAGCTGCTGAACGATACCGATATGGCTATCATCGACAAGCGTCGTCCGCGCGCCAACGTCTCTCAGGTGATGCACATCATCGGTGACGTGGCGGGCCGCGACTGCGTGCTGGTAGATGACATGATCGATACCGGCGGCACCCTGTGCAAAGCCGCCGAGGCGCTGAAGGAGCGCGGTGCGAAGCGCGTATTCGCTTACGCTACGCACCCGATTTTCTCCGGCAACGCCGTGGAAAACCTGCGTCATTCCGTGATTGACGAAGTGGTGGTTTGCGACACCATTCCGCTGCCGGAAGAGATCAAAGCGCTGCCGAACGTGCGTACCCTGACGCTCTCCGGCATGTTAGCCGAAGCGATCCGCCGTATCAGCAACGAAGAGTCTATCTCTGCGATGTTTGAGCACTAATTGGCTGATAGCTGAACACCCCCTGTTTTTTGGCGAAGGGGTTTAAAGCTGACAATAAAAAAGCGGGACAGAATTTCTGTCCCGCTTTTTTTAGCCCGTTTACTGATGGTGGCCGTGGCCCGAAGCGCGACGACAGCGCTTATCGCCATAGTGGCGAACCCAGTAATAGTGATCGGTGATTTTCTCGCGGCCGCTGAGGCGCGCGCCCGCCAGCCACATCAGCGCGCCGATAAAGATCGCGAAAATAGCGCCATTAACCAAAATTTGCGGCAACTGCAGCTGCGGTAGCTGATTCAGCACGGCATAGCCAATCCCCGTAACCATCACGGCCAGGCCGATGACCATCAGGGCGTTGCCGGTTAAGTTCGCATGTCTGCGTTTCATATGTCACCTCCAGGATCCTGTGCGGTTAGTACCATAAGTTTATGCAATGGCTGGCCGGATGGTTGCGGGAGAGATCACATTTGTTGCTAAAAGTTTGACAATTCTTTACTTGCAGTAGACTGATTTTTCTATAGAAAACGCATTATCACGCTGCTTAACTATTGTGACGCAGCGCGCCTTTTGAGTTCTGCCGCCGCTCTTAGTACACTAGCGCCCTTCCCCGATGCAGCCTTGCAGGAAAAGAGACAAATGAGCAGCATTAAACTGATTGTCGGCCTTGCCAATCCCGGCGCGGAATACGCCGCCACGCGTCACAACGCGGGCGCCTGGTATGTGGATTTACTGGCTGACCGACACAATCAGTCGTTAAAAGAAGAGAGCAAATTTTACGGCTATACCGCCCGTCTGAACATCGGCGGCGAGGATGTCAGGCTGCTGGTACCGACCACCTTTATGAACCTGAGCGGCAAAGCGGTAGCGGCGATGGCCACTTTTTACCGCATTGCGCCGGAAGAGATTCTGGTGGCGCACGATGAGCTGGATCTGCCGCCGGGCGTGGCGAAATTCAAGCTGGGCGGCGGCCACGGCGGTCATAACGGCCTGAAGGATATCATCAGCAAGCTGGGCAATAACCCGAACTTCCACCGGCTGCGCATCGGCATCGGGCATCCGGGCGATCGCAATAAGGTGGTAGGCTTCGTGCTGGGCAAACCGCAGGCGGCCGAGCAGACCATGATTGATAACGCTGTGGATGAAGCGGCGCGCTGCACGGAAGTATGGCTGAAGGAAGACAAGCTGAAAGCGATGAACCGACTGCACAGCTTCAAGGGCTAAGACGGCGGCTGGCGGAGAGGAAGAGAACACCGTCCCGCCAGCCGTATCCCAGCTGCTTAAGCAAACAGCTTAAGCAGTTCCGTACAGGTGAGAATAAAGACGGCCAGGCAGAGCAGCGCCCAGACCACCGAAAACCATGAGAAATTCATCCATTCCATTAATTTCCACGGGCTGGCGAAAACGCGGCTCATCACCATGCCGGGACGGCGGATAAAGGGAACGCCTTGCGGCCAGGCCGCCCAAAACACTATCGATAAAACCAGAATCGCAAGCATTGCCACCAGCGCCAGGCCGCCGTGACCGGTAGGCGGCATGGAAACCACGGCGGCAAAAAACAGCCCGCCAAAAAATAGCTGGATGACCATCAGCGAGAATATAAATTCAGTAAAAATAAACCATTGCAACCAGCGTGGCCTGCGGTGAAGGCCGAGCATAATGGCATCGCTGATATAGAGGTAAAATATCACTGTCGCAATAGCGATAGCGCTTACGGTGGTATTAATGCCTGACAGTGGAATAACCGAGTTAAAAACCAGCGCCCAGAACCCCAGTAAAAAAATCCCCTGCCAGCTGAGCGCTGCCCGCGGCTGACTCAGAAATTGCAGCATAGCCTGGTTAAGTCGTGGGGCGATCTCAGGATAGTAATTCAGCAGCCTGTTGGCCTGACGGGCGAGAAGCGTAATCATACCCGGCACCAGGCGTAACCAGAAAGGCGCTTTCTCTCTGTCGCTTTTCAGCAGGCGTATTGCCATCCTGTTCAACAACATGCCGTGCCGCTCTTCCGCCTCCATCTCTTTCCAGGCCCGATTCACTTCCGTTTCGCGCAGCCGCTCGCGCAGTGCCTCCTGAATGGGCCAGGGAATGATATGGCTGTAGTCGTACTCTTCTATTCCCCAGCCCAGCAGGTCGCTAACGCGTTCGAGCAGACCTTCGGTCAAACCGGGGATGTCGGCCAAAGCGGCCGCGAGCTGTTGATGAAAAAGCTGTTGCTGCTGCAGGCTGCCGGTGCGGGATAGCCGCTCCGACAGGCGATTCAGCGCCACAATCCCCATCATTTCGGTGTTGACCAGCTGATGCGCCAGCTTTTGCAGCTCTTCATGGCTGTAGAGCGGGTCGAACTCAGGGAAAACCTCGCTGTTTTCAACAGGGACTTCTGCACAGGTTTTACGCTGCTGCCTTAGCGGCTCAGGCTCGCTCTTCGGCTGCGCTGGTAAAACTTCGTTAACGCTGTGCTCATCGCCAACGACGATTTCAGCCTGCGCCAGACGTTTCGCCTCGTCGAAGGCTTCCCGCAGCTGCTGATAGCCTTCAGGATCGCTATCGGGCCGGTGTTTTTTTAGCTGGCGAGCATAGGCGCGGCGGATCTCGCCTTCATCGCGCGTGGGAGAGAGGTCAAGCGTTTGCCAGATATTCATTGCAGGGTACCGCTTTCGTACTGCCGGAGAACGTTTTCGGCCTCTTCTCTTACTGCGGCAATGCGGCGAAGATCCTGACTCTCCAGCGCCTGTTCAAACGCGGTGGTCAGCCCATCTACCCATGCGCGTTCGTCGCCAAGTAAGCGCTCATACAGGCGCGAACAGCGGGCAAGCAGCTCACGGTTTTCCTGACGATCGCGGGGATGCTGTTTTATATCGGTCAGTTTGCGCAGGCTGGCGGCGATTTGCTCTTCACTCATCTGGCCCGGCACTTTTTCTATCACCGTTCGCGCTACCGTTGGACTACCGTCGTAGCGGCATTCCACTTCAAGCAGGCCATCCAGGGTATAGGTAAAACGCACGTCGATGCTCATCTCGCCTGCCGCCCGTGGCGGAACGTCGATACTCATTTCGCCCAGAAAAACGTTATCCTGAACCCGCCGCCCTTCTCCCTGATAGATTTTCAGCAGCACGCAGGTCTGATTGTCGCTGACCGTATTCAGCGTCTCGTTTTTGCTTACCGGTAAAAAGGTGTTGCGCTCAATAAGCGGCAGAAAAAAGCCCGGCTCGACCTGGTTGCCGTGGCGCTTAACGACCTCGATGCCCAGCGAAAAGGGCATAACGTCGGTAAGAATAATATCTTCAACCGCGGCGTCGGCCATTACCATGCCGGCCTGGACGCCTGCGCCAAGCGCCACGGCTTCATCGGGATTCAGATCGTGACGGGGAAATCGACCAAAAAGCCGGGCGACGGTTTGCCTGACCAGCGGCATACGGGTTGCGCCGCCCACCAGCACAATGTGGTCGAGATCCTGCAGGGAAAAACGCGCGTCGTGCAGAGCCTGCTGCACCGGACGCTGCAAACGCGCCAGCAGCGGCTGGCAGCACGCGGTCAGCTGCTCTTCTGTCAGCGTCCAGTTCCACTGCCGACCGTTCCACTCCAGCGAGGCCTTCGCTTCACTGGCGTGGCTTAGCGTTTGCTTCATGATCTCCGCTTTTGCCAGCAGCTGCGCGGCCAGCGTCGCCTGCGCGGTTTTCAGTTCAGGCTGCTGGCTTAACATCCACTGCACGATCGCCTGCGAAAAATCGTCGCCGCCAAGCCGGACGTCGCCGCTGCTGGCGCGAACTTCCACCACGCCTTCGAACATATCGATAATAGAAACGTCGAAGGTTCCGCCGCCCAGATCGAAGGTGAGGTATTTCTGCTCACGATTATCCAGCAGGCCAAAAGCCAGCGAGGCGGCGGTGGGCTCATTGAGCAGGCGCAGCGCTTCCAGGCCGGCGAGTCTGGCGGCGTTCTTTACCGCCCGCCGCTGCACATCGTTAAAATAGGCCGGCACGGTGATAATGGCCTGGCTCAGCGGTTGCCCGAGCCAGTGCTCCGCATCCTCTTTTAGCTGACGCAGCAACAATGCCGACAGCTCTTCGGCGCGAAACTGCCTTGAGCCGAGAGTCAGCAAAGCTTCAGTGCCCATATAACGCTTAAAGCTGCCCTGAGTTAGCGAAGGATGAGTTTGCAGCCGCTCGCGCGCCGGACGTCCAATAATAAGGTTATCTTGCTCATCAAGGCCCACGACCGAAGGCGTTAATATCTCGCCCCATTTATTGGGAATTAAAACCGCTTTGCCGTCCTGCCAGAGGCAGACCGCGCTGTTAGTGGTGCCGAGGTCAATTCCCATGACTGGATTAATTAACATCAATTATCCTTACTTCCCTGTGGAAGCTATTTAATTGCAGATAAGGCAAATAGCGACGATAACGAATAACGTCTTGCTGGCTGAAGATAGCGTTAATATCAATGAGTATTCCTGTCTGAACAGGAGCAATAATATTATTTATTACGGCGAGATTAAATAATCTGTCCGGCGAACGGCTCGCGCCATTTATCCTCCATCCGTGCCATCAAGCGCGTCTAAGGTCATCGTCTCGGCATAATAGCCCTGCACGCCCCAGACTTTGCTCGCCGCCAGCTTTTCCAGCTGCCCTTCGTTCTCCACGCCCTGCACCAGCACGCGGTTGGTATAACGACGGATATGCGCGATTAGCACGTTGAAAAACGGCTTGCTGATGTTATCGAGGTAGAACTGGCGATCCAGTTTTACCACCTCGAACATCTTCGACTGCAGCGCGTTCAGGTTAGCGTCGCCCGCGCCCAGATCGTCCAGCCATAAGATATTCAACTGATCGGTCAGCGCGCGCAGCAAAGGATTATTGGTGCCGTCATGCAGGTTAGGAAAATCTTCGGAAAGCTTCAGCCGCACAAAAGGCAGATGGCTGAGGATTTGCTGAATAAAGGAGGATTCCGTCACCGCTCTCGCCAGCTGGAAATCGATAGTCAGACAGCAGAGCAGCCCGTGCAGCTGAAAATAGTCCGCGTAGCGTTCTACCGTCAGCAGCTGATCCAGTAGGCGATTCTCGGCATCGCCGCTTTGTGGCGCATTCTGGTGTGGTAAAACGGTAAGCTCCAGCGCTATCAGCTCGCCGCTAAGGGAATGAATCGGAACGTAACAGTAATTATTTGTCATGCTTTATAGCCAGCTCAGGACGTCCTGCCAGTGATTATATTCGCCATATCGCCCAAAACCAGTGATTAACGCTAAGGCGCTGGGCAATATAACGATTTTTGTATATATCGGCAGGACCGGCCATAGCTTTACGCTTTAGTCGCTGTCAGCCGCAACTTTATAATCAGGCGCGTCCAGCTCGTGACTACAGAAAGGGCCTGCCTGCTTTAACAAACTGATGCAATCTTCGCTAAGGTGCCGCAGCCTGACGCTTTTTCCTTCCGCGATATAGCGCGCGGTCAACTTATCAATGGCCTCAACGCCGCTGGAATCCATCACTCGCGTGCGGGCGAAATCGATCGCTACTTCCTGCGGATCTTTCGCCGGGTTAAACAGCTCCTGGAAGCTGGCGACCGAGGCGAAAAACAGCGGGCCTTCCAGCCGATAGGTTTTCCGGGTATCGCTCTCTTCCTGCGCGATGATGCTGATACGCGCGTGCTGCCAGGCGAACACCAGCGCGGAGATAATCACCCCAAAAATCACCGCCATCGCCAAATCGGTATAGATGGTTACCACGGTCACCGCAACCATAATCACCGCATCGGGCTTCGGCATCCGCTTCAGGCGCTTCAGCGAGCTCCACTCAAAGGTATTGATGCAGACCACGAACATAATGCCCGCCAGCGCCGCAACCGGCAGCAGCGCAATATATTTCGACAGGCTGACCACAAACAGAATCAGCAAAATCGCGCCGACCAGATTGGAAATACGTCCGCGACCGCCGGAGGTAAAGTTAATGATCGACTGTCCAATCATCGCGCAACCCGCAAAACTGCCGAAAAAGCCGCACAGCGTATTGCCGATGCCCTGCGCTACGCACTCTTTGTTGCCGTTACCTTTCTTACTGCCCATTTCGTCCAGCACTGCCAGCGTTAACAGCGATTCTATCAACCCAACCAGCGCGATAATCACCGAATAAGGCAGCACAATCTTCAGCGTGGCCCAGCTTAGCGGCGCTTCCGGCAGATGGAAAAACGGCAGCGTGCCGGAGATATCAGCCAGATCCCCTACTCGTTTGGTATCCAGCCCAAAGCCGATAGCAATAGCGCTGATGGCGATCAGCGCCGCCAGCGACCCTGGAATCACTTTGGTAAACTTTGGGAACAACCAGACGATCAGCATCGCCAGCGCCACCAGACCATACATTACCGGCCCCTGATCTTTAATCATCGGGATCTGCGCCAGCGCAATGACAATCGCCAGACCGTTAACAAAGCCGTAGATAGCCGGCTGCGGCACCAGCCGGATAAATTTCCCCAGCCGGAACAGGCCAATCGCCAGCTGAATCAAGCCGGCGAAGATGGTTGCCAGCAGCACGTACTCATAGCCGTGCGTTTGAATAAGACTGACCAGTACCACCACTATCGATCCCGCCGCGCCGGAGATCATGCCCGGCTTACCGCCGAACAGCGCGGTGATCAGACCCAGGATAAAGGCGGTATGCAAACCTATGGTCGGCGACAGGCCGGCCAACAGTGAAAAGGCCGTGGCTTCGGGAATAAGGGCCACAGAGACGACAGCGCCCGCCAGAACGTCATTTTTGACGTCGGCAGCCCTGAGGTTGCTCAAATTGAACATGCTGATTTCCGTTTTTCTATAAATGCAGGTGATTACCGCACCGCCAGCAAGGGGCACAGATCGAACTCGTCAGAATGACGAGAAGCGCAACAGACGTTGCCTGAAGGGAGGTTCTCAGGGTGGCGTAAGCAGGAAGCGATGCATCCGCGCGGTTCTCCGTCCGTTGTAAAGGAACGTCAGTATGGTAAAACGTGAGCAAGATCTCAAGCCCGTTCTCCTGCGCGCGGGTAGAAATCAGCGCCATCCAGGCGATAATTACGTGTATAATGCGCGAAAACTTGTGCCAACCAGCTTACCGGAGAAGCGTTCTTCTCCTGCAATTAATTAAGGTGATTCAAACATGGGATTCAAATGCGGTATTGTGGGCCTGCCTAACGTCGGGAAATCCACACTGTTCAATGCGTTAACCAAAGCGGGTATCGAAGCGGCAAACTTCCCGTTCTGTACCATTGAGCCGAATACCGGCGTGGTGCCAATGCCCGATTCCCGTCTCGACGCGCTAGCGGCGATTGTTAAGCCGCAGCGCATCCTGCCAACCACCATGGAGTTTGTGGATATCGCGGGCCTGGTAAAAGGCGCGTCGAAAGGCGAAGGTCTGGGCAACCAGTTCCTGACCAACATCCGCGAAACCGAAGCGATCGGCCACGTGGTGCGCTGCTTTGAGAATGACAACATCATCCACGTTAACAATAAAGTTAACCCGGCTGACGATATCGAAGTGATCAACACCGAGCTGGCGCTGTCCGATCTGGATACCTGCGAGCGCGCCCTGCAGCGCGTGCAGAAGCGCGCCAAAGGCGGCGATAAAGACGCGAAAGCTGAACAGGCCGCGCTGGAGAAATGCCTGCCGCATCTGGAGAACGCCGGAATGCTGCGCTCGCTGGATCTGAGCGAAGAAGATAAAGCGGCTATCCGCTACCTGAGCTTCCTGACGCTGAAACCAACCATGTATATCGCCAACGTCAACGAAGATGGTTTCGAAAACAACCCGTATCTGGATCAGGTGCGTGAAATCGCCGCCAAAGAAGGTTCTGTAGTGGTGCCGGTTTGCGCTGCCGTGGAATCCGACATCGCCGAACTGGAAGATGCCGACCGCGAAGAGTTTATGGCCGAGCTGGGTATTGAAGAGCCAGGCCTGAACCGCGTTATCCGCGCCGGTTACTCCCTGCTGAACCTGCAAACCTACTTCACCGCAGGCGTGAAGGAAGTGCGTGCCTGGACCATTCCTGTCGGCGCAACCGCCCCGCAGGCCGCCGGTAAAATTCATACCGACTTTGAGAAGGGCTTTATCCGCGCCCAGACCATCTCTTATGAAGATTACATCACCTATAAGGGTGAACAAGGCGCGAAAGAAGCCGGTAAAATGCGTTCAGAAGGCAAAGAGTACATCGTGAAAGATGGCGATGTGATGAACTTCTTGTTTAACGTTTAAGTAATTATTTTATATACTAATACTTGAATCTTTTTAGAAGTTCGCCTTTCAAAATCCACGCTCAGGCGTGGATTTCTATTTTTCACTTTCCGGGCAAGAACAAAAAAGCTCAACAGGCATCGATATCCTCCCTGTCTTAACCTTAGTAAATAACACGTCGCTCAAGCCATGATATATATTCTCAATCATTCACAATGACTACCTGATAGCGATTTTTCAGACACAACTTAATGTGATAAAGCGATTTTTAGATTCCACTTCTGAGATAAGGGCATCTGGTCGTCGCATGTATCATGCTGATTCTAAGTAACATGCCGAGGTGGGCATCCAGCCCACAAGCCTGGCCTTTACATATTATAAGTACGGTTAATTTTTTTCCATTAACCGGTCAGTTCAGAATAAAAAAATTAAACTCACGCTTCCCGAATAACCATTAGCCGCTTAGCCAGCCGTCCGTTTTGGGCAGAGCTGCCTTCCAGTGCATCCAGCTCATCCTGTAACTGCTGCACTATCGGCGTGAAAATCTGCCGAACAGTATCAGTGAAAGCTTCCTGCAGGGCCTCTTCCACTTCCGTTACCAGTTGCGACGCCTGTTCGGAAATACGCTGCAGGTAAAGGCGACGAGCTTCTTCTTGCTTCTCTTCTGCCGCTTTCGCCTGATAGTAGTCATATACTCCCATGGCCAGATCCATGGCTGGGCCGATAAAGGGCACGACTCTGGCGGCATATTTCTCCATGGTTTTCGGGCCGATGCCTTTAAATAACGCCGGGAAATAGTCTTTCCCCAGCTTCATTGCGCCAATCATGCCCTCTTTTAACGCGCCCTCGTCGAGCTTCAGCTTGCGGCCAAGCTGCACCAGATCGGCCAGATTGAAAAAAGATGGGCCTTCGCTGGAGAAAGTAGCTGCGCCGCCTAATCCGCCGCCGGAGAAACGAGGAATAGCGGAAATCAGCTTTTCCGCCTGCTGGCCGATTTCAGCAAGCGCAACGCCCAGTTCATGCTGAAAATATTCCGCGTTGTGATCCTGCCACTCTGCCAGCGAAGTTTTTACCTGTTCATATTGCTGCTCCGACAGCAGCTGGAACACATTATCTTTCATCCTTACTTTGGCAGAGCGAATATTACGTTCGGTTTTAGCCTGCAATGTCTGGCGGGATTCCGTCACGCGCGCAAGCAGCTTAGACAAGCTTTTTGCTTCGCCCTCCGGTTGTAAATCTTCAAGTTTAAAGATCGCGCTATCGATTTCATTACGCACCAGGCTCTTGAGCGTCTTCAGCATCGCTGCCTTGTCCGTCGCCATAAACAAACGCTGCACCTCACGCTCCAGCGCCTGAATATTGCTTCTGGCCAGCAGAACCGACTTCTGCTCCAGCTTGCCCTTCAGAGCCGATTTCGCGTTAATCAGCCAGACGGGAACCTGCAAGGCTATTTCGGCCAGATCTGGGCTGGCCAGACGGCACAGGTTATGTTTGATCTTATCGACAATGGCGGTGTATTCCACATCCGCTTCGCTATAGCCGCTTTTATTATTAATTACCAGCAGTAGCGGCTTGCTGGCTTCCAGAATACGGAAAATTTCCGCGTAGGTAGCCTGTTCATCAAACACGCCGTCACTGCTCAGCATAAAAATAACGGCGTCGGAGAGAGAAAGCTGTTCGCGCGTTACCAGCTCATGCTCCACCGGCGCGTCTATACCGGGCGTATCAATGATTTCAAACCGGTCAAAAGGATAGCGGGTTACCCGATCGGTCACGGGGATGTCATTCATCTCCGCCACCACTTTCCCGGCCAGCGCGTTGATAAAAGTACTTTTGCCTGCGTTATAGACGCCGTAAACCATCACGACCGGCCTGCAATTTTCAGCCCTTGCGGTCAGCTCATTGTCCAGCTTTGTGAGCCTTTCTTCAGCAAGGCAACCTGACAGCAATGGGCGTGCATCTTGCCAGAGCTGCTGAAGCAACACTAAATCTGAAAACATTTTATAACTCCTTTTGGGCATATTCCGCCGCCCAGCAACGGATTGTTTCTACCTGCATCAGCAGCTCATTTATCGTCTCTTTCATCGGCTCCAGAAGCACTCTGTTAACGTCAGATGCGCTCCTTGTAATCGTCGTATCAACGGTTTCTGTCGCCAGCGTCGTCAGGCGTTCCGCCAGCGCCAGCCTGTTATCGCCGACTTCCACTTCCGTCTGGCGAGAAGTTTTGATTTTTTTTCCGATATAGCTGCCGATAGTCTGCCCCGCCACACCGCCAATGCTGCCTCCTAATCCTCCGGTCAGCATGAAAGCCGCACCGCCAAAGAGAGCCGCGCCAAGACTGCCGCCAATGGCGGCATTGCGGCCAGAAGTGTCGATCTCGATTTTCTGATATACCGGCTCAAGCCTGATATGGTTTTTCAGATTCAGCGTGCCTGTCATCTGATTAATATCAATCGACAGCGTCTCCGTAACTTCATTGATGACAGGGGGAAGTTGGGTTTCCAACTGGATGCGTACTGCGACAGCAATCGCTTTCTCCAGCTTTGCACTCTGCTGATGCCGGGCATACTCCTCGACAAAGCCTACTATCTGGATGGCTATATCATTCGCGAGCTTGGTTTTCAGTTCTTCACAGCGCTTTTCAAGGCGGGCCTGTAGCGTAACGATGCGCTCTGCAAGCTGATTTAGCGGCGTAAGCAGCGTATTGATGCTGGTTGATTCTTCCTGCCCGGCCAGCAGTTGGCGATAAAATGCCTGTAGCGCTTTGTGCGGCACGTTTTTTTTCAGCGTCACGCCTTCGCTGTCTACCGTTTTAAGCAGCTTAGCGATAAATTCCTGCGCGCCTGATTCGAGAAAGGCTTCCGGATGATTTCCGGCACTGGCAGAGAAGCGTACCGAAAGCGTCAGCACTTCAAAATCGATCTCCTTTACGCCCAGTTCGTCGCACAGCGAGCTAAATTCCTTACTGACATAGTCTGACTGTAAGTGACGGTTTCTGGCGCTTTTCATCTGATAAGAGGTCACTATGTTACCCTCTTCATCTTCGTCGGCTTCCTGCTCATCGCAGCGCGTAATCAACAATAAAAGGCGTTTGCGTCTGCGTACCAGCTCCCGAATTTCCTGCATATCGGTTCGCCGCCCCGGCTGAGCGGAGTTCATCGGATAGATAATAAGGTCGGCGCTGTCGACGTACTTCTGCGCCAGCGCCTGGTTTTCCGGCGTAACGGAATGAATTCCCGGCGAATCGATCCAGGTTAGCCCTGGCAGCGTAAAGCCCTGAATACAGCTTGTGGCCTCGGCGGAATCGACATAAAAACCATTGCGGTGCGTGGTATCTTCCACGGAGCTCTCGCCCTTTTCTGCTACAAAAAATGTTGGTTCATGTCCCTGGCTTTTTAATTGTTCGCGCCATTCCGGCAAGGCTTTTTCCTGGCCATAGGCGATAAAGTTGCCCAGCGAACTTTTGCCCGCCTTCACTTTGCCGTAAACATAAACCAGCAGCGAATCGCCGTAATGTTTGCGGAATGAAGTATTAAGCTCGTAATTATCAATATCAGCGATCCAGCAGGCCACAACCTGTGAAATCTGACTGAGCGTTTGCGCGAAGAACTGATGCAGCGGTTCGCTGCCTTGTTCTTTCTCCTGTTGCGTAATCAGCAATTGTTCGAGAGTGCGGATCAAGGAAAAGAAATGGCTTTCATTGTTTTTGGCGGAGTGCTCTATGTCTGCCAACTCATCGTGCAACGTTTTAAGCTTATCGTAGAGCGGCAAGTGCCCTTGCAATATATCAGGCGCGACCATTATTTTTTTCCTTTTCGCTCTCCAGTGACTCAATCAGGTGAGCCAACTGCGCCAGTTCACTTTCCAGCGCCTGAATTTGCTGCGCTTCACGGCGCCGGTTTAGCCTCATCCGGCTGCCGGTGAGTGATGACAGCGCGCTCATGGCGCTTTCTGGCGTCACTGTATCAGCCTGCACAAAGGTGGCGATATCGCCCATAGTGATTTTCGTGCCTTGCAAAGAAAGACTGGCGTGGCGGGTAATCAGGCCACTGGCACCCGAGGTGGCATAAGCGCAGATATTTTTTCGCATCTCTGCTGCGCGCGTCTCTTTTTGCTGCTGCTGATATTGCTCACGCTTTTGCTGTTCAGTAGAAGAGGATGAGTTTGAGCTGTCATCACTGGTAAAAATGTCATAGGCAACTTTGCCTGCCGCTATGGCAATGGGGATTAAAAACCACATTCAGAATCGCCTCAGATGAGTTTGTTATAGTCCGCCAGCTTTTGTTGCAGCTCGCGCCGGAAATGCTGGACGTCATGCAGAAACTGCTGCTGTCGGCTCGCCATGTTATGCGTTTTATCTTGTAAAGCCGTACGGGCTGCGCGCTGACGCGTTTTTGCTGCCTGTAGCAACTGCTCAAGCAGAGCAGTGCGTCTGGCTTTCCGGTCGTTTTCCAGCTCAGCACGCAGAGCGATACTTCGCTGCTCCAGCTGCGCGATCAGCGCGGGAATGCCACTGGCGGATGCCAGCTTCAGCTTGCCTTCTCGCATGCCTTTAAAATAGCGTGGCGTGGCTACCGGGAAAATTGGAATGGGCTTTGCCGTAAAATTATTGAGCATTTCTGTAATTTCACTAATTAATCCCGTCTCTTCTTCCGCCTGCTCTGCGCCGGTAAGAACCAGTAGTACATCACTGACTTCGGCGAGCCGTTTAAAAGCCGCCGCATCCTCTTTTTGCAATGAGCCAGCGGAAAGCCGATGTACCAGCAGCACTAAATCTGCAGATGCAATCCCGTGCCGGGCAACACGATCGTCCCATAGGTCAACATCCAGTCCGGGCGTATCAATATAAATAAAATGCTCGCCTTCCCAGGCGGTTTCCGCACGGGTTTCCGGGATATCGTTTACGCGGAAAAAATCCGTCTCGTAGTGACCGGTCAGGGCATTCAGCAGCGAACTTTTACCGGCGTTATAGGTGCCATAGACCACCAGTCGCGGTTTACTCTGCCCTTCAATAGCCGTTAGCCTTTCCAGCCGTTCTGTCTCCTCTTCGCTATCAGGCAATAGCTGGCGGAGAGCGTCAAACTGCGCATTATCCATTTTTCGCCTCTGTGTCAGCGCGCTACGCGCCTTTAAAGCTTCTTTACGATATGACTTAACTTATATCGGTTAGCAGAGCGGTAATCTTGAGACAAAAAAAGAATAAATATTTGCTTCACCGGAAATAGCAGACTCATCCTGCGGAAAACCGGCTACAGACAGAGTAAACAGCCCGTATCATTGCTACAAATAACTGCATTTAATTTCCTGAATGAAATATTTCAGTACTAATTATCAAGAGGATAAAATTTCTTTCCTGATAGCAAATTTATTACGGATAAAACCTCAAGGGCATGTAAAAGAGTTATTTCTGCATACCGTATTAATGAGTAAGACTCTCAATATTTGCCACAGGCATTCTAAATCGGCCGAACTGCGTCTTATCCTGCGCCTGAATTTACTTCTTGAACAGATAATGAGCATGGAATGATATAACGCCGTAGGGTGTGAGCAGGCTGCAAAACAGCGGTATACCGCAAATCGCGCCTGGCGAAGAAGCTAATCGTCCTGCCAGCGTCCTGGCGGATCGAGGCTGCAGCATCATTCCCGATGAGCGAGGACTAACCACAGAATTGAACAATACTTTTGTGAACAACAGCGCGCTGTACAAAGCTTCCGCATAGATTACGACAGAAATGGCCGTGCAGGCTGGGTCAACCAAGATTGCCCGGACGCTGGCGGAATGAATGAGTGCCTGAATGGCAAATTTCGTCGTCGCAGAAAGCAACAGCGTTAGCTTTCGCTGTCCGTTGAAGATTTGGGTTAAGAGAAAGAAGCCTGCCGTTAGCCGACAAGCAAAGAAGTTGTGGCATTCCGTCGCCACCCTGATTTACTGCGGATGGTACGCCGTCTCTTTGGCTTTCCACACGGCAAACAACGTAATCGCCAGCGCCAGGCAAACATACAGCGACACCCATAGCGTGCTGCCCATCTCTTTATAAAGAGAAGTGATAATCAACGGCGCGAAGCCGCCGCCGACGATACCGGCAAGCGTGTAGGCCAGCGAAGAACCGGCGTAGCGCACGTGGCCAGGAAACTGCTCGGTAACGAACGCCGCCTGTGGGCCGTACATCATCGCATGGATAAGCAGTCCGCCGATGACCGCCAGCACGATCAGCAGCGGCTGCGAGCTGTCGAGCAGCGCAAAGAACACAAACGACCAGACGATAGCCAACAGCGCGCCGGTGATATAAACAGGACGCCTTCCCCACTTGTCGGACAAAGCGCCAAACATCGGCACGGTAATGGCGTTGCCGATCGCGCCGAGCATCGTCGCCGTCAGCGCCAGCGGGCGCGGCAGATGCAGCACGGTAGTTACGTATGTCAAGGTAAAGACCACCACCAACGCGTACAGCACGTCGGAACCAATCCGCGATCCGCCCGCAATCAGCAGCTGTTTGGGATAATTAAGGAAGACCTCTTTCAGCGGCGTATGGGTGGTTTTCTCCGCAGCCTGCATCGCAACAAATGTCGGCGTCTCTTCCACGCCACGGCGCAGCCACAGCCCGAACATCACCAGCAGCAGGCTCAGCAGAAAAGGAATGCGCCAGCCCCAGGCCTGAAACTGGTCAGGGCTTATCGCTACCGTCACCAGGGTGATAAACCCGGTGCCGATCAGCGTGCCGCAGGAGGGGCCAACCTGCGCGAACGAGGCGTTACGTCCGCGCTTGTTGGCATCGCCATGCTCCATTGACAGCAGCACCGCGCCGGCCCACTCGCCGCCGAGCGCGATGCCCTGCACAAAGCGCAGCGCCACCAGCAGGATCGGGCTCCAGATCCCCCAAACCGCATAGCCGGGCAGCAGCCCCATCAGCGCCGTGGTCACGCCCATAATCACCAGCGTAATAATCAGCACCGCCTTACGCCCGGCCACATCGCCAAGATGGCCAAACACAAAGCCACCAAGCGGACGCGAAATGTAGCCGACCGCATAGGTCGAGAATGCCAGAATAGTGCCTACCAGCGGGTCGAAGCTGGGGAAGAAGACGTGGTTGAACACCAGCGCGGCCATAATGTTGTAAACGGTAAAGTCATACCATTCCAGCGCGGTGCCGATGGAGCTGGCCGCCGCGAGGCGACCGGTTTTCGATTTGGCGCGCTTCTCGCGCACCGCCTGCTGCAGCGTAGAGTCGGTGTTAGCCATGCGCTTTCTCCTGTCGGGTTAACTGCCAGCTAAAGGCGTAGCGCTGAACTTCGCCGCCCAGCCGTTCCGCTGCCGCAGCGGCGAGGCGATCGCAGCACTGGGCATCGCTACAGTGGATCAGCAGCATCGGCGCCATCTGGCGATGCTCTTTGTTCTCCATCGGCAGCGGCGAGCTAAGCCCGACATCCGGCGTCAGCAGGCTGGAAGCGATATAGCCCGGTGTCTGGCCGATCTGCTGCTGCCACGCGGACAATGCGGCCTCATCGACCGTTTCAAGCGTTATCACCGCCAGCTGGCTGCCGCTGCCTTTGCCGTGCCTGTGGGTAACGGCGCTGACCCGACGCATTGGGTTGATCATCTTTTGCAGATTTTTCACCGACCATTCGGTCTGGCGCGTAAAGGCGGCGTGATAGTCCGCGCTGGTAAAGGCTTCCAGCGATTCGGTTTCGTACAGGCCCAGATATTTACGCTCCGCGTCGACCGCCTGATAGCGCGTGCCGCTTAAAAAGCCGGTGATGGCCACGCGCTCCTCGACGTGTTCATGGTCATACCACTGATTGAAATCCGCTTCGTCATCCGCGCCGATATTGGTGGCGACAAACAGCATGCCGTGAGGTTGGTTCATGTTCAGGATCTCCGGTTAAGGGCAGTTTCCACGGCGAGCGACCAGCTGATTAAGCGGGCGTCGTCGCCATGAATGGAAGCAAGGCTGAAGCCAACCGGCGCGCTGCCGGGTTGCTGACAGGGTAAAGAGACGGCGCAGCCGTCCAGCATATTGATCACGCTGGTGTTGCGCAGCATCAGGGCGTTAATGGCCATATAGCGCTGGGGGTCGTCCAGCGAGGCGATTGTCGGCGCGATCTGCGCCACAGTAGGCATAATCAGCGCGTCGAAACCTTCCAGCCTGGCGTTAACACGCTGCCGCCAGGCTTCGCGCTGTTGATAAAGTTCGGCGGCATCCTGTTCAGTTAAAAGGCTGCCGCGCTGGATGCGCATCAACACCTGCGGATCGTAAGCTTCCGGCTGCGCCAGCGCGGTGCGCTGATGCCACTGCCAGGCTTCATAAGCGGTGATGCCGCCGCGCGCGTTCATCGCGTTTAGCTCGTCCAGTTCGTCAAGCGGCAGCTCTACCAGCGTGGCGCCCGCCTCAAGCAGAAGGTCGACCGTTTGCTGCCAGGCCTGCACCACGTTCCGATCCAGATCGTCCAGCACGCGAGTCTGCGGCACGGCGAAGCGGGCGTCGCGCAGATCCAGCGTCTGCAAATCCAGAGGATATTCCGCGATAACGCTATCGAGCAGCCAGCAGCTGCGAACGTCATGGGCGATAACGCCAATGCTGTCCAGCGAGGCGGCAAGCGGCAGCGTACCGGCCTGATTGATGCGGCTGGCGGTGGGTTTAAAACCGGTTAGTCCACAAAGCGCAGCGGGAATACGTACTGATCCGCCGGTATCGGTGCCGACAGCGCCCAGGCACATGCCGTCCGCTACTGTCACCGCCGCGCCGGAAGAGGAACCGCCGGGAATACGCCGCTCTTCGCGCCGCCAGGGATTGGCTGGCGTGCCGTAGTGCGGATTGATCCCCAGGCCGGTAAAGGCAAACTCGGTCATATTGGTTTTGCCGACTATCGCCGCGCCGGCCTGAGCGAGTTTCTCCACCACGCTGGCGTTCGCTGTCGCTGGCGGCGCATCGCGCAGCAGCAGCGAGCCCGCCGTTGTCGCTTCGCCCTTCACGTCAAACAGATCCTTGATGCTGATGGGCAGCCCATCAATAGCGCTGAGCGGCCGCTTCGTCTGCCAGCGATCTTTGGCCTCTTTAGCCTGCTGTGCCGCCTGGGCCTGGTAACGGCTGATAAAGACGCGCGCGCCCTCTTTTTGCGGATCGCTTGCGGCGCGCAGCGCGGCCTCGGTAAAGGTGTCAGGTTGAGCTTCGTTGGCCTGAAGCTGTTGGCTTGCCTGCCAGAGTGTCGTCATCGTTCGGCTCCTTATGCAACGACCGGCAGCGCGGCGGTTTGGTAAACGTGCTCCAGCGTGCGGCCCAGTACCGGATCGTGCAGCGCCATGCGGAACTCGCTCGAAGGACGAATGCCGCCGATGGCGCTCAACGTGCCGCAAGACATCGCCAGCCCTTCTTCGGGCTTTTCTCCCGCCAGGTAGCGCGCCAGCAGATCCTGCGGCGTCAGCAGCGATGCCAGCGTACCCTGCTGATAAACGACCCATTCGCCCTGCTCTTTGATCCAGGAAGTCAACTCCAGCGAATCCCAGTGCTCCGCCACTTCGCTCATGCGCCAGGCGGTGCTCGCCACCGGTTTGACGCAGGCCTGTTTGGAAAGCGCGACGCTGAAGGTTTCCAGATAACGATCGGTGTGGTCGGAAGTCAGGGAAACCCAGAACTCGCCGCGATGGAAAAACACCAGCGGTTCTGCTTCGCCGGAGGTTTGATCGCCGACCACTTCCAGCGCTGCCTGCTGGCTGAGCTGATTGGCGGCGACGCGATAAAACAGCGGCACCGCACCGGGAGCGGGCACGCCTAACGCTTCCAGCTCCCTGATATGGTGCAACACAGCTTCTTTATCGCGTCCAACCCAGCCCGCGATAATCAGGCGGGTGACAGCAACATCCAGTTGGGTAGCGGCTTTATCATCGGTCATAAACTGCAGGCGCATGGCATTTCTCCTGGTTTGAAATTAGTGTGAAATTTCACACACGTTTCAAGTTAGCGATTTTCATGCCAGCTTTTTGTGTAATATGTCGCAAAGGCAAAAAAGGACGATCGAAATGAGCGAGTCAGTAAACGTGAACCCGGCGATCCGCAGCCCGTCGCTGAACGAACAGGCCTACAGGGCGTTTCGACACAGGCTGATCACGCTGCGCTACAAGCCCGGCGATTACCTGAACACGGCGCAGGTTATGGAGGATCTGGCAATGGGACGCACGCCGGTCAATCAGGCGATCCACCGGCTGGCTACCGAAGGGCTGCTGCAGATTATTCCGCGCAAAGGCGTGATGGTGGCGCCGCTGTCGATCGACGATGCGCTGGAGCTGATAGAGGTTCGCCTGGTTAACGAAACGCTCTGCGCGCAGCTTGCCAGCCAGAAGGTCGACGAGGCGCATATTATTGCGCTGCGCGAGCTGAACCAGCAGATTGCGGCAGCGAGCGAAGCGCGCGATCGGGAAAAAATGATGCTGCTGGATCGGGAGTTTCATCAGGTGCTGGCGGAGATTGCCGGAAACCGCCGCCTTGCGGATATCCTGAGCGTTATTCATGCTCAGGCGCAGCGCTTCTGGGCGATGACGCTGTCAAGCGTCAGTCATATGGACGAAGTGATTGCTGAGCATGATGAGATTATCGCCGCGCTGGCGGCGGGCGATACGCAGCGCGCTGCCGAAGCGGCCCGCGCGCATATCTACTCTTTTAAACGCGCGCTATTGGCGACCTGAATCGGTAGCGCCGCGTTCACATCGCCGCTACCTTCGCAGAGGATAACTGAGCCAGCTTACCCTGCGCAGAAGATTTAACCGGGTGCGGAGAACACAATAAAGCGGGAACATCGGCTTTATTGTGTATGGCTCAGCGGCGTTAATTTGGATCGATTAGATTAAAAAGTCGTCAAGGACGCGGCCTTGCTCAATCGCCTGCTGTACCGGCTTTGGCGTGCGGCCCTGACCAGTCCAGAAGCGCACTTCATTATTCACATCGGTATATTTATATTTGGCGGGACGCGGCGCGCGTTTAGTTTTAATTTTGCCAGCCACCTTTCCACTCTGTGAAAGCTCTGCCGGAGAAATGCCGTCTTCCAGCAGCAGTTCACGGTACATCGCCAGCTTTTCCGCTTTTTCGCGGGCTTCCGCCGCCGTAATCTGCGTTTCTTCACGACGCTCGCTGACCACGATCTTCAGCTTCGCCAGTATCTCTGCAAGATCCTCTGTAGCCATATTGCGCGCCTGCGCGCGTAATGAACGGATATTTTTCAGGCTGCTCAGGGATAAACTCATTACTAACTTCCTTAAATACTCTGATTAAAAAAACAGCGAGTATTCGCTGTCGGCGGCAAGGATAACATTTATTAAGGCGGGAATTCTGCTAATTGCCGACTATCAGGGGAGTTTGAGGAATAATTGCACCAGCTGTTATCTGGTCAAACGCATGGCGGTCGAAAATAAAATGAAAATGCATATTACCAGAAGAAAAAATCATGACTACGAGGCGGTTCCCAGCAGGGTCAATGAGTTATATATTTAACATTTCGTTCACATCCTTTTCTTGTTTTTGTGAAACGACGCGGGTTTCACAGCTAAGCAGCAACCCCTTTAAAATAAAATCTTTTATAATCAAAATATTACGTATTAGCGATTGTGCTTACAAACATTTATCCAGCCAGAAAATATAACATTTAACTTACAATAACGATGAATCCCCCTTCTTTGCCACTTCTGCCCCGCTGTTATCTGCAGGCTTCTCTATACTACAAAGTCATAGTCGGCTACGACTTTGCTTCACCCACTACCCGGCTATCAGCAGCATGTTTTGTCGCGTTGTGAGGCCTGGCCCAAACACAACCTGTCGGCGTGACTGTTTCATCTGTTACTGATCATCAGCAGTTCAGGCAGTTACACCGATCCCGAACAGCGACACATTTCCAGAATTTTCCACAAAATCCTAAAAAAAGCATATTTTCTGACCTATCCGTTATAATTAATGGAAAGAATAACAAGGGGGGAGATGCAAATGACCAGGGATACAGTTTTCGAACAACGTAAGAACCGTGCGATGGCGATAATGGAAGGTAAAGGGATGTGGCCAAGTATCTACGCGCCGCCCTGCCATATCTTTCTGTGGCGGATGGGCATCCACGTGCCGCCGCCGCCTTTCTCGCACTTCTGGACAAACTTTCTCAGCTTCGCCTGCGTGTATACGCCGTTCTGGGGCGTGGTGATGTGGTTTATTTTCTGGAAAGACCACGGCACCTCGCTGCACCTTGCCGCCGCGTCGGCCCTGTTGGCCGGTCTGGTTTTCGGCATAGCGATGGCCACGTTCCAGAAATGGCGACAAAGAGTTAACCGTTTGCCGCAATGGGAACAGCTCTGAGCACAGCGGCAGCGAAACGGCCTTCAGTCACTTTTGCAGGCCGTTTCGCGTATCTGTCGTAAAGGCTGTTAGCTGGTCTGCCCTGCAGGCCGGAAGCGTGCTGCCCGGCTATTCAGGCAGGTAGCCTGCCTGGACACGTTTCCGTTGTTCCTGTTACAGAAACCTGCCCCTGCCAGATATTTCCTGCAACAAGGCATACCCACATTATTAACAAACAATATTTTATCCTGCTTTGATTCCGTTAGCATAAAGGGCTCGCAATTTGTAAAAGGGACGGCTAATGGCAAGGAAAAAAATCTGGGCTTACGCCTGCGATAAAAATGGGCAATATATCCGCAGTGAAAAAGTCAACAAAGAGCGGCTCTATTTTATCTGGGAAGCGCTGAAAATAAGAGATAAAGATCCTGGTGCCTTTTCACAGTTAACCTTTATGAGCACGCAATCGAACAAAAAGAAACGTGCCGAGCTGGTACCGGTTAAAAAAGGTTTTTTTCGCTATAAATCTGACAGCGGAGCAGCGGATAAAACGCTCAATCCCGACCACGATTCGTTTTCTCACGAGATGGCGATTGCGGTGCTGGCAGAAATGAAAACGATTAACTTCCAGTCATACAGCCAGGCGTTTGCCATCACCTTTGACGAGCTGAAAAAAGACGATCTGAAAATCAGATTTGAAGATGGATCCGTTTACTACCCTGATCTGACAGGCTTTTTCAGCGAACCCGCCGATCTTGCCCGCAAGTGGGGCGGAAAAGTCGCTCTTGAAGTCAAAGTCACCCATGCCTGCGAACCGGCAAAAATTAAGGCTTTTCGCGACCACAATATTCCGATTATTGAAATTTTCCTGCGGCCGAGTATGCGTCTGGCGGCAGAGAAAAATAAGGTTGCTTTCGATGAGTATCAGATGGAAAGGTATTACCACTATCTGCAGGAGAAATTCTCTTCGGTAGTCTATATGGCTATTTTATCTGATCCAACCATGCCTGATGAATATGAAAAAATCGTCAATGAAAAGAGCAACGAGCTCAGTCTGGCGGAAAACACAGCGCGTCGTCTTAATGGCAACCTGAGCGATCTCTCCCGAATCAACGAGGAAAATAGCGGCATCATCGGTACGTTGAAACATCAGCAGGCTTCCGCCAGTCGACTCGCGATGACTCTTCAGGACAGCCTGGATAAAGAAAAGATCGCGAACCGGAAAATCAGCGAAGCATTGCGTCGCGAACGTGAAGATGCCGCCACGCTGCAGAAAGAAATATCCACGCTGCGGGAAACGGATTATCGTTCCATGAGCCTGCTGAAGAAATTATCCCGGCTTTTCCGCTAACAACCGCCCTTAGTGGCGAAATCCCTGACAGACCGCGATGGCGAACGGACAGCCATAGTTTTCGCCGGTTATCATAGTAATCGGTGAAATAGCTTTAATATCAGCAGAATGTTGCTGCCCCGCTCTGCTTGCCGACCAGCCAACCCCGCTATCCTCTACTACAATTAGCCCCTTACCAACTCAGTGTTAAGGAGGCCGTGTGAAGGAAATCTTTCATACAAATTATTTGAAGTTAATTACGTCAGTGACCTTCTGGGGTAACATTCTGCTGGTAGTGGTGATCACCGCCGTGACCTATTTAATCATCCGCAAGGTCATTTCGCTGCTGCAAAAACGCATCGGCTCGTGGGCGGAAAATCATGAAAACCGCGTGGCGCACCGCGTCTTTCTTGATGTGCTGGCGAAAACACGCGTCACGCTTATCTTCTTCGCTTCCTTTCTCTTCAGCCTGCAATTTATCGTGCTGCCCGGCCAGGTCAGCGGCACCATTCCGCACGCCTGGTTTCTGGTGCTGGCGTTGCAGATTGCGCTCTGGCTGGATCAGGCCGTGCAGTCCTGGCTGCGCTATTCGCTGACCAATTACGGGCCGGATTCGCACCGCAATCCGGTTACTACGATTATCCTGGGGCTGCTGCTGCGGGCGCTGGTCTGGTCAATTATGATCCTGTCGATTCTGGCCAACGCGGGCGTTAATATCACCGCGCTGGTAGCGAGCCTGGGCGTCGGCGGTATCGCGATCGCGCTGGCGGTGCAGACGGTGCTGAGCGACCTTTTCGCCTCGCTCTCCATCGGCATCGACAAGCCTTTTGAGATAGGCGACTTTGTGGTGTTTAACGATGTGGCGGGCACCATTGAGCATATCGGCCTGAAAACCACGCGCATCCGCAGCCTGAGCGGCGAGCAGATTGTCTGCGCCAACGCCATTTTGCTGCAGCAGACCATCCACAACTATAAAAGGATGGAGACGCGCCGCATCGTCTTCAGTTTTGGCGTACCGCTGGCGACCTCAGCCGAGCAGCTGCGCAAGATCGGCCCGATGATTGAAGAGGTCATCAGCAGCATCGATAAAACTCGCTTCGACCGCGCGCACCTCTCCTCTTTCGAGGCGGATCGCATTATGTTCGAAGTGGTGCATATCCTGAAGTTTTCCGATTACAACCAGTACATGGATATTCAGCAGGAGATCAACCTGCGTATCAAAGAGTACCTGGAGGAAACGGGCATCGGCCTTGCCGGGCCGCACCGCTTTGTCACCTTTGAGAATTCACTGCCGCTGGAGGAGCCAGCCTGAGGCGAACGCCGGGAGTTCGCTCCCGGCATCTTCGCGCTAATAGTCGATATCCACATTGCCGCCGTTTTTACTCTCACGCCTCGGCTTCAGGCGGTCTGGCCGCCGGGTTGCGGCACGCCAGCCCGCTATTATGAAACGCCCGATTTTATAAACCGGATTTCGGGCCGCTGACAATCCGCATTTGGCAGATCTACGGATCGGATAGCGCAGTTGCGCAAACAACCTGCAAATCGACGCGAAATCCGCCGCTCCCTTATCTGAGTGGCATCGTCCTTAACGAGAAAACACTACCGTGCGGTTGTCATATAAAAACAGCCGTCGCTCGGCATAGCAGGAAACCGCGTGCGCCAGCGTCAGCCTTTCGATATCCCTTCCTTTATCAACCAGGTCGTCGGCGTAGTCGCTGTGACTCACCACCTCGACCTTTTGGCTGATAATCGGCCCTTCATCCAGCTCCTCATTGATAAAATGCGCGGTGGCGCCGACCAGCTTGACGCCTTTGTTATAGGCCTGATGATACGGCTTCGCGCCCTTAAAACCCGGCAGCAGCGAGTGATGAATATTGATCGCCCTGCCCGCCAGCTTTTTGCTCATCTCGTCCGACAAAACCTGCATATAGCGCGCGAGGATCACCAGCTCCGCGCCGCTGCCCTGAATCACCTGCCAGACCTTTTTTTCTTGTTCGTCGCGCGTCTCTTTATTTACCGGCAGATGGTAATAAGAGAGGCCGTGCCAGCGTACCAGCGGCTCCAGATCGGGATGATTGGAAACCACGGCCCGAATATCGATCGCCAGCTTGTTGGTGCGGTGGCGATAGAGCAGATCGTTTAAGCAGTGATCGGTTTTGGACACCATAATCACTACCGGCACCCGATAGCCCGGCTCGGTCAGTTCAAAGGTCATCTCAAAAGCCGCTGCCTTCGCGCCAAACCCATCCCGAAAAGCGGCAGCGTCGAAGTTTTCCTTTTGCGGCTGAAATACGGTGCGGATAAAAAACCGCTGCGCGTGCTTATCGTCAAACGAGTGCTGCTCGGTGATATAGCAGCCGTTCTCCTTCAGACAGCGCGTAACCACATCCACGGTGCCGAGCTGGCTGGGACACTGCGCCGTCAGGATCCAGCCGGTATTGTTGCGACTCATAAAAGCGTCCTTAAGCCGGGCCGCGATGACCCGGCAGCAGAGAAAGGGTTAACGAGCGACGTTGATGCCATATTCCGCGCCCGCGTCCAGCAGCCAGCGGAAAACGTAATCCGCAAAGCTGCGCCGCACCACCAGTTCCCAGCACGCTTCGTCGGGTCTGCGCAGCGCCAGCGGCGTATTGGCGAAGACCGTAGTGACGCCTTTGCCGGGCGGGAAATTGGCCGGATGCACGTCATAGACCGCGGATTTCATCAATACCGGCAGCGTGTTTTTGCCCGTCAACGTAAACAGGGTTTGCCCGCCGCTGACGTTGACGATGGCATAGTGTTCGCCTGCCAGCTGCTCGCGCAGCCCGCGCTCAACGGCAAACTCTTCGCCCTGCGGCACAATCAGCAGCCATTCATCCGGCGCCAGCCACTGTACGCTGTAGCCCTCTTTTACAATCAGCGACAGCGGTCTGGCGGGCAGTGAAAGGTTAAGCACGCTGCGCAACGCTTTATCCAGCGCGATGGCGCCGCCGCGCAGCAGCAGATGGCCGAGGAAAGCGCGCTCGTGCAGCAGCACCGTGCTCTGCTTATCCTGCTTCGGCAGACCGGTATGCTGATACGACCACGCCAGAGGCGACTCCATCGGCATCGCGCTGGCGGGATGCGACTGAAACATTCTGTAGGCAGACTCAGGCATTCTGGCGCTCTCCTTTCGGGTCAACAAAAATGGTATCGACAATGGTGGCGGCGTTGAATTTGCCGTCGGAGGAGGCAAGCCACACTTTTTGGCCTTTACGTTGATGGCCGCCCGTGACCACCGCCAGCGCGAAGCCGCCGCCCAGCGTCGGGCTGTAGTAGCTGGATGTGACATGGCCATACATCGGCATCGGAATGCTGTGCTGCGGATCGAAAACCACCTGCGCGCCCTCTTCCAGCACCACAGAAGGATCTTCCGGCAGCAGGCCGACCAGCTGCTTACGATCTTCACGCTGTGTATCGCTGCGCTGATGGGCGCGTTTGCCGATCCAGGAGAACGGCTTGTCGTTGGCCACGCACCACTGCATGCCCAGATCCATCGGCGTCATTGAGCCGTCGGTATCCTGGCCGCCGATAATAAAACCCTTCTCTGCGCGCAGAACGTGCATGGTTTCCGTACCGTAAGGCGTCAGGCCATACTTTTCGCCGTGGCTGAACAGGGTTTCCCAGACGTGACGGGCATAGTTGGCCTGCACGTTGATCTCCCAGGAAAGCTCGCCGGTAAAAGAGATGCGGAATACGCGTGCAGGCACGCCAGCAACGTTGCCTTCCCGCCAGTCCATAAATTTAAACGCCTCTTTCGCCAGATCGATATCACAGACTTCCGCCAGCAGCTGCCTCGACAGCGGCCCGGAGATCGACAGCGTCGCCCAGTGATCGGTAACGGAGTTGAAATAAACGTTCAGCTCCGGCCACTCTGTCTGGTGCCACAGTTCCAGCCACTCCAGCACGGTCGCCGCGTTGCCGGTGCTGGTGGTCATCAGAAAGTGATTGTCACCCAGACAGCTGGTGGTGCCGTCATCAAACACCATGCCGTCGTCGCGGCACATCAGCCCGTAGCGCACGCGGCCCGGCGGCAGCTTCATCCATTTGTTGGTGTAAACACGCTCCAGAAACTCGCGCGCGTCCGGCCCCTGAATATCGATTTTGCCGAGCGTGGAGGCATCCAGAATGCCTACGCCTTCGCGCACCGCCCGGCACTCCCTGGCAACAGCTTCATGCATCGTCTCGTTTTTACCGGCCAGCGGGAAATACCACGGACGTTTCCATTGGCCGACATCCTCAAATTTCGCGCCGAACTCGACGTGACACTGATGCAGCGCGGTATAGCGCTCCGGCTGGAAAAGCTCGTTGCAGTGCCTGCCGGTGATAGCGCCAAAAGCGACCGGCGTGTAGTTGGGTCGGAACACGGTAGTGCCAACTTCCGGGATAGTGCGGCCCAGCACGCGGGCGGCAATCGCCATGCCGTTGATATTGCCCAGCTTGCCCTGATCGGTACCAAAGCCCATTACCGTGTAGCGTTTGATATGCTCTATCGACTCGAAGCCTTCGCGCGTGGCCAGCTCAATCGAGGCCGCCGTCACGTCATTCTGTAAATCGACGAACTGTTTCGGCGCGCGCATCGTCGGCTTGCTGTGCGGCACCTGATAAAGCGCCATCGCTGCGCCGTCACGCCGCTGTTTAGCCTGCGGCAGCTTCACCGCCGCAACGATACCGCCCGTTTCTTCGGCCGCGCGCAGTCCGGCGTTGCCGCCTTCCTGAATCACATCCGCCAGGCTGTAACAGCCGTGTGCGCCGCCCGCTGCAATCATCCCTTTCACCGCGCCGGGCACGAAGCCCAAAATATCCTCGCGCCAGACCGGACGCGCGCCGGTATGGGAAGAGAGATGGATTACCGGACTAAAGCCGCCGGAGCTGGCGAGCGTATCGCAAGCAAGCTTTGTGATCGGCCCTGTGACGCAAAAGCGTTCCGCGTCGATTTCGGCAACCAGCGCGCCCTGAACGCGGGAGGTACCTGTCGCTTCGATTACCGCGCTGTTGGTGATAACCCGTATCCCTTTCTGACGGGCTTCTTTGACTAATTCGCCGTCCGGATGAGGACGGGCATCGACAATCGCCACCACCTCGCGTCCGCTGTCGAACCAGTCCAGCGCGGCACGCCAGGCTTCGTCGTTAGTGGCCGAGAGCACCAGCTTCTGACCCGGCACCACACCGTAACGGCGGATGTAGGTGGAAACGGCGCCCGCCAGAAAATTGCCGGGAATATCGTTGCCGGCGTAAACCAGCGGCCGTTCAAGCGCGCCGGTCGCCAGCACCACGCGCTTCGCTCTGACGCGATGCAAACGCTGACGAGCCTGGCGCTGGCCGTTGAGCAGCGGCGCGACGATAGCCAGATGATCGGTGCGGCGCTCCACCAGCGTCACAAAGTTGTGATCGTGATAGCCGTTAGCCGTGGTGCGCGGCAGTAGCTGCACGTTCGCCATGCTTTTTAGCTGCTTCAGCGCTTCCGCTACCCAATTATCTGCCGCTGCGCCGTCCAGCTTTTCACGGCTCTCCAGCAGGCTGCCGCCCATCTCTTCCTGCTCATCCGCCAGAATGACGCGCACGCCGCTTTGTCCCGCAGCCAGCGCGGCGGCCAGGCCTGCCGGGCCCGCGCCGATAATCAGCACCTCGCAGTACTGGTTAAAATTGTCGTAAATATCGGGATCGGCTTCCTGCGGACTCCGGCCCAGCCCGGCGCCTTTGCGGATATATTTTTCATAGGTCATCCACATCGAGGCGGGTCTTTTAAAGGTTTTGTAGTAGAAGCCCGGCGGCATAAAGCGCCCCAGCAGCTTGCCCGCTACGCCCATCGCATCGTGCCTTACGTTGGGCCAGCCGTTGGTGCTGCGCGCCTCCAGCCCCTGATAAAGCGCCTGCTGCGTGGCGCGAATATTCGGGATCTGTTCCGCTTCTTTGCTGCCCAGCTGTACGATAGCGTTCGGCTCTTCCGCGCCCGCCGCAACGATGCCGCGAGGCCGGGAGTATTTAAAACTGCGGTTAACGATATCGATGCCGTTGGCCAGCAGCGCCGAGGCCAGCGTATCGCCCGCATAGCCTTCCAGCACCTCGCCGTTAAAACGGAAAGTCAGTTTGCGAGCGCGGTCGACGCGCCCGCCAGCGTTAAGACGATTAACCTGCTTCATGCGCGCTCTCCCACTTTCACCCTGATGCTTTCCGGCTCTTCGGCGGCGCGTCGCGGCAGCGGCAGCACTTCCGCCTGCGCCAGCTTCGGCTGCTCGCCGATCTTATAGGTTTCCAGGATTTCATAGGTCTGGGTATTGCGCGCAATATTAAAGAACCGGCGGCAGCCGCCGTTGTGTACCCACAGCTCGTGGTGGAGGCCGCGCGGGTTTTCCCGGAAAAACAGGTATTCGCCCCATTCGGCGTCGCTGCATTTTTCCGGTTCAGGCGGGCGAACAAGATGCGCCTGGCCTTTGGCATGAAACTCTTCTTCTTCACGGTGCTCTTCGCACCACGGACAGTAAATATGAAACATGATCCAGCTCCTTTAACGGCTTAGTGGGCTACGGCGGCGGCGCCGTGTTCATCGACCAGCGCGCCGCTGTGGAAGCGATCGATGGAGAACGGCGCGGCCAGCGGATGCATTTCGCGCTTCGCCAGGCTGGCGGCGAAAACGTGGGCCGAACCGGGCGTCGCCTTGAAACCGCCGGTGCCCCAGCCGCAGTTGAAATAGAGGCCGTCGATATCGGTTTTGGAAATAATCGGGCTGGCGTCCGGCGTGGTATCAACAATGCCGCCCCACTGGCGGTTCATGCGCACGCGCGAGAAAGCGGGGAACATTTCGACGATCGCCTGCAGGGTATGTTCGATAATCGGGTAGCTGCCGCGCTGGCCGTAACCGGTATAGCTATCAATGCCCGCGCCGATCACCAGATCGCCCTTGTCCGACTGGCTGACGTAGCCGTGAACGTGGTTGGACATCACCACGGTGTTGACCACCGGCTTCAGCGGCTCCGATACCAGTGCCTGTAAAGGATGCGACTCCACCGGCAGCCTCAGCCCGGCCATTTTCGCCAGCACGCCGGAGTTGCCCGCCACCACGCAGCCCACGGTTTTGGCTTCGATATCGCCACGGTTGGTCTGTACGCCATAAATTTTGCCGTCGCGGATCTTCAGCCCGGTCACTTCCGTCTGCTGCAGAATATCCACGCCGTGCGCGTCTGCGCCGCGAGCAAAGCCCCACGCGACCGCATCGTGACGGGCTACGCCGCCGCGCGGCTGCCACGAAGCGCCCATAATGGGAAAGCGAGCGCGGGAAGAGCAGTCCAGCAGCGGTTCCAGATCCTGTACGCCGCGCGCATCCAGCACTTCGCCATCGATACCGTTCAGGCGGTTGGCGTTGACGCGGCGCTGGATATCGCGCATATCCTGCAAGGTATGCCCCAGGTTGAGCACGCCGCGCTGAGAAAACATGACGTTGTAGTTCAGCTCCTGGGTTAAGCCTTCCCACAGCTTCATGGAGTGTTCGAACAGCGCCGCCGCCTCGTCCCACAGATAGTTGGAGCGCACGATAGTGGTGTTGCGCGCGGTGTTGCCGCCGCCCAGCCACCCTTTTTCAATCACCGCCACGTTGCGGATGCCAAACTCTTTCGCCAGGTAATAAGCCGTGCCCAGGCCGTGTCCGCCGCCGCCAATGATGATGACATCGTAAGATTTTTTCGGCACCGGGTTGCGCCAGAGCTTTTGCCAGTTTTCGTGGTAGCTCAGCCCGTGGCTGAGCAGGCCGAAGCCGGAATAACGTTGCATAGGTTCTCCTTATGGGCGAATCAGGCGAAAGCGGCTTTAGCGAGCGAGGTCTTATGGTATTCGCCGTAAACCGGATAGCGGGCGCAAAGCTCGGCGACGTTAAAACGCACCCAGGCTTCGATGTTGGTGCTCTCCTCTTTTTTGGCTAAGGCATCGAGGATGTCGCAGATCCAGCCCGCCAGGTTTTCGCAATCTTTCTGGCCGAAACCGCGTGTAGTGACTGCTGGCGTACCGATGCGCAGACCGGAAGTCACAAAAGGACTTTGCGGATCGTTTGGCACGCTGTTTTTATTCACGGTGATATGCGCGCGCCCCAGCGCCGCGTCGGCTTCTTTGCCGGTAATGCCTTTTTTAATCAGCGAAACCAGGAACAGGTGATTGTCGGTGCCGCCGGAAACGATGTCGAAACCGCGCTCGATAAAGACTGTCGCCATGGTTTTCGCGTTATCAATTACCCGCGCCTGATAGTGGATAAAGTCCTGTTCCATCGCTTCACGGAAAGCCATCGCCTTGGCGGCGATAACATGCATCAGCGGGCCGCCCTGCTGGCCGGGGAAAACCGCGCTGTTGAGCTTTTTATAGAGCGATTCGTCACCGAGCGCCGAGAGGATTAAACCACCGCGCGGGCCACGCAGCGTTTTGTGCGTGGTGCTGGTAACAACGTGGGCATGCGGCAGCGGGCTTGGGTAACAGCGTGCCGCCACCAGGCCGGCGACGTGCGCCATATCCACCATCAGCCAGGCGCCGACGCTGTCCGCAATTTCGCGAAAGCGCTGCCAGTTAACCACGCGTGAATAGGCAGAGAAGCCAGCAACGATAAGTTTTGGCCGGTGCTCCTGCGCCAGTCGCTCTACTTCGCGGTAATCGATTTCGCCGGTTTCCACATCCAGCCCGTACTGCACGGCGTGATAGTGCTTGCCGGAAACGTTAGGCGCGGCGCCGTGAGTTAAATGACCGCCATGCGCCAGACTCATGCCCAGAATGGTGTCGCCGGGCTTCAGCAGCGCCATAAATACCGCCGCGTTGGCCTGTGCGCCGGAATGGGGCTGCACGTTAGCGTAGTCGGCGCCAAACAGCAGGCAGGCGCGTTCGATCGCCAGCCGCTCTACGACGTCCACATGCTCGCAGCCGCCATAATAGCGTTTGCCCGGATAGCCTTCGGCATATTTATTGGTGAGCTGGCTGCCCTGCAGGGACATCACCTGATTGCTGACGTAATTTTCCGAAGCGATTAACTCAATATGCGCTTCCTGGCGCACCATTTCGTCAACTACGGCGGCAAACAGCTGTGGATCGACAGTATTTAAATCATTTGCGTTCATCTTTTCACCTTCAGGCGCAAGCAGTAAGGGCACAGTGGCTTTAGCGAAAATAAAGCCGGACGAAGCAGGCGGAATAAATAAGGGCGGCATCGTGAGGTAAATCACACTTTCTCAGGAGCTCGTCCACCACCGCTTCAGAATAGCCAGCCGCGTGCGCAATAAGCTTGAACGTTTGCGACAGAAAAGATGACATTTCTGCGACAATCCTTAAAAATCAAATAAATAAAATATTTTAATTTTTAAAAATCTTTGTATGAAGACTCAGGGGATATAAGAAAATATGATTGCTGGAGGCGATCGTAAAGCAGAGGGAATAATAACAATGACGCCGCTACGATAATTAAACAGGTGCCGCCTTATATTGTTATAAGGTGACCCGTGATGTTCTTAATGCTCGCTGGCAATATGTAAAAAGAAGGGATCAACATGCTCCTGAGTCCCTTTACGCACGCCGGAAGGGGGATAGCCAAAAGCCTCGCGGAAATGCCGCGAAAAGTGCGCTGAATCCGCAAAGCCGCAGCGCTCGCCGATTTCAGTCACGCTTTTGGTGGTGTAGTGCAGCAGCCATAAGCCATAGCGCAGCCTTAAGTCGCGGGCGAAACGCTGCGGCCCGACGCCTAATTCGTCCTGAAACTTACGCTCTATGTTTCTGCGCGAGGTATTCAGCCTTTTCGCCAATGCGTCGACAGAGATCACCTCGCCCATATGCTGGGAAATAATATCTATTGCGCTGCGCACCAGGCGATCGCTGACTTTTTCGAAAATAACCGGCTGCGGTTGCGGATGATCGCTGCGGCGAACCTCGTCGATCAGCATAATGTGCAGGCTTTTTATCGCCCAGGCGCGGCCCAGATGGCGCTCTACCAGGTGCGCGGCCACGTCCGCCGCCGCGACGCCGCCCGCGCAAGTGATCAGCTTGCCGTCATCCACAAACAGACGATCCGCCACCGGCGTAATCGCCGGAAAGCGCCGCGCCAGATCGCCGTGATGATACCAGCTGACGCAGCAGCGTCTGCCGTCCATTACGCCTGCCTGAATCAGGGCAAAGACGCCGGTACAGAGGCCCACCAGCGGCACGCCAAACTGCGCGGCCAGACGAAGATAGTCGATGGCGCGGCGATCCAGCTTCTCTTTTTCGTCCTGCACGCCGCCGATCACCACGATATAGTCGAATTTTTCTGGATTAATCAGCGTTTCGCACGGCGTGATCACCGCACCGCAGCTGGAGATCGCCGGCTCGCCGTTGGGAGTCATAAACGTCCAGTGACAGCGCAGCTGACGGCTGCGATCGCCCTCGTCCGCCGCCAGCCGCAGGCAGTCCACGAACGCCGCAAAAGGCAGCAGCGTAAAACGGTGCAGCAGAATAAAGCCGACGGAGAGCGGCGAGGCGGACGCGGATGCGTGAGCTGGCTTCATTGGTTCAGGCGTTTCCATAGCGGGACAAGGCGTTAATAGTTAACGAATTGTGACAAATAACGCAACGATTTTTGCCGGGCAGTCACGCTGCGGAGGATTTTAGCCTGTTGTTTCATAGCGATTCCTTAAATAAAGAAGCCGCGCGAAGATGACCTCAACAGTTGCTTCCCATTAGTGAATATCATTAAACTTAATCCCCTTTACCGCCGCCAGAGTGCAATCGCTTTCCCTGCAGCATTGAATCTGGCTCATCCTGGATTACGCGCTATGCCCGCTAAACCTGCCGCCGCGCTGTCGCGCAGCGATCTGGCCGACCTGAACGCCTTTCGTATGGTGGAGCGCCTGCGCAGCTTTACCAAAGCCGCCATTGAGCTGGGCATCACCACTTCCGCGCTCAGCCACGCCATCCGTAATCTGGAAACGCGGCTGGGCGTGCGGCTGCTTAACCGCACCAGCCGTACCGTTTCGCCGACCGAGGCAGGCGCCAGCCTGGCTTTGCGCCTGAACGTCGGCTTTCAGGAGATAGGCGACGCGCTGGACGAGATCAACCGGATGCGCGACCGGCCAGCGGGTCGCCTGCGCCTGAACGTGCTGAGCGACGGCGCGCGGCTGATTGTGGGCCGCTATCTGCCGAAGTTTCTTAGCAAATACCCGGAAGTGGAAGTGGAAGTCTGCGTGGATGACCGCATGGTCGATATCGTGGCGGAAGGCTTTGATGCGGGCATCCGCTTCGGCGGTACCGTGCCGGAAGATTTGGTCGCCGTGAAGCTGGGCGCGGATCTGAAATGGGTCGCCGTCGCCTCGCCGCGCTATCTTTATCATCGTGGGCAGCCCACGCAGCCTGAAGATCTGCGCACGCACGCCTGTATTCGCATGCGAACCGGCCAGGGCATCATTTATAAATGGGAGTTTCGTCAGGGCAACGACTATCGCGTTATTGATGTGCCGGGACAAATTTGCGTCAGCGACACCACGCTGGCGCTGGATCTGGCGCTTGCCGGATCCGGTATCGCCTACTGCCTGGAAAATCGGGTGACGGCGCAGTTGCAGAGCGGCGCGCTGCGCGTGGTGCTGCCGGACTGGTCGCCCGTCGAACCGGCCATGTATCTTTACTATCCCGGCCATCGCCGCGTGCCGCAGGGACTGCGTGAGCTGATCGCCCTGCTGCGGGAAGAGATAGCGGCGGAGGCGTTGCGCGCCGACAACGCCACTCTGAACCGCGTCGCGTCCGGCGCCGTCGCCTGATCTTCGACAGCCTGCGCGCTCAGGCTAAACCGAAACCGCTATGGAGCGATGATGAGTAATCCGCCGCAGTCCCGCAAGCGTCCGCTGAAGCTCAGCACCTCGGTCAGCCTGATGGTTGGCGCCGTGCTGGCCGCCGTTTTGCTGATCGTGCACCTTTTTTACTTTTTTCAGATTAGCCATATCACCCGCACCGGCGTTAAAGACAAGGCGCTGGCGGTGGCGCGCACCCTGGCCGACTCCGCCGAAATCCAGCGCGGCCTGCTGCTGCCGCCCGATCGCCATATTATCCAGCCGCTGACTCAGGCCGTGCAGCAGAGCAACCATCTGCTGTTTGTAGTGGTCACCGATATGCACGGCATTCGCTACTCGCATCCCAATAAAAACGCCATCAGCCGCCATTTTATCGGCGACGATCTGCAGCCCGCGCTGGCGGGTAAAGAGAACGTCTCGGTCAATCGCGGTCAGCTGGCGCAGGCGCTGCGGGTGTTTACGCCGGTTTATGACGCGCAGCAGCGGCAGATTGGCGTGGTGGCGGTAGGCATTTCGTTAAACGAGGTGGCGCAGCAGATCGCGCGCAGCCGCTGGTCGGTGCTCTGGACGGCGCTGTTCGGCATGCTGGCGGGCGCCATCGGCACTTACTGCCTGGTCAGAGCCTCGCGCCGCGTGCTCTCCGGGCTGGAGCCCTATGAGATCTCTATGCTGTTCGAGCAGCGCCAGGCGATGCTGCAATCAGTGAAGGAAGGCGTGATCGCGGTCGACGATCGGGCGCAGGTGACGCTGATCAATCGCGCCGCCCAGCAGCTATTCACCGAGGCGCGTCATCCGCAGGACGAAGCGCCCGGCCCGCTTATCGCCAACCTGCGCGAGGTGCTGCAAAGCGGCGTGCCGCAGCGGGACAAAGAGCTGCATTTTAAAGGCCGCGAGCTGCTCAGCAACACCATGCCGGTGCGCAGCAAAGGCGTAATTATCGGCGCGGTCTGTACCTTCAGGGACAAAACCGAGGTAAGCCAGCTGGTGCAGCGGCTGGACGGGCTGGTCAGCTATGTCGACGCGCTGCGCGAGCGCTCCCATGAGTTTATGAACAAGCTGCACGTCATCCTCGGCCTGCTGCATATGAAAAACTATCAGCAGCTGGAAAACTATATTCTGAAGACCGCGAACGGCTACCAGACGGAGATCGGCTCGCTGCTGCTGAAAATTAAATCGCCGGTGATCGCAGGATTCCTGCTCAGCAAGATCGAGCGCGCCGCCGAGCGCGGTCACCGACTGATTATCAGCGAAGAGAGCCTGCTGCCGGACAGCGGCAGCGAAACGCAGTCGGCCGCGCTGATTACCGTGCTGGGCAACCTGATTGAAAACGCGCTGGACGCCGCGGACGGCGAGCCAGGCGGCGAGATCAGCGTGCTGCTGCATTATCAAAACGGCTGGCTGGCCTGCGAGGTCAGCGATGACGGGCCGGGCATTCCGCCGGCACAGCTGGATGCTATCTTTGAGAAGGGCGTATCCAGCAAAGGCGAGGATCGCGGCGTGGGCTTATTCCTCGCCAGACAACAAACTGAAAGCCTCGGCGGGAAAATTATTGTAGAGTCCGAGCCCGGCGTTTATACGCAATTTTTAGTCCAGATGCCCTGGGATAGAGGAAACAAAAGCGCATGATTAACGTGTTAGTCGTCGACGATGACGCCATGGTCGCAGAGTTAAACCGCTGTTATATCGGTCAGCTGGAGGGGTTCCACTGCGTGGGCGTCGCTGCGACCCTGCAGCAGGCGAAGGAGATGGCGCTGCAGGGCAGCGTCGATTTGATCCTGCTGGATATTTATCTGCAGCAGGAGAGCGGGCTGGATCTGCTGCCCGCGCTGCGCCAGGGGAAGCAGGCCGTCGATGTGATTGTGATCTCCTCCGCGGCGGATGCCGATACCGTCAGGCAGTCGCTGCACTACGGCGTGGTGGATTATCTGATCAAGCCTTTTCAGTTCTCGCGCTTTGAAGAGGCGCTGACCGGCTGGCGTCGCCGCAAGGCGCTGATGGACAGCCAACCCTGGTATCAGCAGGCCGATGTGGATCGGCTGATCCACGGCGATCAGAACGCGCCGACGGACGGCAAACGGCTGCCGAAAGGCCTGACGCCGCAGACGCTGCGCACGCTGTGTCAGTGGATCGACGCGCATCCGGCCGAGGAGTTCTCGACCGACGAGCTGGCCTCTGCGGTGAATATTTCGCGCGTCTCCTGCCGTAAATATCTGATCTGGCTGGCGCAGTGCAATATCCTTTTTACCAGCATTCACTATGGCGCGACCGGCAGGCCGGTTTATCGCTACCGCCTGCAGGCGGAATACAGCGCGCTGCTTAAGCAATACTGTCAGTAACGTAATACGTCTCGTCCAGCAGCCGGAAAGGCTGCTGCGTCGCCAGCACCACCTGCTGCGCTCGGGTGACGAAAATCGCCTCGATTTGCGGATAGTCGGCCAGAAACGCCAGCCCTTTTTCCACGCCCAGGCCGTAGAGCAGCGTGGTAAAGATATCGCCGTCCAGCGAACTGTCGGAGATAACCGTAACGCCGAGCAGCTCGTTATCCAGCGGATAGCCGGTTTGCGGATTGAGGATATGGTGATAGCGCTGGCCGTTCAGCTCGAAATAGCGTTCGTAAACGCCGGAGGTCACCAGCGATTTATTGCTGACGGCGATCGTGCCGACCAGCGCGCCCGGCTCGCCGAACGGCTTTTGCAAGCCTATCGCCCAGCTTGCTTCGCCTGCGGGCGCGTCCAGCGTTTGCAGATTGCCGCCAAGATTGATCAGCCCGCAAAAGCAGCCGCGCTGCCGCAAAAAGGTTTTGACCACGTCGGCGATATAGCCTTTGGCTATCGCGCCCAGGTCGATCTCCATACCGGCCAGCGGCAGAAACACCGTACGCTGCTGCGCATCCAGCTCGACGCGAGCGGGATCGGTTAACGCCAGCAGCGCCTGCAGCTCGTGCGCGGGCGGCACGCTGTCGCCTTTAAAACCAATCTTCCAGCGTTTGACCAGCGGCCCGATGGCGAAGTTAAAGCAGCTGCCGGGCAGCACGCTGACCTCTCTGGCCCGTTCGATCAGGGCAAAGACTGGCGCGCTGACCGCTACGGGATGTTTGCCCGCCGCCTCGTTGATGCTCATAACCTGCGAGCCGGCGCGGTTAACGGTAAACAGATTCTCCTGCTGGCGGATCAGGCGGAACACGTCGCCCGCCAGCCGTTCGTCGGGTTCCGCCAGCTTCAGCACTATCGGCGAGCCCATCAGTACCGCAGAGTATGAGCAGAGCCGCTGTTCAACTGGCATAACGTCCTCGCCTGCTTTAGTGGCGCAGCGCGAAATCGGCCGCGTGGCGTCCGGCGAGCGTGCCGAAGATAATAATATCGGCGATGGCGTTGCCGCCGATGCGGTTGCCGCCGTGAATGCCGCCAACCACTTCGCCCGCCGCCCAGGCGCCGGTAATCACCTGCTGCTGCTCATTCAGCACCGCGGTGTCGCTGTTAATGGTGACGCCGCCCATCGTATGGTGGACGCCCGGCGCGACGCGAATTGCATAGAACGGCCCCTGATTCAGCGGATGGCGCAGCGCGGTCTGGCGGCCAAAATCTTCGTCCACCTGACGGCCAACAAAGAGGTTGTAGCGTTCCAGCGTCGCCAGCAGCGCGTGCAGATCCATATTGAGTTTGATCGCCAGCTCCTGCGGCGACGCGGCGCTGACCACAAAGCCTTTGGCGATATACTCGTCGGCGGCCTTGTTGTTGAGCCTGACCTGCTCGTCAAACACCACCCAGGCGCTTTTCTCCGGCAGCGCGATGATCTCTGCGGAGACTTTGTCGCGGGTCGCCATCTCGTTACAGAAACGGTGTCCGGCCTGGCTGACCAGAATCGCCCCGCCGCCGCGAATCGCTTCAGAGATCAGATAGGAAGTGGTCTGTTCCACGGTTGGATGGATCTGGATTTCGCCCATATCCACCGTGCCCGCGCCGATTTTCTGCAGCAGCGCGATGCCGCTGCCGGTCGCGCCTTTATGGTTAGTGGTGACGAAGCCATCCAGCTCTGGCCGGTATTTGGTGACCATCTCGCGGTTGGCGCTAAAGCCGCCGGTAGCGACGATCACGCTGCGGGCGTTGAGGATGCGGCTGTCGTAATATTCATCGACCACCTTCACGCCGGTCACTTTGCCTTCGCTGAAGATAATCTCTTCCACCGTGGTTTCCAGCAGCACTTCAATATTGCGCTTGTTGATGTTTTTCACCAGGCCGCTGATCAGGAAGCCGCCTACCGCAGAGCGATCGGCCGGACGGTGGGTACGGTCGATGCTCATGCCGCCGGTAATGGTAATGTCGTTCAGTTCGATATCTTTCGCCGCCAGCCATTCAATGGCTTCGGGCGCCAGCTCCACAAACTCTTTCAGCAGCACCGGGTTATTTTTAAAGTGGCCGCCTTTCAGGGTTTCCTCATAGAACAGCGTTTTGCTGTCCTTGATGCCTTTCAGCTTCTGGAAACGGGTTTCCGCCGCGTTCATGCCTACTGACGCTTTGATGGTGTTGCCGCCGATGGTCGGCATTTTTTCGATAATGGCTACGCGCGCGCCCTCGTCGTGCGCCTGGATAGCCGCGGCCAGCCCGGCGCCGCCGCTGCCGATGACCACCACATCATAGTTCTGCGGCGCCTGCGGGTTGCCGCCCTCTTCCAGCACATGCTCTTTGCTGGAGGTGGCCAGCGCGCGCGATACCGCTTTTTTCAGCGCCTCGCTCTGGGTGGTGGCACCGGTAATCGCATCCACATGCGGGCTGTTGGCGACCAGGATGCGGTTGCGCAGCGTTTCGAAAGTGGTGGTGAAATCGACATCCAGCGTATCGTCCGGCACCAGCGAGATATCGGTGATGCGGTCGGTATCCAGCGCGACGTTAATCTTCAGCTTCAGCGCTTCCGCCTCGACTTTCTCCTGATAGACGCCCGCCTTATATTTTCTGCCGGTAGCGCTCATATCGCGGATCATCGCGTCCACCAGCGAGAAGCGCCATAGCGGCTCCGGTATCTTCAGCTCCTCGCGGCGGTTGCTGTCGATATAGAGTTCCAGATGGTCGTTGCGGATAACGCGATCGGCCCAGTCGGGATAGGCGATGCAGGCCTTGCCGATGGCGACCAGATCGTAGCCATTTTCCAGCGCGAGTTCGGCATCCGTTTTGTTGACCACGCCGCCAACGCCGATAACCGGAATTTTCGCCAGGGTTGCGGAGCGCATGGCGCGGAATTTAGTGATAAGCGGCGTAGGATCGCTGGTGTCGACGATGGAAGGCCGCAGCAGCTGGCCCATAGAGAAATGCACGTAGTCCAGACCGCGCTCGGCGAGCTTCTCCAGCAGGTACAGGGTATCTTCAAAGCGGATGCCGGGCACTTCCAGCTCTTCCGGCGAGAAGCGATAGCCGATAATAAAGGTGTCGTCGGCAAGGCGCTCGGCCATTTTATGGGTGATATCCAGCACCGCCAGCGGGAAACGCGCCCGGTTCTCGCGGCTGCCGCCCCACTGGTCGTCGCGCTGGTTAGAGTTGGGCGAATAAAATTGCTGAATCAGGTAGGTGTTGGCGCCGTGCAGCTCCACGCCGTCGAAACCGGCCTTAATGGCGCGGTTTACCGCGTCGCCGAATTTGGTGATCATCACCTCGACTTCTTCGCCGGTCAGCGCCTGCGGCGTGGTGGTTCCTTCACGTGGCGCGGCGATGGCGCTGGGCGCCACCGGCGTTCTGCCGCCAATCAGCTCCGGCTCGACCATTCTGCCGCCGTGGTAAATCTGCAGGATCGCCTGCGAACCTTTCGACTTGATGGCGCTGGCTATGCGCGCCAGGCCGGCGATTTTGTTGTCGTTATCAATGCCGATCGCACCGGGAAAAGCAGGCCCTTTGGGATCGATAAAACAGCACTCCACGATCACGGCGCCCAGGCTGCCGGCACGGTCGCGATAGTATTCCACCAGCTCGCTGGTCACCGTGCCGTCGTAAAATCCCGTACAGGTGGTCATCGGCGCCATGACCAGGCGGTTTTTTAATACGGCGCCGTTCGGCAGCGTCAATGGATTAAGGATCGGGGTGAGCGTGTTCATTATAATCGACTCCAAAATTAGAAATTTTTGAACCGTGCCGCCTGAGACACATCATCGCTTAATTAACGGGCGCTGAATTATAGGGTGAATATAACAATTTTAATTTTATAAATTCAGTTAATTTAGTTATTAAACTTTTTAAATTATCTACGTAAATTACGCTATTATATTGCTTTATTGTCGCCATTGATTGTTACCCATAAGTTAACTAAAAGCAAATTCCAGTTTTCACCTGAAAATAAAATAATAAATATCAGTAAGTTAAAATTAGTACCAGTTATTTCAGGAAATGAAAATGCAACACCAAAGTTGCATCTGGTGTAACATTTTTTAAGATTTATTTCGGGAAAGGTTATTTTATAAAAAATGCGGAAAGTTGCTGGAAATATTTATTGATCCAGATCAATATTATTATTCGGGGCGACCTGCATTATCTTCACAGTTCCTTAATGGTGTGTTAAGAACATGTTTAAAAAGGTCATCACCTCGCCAGGGTCGCGGTATAAAATCAGGCCGTCTTCAGGCTGAATAAAGGCACGATAACCGGGGCATTATTCACTATTCCGATAACTTGCAGACCATCACTATGAAACCAAAATCAACGCCGAGTGACTCTCCCGCCTCGTCGGGATCAAAAAAACATCTTGTTATGCTTTGTCTGCCCGTGCTGGTCACGGTGCTGCTGTTGCTGACGCCGGTGCCTGCCGGGCTGGAACCTTACGCGTGGCGCTTCTTCGCGGTCTTTGTCGGCGTCATCGTCGGTTTGATCTTCGAGCCGCTGCCCGGCGCGGTGATTGGCCTGACCGGCGTCGTGGTTATCGCCCTGTTCAGCCACTGGCTGCTGTTCAGCCCGGCGGAGCTGGCGGATCCGTCATTTAAGGCCGCCACGCAATCCTTTAAATGGGCGGTCAGCGGCTTCGGCAACTCCACGGTGTGGCTGATCTTCGGCGCCTTTATGTTCGCCGCCGGCTACGATAAAACCCAGTTTGGCCGCCGTCTGGCGCTGATCCTGGTAAAATACCTGGGCCGTCGCAGCCTGACGCTGGGCTACGCTATCACCTTCGCCGACCTGCTGCTGGCACCTTTCACGCCGTCCAACACGGCGCGCAGCGGCGGCACCATTTATCCGATTATCGCTAACCTGCCGCCGCTATATGGCTCTAAGCCTAACGATCCCAGCGCGCGTAAGATCGGCTCCTATCTGATGTGGGTAGCGATTACCGCCGCCTGTATCACCAGCTCGATGTTTCTGTCGGCGCTGGCGCCCAACCTGCTGGCGCTGGCGCTGGTGAAAAACATCGTCGGCTTCGATATCACCTGGGGAAGCTGGTTCCTGGCCTTCCTGCCGCTGGGCGTGCTGCTGATCCTGACCATGCCTTTACTGGCCTACTGGTTCTATCCGCCGGAGGTGAAAATCAATGACGAGGTGCCGCGCTGGGCGAAAAGCGAGCTGGAGAAGCTGGGCAAGCTGTCGCGCAATGAGATCCTGCTGCTGATCTTCGTCTGCTGCGCGCTGCTGATGTGGATTTTTGCCGCCAGCTGGATCGAACCGGCGCTGGCCGCGCTGCTGGTGGTGGTGCTGATGCTGTGGACGGGCGTGCTGAACTGGAACGATATCACCAGCAACAAGCCTGCGTGGAATACTTTCGCCTGGTTCGCTACCCTGGTGGCGCTGGCGGATGGCCTGGCGCGCGTCGGCTTTATCGCGTGGCTGGGCAAGGAAGGCGGCCAGCTGTTGACCGGTATCGATCCGCAGGTCGCCGCCGTGATGCTGCTGGTGGCCTTCTTCCTGCTGCACTATCTCTTCGCCAGCACCACCGCCCATACCACCGCGCTGCTGCCGGCCATGCTGACCATCGCCGCCGCGATCCCCGGCATTAATATGCCGGTCTACTGCCTGATGATGGTGACGTCGCTGGGCGTTATGGGCATTATTACGCCTTACGGCACTGGCCCAAGCCCGATTTACTACGGCAGCGGCTATCTGCCGACCAAAGATTACTGGCGGCTTGGCACCATCTTCGGCGCTATTTTCCTCGGCGGCATGATGCTGATCGCCTATCCGTGGATGGTGATGATGTTCTGAGCAGGTCGTTAATAAAAGCTGGCGGCAAAACCGCCAGCACTATTTCAGCCTTACCGCGGCGCGCGCTGCGGCTTATCCGGTGAGCAAAATGTCGAATAAACCTTTCTTTTACCAACCTCCCTTTCCTCTCGCGGCCGACGATGCCGAATACTATCTGCTGAGCCGCGACCACGTTTCCGTTAGCGAATTCGACGGCCAGCCGGTGCTGAAAGTCGAGCCGGCCGCTTTGACCCTGCTGGCGCAGCAGGCGTTTCACGACGCGGCTTTTATGCTGCGCCCCGCGCACCAGCGCCAGGTTGCCGCCATTCTCAGCGATCCCGAAGCCAGCGAAAACGACAAGTATGTGGCGCTGCAGTTTTTAAGGAACTCGGAGATCGCGGCAAAAGGCGTGCTGCCGACCTGCCAGGATACCGGCACGGCGATAATTATGGGCAAAAAGGGCCAGCGCGTCTGGACGGGCGGCGGTGATGAAGCCGCATTGTCGCAGGGCGTTTATAACACTTACTGCCAGGATAACCTGCGCTATTCGCAGAACGTTGCGCTGGATATGTATCGTGAAATCAATACCGGCACCAACCTGCCCGCCCAAATCGATCTCTATAGCGTGGACGGCGACGAGTACAAATTCCTCTGCATAGCGAAAGGCGGCGGCTCCGCCAACAAAACCTATCTCTGGCAGGAGACGCGCGCGCTGCTCAATCCCGCCAGGCTGGAGGCTTTCCTGACGGAAAAAATGCGCACGCTGGGCACGGCGGCCTGTCCGCCCTACCACATCGCCTTTGTGATTGGCGGCACTTCTGCCGAAAGCACGCTGAAAACGGTCAAGCTGGCCTCAACGCATTACTATGACGGGCTGCCCTTTGAGGGCAACGAGCATGGCCAGGCCTTTCGCGACCGCGAGCTGGAGCAGGCGCTGCTGGCGGCGGCGCAGAAGCTGGGGCTGGGCGCGCAGTTCGGCGGCAAATATTTCGCGCACGATATCCGCGTGATCCGCCTGCCGCGCCACGGCGCTTCCTGTCCTGTCGGCATGGGCGTCTCCTGCTCCGCTGACCGCAATATCAAGGCGAAGATCAACCGCGAAGGTATCTGGATCGAGAAGCTGGAAGAGAACCCGGGGCGCTATATTCCGGCCGAACTGCGCCAGCAGGGCGAAGGCGAAGTGCATCAGGTCGATCTGAACCGGCCGATGGAAGAGGTACTGGCGCAGCTGTCGCGCTATCCGGTTTCCACTCGCCTGTCGCTGAGCGGCACCATTATCGTCGCCCGCGATATCGCCCACGCGAAGTTTGCTGAAAGGCTGGAACGGGGCGAAGGCTTGCCGCAGTACCTGAAGGATCATCCCGTCTACTACGCCGGCCCGGCGAAAACGCCGGAAGGCTACGCTTCCGGCTCGCTTGGCCCGACAACCGCCGGACGCATGGACTCCTATGTGGATAAGCTGCAGGCCAACGGCGGCAGCCTGATCATGCTGGCCAAAGGCAACCGCAGCCAGCAGGTAACGGACGCCTGCCATAAGTATGGCGGTTTCTACCTGGGCAGCATCGGCGGCCCGGCGGCGGTGCTGGCGCAGCAAAGCATCAAGAGCCTGGCGTGCGTGGAGTACCCGGAACTGGGGATGGAAGCGGTGTGGAAAATCGAGGTGGAGAACTTTCCGGCGTTTATCCTGGTGGATGATAAAGGCAACGATTTCTTCTCGCTGATTGCGCAAAACCAGTGCGGTAAATGCGCTAAATAAGCGGTCGCGGCCGCCTGGCTTACATAAAAGCATCAAAACGCCGTGCAGTTTGTTTTCTGCACGGCGTCATTTTTTAGTCAGAAAGACTTAAAAAAATAAGCTTCCATTTGTCATCTTCTTTGATCAGACCGACTTCGATCGCTCTTTTATCCCCCTCATCGGTCACGAAATAGCCTTCCAGCCTGGCCTTGTTGTTATTTACTGCAATACGGTTAAATGTGTACTCTTTTATTTGCGGTATCGACATTTCGGATATGACTGCGTTAAATTCATCCTGACTCAACCGCTTTTTCAGGCTGCTGGCGCTGCCCTGGTAAACCTCGGTTATCTTTCCTTCACGCAGCAGATCTATCTGATTACGGGCGCTCTCCTTGATATTCCCCATCCCTGAAAACAGGAAAAAAAGTATCGTCGCCAGTATCAGAAATCCCCCGGCAATAACAAACAATAATTTTTTATTACCGCTACCGGTAAAACCTGAGGCCCGTTTCCAACCGGCTTGTTTTATCACCGCGAAAATCGGATCGGTGATCTGAGTAGTAGAGAAACTCTGGTCGTAGATCTTACCCCAGCGCCCATCTGCTTTTCTTCCCAATGAGAAAGCCCGTTCATGATGGCGTATATTGCCCAGTATGACTTCCTTACCGAAGCGGATTGTGCCGCCATCGCTTCCCCATTCTACCTCCGTGATTTTTTGCTGGCAGTGAGCCCGCCGTTTCTTTTCGTCAAAAGAGAGCCTTATTTCAAACTGCTTTTCTAATTTACCCTGGGCAAACTTCCCGGCCCATCTGGCATTAGCAATATCCCAGCAGGCAATAATTTCATCACCTTCCTCACGAATAACATAAGGAAGATCGCCGCTGCTGTTTAATTGCAGTAGTTGCTCTTTTAGCTGGGCAGAAGAAAGGGTTGAAGCGGGTGTCGTACTCTGGTTCATCAAATTACACTCCATGTAGAAATAATTAAGGCGCGGCGTCTGGTTGAGCACACTCCGCGCTATCTAAAATAACATTTATCCTGGCCGAGGGAAAATTTACGTTCCTTTATCGACCAAACCTTGATATCCGCGTTGCCGACACGGGTAAACAGGGATAGCTGTTGAATATAACCCGCCACACCCGCAGGAGAGCCGCAAGCGCTGGCGGAAATCGATCTTATTTCCAGCGATTATTGCTGCCGGAATGCCGGAAGAGATTATTTTATCCAGCTGGCGGGAAATCTGTTCAGGTTCAACATCTTTCACATAGCGAAGTCAGCCTGCGCCGCCGCCGAGCGTATCCGGTACAGTTCCCGAGGCGGTAAATAACCTAATGCATCGTTAAAAGAAAATAAAACAGACAAACATTAATTTGCATAAATCAATAGACCCCAGCAAAGTAAACCCCATGAGCTCTATAAAAAAATTAAGACAGCCAGCCAATAATAAAAAAGTTTACTAATGATATCCTGAGGTTAATCAATTTCACGCAGGCTATAAACATTTACCCCTGACGGATTAATTATACCGCCAGGGATAAATAGTCCGTCAGGAGAGTATGGAAACTATTTCTGTGCCGCATCTTTCTCATCCGCCTGTAAAATAAGCGCATAGCGCGCCATCAGCTGTTTAAGACGATGTTCCGTTTTACCCCGCAACACGGGCGAATGCTTATCCGCCTCCAGCTGGCGCAGCAGCTCCTCCACCGGCTGCATCTCTTCCAGCGGCTGCCGGATAGTCATCAGCTGCGCTTCAAGTTCAGGATAGGAGAGACACTCTTTCCGCTGTGCTTCCTGAACGGCGACAGTGGTCAGCAGTTTTTGCAGCCGCAGGCGTGCCGTATGCCACAGCGCCAGCTGTTCCACCGGCAGCGCAACGGTAGCGGCGTCGGCCTGCCAGTTTTTCTCCTGGCTGGCCAGCTCCGGCGTTAGCTGCTGGGCGAGCATGGCGATACGCTGCGCTTTTCCCGGTACGGGCTCCGCCAGTTGAAACACCCATAACCCCAGCGCGCACAGCAGCACAGCTAACAGCATACCCGCCAGAAATCCCCGGCTGCGCTCCCACAAGCTAAAGCTGACGTTAAGCGCGCTGGAAGAGGTTAAGTCTCTCGGCACGTAGATCAACGGCGTAAACTCATCGCTGTGGCCGGCACGCTGCGCCATCGTCGCCATCGCCAGCGTCGTCTGGCTGGCGGTCGGCTGGCTTTCCGGCAAGGCGAGCTGCGTAATAAGGTTGCTGAGCTGAATAGCCAGGCGGTCAAGCTGGCTCAGATGCTTGTGCGCCAGCGCTTCCAGCGTTCTAATATTTTGTTCAAGCTGCGCCTGCAGTCGATAAAGCAGATCGAGATCGTACTCTTCCGAGGGCAGCTTCCGCAGTACCTGCTGCATCCCGACGCTCAGCCAGGTGACGATAGCCAGCCGCGCCGGGAGCGGCTGTGGCCAGAGCGTTGCCCACTGGTGCTTTAACATTGCGGTCACGATCTCAAAGCCTTCGCACAGCCCCGGCAGCCCCGCGCAGTACGCTCTGGCCAGCGTGTACCAGGCCACGCTCTGCAGATCCATGCCGTTGGCCCGGAAAAGCGCAATGGCGAGCCGCTCCACCCGCTGCCAGTTGGGGCCGGGTTCGCCTGCCATTAAGGCGATTTCCTGGCGCAGTGCGCTGAATTCCGCCAAAGCGCGGGGATCGCTGCCGGTGTGCAAGATGTTATCGCCGGGTGTCGTCATGCCAATTGTTCCTTTTTTCAATAATCCTGTCTTTCCCTGAATCTGCCGCCCGATCTGAGAGGATCAAAGTCGCCATACTTTTTTCAGGATATTGAATAAGCAAGCCACGTTGCTAATAAACTACGGTTAATATATTTATCAGCATAATGATTTGCAAAGGGAATTTTTATATCCCGTTTGTATAAAGCTCACAGATTTACAAAAACAGCGCTTTTAATTTTCATTACGCTATTAATTAACCGCCACAGATAACCTATTTAATTATTTTCGTCACTTTATTATAATTGAATTTAACAGTTACAAATAGCCGTATCACGCCTGAAACACGCTCTATTTCTCCGCAACCCCGCGGAAAAACAGCCTTAATTATTGAATTGCGATTTAAAAGGCGATGAATAAATCAGTAAAAATAATCTGGTCAGCGACTTTTTTATTAAATGTTTTAGTCATTAATCTGATGAGTTATTTCAGCTTTTCAGGCAGCGCAACTTGTCCAAAAAAAAAAGCCAGACAAGGTCACATTTCGCGGCAGATTGCCAGGCGATCCGCAGAAACTCGTCTAAAGTTTGTTTCAGGGTCAATAACTTACAGATACCCGATTGGGATATGGAGAACGACTAATGCAGAGAATTGAAAAACGTCAATGGAAAACCGCGCTGGCGCTGCCGCTGCTGATCGCTGCCCTGACGCAGGTCGGTTACGCTAACGCCGCCGATAAGCAGACCAGCAGCGCGCCGCAGCCGCCGGATATTACGCTGGGGCCGCTTTTTAAAGCGGTGCAGGCCGCCAAACTGTTTCCCGATCAGAAAACTTTTGCCGACGCGCTGCCGAAAACCAGTCCCAGTCTGATTCTGGCGGACTGGCAAATGCAGCGAAAGCAGCGCAATTTCGATCTGCGCCGCTTTGTGGAGACTAATTTCACGCTGCCCACTAAAGGCCCGGCCTATGTGCCACCAGCCGGCCAGAGCTTACGGGAGCATATCGACGGCCTGTGGCCGGTGCTCACCCGTAACGCCACGCCGGCCAGCCAGTGGGATTCCTTGCTGCCGCTGCCTAAACCTTATGTGGTGCCTGGCGGTCGCTTCCGCGAGATCTATTACTGGGACAGCTACTTCACCATGCTTGGCCTGGCGGAAAGCGGTCACTGGGATCGCGTAGAGGATATGGTCGATAACTTTGCTTCGCTGCTGGATAAATATGGTCATATCCCCAACGGCAACCGCAGCTACTACCTTAGCCGCTCGCAGCCGCCCTTCTTCAGCCTGATGGTGGATTTGCTGGCGACGCATAAAGGCAACGGCGTCTACAGACAATATCTGCCCGAGCTGCAGAAAGAGTATGACTACTGGATGAGCGACGCCGATACGGTGAAAGCGGGCGAAGCCAGCAAGCGACTGGTGAAACTAAAAGACGGTACCCTGCTTAACCGCTACTGGGACGCCCGCAATACGCCTCGCACCGAATCTTATATGGACGATGTCGCCACGGTGGAAAAAGCCGCCGATCGCGACAAGGGCGAGCTATACCGCGATTTGCGTTCGGGCGCGGCATCCGGCTGGGACTTCAGCTCGCGCTGGTTCGCTAAACCAAACGATATCTCCTCGATCGAAACAACCGCTATTCTGCCGGTCGATCTTAACTCGCTGATATTCCATCTGGAGAAAACCCTGGCGCGCGCCAACAAGGAAGCCGGTCACGCGGACGCCAGCGAGCGCTTTGCGCAGCTGGCCGAGCAGCGCCAGCAGGCGATCAACCGCTATTTCTGGGATGAAAAACAGGGCTGGTACGTCGATTACGACTGGAAAGAGAAAAAGGCGCGTACGCAGTTGACCGCCGCCGCGCTGTTCCCGCTCTATCTGAAGGCGGCGACGGAAGACAAGGCGAACCGTACGGCGGAAGCGGTGCAGTCGCAGCTGGTCAAGGAAGGCGGCCTGATCACCACCAACGTCAATAACGGTCAGCAGTGGGATGCGCCAAACGGCTGGGCGCCGCTGCAGTGGGCCGCGGTCGAAGGCCTGAACAACTACGGCAAGCAGACGCTGGCGAAAGATATCGGTATGCGTTTCCTGAAAAATGTCCAGGCCACCTACGATAAAGAGCACAAGCTGGTCGAAAAATATGTGGTGGAAGGCAGCAATCTGGGCGGCGGCGGCGGCGGCGAATATCCGCTGCAGGACGGCTTCGGCTGGACTAACGGCGTGACGCTGAAGCTGATGGATCTCTACTGCCCGAAAGGCGTGGTATGTAACAATGTCGGCGATATAACCAAAGGTCAGTAACCCTTCTCAGGCGATCGCAGATCGCCTGCTCCTCTCTTTATCCCGCGCTTGCCGTCATTATCAGAAAAATCACGGATTGTGCGCCGTAACAGTAAAGATAATAATTATCATTAAGATTATCATAATCTTTACATTTGCTGCGCGCGCTGAAGTCGCGGCGGCGTTTTTTCGTTCAATTATTGAAAGGGATAAATCAATGGTTTTCGCCCGCAAGCGCAGCGCCGTACTCTGTGCCGCCCTTACCGTTTCGCCTGCCGCCGGCTGGGCTGCGGAGACGCTGGTTGTCACCGCCGCACCAGCGGAAACAGCGACCACGCCGACCTCCGGCTATAACGTGACAACCAGCCAGGGCGCCATGAAGACCGACCGGCCGCTGGCGCGAACCGCGCAATCCGTTTCCGTTGTCACTCGTCAGCAGATTGAAGATCTGGGCGCGACCGACGTTAATCAGGCGCTCAGCTATACCGCCGGCGCCTTCACCAATTTCGCTGGCGCAGCAACCCGCTACGACACGGTTTCGCTGCGTGGCTTCCACGGCGGCGACGTGGATAATATTTTCCTCGACGGCCTGCGGCTGATGAGCGATCCCGGCAGCTACAATATCCTTCAGGTCGATCCCTGGTTTCTGGAACGTATCGACGTGATTAAAGGGCCATCTTCAGCGCTGTATGGACAAACGGTGCCCGGCGGCCTGGTGATGGAAAGTTCAAAACGTCCGCAGTTCCGTCAAGAGGGCCATTTCCGCGCCTCGGCAGGCAATAACAACAGCCGCAGCACCGCCTTCGACTATACCGACGCTATCAATGAGCAGTGGGCGTTTCGCCTGACCGGCCTGACCCGCCACAGCGATACGCAGTATCAACATACACGCGAAGAAAAATATGCCCTCTCCCCTTCGCTGCTCTGGCAACCAAACGAGGATACCTCTCTGCTGCTGCGCGCTTATCTGCAGAAAGATCCTTCCGGCGGCTATCACGGCGCGGTTCCCGGCGACGGCAGCATTACCGGGCACGCTGGCCGTAAGCTGAGCAACGGCTTTTACGACGGCGACAGCTCGCTGGATCGCTTTAAACGGCACGAGCAAATCTACAGCTATGAGTTCATGCATCAGTTTAACGATACCTGGATTTTTCGCTCCAACGCCAGCTATGCGCACTCCAACGTCGATCTCGATCAGGTCTATCAGATTGGCTGGGATGCGGACAATCCGGCGCTGCTGAACCGCTACTATTCCGGTTCGCGCTCTTCGCTGGACGCTTTCGCGCTGGATAATCAGCTGGAGGCGGATTTCGCCACCGGTCAGCTGACGCATAAAGTAGTGCTGGGCGCGGAGTATCATCAGTATAAAAACAACCTGAACGAAGCCAGCGGCAACGCCAGCCAGCTGAACGCGCTGACGGGCCAGGCGCTGGCGCCGCAGCCGGACTACGATTTTACCCGTTCGCAGCGTCGCTACTATCAGACCGGCGTCTATTTGCAGGATGAGATGCTCTGGCAACAGTGGCATCTGGATCTCTCAGGGCGCTATGACCGCATCGTTTCACAAACGGAAGATAACGCCACGGCGGATAAGCATCGTCGCCAGGACGATCACGTCAGCGGCCGCGTCGCGCTGCTTTACGCCTTCGACAACGGCGTTTCGCCTTACGTCAGCTACAGCCAGGCGATTACGCCGCAGTCGCTCTCCGATAGCAATAACAATCTGCTGAAGCCGACCACCTCGCAACAGTATGAAACAGGCCTGAAATATCAGCCGCCGGGCACAACGGATCTCTATAGCGCGGCGCTGTACGACCTGACGCAGAAAGATGTCGGCAATCGTGTGGTTAAGGAGTCTTACTACCAGCCCGCAGGTAAAGTGCATTCACAGGGACTGGAGCTCGAAGCTCACAATCAGTGGACGCCGCGTCTGAGCACGCTGGCGAGCTATACGCTGAACCACGTGCGTTATAAAGATGCCGTGGACGGTAATGACGGCCATACGCCTTACGTGACGCCGAACGCGATGGCCTCGTTTTGGGGAAAATATCAGTTTGCCTGGGGCATCAGCGCGGGCGCGGGCGTGCGCTACATTGGCAAACAGTGGGCGGATAACGAAAACACCACCAGGCTGCCTTCCGTTACGCTGTTCGATGCTTCGCTACGCGCCGATCTAGGTACCTGGTACGGCAGTCTGAAAGGCGCTTTTGTTCAGCTAAACGTGAATAACCTGACCGATCGCAACTATGTCGCCGCCTGCTACGGCACGGGCTACTGTTACTGGGGCGCTGAGCGTTCGGTGACGGCGACCGTCGGCTACGATTTCTGACGCCTTCAGGCTATAAAAGAAAAACCCCACGTCAAGGCGTGGGGTTATTCACAGTAAACTTTCCGCCAGGCGGTCAGCTCCTGACTTTACGGTAGATCCACAGTACGACAATGGCGCCGATAACCGCGACAACAAAACTGCCGAAGTTGAAACCGTCCACTCTGCCGAAGCCGAAGAGCGTACTGATCCAGCCGCCAACTACGGCACCGACGATCCCCAGGATCACGGTGATGATAAAGCCGCCGCCATCTTTACCTGGCATAATCCACTTGGCAATGATCCCGGCAATCAGACCAAAAATGATCCATGACAAAATTCCCATATACTGCTCCTTTGCTTGTACTGATTAGACGGGATAAGTATAGGCAAAGATTCTAACTCTGTGATTTAAAGCCAAACTTTTTGCACCTTTTTTTTACCCTTGCCTAAAGCGCCGCGTATTGATGCCGATAATTCGCGTATTAACGCCAGGCGCGCATTTTCTGACACTCAACCGGAGCAGGACGTGAAAGAAGAAGAAAAAGAACAATATCTCAAGCGCGGCCCGCTCGCCGTGCTTGCCGTACTAAAAAATTTGCTGAAAAATCAAACGCCCGTAATGGTTTCCCACGCCAGGGGCCAGTTTATTACCCGCCTGCTGTTCGCGGACAAAGAGCGCCTGCTCGTCGATTACGGCAGCAATGATTATGAAAACCAGCTGGCGCTGGAGATGAGCGACCTGCAGCTTACTGCCGAAACGCATGGCGCTAAGGTAGAGTTCACGCTGGCCGCGCTTGAGAACGACAGCCATGACGGCCTGCCCGCTTTCGGCGCCGGGCTTCCTGACGAGCTGTGGATGATCCAGCGCCGCGAGTTCTTTCGCGTGGCCGTGCCGCTCGACCCGGTTTTTTACTGCTACGCCAAATGGCCGGACGGCAGCGGCGAAGGCAAAATGCGGCTGCAGGATCTCTCGCTGGGCGGAATCGGCGTGCTGGGCGACTCTCCCGTTCCGGAAACGCTCCAGGGCGGCGAGGCGTTTAAAAAGATGCGCATTGAAATGGGCGAATATGGTCAGCTGGAAGTCGATGCCTCACTGATTAACGTGGGCCAGCGCAGCGTGGTAGGCAATAAAAACGAGACGGTAGTGACGCCGCGCCTGAGCTTCCGCTTCGCCTCGCTGAATTTTGCTCAGGAACGTCTGCTGCAGACTGTGATCTTCTCGCTGGAACGGCTGGCGCGAGAAAAAGCTACCCGCTTTCAGTAAGCGATAAAAACGCCGCCCGATACCGGCGGCGCTGAGAGCCGCACCATCAGATGGTGCGATAGGCCGTAGTGACTTTCCACAAATAGCGAGGCGCCTGCGCAGCGGGATGTTTGTTCTGCACGTGCTGATAAAACTCTTCCGGCGTCAGGTTATTGATCATGGCGATAGCCCGATCGCGATCGCGCGAGAAGGTTCTTAACAGCGCGCCAGCGCCGTTGGCGTAGGAGACGATAGTGGCATAGCGCAGCGTTTTTGGATCGCGAATGCCCGCCAGCGACTGATCCTGCAGAATTTTCAGATAAGCCGTACCGATATCGATATTTTTCACCGGATCGCGCAGTTCAGCGCTGCTCGGCTGGCCGTGACGCCCCTGCACCCGATAGACTTCCCGCCCGGCCGTGGAGGCTTTAATCTGCATCAATCCAATGGCATTCGACCTGCTGACTACCGTTGGATTGCCGCCCGATTCCACCGAAATAATCGCCTCGACCAGCTTCTGATCGACGCCGTAGTTGTGCGCGGCGTTTTCCGTGAACATTGACCAGGCCTGCGCGACTTTGGCCGGCGGCGCCTTAGTCAGCGGCGTTTGCGGCTGTTTTTCGTGCTGTTTATGCGACTGACCGGCACAGCCGGCCAGCAGGAACACACCCAATATTGCCGCTGTTTTTAAGTTTCTCACGCTATTTTATTCCTCTGCGCTCTGGCTTCGCGCTTTATCATAGCGGCTGTTGGCCGCAGGAAAATTACCGCTACTCTTAATTTCACACCCTGGTGGATGACTTCAGTCGCGCTTTTCGTCATTATCAGCCGTATTGGACCCTGAATTGCGCAAAATGATTCACTAACTCCGCGCGGAAAACGGCCCTTCCGCCTGAATCTGTGAGGCTAACAGCTTTTTCGCCATGTAAAACCGTTGAATAAGGGCCAAAATTTAGCCAATTAAGGATAAAAGTGAAGATTATGTCCGTTACTCCACGCACTTTTCATCTGATCGCCCCTTCCGGCTATTGTCAAAATCAGGCGGCCGCGCAGCTTGCCGTACGCCGCCTGCAGGAACAGGGACATCAGGTGAATAACCAGGCGGCGATCGCTCGTCGCAGCCAGCGCTTTGCCGGCAGCGATGAAGAGCGGCTGCGGGATTTGGATTTGCTGCAGACCGAGGCGGATATCGTCATGGCGGTTCGCGGCGGCTACGGCGCAACAAGGCTGCTTGCTGACTTCGACGCCGCCGCGCTCGCGGCGCGCCTGAAGGAGCGTCCAATGGCGATTTGCGGCCACAGCGATTTCACCGTGATCCAGATGGCGCTGCTGCAGGCGGGCGGACAAAGCTTCAGCGGCCCGATGCTGACCGCCAATTTTGGCGCGGAAACCCTGTCAGATTTTACCGTCGAGCATTTCTGGCAAGCGCTGACCTCGCCTGCCTTTACGCTGGAGTGGCAGACAACGCCGCAGGAGGTGGATGTTTCCGGCACGCTGTGGGGCGGCAATCTGGCGATGCTGACATCGCTTATCGGCACGCCGTGGCTGCCGGAGATAGAGGGCGGCATTCTGGTTATAGAAGATATCAACGAGCATCCTTTTCGGGTGGAGAGAATGCTGCTGCAGCTGGCGCAGCATGGCGTGCTGGCGCGGCAGAAAGCTATTGTGACCGGCAGTTTCACCGGCGTAAAACTCAGCGACTACGACAACGGCTACGATTTCGACAGCGTGTGGCAGCTGATCCACCAGCTTACCGGCCTGCCGGTGGTCACGGATCTTGAATTCGGTCATCACTGGCGCACCGTGACGCTGCCGCTTGGCGCCGAAGGAAGACTGCGAGTGACAGGCGACGCCGCGCGGCTGCATATTACGGGACACCCTACCTTGCAGGAGCGCGCATGAAGCAGCTGTATGAAGATCTCTGGGTTTCCACGCCGGAGTTTCCGCCTGGCGAACGCGATCCTGAAGTCATGATGCACGGTTTTTTACTGCGGCTCTCACGCGGCAACGTGCTGATATCGCGCGTTGAAAATACCCGGGATCACAATACCATCGAGTCACTAGGCGGCATCTTTCGTCACTATCTGACCCACTGGCACGAAGCGGGCCCCGGCACGCGTATTCTGCAACAGCGCTTTAATTCGGCGCTCTACTGCCACAATCGCGCGCTCGGCCCGGTCAGCCCTTTCGCCGAAGCGGACGACACTTTCAACCAGGCGGAAGTCCACTGCGGCAGCCTGCATGTGGTGCCTACACCGGGTCATACGCCGGGCAGCACCACTTATCTGTATGCGTCGCCCTACGGCAAAACCTATCTTTTCGTCGGCGATACCGTCAGCCTTAGCCACGACCGCTGGGTTACCGTGCTGGTGCCGGAAAGCAACGAGGGCGATCTGAAGCGGACGCTGGAATTTTATCGTGCGCTGCGGCCTGACGTGGTGCTGATGGGCACCACCAAAGGTCATCTCTCCTGGCAGGAAGTGACGATGCGGGAATGGCTGGCGCTGCTGGACGAGGCGGAAAGCTCGCCGCTGGATCTACGTCATCGGCCAGGAGAGCAGCAGGCAAGTTAAAGCGTTTTGGCCAGGTTCAGGACTCAACTTTACCAGCGGCGTCCGTTCGCTGCAGCGTAACCGTACTTTTTTCCCGCTCGCTGGTGCGGCTGCAGGAAACCAGATGTTTCTGCCCGTTATAGGAGAAAAAGGTTTCATCGGTGTTTTTGTTGGTAACCATCTGATCGCCATTGCGAAACAGAATAATAGCGACGCTGTCGCCGTTATCGGTATGGGAGCGCTGGCTGCCGGCGGCGACCTGGAAGTGATCGCCCGCCCACAGCAGCGTGGTCAAACCGTACTGCGCGCTGGTAACGGTCATGGTCGGCCTGCCCGGGCAGGTTATCTGATATTCGCTGTTTTGCGGCGGCGCCGCGCTGTTTGAGGCATGGGCGAAAAAGGAGCAGGCAACAAGGGCGGCGGCAACAGGTAAACGAAACATGGCTTTCTCCGGGCAGATATCTGGCCCGGTATGCTGCCTGTCTCGCGCCGCCGCCGCAATCGGAAGTGGCCTGGTCTGCGCTACAGGCTGCTCATCTCTTTAATATCCGCCTGGTTAACCGCCTGCTGTCGGCCGCTTTCATCGGTATAGATCACCATGCCGGTCGCCTTGTCGATCTCCGGCTTGCCCGACACCACTTTGGTGCTGCCGTCGCGCATATGCATAATATGATCGTTAGCGCAGCCGCTAAGCAGAGTGGCGGCGGCAATCAGCGGAACAAGGAATAATTTTTTCATCTTCTCTCTCCGTAAGTTAAAGCAGAAAAGTGTAGCCTAAGCGGACAAATCACGCTGACGACTGCGGCGTGCAGCGTCGGTCGCGCGCTTGCGGGCGAAGAAGAAAAGTTATCGCGATCATCTATAAATTTCAGTTGAAGCCGGGCGGAAATAACTGTATTTTTATCCAGCATTTATAACCAGGACCCCTCTTATGTTTGTTGAACTGATTTACGATAAGCGCAACGTTGCGGGCTTGCCAAACGCGCAGCAGCTGATTTTGGATGAACTGGAAAAGCGCATCAGGCGGGTTTTTCCGGATGCCGAAGTAAAGGTAAAACCGATGCAGGCGAACGGCGTAAAGACGGATGCCAGCAAAAACGACAAGTCGGTAATGTTGAGAATTATTGAAGAAATGTTCGATGAAGCGGACCAGTGGCTTATTGCGGAAGAATTTTGACGGCCCTCGCACTTTGGTCGCGCCGCCCCCTGTTTTAGCCCGTCGATGGTTGCATTTTGCCCTCGCCATGCCACTATTCTTCTATCAAGTTTCCCTGGTGTTGGCCCGTGATTATCCTCTTTGCGGGCATTTTTTTACCTGAAAAATGAAACAGCATTGATATATCGTCCCCGCTTACCCGGTGCCTGTCGGCATTTGTTAAAATTTTATTTATAATATTTTAAATATATATTAAATAATCACATCTTCGTCAGAAACGGAGTCGCACAGCCCGGCCTCCTTTATTGCCCTCTTCGCGCCACAGACGTTATTAATTACAGGCGATCGACAATGGTGCGGTTATAACGCGACAGGCTGGTTAAAGCAGAATGGCGAAATCCCGTACGTTTGGCATTGGAAAACGGCAGGCAGAAAAAGAGGGCTTGGCAAACAGGTAATAGTGTTTCGCAACAAAGCGCAGAACAGAATACAGGGCCGCTACGCGGGTGAAAGCGGCCCGATAATATTAGCGGGCCTGTTTCGCTTTCTGTTGTTCAGCAATTTCGGCGTAGAGCAGCTCATAGACCTGAGTCGCATAGGCCGAGCTGTCCCGCAGCATCTGAATAGCATCCTCCAGCGTCTGCGGCTCCATCTGGCCTACAATTCGCCACCCCAAAGCGATATTCTTCGCTTCTTCCAGTCGTTCCGGATGATAATCACACGCAGCTTCTGACACGAAATTCTCCTGATTTGAGTTTTGGCCCTATTTTACTGAGCAATGGCTGACCATCAACCCTTGATTTTTTGTTGATTTAGCTAATGTGCCTTTTTTACGCTTTTTTTACCGCAAAATGATTTTTTAACCGTCAACAAGCGCGGTTTTCTGGCTAAAAACAGATTAATCCTGGTAAAGTAATATCGCGAAAAACGCGATTATCAACTACTTCGTGCAAATAGTGTAAGAAATTTGATCGTTTATTCTTAAATAAGAAAGATTAACCGTAACTGAACGTTTCAACAGCATTTTATCTTTTCATTAGCCATAATTAATTTAATTAAAAAAGAGATCGGGCACAAAAAATATATTTTTTAATACAGTAAGTTAAGTGATTTTATAACTTTATGAAAGGTCGAAGAAATAGCCTGCCGTCTCATGCTATACGCCTGCAAATCGCCTTATGTCAGCATAAAATATTGCCATTGCTCTTTATTCCATCAGCGCCGCATAAAATAAGGGGGTGCTGTTGGTCAGTGCAATAGCCGGAAAGCCATCAGCATTATCTTCCCGGACGTAATACGGCAAGGATTTCCGCCACGTTGCCTCTGGAGCGAAATACAGCGGCGCAAAACACAAGGTTAATCGTGATAGAAGCCCAGCTGGCGTGATCGTAATGATCAAAAAAATAGCGGAACGGCACGGAACCGTAAGCCAGTACCAGTAAATAAGCCAGCCAGGATGCCCACCACTGGTGATGCGCGCCGGGCTTACGAAAAAACATTAGTCGCAGGGCAATTGCCGAACAGATAGAGACATTGGCAATGACCATAGGATCACTTGTGACCATGGAAGCCTCCTTTTATCCGGGAGAGCCAGGCTGCCGGATCTTGTTGATTGAAGAACGTTAAGGTCTTAATCGCCAGCGCCGACAGCAGCACGGCCCCAAGACCGTCCAGTGGTCTGTCGCTATAGCCCAGAATGCTGGCCAGTTTCGAGCCAACAACGCCAGCGCCGAATACGCCGACAATCCATGAAACCACAAAATAAGCAGCTCGCACGCGCAAGGCGATATCCGCTGCGCCGGCCACATAAAACACCGAGCCGGCAAAAGCCCCAAACAACACGCTGTAATTCATACCGCCTAACTGACTCGCCACACTCGCACCGGCTGAAGATACCGTCCCAATCCCCACTACCATCTCATGAATGAACATAGAGCCCCCTTTCTGCTTCAGCGTCTTCTCAAATGGACGAGAAAAAATCCTGATACGCGCCAGGAATAAGAAACTTCGATTTTTCATAGCTGGAGTAGTCGCTGCTTTTACATTAGTGCGGGAAATGCGTACGCGTGAGCCTGCTGTAAATTTATTTGGAGCTGATTCTGAAAACATTGAGGCCTGTTAACCGCCGTGGAATCCACTGCTGTCGGCAGCGTCGCAGGTTGCGGTGGCGCTGCCTGTCAGGCGATAAGCGTCGTTGGAGAGGAAGAGAAAACGGTAACGCCCGCCAATGCTTCAACTGTGACCAGCAGTTTATCAAGTTCCTGGGCTGTTCGACTTCCCGCCTGGTTTTTCTGCGCAAACGATTCACAATGAAGATAAGAAATGATGGCGAACAAAGTTTCCGGTTATCAGGATTGCTACCCTACCGGGCCCGTAATCCCTGCTCTTTTGGGCCTGGCTGTGAGAATGTTGGACGCTGTGACAGAAACTGAACTAAACAAATCGTTGAAAGAAAGAGTGTTTCACTCAATACTTTTTGAAGTAGTGGCCAATATCCTGATCGCGCTGATGCTGGCGGTGATATTGGCTGTTCCGGTAACAAAATCTGCCGTGCTGGCCGCACTTTCCGCCTGTACGGCGATGCTGTGGAACGTGATCTTTAACCGTCTCTTCGACGCCGTTCAGCAGCGAACCGGCTTCAGCCGTAATTTGCTCGCCAGAATCGCCCATGCCGTACTGTTCGAAGCCGGCCTGCTGGCCGTGCTGATCCCGGTGACGGCCTGGTGGTTTAACGTTTCGCTGGTCAAGGCGCTGGCACTGCAAATCGCGCTGGTCGCTTTTTTTCTTCCTTATACCGTGGTGTTTAATTATCTGTATGACTTTTTTCGGCTTCAGTGGGTCAACCGCTCCCGAGGCGCTGAGAGGTGACAATGGTTCGCATCATTTTGGTAATCTTGCTGGTTTTGCTGCTGGTAACCGTGCTTTTTGTCGCTTTCTCACTCCCTGTCCGGTACAAACTTGAAAACATGATGTACCACCTGGCGCTCTGGCTGATGCGCAATCGCACGCCATAAAAAATGCGCGTAGTCCGATTTCCGTTGTCGAGTCGAGGTATAAATGATCAGACGAGCAAGGCCTGAAGAGGCGCAGGCGCTATGGCAAATAAGAAATCTGGCGATCCGTGCCGAATGCCGGGATGCCTATGGCGAAGAAGCCGTGATGGCCTGGACTCCTGACATAATGCCAACAGGCTATCTTCGCGCCATCAGCCAGAATCCCTTCTTTGTTGTCGACACGCCTGGTTTTCCTGTAGCGACGGGCTTTCTGGATATAAAGGCGCAAAGCGTGGAGGCCATTTTTACTTTGCCAGGCCATATGGGCAACGGCTACGCCTCGCAGATTATGAGGGCTATTAAAGCCGAAGCGTCGGCCAGAGGAATAGCCGCGCTGACCCTTTCCTCCACGCCGAATGCCATGACGTTTTATCAGCGCCACGGTTTTACCCTGCTCAGGGAAACCTACTACCCTTCCGCCCTGGCGGGGGACCTGCGCTGCATGGATATGCAGGCTCACTTAACCCGCCTTCCGCCAGGCGCTTACAAATAAGGCAAACAATCCCGCTTTTCTACCCAAAACTTGCGTTCCGTCACAGATTTGCCAGGGTTAATCAGACGTTTTTTACAACAGATTTACCGCAACAGGAGGTTCATATGGCCCGTTTTCAGCAAAAAGTAGTCGTGGTGACCGGCGCAGGTTCCGGTATCGGCCAGGCAGCGGCAGAGCGCTTCGCCAGCGAAGGCGCTTCTGTGGTGCTGGTAGGCCGCACCAAAGAGAAGCTGGAGAAAACCCAGGCTTTGCTGGCTCAGGGCGAGCATCTGGTGGCGCCCTGCGACGTGGGCGAAGCGGAACAGGTGGAACAGCTGGCGAAAACCGTGCAGGAGAAATATGGCCGGGTCGACGTGCTGGTTAACAACGCCGGTCAAATCGTGCAGGGCCGCATCCATGAAATTGCCCTGGAAGACTGGAAAAGCCTGATGAAGGTCGATCTGGACGGCGTCTTCTACTGCGTGCACTACTTTATGCCTGCGCTGCTGAAGAGCAAAGGCAACGTGGTTAACGTCTCTTCGGTTTCCGGCCTGGGCGGCGACTGGGGCATGAGCGTTTATAACGCGGCCAAAGGCGCGGTCACCAACTTTACCCGTTCACTGGCGATGGATTACGGCGAAGACGGCGTGCGCGTAAACGCAATCTGTCCCGGCTTTACCTTTACCGATCTCACCGAAGAGATGAAGGATAACCAGCAGCTGCTGAACAAGTTCTATGAGCGCATTCCGCTGGCGCGCGCGGGCGAGCCGGAAGATATCGCCAGCGCCATCGCTTTTATCGCCAGCGATGACGCAAAATATATTACCGGCGTTAACCTGCCGGTCGACGGCGGCATTATGGCCTCCAACGGCCAGCCGAAACAGGCGTAACCGGAAAAGGCGGCCTCAGCGCCGCCTTCTTTTTGCTCTCTGCTAACTGCCCGTATGCGACTCACGCCACTGCCTGACCATTTCCGCCGTTACCTCTTTTGCATAGCAGATCGGCGCGTAACCGCCCTGTCGACTCCAGGCGCTTCTGCCGCCGCAGCGGCTGCCGTTTCTGGCGGCATTAAACGGACAGGCGCAGTTGCCGGGATAGCTGTCGATCGATTCCTCAATGATTTGCTGTTTTACCTCCGCATCCGACAAGCGAGCGGCTTTTTTCGCCGGCGCTGTCGACGAAATCGCCAGCAGCATCAAAGCTAAAGCTATTCTGCATACAGGTTTCAGGCCCATCCGATGGCTCCTCTTATCTATAAACATCGTTTATATATAATGGATTTCTGACGATTTGTCTTTCTGAGGTACGCGCTATACCAACAGGGCCGATGGCCTACACCAGCGGATCGGCGATTTCATCAATCAGCTCCGCGCCCTGATTGCGGATGTTGCCGACAGCTTTGTTAACCGGATGCCAGGCGAAAGCCTCAACAGGCACCACGCCTTCATGCGCAATCTCGCTCGCCTGCGCCGGCGTGGTTTTTTCACTCATCCAGGCCAGCGCGGCCTCGGGTGTCAGCACCAGCGGCCGCCGGTCGTGAATAGCGACCAGACCTTCATCGCTAGCGGCCGTCACGATCACAAAGCCCTCATTCTCCTCTTCTTTATCAAAAGGCGCTTTACCGATAGCCGCAAAGAACAGCGGCTCACCGCTTTGATGATAAATAAAGTATGGCTGCTTTTTACTGCCGTCGCGCTTCCACTCGAACCAGCCGTCGGCCATCACAATAGCTCGTCCGCCGTTCCACAGAGGTTTAAACATTTTGCCCGTCGCCGCCGTTTCCGATTTGGCGTTAATTAAGGGCTGCTTGTGCCACCAGACCGGACTGTAACCCCAGTGAACCGGATCGAGATGCAGCGCTTCATCGCGTTCGTTGAGCAGCAGCACGCGCGTGCCGGGCGCAACGTTATAGCGCCCAAGCGGTTCAGGGTCATAAGCGATCTGCCGTTCGACTTTATCTCCGAGGGCTTCCAGATAAGTCTCACGGGAGTGATACTGCGCAAAGCGTCCGCACATAGTTTCCTCTTTTCCACTGCCGGCAGATGGCTAGCGGGCCGCTTCCGTCTGCCTGGATGAAATTTTTCTCACGTGAACCAGTTCGGCAAGCGTGATGGCTGGCCGCATCAGCAGCTGCAGGCTGCCCACGACGAACAGCCAGGTCCCGCCGGTCATCAGCGAGTCAAAAAAGAACAGAATGCTGCCCGTCAGAAACCAGATGGCGATAAAGAGATCGTTCAGCGCGCCCAAGAATTTGTAGCGGCGCTGAATCACTACTTCGTCAGAACCAACTTCGAACACTTTTGTACGGTTAGCGGGCATAGCCTCTCCTTATTGATGCAATAAGGGTAGCATTCCCTGGAAAGGTTATGCCTGCCGACCGGTGTGGACGGCAGGTTTTGGTTATCAGGCATGGGCCTGACGGTCAGCAAGCAGTTCCTTAACAAAAAGGACGATTTCCGGCTTATCGCGCTCGATTTCCGCGATTTTATCACCAAACTTTGGCAGATAGTCTTTATGCGCATAGAGCAAGGCGTCCAGCACTTTAATCGCCGTGTCGCCCGCCGGGATCAGCGGATTAATGGTAAAGGCGTGCAGCGCCGCGCCATAGTTGCCGCTGACGGCCGCCTCTATCGTGGTTTCCTCCATCGCTTTCATTAGCTGGATCATGCCTCGTGCCGCGGGCGGCAGTTTTCCCCATCGCAGCGGCTCTGGCCCGTGCGCGGTAATGGCGGCGGTCACCTCCACCACGCAGTCGAAAGGCAAATCGGCGATAGCGCCGTTATTGCGCGTGGAAACCACCATCTGTTTGCCGCTGTTATTCTGGATGGCGGCGATCAGATCGCAGGCCGCGTCGCTATAGTGGGCGCCGCCGCGCTGGCTTAGCTCCTCCGGCTTATAGTTAAGATTGACGTCTTTATAGAGCTCAAACAGGCGGCGCTCGGTTTTTTTTACCACTTCCGCCCGGGTTTCGTAATTTGCGAACTCTTCAACCGCGTGCGCCAGCATCGGATCCTGCAGATAGTAATAGCGATGGTAGCCGCACGGCAGAATGCCCAGATGTTTAACCTGATCGTAGTGGAAGGGAATTTGATGAATATTTTTCAGCCCTTCGTCAGACTGTTCGCGCTGCTCGGGCGCGTAGATTTTGTCGATCAGTTCAGCGGTGCGCTCTCTGCCAGCACGATCCCAGACGCGGTGCCAGTGAAAGTGATTAAGCCCGGCGAATTTGAAATTCAGCTCGCTTTCATCCGTTTCCAGCAGTTTGCAGGCCTGCGTGATATGGCCGAAAGGCACGTTGCACAAACCTACCGTTCTCTCCCACTTACCGTATTTGATCGCCGCCTCGGTCACCATGCCGGCTGGATTAGTGAAGTCCACCAGCCAGGCGTCGGGACAAAGCGCGCGCATATCGTCAATAATCTCCAGAATAACCGGAATGGTGCGAAATGCCTTGAACAGACCGCCCGCGCCGTTGGTTTCCTGGCCCAACAGGCCGCACGCCAGCGGAATGACTTCATCTTTGAGGCGAGCATCCAGCAAACCGACGCGGAACTGCGTGGTGACATAGTCTGCGTCTTTGAGCGCCTGTTTGCGATCCAGCGTCAGATGAACCTGCCAGTCCAGACCGGCCGCCGCGATCATGCGTTTCGCCATATTGCCGACGATTTCCATTTTCTCCGCGCCGTCCGCAATATCCACCAGCCACAGCTCCGCAATGGGCAGCAGATGCTGACGAAGAATAAGCCCTTCAATCAGCTCCGGGGTATAGCTGGAGCCGCCGCCGATAGTGACAATCTTGATTCTGTTTTGCATAAAAACACGCCTTTTAAAGAGCGGATAAAAGGCTCCGGGGCTGAAAAAAGCTGGCCGAACGCCTCACCGCAGGGATGATTTGATGGGAGAACAGGTAAAAACTTTTATTAACGCTGGCTGGTCAGATAGTGATAAACGGCGCCGGTCAATCCGGCGCTATTGCCATGATGCGCGCCAGCGACGGCAATCGGCAGGTTATACCAGGCCAGATGCGCTTTGATTTCCGCGATAAATTCCGGCCTTTCGGTAATGCCGCCGCCGAGGAACAGACATTCAGGGTCGAACAGATGCGCCAGGTTATAGATCCCCGAACAGAGATCCTGATAAAACTGATCAACCAGCCGCGCGCAGATTTTTTCGCCCCGATCGTAGCGCGCGAAAACCTCTTCGCCGCTGACCTCTTCCGGCGGCCTGTCGACCATCAGGGCGTAGCGCCTTCTTAGCACCGCCAGCGTACAGTTTTCATTCATGGTGTAGCTGTTCAGCCTGCCTGAACCGGCCCTTTCGCTGAGCAGATAGCCAAATTCGCCCGCCCTGAAGCGATGGCCGCGCACCAGCGTGCCGTTGCAGAATATCGCGCCGCCGATGCCGGTGCCGACGGTCATCATCAGGAAGTTATCCATCTCCTGCGCCTTGCCGAGCCAGCGCTCCGCCAGCAGCGCACAGTTGGCGTCGTTCTCTACGGTGACGGGCAGCCCCGTTCTGTCGCGCAGCCACTTTTGCAGGGCGAAACCGTCGAAATCGCGGATGGAACCGCCCATGGTGACAAAGCCGGTCCAGGGATCGACATAGCCGGGCACGCTCAGCGCTAATCCTTCGCATTCGGGATGGCTCTCGAGCCAGACAAGAATAGCGGAGAGAATATGCTCGCCGGAAAAGTCAGGGATGGGGGTTTGCGATCTGGCGACAATCTCGCCCTGCTCGCTTAGCACGCCCATTTTTAATGAGGTGCCGCCAATATCGTAAGCCGCAATGTTCACAGGGTAACTCCCGATCCGGCTGCGGGCTAACCCGCCCGCAGCACCCGATTTAAAGCGATTCGCCGTTTGAAGCGATCACCTGCTTATACCAGTCGAAACTTTTCTTTTTGCTGCGGGAAAAGTCGCCGCTGCCGTCGTCGCTGCGGTTGACGTGGATAAAGCCGTAGCGCTTGTCGTACTGGCCGGTGCCGAAAGAGACGCAGTCCAGGCAGCCCCAGGGCGTAAAGCCCATCAGATCGACGCCATCCTCCAGCACCGCTTTTTTCATCTGCACGATATGCTCGCGCAGGTAGCTGATGCGGTAGTCGTCGTTGACCTGGCCGTTTTCAACCTTGTCATAGGCGCCGAAGCCGTTTTCCACAATAAACAGCGGCTTCTGATAGCGCTCGTACAGCGCATTGAGGGTGTAGCGCAGACCCACGGGATCGATCTGCCAGCCCCAGTCGGAAGCTTTAACGTGCGGGTTTTTGCGGCTGCCGGGATAAGCTTCCAGCGGCGTATTTTCGGTCTGCTTAGCGGTGGCGTATTCCACCGCGTTGCTCATGTAGTAGCTGAAGCCAAGATAGTCGGCGCAGCCTTCGCGCAGCGTCTGCTCATCTTCCGGCGCCATCTCGATATGGAAGCCGCGCAGCGCCCACTCTTTGCGAATATACGCAGGATAAGCGCCGCGCATATGCACATCGCCGAACAGATAGCGCTCCTGCATCGCTTTATGCGCATACATCACATCATCCGGATGGCAGGACCAGGGATAGAGCGGCACAATCGCCAGCATGCAGCCGATTTTAAAATCGGGATTGATGGCGTGACCCAGCTTCACCACTCTGGCGCTGGCGACAAACTGATGATGCAGCACCTGATACATAACCTCTTCCGGCTTTTCGTGGTCGGTAAAAATAACGCCGGAGTTGCTGTAGCCATACAGCGGCTTACGCCAGTTACGCTGGTTGTTGATCTCGTTAAAGGTCATCCAGTACTTCACTTTGTGCTGATAGCGTTTAAGCACCACTTCGCTGTAGCGCACAAAAAGGTCGATCAGCTCGCGGTTGAGCCAGCCGCCGTACTGCTTCACCAGGTGCAGCGGCATTTCGAAATGCGACAGGGTAATCACCGGTTCGATGCCGTGCTTTAACAGCTCGTCGAAGACGTCATCGTAGAACTTCAGCCCCGCTTCATTGGGCTCCAGCTCATCGCCTTTTGGAAAGATGCGTGTCCAGGCAATCGAGGTGCGGAAGCATTTAAAGCCCATCTCCGCGAACAGCGCGATGTCTTCTTTGTAGTGATGGTAAAAATCGGTGGCGAGATGGTTGGGGTAGTTTTTGCCTTCGATTACGCCATCGGTGATTTCGCGATCCACGCCGTGCGAACCGCCGGTCAGCACATCCACAATGCTCGGCCCTTTACCGCCTTCCTGCCAGCCGCCCTCGACCTGGTGCGCGGCAACGGCGCCGCCCCATAAAAAATCCGCGGGTAATTTCTCAGACATAATGATTCCTTTTCAAAGCTAAGCGCTTATTGCGTTCGGGTTTTAGTCAGCTCCTGCACTTCGCGGTGCAGCAGGATAATTTCTTCCACCAGCTCGCGACAAAGCATGGCGTTCATCAGATGATCCTGGGCATGCACCAGGATAAGGCTCACCGGAATTTTGCCGCAGCCCTCATCTGCGCCGATCAGCGCGGTCTGGATGCGGTGCGCTTCGCGCGCGGCCTGCGTCGCCTCCTGCAGCGCCGCTTCCGACTCTTCCCAGCGCTGCTTTCTCGCCGCCTGCAGCGCCTGCATCGAGGCCGAGCGCGCCTCGCCGGCGTGGATAATCAGCTCCATCACGGTGGTTTCCATATCCAGCTGTTCCGCCATTATTTCATCTCCTCTGCCAGCGTCATTTCGGTCGCCATCGCCGCTTCCTGTTGCAGCAGCTGGCGCTCATACATTTTGAAGAACGGGTAGTAGATCAGCGTGGAGAGGCCAATTAACAGGGCGACCAGCACCACTGCACGCCAGTCCCAGCCGGTTGACCAGGCCGCGCCGATCGGGCCGGGCGTGGTCCACGGCGCCAGCGAGATCACATGGTTGATCAGGTTGGTACGCGTCGCGGTCCAGGCAATTACCGCGTTGATTAACGGCGTGGTGATAAAAGGGATAAACAGCAGCGGATTCATCACCACCGGCGAGCCGAAAATAATCGGCTCGTTGATATTAAACATGCCGGGTACAAAGCCCAGACGGCCGATAGAGCGCAGATGGGCGGATTTGCTGCGCAAATAGAGGATAACCAGCCCCATCGTGGCGCCCGAGCCGCCGACCGTGATAAAAAACTGCCAGAACGGTTCAATAAAGATTTTGCTGACATCCTGCCCGGCGTTCAGCGCTTCCTGATTGATGCCCAGGTTGGTCAGCCAGAACGCCTGCAGCAGGCCGCCGACGATGGCCGCGCCGTGAATGCCGGCGAACCACAGCAGATGACACAGCAGCACCGCTATCAGTACCGCAGGAAGCGAATCCGCTGCGGAGATCAGCGGCGCGAACAGCGACATAATCGCCTGCGGCAGGATCATGCCGAAGTGGCTCTGCATCAGCAGGTTCAGCGGGTAAAGGGTCAGAAAAATCACCATAATCGGGATCAGCAGATCGAAAGACTGGCGGATTTTCGGCGGCACCTGTTCGGGAAGCTTGAAGCCGATATTGTGCTTCGTCAGCAGATGCATCACTTCCGTGCAGTAGAGGCTGATAAGAATGCCGGTAAAAATCCCTTCGCCGCCTAACGAGGCTATTGGCAGCGCGCCGTTTTGCTGTGGCGCGGCAATCAGCAGAAAGGTCATCAGCGAGAGCAGCGCGGCCATCAGGCCGTTCAGTTTGTAGCTCTGCGCCAGGTTATAGGCGATGGCGCCGGTGATAAAAACGGCCATAATGCCCATCGTCATGTTGTAAGGCATCATCAGCTGGTCGTTGTACTGTCTGACCATGCCCAGCCACCACTTTGCAAAAGCCCACTGGCTGTTTTCGCTGAACGGCGGATGTGAAAACAGCAGCATGAAAGAACCCACAATTAAAAACGGCATGGAAGCGATAAAGCCGTCTTTAATGGCAACGACATGTCTTTGTGAAGATAATCGCGCCGCTACCGGACTGATACGATTTTCAATCACGCCAAACAGCGAATCGGCCAGTGTGCTCATTATGCCCCCTGATGAGAGTTAATCAGCGCCAGGGCGGATTGCAGAATTTTTTCACCGTTAAGCATGCCGTAATCCATGGTATTAATTACGGCGACCGGCTTATTGTATTCCTCGGCGTAGCGTTGAAAATCATTCAGCTTATATTTAATTTGCGGCCCCAACAGGCAGCAGTCGAAATCGCCAATCTTTTCGCTGAACTCCTCCATGCCAACTGCCTGAATTTTCGCATTAATGGCGAGTTTAACCGCCGCTTTTTCCATACGCTGCACCACCATGCTGGTGGACATTCCCGCAGAGCAACATAATAAGATCTTGATCATAACATCCCCCTTTGTTTCCTGAACTTTTACGCGCCATTACGCGCCTCTGCAACCGGTTACAGATTCTGTTTTTGTTTTTTGTGATCCATCACCCAATCAAAACCGACGTTATTTAACGGCAAACATAAAATAATGTGAAACCGGTTGCAGATTATTTATTTCCTGCGTCTTTATAACGCGTTTAAGCGCAGGCTGTTGTTATCTTCCCGGCGACTTGTTCTCCGGGAAAATTTGCGGGTTTTACCTGAGACGTTTTTGGTTACAATGAACGGCCGATACAGAAGGAAACTTGTCATGATTACTATGCTGGACGTGGCCAGACGCGCTGGCGTTTCGAAAGCGACCGTCTCTCGCGTGCTGGCCGGGCGCGGCTACGTTTCTAAAACGGTGCGCGACAAGGTAATGAGCGCCGTGGAAGAGATGGACTATCGCCCTAACCTGCTGGCGCGCAATCTGGCGACCCGGCGCAGTCAGAGCATCGGCCTGATGGTACCCAACACGCTCTATAACGGGCCCTTTTTCAGCGAGCTGCTCTATCAGGTGGCGACGCTGACCGAACAGCTTGGCTCGCAGCTGGTGCTGGCGGACGGCAAGCATACGGCGGAACAGGAGCGTCAGGCGATCAATTTTCTGATCGACAGCCGCTGCGACGCCCTTATTCTTTATCCCAGAACGCTAAGCGTTGAAGAGATCGACGAGCTGATCCCCACTATCAGCCAGCCGCTGCTGGTGCTGAACCGCAGGCTAAAAAAGTTTCCGCACTATGCGGTCTGCGCCGACCATGAAAATGACACCTTCCAGGCAGTGAGCTATCTGATTAGCCAGGGACATCGGGATATCGCTTTTATTAAAGGTCTGTCGGGGTCGCATACCGGCCTCAGCCGCCTGAACGGCTATTTGGCCGCGCTGGAAAAACATGATATAGCTCCGCAGCCCGCGCTGCTGCTGGAGGGCGGCTGGACTAACGAAAGCGGGCGGCTTGCCGCCGTTGAGCTGCTGCAACGCCGGGTCGCCTTCTCTGCGATCGTCGCCAGCAACGACGATATGGCTATCGGCGCCATCTGCGCGCTCAACGCGGCGGGTTTGAGCGTGCCGAAGGATGTCTCTTTGCTCAGTTTCGACGATATTCCCGTCGCGGCATTCCTGACGCCTGCGCTGACTACCGTGCGCGTGCCGGTTGATAAGATGGTTTCCAGCGCCATGATGCAGCTGGCGAAAATGCTGGATGGCGAACAAGTCGGGCCGCTGGCGCTAATGCCGGGCGAGCTGATACGGCGGCAGTCGGTAGGATTAGGGCCATCTCCCCTCAAAGGATAATGAAACCAGGCAAAGATCCCTGACTAAAAAAAACCGATGTCATAACGACATCGGCTTAGAGAGTATTTCCGGTTTAATACAGGTTATTCAGGAAGCGCATAGGCAATGATGTTATCGCCGCGTTGGGCTGAGTGAGGCGATCCTCCGGCGAAAATCACAACATATTGCTTGCCCGTTTTTTCAGAGCGATAGGTAATCGGGCCGCTCTGGCTTCCCACCGGCAGGCGGGATTTCCATACCTCTTCGCCCGTGTGGCTGTTAAACGCGCGCAGATAAAAGTCCTGAGTTCCGGCAAAGAACAGCAAGCCCGAGCGCGTAGCCAGTGACGGCCCCAGCGTCGGCATACCAAGCGGCATTTGCAGTCCCACCGGAATACCCAGCGGCCCGGTGTCCTGAACTGTGCCTACCGGTATCTGCCAGACCAGTTTATGCGTCTTAAGATCGACAGCAGACAGGGTGCCAAATGGCGGAGCCTGGCACGGAACGCCCAGCGGGGACATCAGACGCTCGCGCAGCGAGCCATAGGGCAGCCCTTTCTGGACAATCCATCCCATTCCTTCGCTGGTGCCTTGTCCTGGCGGGATATCTTTGGCCGCGACCATTTTGTAATAGAGTCCCAGCCGTAAATCGTTAACGAACATCAGGTTAGTCGTAGGATCGACGGAAACGCCTCCCCAGTTGATGCCGCCAAGCGAGCCAGGATACTGCAGAGCCATATCCAGTCCGGGAGGGGTAAAGATGCCGTCATAGCGGCTTGATTTAAAGCGAATGCGGCACAGCAGCTGATCGAACGGCGTCGCGCCCCACATATCCGCTTCTTTCAGCGTTTCATTGCCAATACCCGGCATTGATGAGTACGGCTGCGTAGGCGAGTAACGTTCTCCCGGCAGGTTACCTTGCGGTACCGGGCGCTCTTCAATCGGCGCTACGGGCTTACCGTTACGACGATCGAGCAGATAAATCATGCCGGTTTTCGAGGTTTCCGCCAGCGCTGGCGTGACGGAGCCATCGTCGTTTTTGATGTCATACAGCAGCGGCGTGCCGGTAGCATCAAAGTCCCATATATCATGATGCACAGTCTGGAAATGCCAGACCGGACGGCCTGTTGCTACATTAACCGCGACGATAGATGAACTGTATTTTTCGTCCCCTTCTCTGCGCTCGCCACCGAAGAAATCAGGCGTCGCATTGCCGGTTGGCAGATAAACCATACCCAGATCGGCGTCGTAAGACATACCAACCCAGACGTTTGGCGTTCCGCGCGTGTAGCCTTCAGGCGACAAAGGTTCGCGCGTGACTTCAGGATTACCCGGATCCCACGCCCAGACCAGTTTACCGGTAACCGCATCGTAGGCACGTACCACGCCTGGCGGCTCGCCTGTTTCAAAATTATCGATGACGCGGCCGCCGACAATCACCACATTACCCGCCACCAGCGGTGCTGAGGATTGCTGATAGTAGCCAGGCTTCACTTCACCCATACCCACTTTCAGATCCACTACGCCGTTATTACCAAAGTTTGCTGCCGGCTTGCCGGTATGGGCATCAATAGCTACCAGTCGCCCATCGCCGGTAGGGAAAAACAGACGTTGCGGGCTGACAGCGGTATCCAGCGGCTTGCCTGGCGCCACGACATTTTTCGCGCTGGCCGCGTCAAAATAGCCGATGCCCCGGCAGCGCTGATAGGTTGAGTTCCCGCGTCCTGCCGTATAGCGCCACTTCTCTTTCCCGCTATCAATGTCATAGGAAATCAACGAGGTATAAGCGGTACAAACAAACAGACTATCGCCAACCTGAAGAGGCGTATTCTGATCTTCAGCATCCCCCTTGTCCGGGACTACCGCCTCGCCAGTATGGGCGGTCCAGGCAACTTTCAGGTCTTTTACGTTCTCTGGGGTGATATCACTTAGCGTTGAAAAACGGGAGCCTTTGGTATCACCAGCCCAGGCCTGCCAGTCTTTCGGCCCGGAATTTGGCGCAATATCATGCGCGTTGTCGGTATTAGCCTGCACCTCTGCGTTGCGGATAATGCCTTTAGGCTGGAACGAGCTGATGAAAGATGAAAGCACGGCAATGGCAATCACGCCGCCTACGGCCACTGACCAGCGGCGCGTTGAGCGATGCGGCGTCAGCAACGGCACGGTAAAGGCAATCAGAACGGCTCCGGCTGCGGGCGCAAACAGACGCGAGAAAAGCGGCCAGAATTGCAGACCGACTTCCCATAACGACCAGACAAGACTGAATACAAGCGTAATGCCATAAAATAGCGCACCGGCAAGACGCTGGCGGGTGAGTAATACACCGCTTACCAACAGTAAAATTCCGGCGATGATAAAATACCAGCTTCCCCCCAGCCAGGCGAGCCAGCCGCCGCCGCCAATAAAATAGATCCCTGCGAGGCCAGTGACAATGCCAATCAGCATTAACCAAAGCCGGCCCGCTTTCCCCGGATTTCTTACATCCATACATTATTTCCCGTCAGAATGAATTAAATAACGCGCACACTGCTTCAGGCCGGAATCTCCAGCCGAATATAGTTACTTTTGCCTCTCTTTTTCAGGCGACAATAACCCCACTCTCCCGCTATAAGCAGAAAAGTTAATTCACTGTTCAGGTAGTTAAACTACGTTGAAGAAGTTATGTCATGGTCAGCTTAATACCCTGTTCCCCTGTGGAAGTTGCCTGGAAAATCCTATGCATACAATCCTGCACACAAGATCGATGCGCAGCATAGAGCGCCATTGTTAACAAAGTCAATGAAGTGGGTTTACATAAATTTAAATTATGGGCAATGCAGCGGATCGTTGTGATCCGCATCACATTTTTATGAGGTGATTGAGTTGGCAGTGGCTAAGGTGCGCATCGCTGCGCACCTGAGAGTGCTGACAAACCTAAATCGCTTCTGGATGCTGGTTTTTTCTACAGCGACACAGCAGCTTTACAGCAGTACAGGATACTAGCGCACGTAATCAGCGCCGGTAATATCAATGGTCGATCCTGTGGCATGACGGCAGCGCCCGCTGGCCAGAAATGCCACCATCGCGGCAACATCGGATGGCGGCGTCACTTCACGTAACGGCAGATTGGCTGTCACCGCCGCTTCCCCTACGCTGGCGATATGGTCTTCGGCCATTGCTGTCCGTACCCAGCCCGGAGCCAGCGCATAGGCCAGCACGTTTCTGTCGCCATAACCTCGCGCGATCCCTTTGGTCAGCGCCAGTAAGCCACCTTTAGCCGCGCCATAAGCCAAATGTTCAGGCCCGTCGCCACGGTGCGACGAGCGGCTGGCCATATTGATGATAATGCCGCCGCCGCGTGAGCTGTAATGATGGATAGCTAACCGGCATAAGTCAGCGGGCGCCTGAAGATTCACCTGAAGATTCGCCTGCCAGCCCTGTTGCCACGCTTCAGTGCTGTCCAGCGGAGAGGCACAATAAATTCCCGCGTTATTCACCAGCACATCAATGTTGTCGGCCAAATCCGTTGCCTGCTGCCACAGCGTTGCCGCGCCATCAGCATGGGACAAGTCTGCCCGTACCAGTTGCAAACGCTCGGGCCAGGTTGCCAGCATCTGTCGGGCGCTTGCCTCGTCGCGGCCATAGTGCCCTATGATCTCAGCGCCCTCAGCGTGCAGAGCCTTCACAATTTCACTACCGATACCTTTAGTCGCGCCGGTGACCAGAATGGTTTTACCTGCCAGCATACTCATAGTTTCTCCTTAGACGACGGCCTGCGCGCCGGTGATTTCCAGCAGCGAGCCGCAAAGATAGGGCGCCTCGTCAGAGGCAAGAAAAGCGATGGCGGCGGCGATTTCTGCCGGTTCGCCGATACGGCCAAAAGGCACTAACGCATTGAGATCGTCGAGCGAGCGCCCGCTGCGCGCCAGGTTGCTTTCTAACATCGGCGTACGCACTTCACCCGGGCATACTGCATTTACGCGCACTTTGTCAGGCGCATAATCGCGCGCCAGATTAAGCGTAAAGGCCGCAACCGCTGCTTTTGACGTGTTGTAAGCAATATGGCCAGGCGCGGGATGCAGCCCCCATTGCGAAGCGGTATTCACGATAGCGCCGCCACCTTGCGCAATCATATGGGGCAATACTGCGCGGCACATATGAAATAACGCGTCGAGATTAACGCTAAAAGTCGTCTGCCAGTCTTGTTCACTTAATTCCAGTAGCGCGCCGCGACGATTAATACCGGCGTTATTAATCAAAACGTCAATACGCTCCGTCTGGCTTTTTAATTCTGAAATAAAGGAGAAAATATCTGCTGCGCTGGCCAGGTTGACTTCGCGCCATGCGGCATGCCCGCCTTGCTGATTAATATCCTCGGCAAGCCGCCGGGCCAATTCAGCATTGCTGTCAACAATCCAGACATGCGCGCCCTCGTTAGCAAACCGGCGACAAATTGCCTCGCCAATGCCGCCTGCGCCGCCGGTAATAATCACGGTTTTATCCTGAAAGCGATTCATCTCTACTCCTCTTTGATGACGTAATAACGAATAGCGGACGGTAAAAAGCAAAAGCAGGGCCAGGCCGGAACACGCCTGTTCCGGCTCAGGTAAGGAAAAACAGGTTAGTCGTTGAGTTTCATATCTTTTAAGAGATTACGCTGCATAAAAGTCAGAAAACGACTCTGGAATAACAGGGTATGTTCATGAGCCATTCTGTCGGCATTTTCAGCCTCGCCCGCTTTGATGGCGGCAATCAGATCGTCGTGGTCGCGGCCCAATTTTGAAGGCGCATCCTGGCGCGTCATAAAATCAAACTGGAGGTGCTGGATGCGTTGTCCTTCCGATAGCAGCTTATCGTAGTAGGCGGCCAGGTAGTTATTGCCCGCAGCCCTGGCTATCGCCAGGTGAAACTCTTTGTTACGCTCGGTCATGGCGCTAAAGTCGCCTTTATAGACCATTTCCATATAGGCTTCATTGGCCGCTTCAATATCCCGAATATCGTCATCGCTACGATGAATGGCCGCCAGCCGCGTTACCGCACGCTGCACTAAATCTAACGCGGTGATGTAATCCGGAAACTCTTCAATCGCAAACGGCGTAACTATGGCGGTACGATTCGGCAAAATCGTTACCAGTCCCTCACTCACCAGGCGCGCCATGGCATCCCGCACCGGCGAACGCGACAGGCCAAAAGCAGTGGCCAATGAAATCTCGTCAAGCTGCTCGCCGTGCTTGAGCTGCAGCGTAAGGATTTGGCGGCGCAGCTCCTCGTAGATATAACGCCCGCCATGACGACGGCCAGTCCCCTCTTCTTTTTCGTCTTTTTTGCTCATCATTTACGTCTCTGGCTGAAAGTCACAGGGGCATGTTAGCGGCGCAGGCCAGTCAGGACAATGCCGGCCCCCATGTATCACTCAGCATAAAACCTGCGGAAAGCGGATCGTCCGGATCGATTCCCAGTTGCTGGATGCCGTAAATCCAGGCCCGGCCTGTAACACGCGGCAGAACGGCAAGTTTTTCGCCTACCTGCGTGCGCCCGCGCAGCTCAATCCGGAATTCGCCGTTGATGGTGGAGCGTGAAATCAGCCGATCGCCGGGTTCCACCTCACCCCGCGTGTCGAGCGTGGCGAGATTTGCTGAACTGCCGGTGCCGCAGGGTGAGCGATCCACGCGTCCCGGCGGTAAAGTCGTACAGGTGCGCCAGACATTTTGTTCTTCGCGCTGCCTGAACATGACGTAGGCCACTTCATTAATCTGGGGCAGTAGCGGATGCTGCACCTGAATCTGCTGGTTAATATAATGGCGGAATCCCACGCCGAAAGCGGCCAGTTCACGGGCATTTTCTGGCGCGATACTGAGTTTGATTTGCTCTACGTCTATCAGCGCGTAGTAGACGCCGCCAAAGGCGATATCTGCGGTGATAGTCCCAAAATTGGGGATCTCAAACTGGCGATCGAGCTGCTCGGTAAAGGCTGGCACCATATCCAGCGATACGCTGATACAGCGTCCGTCCGAGCAGCTCGCTACTGCGGTGACCAGCCCCGCAGGCGTGTCCAGCACCACGGTAGTTTCTGGCTCCTGCATGGTGATCATGCCGGTTTCCAGCAGCGCCGTGACCACGCAGATACAGTTGCTGCCCGACATCGGGTGGGCTTTATCAGCCTGCAGCACGATAAACCCGGCGTGCGCGCCGGGCACCGTCGGCGGCAGCAGTAAGTTCACCGACATTTGCAGGCAGCCGCGCGGCTCCATCGTCACCAGCCGGCGCAGGCTGTCATCGACTTCGTTGATGTAGTTCATCTTATCGAGCATGGTGGCGCCGGGAATGTCGATCACGCCGGAGGTAATCACTTTGCCGATCTCACCTTCGCAGTGCACTTCTATTAGCTGTAACGTTTTTTTCCAGCGCATAATGTTCTCTTATTTCAGATACCAGCCCCAGGGCTGGCTGCTGTCATAACGGGTAATTTGCTTGGTTTCAAGGTAGTTATTCAGACCCCATTCGCCCAGCTCGCGGCCAATCCCGCTCTGTTTGTAACCGCCCCATGGGGCTTCGGTAAAAGTCGGCTGTGAACAGTTGATCCAGACAATGCCCGCGCGTAGTTTACGCGCCACGCGTTCGGCACGCTTCAGGTCTTCAGACATCACAGCCGCCGCCAGGCCAAAGCGTGAACGGTTAGCTGAGGCAATGGCTTCGGCCTCATCATCAAAAGCGCGCACGCAGACCACCGGGCCAAAAATTTCCTCGCGCCACAGCTCGCTCTCTTCTGTCATCTCCGTGAAAATCGTAGGCTGCAAAAAATAGCCTTTTTCGTGCTGCTGAGGACGTTTGCCGCCGCTCAGCAGCCTGGCCCCTTCTTCAACGCCCTGCGCGATGGCACGCTGGACTTTTTCATACTGTGCGGCATTAACCAGCGGCCCTAACAGCACGCCGTCATCCATACCGTTGCCGATTTTAATTTTTTCGGCTTCTTCAACCAGCCGTGCCAGCAGCGGTTGATAAAGATTGCGCTGCACTAATACGCGCGAAGTGGCAGAGCAGACTTCGCCTTTGTTCCAGAAAATGCCAAACAGGATCCACTCCACCGCTTTTTCGATGTCGCTGTCATCGAACAGGATAAAAGCGGATTTGCCGCCCAGTTCGAGGCTGACATTTTTGATCTCCGCCGCCGCGACCTGCATGATTTTGCGTCCCGTTGCTACGCTGCCGGTGAAAGCCAGTTTATCGACATCGGGATGTTCAGTCAGCGCCGCTCCGGCCTCCGCGCCCAGCCCGGTGATCACATTCAGCACGCCTGCCGGTAATTCCGCCTGATGGGCGATGTCTGCCAGCTGCAACGCGGTGAGCGGCGTCACTTCCGAAGGCTTCAGGACGACGGTGCAGCCTGCCGCCAGCGCGGGCGCTACTTTCCATGCCGCCATCAGCATCGGAAAATTCCACGGAATGATGGCGCCGCAAACGCCAACCGGCTCTTTACGCGCTACGCTGCTGAAGCGGTCGTCTGAAAGCGCTACCGCCTGCTCCTGTTGCTCATCAAGCTTTTCCGCCAGGTCGGCGTAAAAATCGAAGCAGTAAGCGGTATCGCCAATGTCCCACAGCGCTTCCGGCAGCGGCTTGCCGTTGTCACGCACTTCCAGCTCCGCCAGACTTTGCTGCTTTTCGCGGATAAGAGTGGCGATACGCCGCAGATAGCCGGCGCGTGCTTTACCGCTCAGTTCAGGCCAGCCGCCTGTCTCAAACGCTTCTCTGGCTGCTTTCACCGCAAGGTCAACATCTTCTCTGCTGGCTGCGGCAATACTGGCAATTTCTTTTTCACTGCCAGGATCGATGCTGGCGAAGCTGCCGCCTTTTAGCGGGTTAACCCATTTGCCATTGATAAAAAGTTCTGTGGTAACACTCATGTGCGATCTCCTTCCATAAAACGGTAAGCGCTGAACGGCGTCAGATCCTGCGCAGCAGGCCGCTTCGCCGCGAGCTCGGCAATAAGACGACCGGTAGTTGCGCCCAGCGTTAAGCCCAGTTGCCCATGCCCAAAGGCCATCAGTACATTACTCAAGCGGCGTGAACGGTCGATAACAGGTTTAGTATCGGGTAGGAACGGACGATGCCCCACGCCAAACTCTTTTGCCGTGTCGTTGAGCTGCGGCAGCAGTTTGCGCGCCTTCTGCAGAATAATTTCCGCGCGCTGAAAATTGGGTTTGGCATCGGCACCTGCAAACTCGATGGTGCCGCCGATCTGCAAACCGCGCGTCATCGGAGTGAAACAGAAGCCGCCGTCGGCGTAGATCACCGAATGGCGAAACTCGACTTCAGGCTGCGGCAGCAGCGCCTGATAGCCTGAGATGCCGGTTAGCGGCACGCGTACGCCCAGCGCAGAGAAAAAGCGGCGCGATCCGGTACCTGCCGCTACCACTACGTGATCGGCGGGCAGGCTACGGCCATCGCGCAGCTTCACGCCATTCGCCAGACCGTTCGCTTCCAGAATGCTTTCGGCTTCGCTATCAATACGCGTGCCGCCTTGCTGCACAAAGGCAGCCGTCAATGCGGCAATAAATCCTTGCGTATCGCTTACTGCACGCCAGTCAGGAAACAGAACGCCATGGGCAAATTTGCCCGCCAGCGCCGGTTCCAGTTCCGCAATCGCCGCCTCGTCCAGCGTTTCCGCGCTGAAACCCAGCCGCTCACGCAATTGCAGATGTTCACGCTCCGCCGCTAAACCGCGCGGCGTATCAAACACTTCAATGACCGGACGCTGGCCCAGCAGCGTTTTATCGGGACACATCGCCAGCAGGGAGGCAAAATCGGGATAGACCTGATGCGTCAGGGAAGCCATGGCCTGGGCAATCGCGTTGATGCGGCCGTGACGCGCATTAGCAATAAAGCGCAGAAACCAGGGCAGCATCGCCGGGATCGCGGCTGGACGCAGCGCCAGCGGCCCGGTTTGATCGAGCATCCAGCCGGGAATGCGTTTCAGAATGCCCGGCTTTGAAAGCGGCACGATTTCGCTTACCGCCATCTGTCCGCAGCTCCATTTAGCCGTGCTGTCGCCCGGCGCAGCCGGATCGATTAGCCACACCTGGTGGCCTTCCTTTTGCAGGTAAAGGGCGCAACAAACGCCGACGATACCGCCACCTATCACCACTGACTGCTGTTTCACCATCTTTTTTTCACTCTGAAAAGCGGCCGGTGACTATCTCAAATTCACCAGCCCGCGTCGCCAGTAAATTCAGGCCTGAGATGCTTCGAAGATTTTGCGGAATGCCGCTTTCTCTTCGGTCGTTAACGGCTGCAACGGCATACGTGCATTGCCCGCCTTAAAGCCTGCCAGTTCACAGCCATATTTCACTTTCTGAATAAACTTGCCCTCTTCCATGCTTGCCATTACCGGGAACAGCGAGCGCATCACGTTTTGCGCCCCCGTCAGATCGCCGCTGCTGAATTTGCGGTAGAACTCGCAAATATGATCGGGGAAACAGTTCGCCGGCCCGCAAATCCAGCTGCTGGCGCCCCACATAAAGAAGTCAAAGGCGACGTCATCGGAACCGCAGGAGAGCTGATAATTTTCTTTGTAGCTGTGGCCAATTTCCACCGCGCGCAGTACGCTGCCGCTGCTCTCTTTGATAGCGATGACGCGCGGATGATCTTTAAAAGCCTCAAGAACCTCAAAACCCACTTCAACGTTGGTGCGCACCGGATAGTTGTACAGCACCAGATTAATGTCGCTGAATTCATTGAGGATCGCCTGATAATGGCCAATCAGCTCCTGCTGAGAAGGCAGCGCATAGTATGGCGGCGCAATCAACAGATTGTTATAGCCGGCATCGACGGTTTGTTTAACCTGTTCCAGCACTTCACGCGTACATGAGCCATTGGCGCCGGCAATCAGGGTGCCGCGATCGCCTACCACGGTTTTTACCGTTTTTAATACCTGACGACGCTCTTCATTGGTTAGCGCGTAATATTCGCCGGTAGAGCCAAGCGGCACAAAACCGCTGACGCCTGCCTTAAGCTGATATTCCAGAATGTCCGCCAGCCGATCGTGGTCGACCGCGCCCGCTTCGTTAAATGGAGTAACCAGCGCCGGTAAAATGCCTTTCAGTTTCATTGTTACTGCTCCTGTGGATCGGTTATCAAAGGGCATAACGCCGTAACAAACGCGATTCGACCACGCCAACAAGGCGGGTTAAGGGGAATGCCACGACGAAGTAGATCACGGCGACGGCGGAGAGAAACTCAACCGGACGCGCCGTGCTATTGGAAATGTTCTGGCCGACAAACATCAGGTCAGCCACGCCAACAGAGGAGATCAGCGCGCTCTCTTTAAACAGGCTGACCACATTGGAAAGCAGCGTAGGGATCGCCCGCAGCAGCGCCTGCGGAAAGATGACGTAAAGGATTTTGGCGGCGGGCGTCAGGCTGAGCGCTATGCAGGCGTCATGCTGCTCGCCAGCAATCGACTTCAGCGAACCGCGAAAGGTTTCGCTGGTAATCGCTGCCATATACATCACCAGCGACAGGGTGACGCACATCCAGGGCGCAATGTTGAGGCGGAATACCACCGGGAAGCAGAAAAACACCCAAAATAGCTGGATCAGCAGCGGCGTTCCGCGAAAGAACTCAACATAGAGCGTAACCAGCCAGCGCAGCGGCGCCAGCGGCGACAGCCGTAGCAGGCTGATGATAAAGCCCGCCACGCTGCCCAGTACCGCGCAGCTCAGCGTAAAGGCCAGCGTCAGCCCTAAGCCCTGTAGCAGCACCTGCCAGTATGAGAAAACCTGAGTAAAATCAAGTATCATAATGCAATCCTCAGCGCGCGGCGGCCGCATCTTGTCGGCGCTCAATCCAGGCAACCAGCTGCGAAATCGGCAGTGAGAGCGCGAAGTAAATCAGCGCGATCAGCGAATAGGTTTCCAGCGGACGATAGGTTTCGGTAGCGATGTTTTTTCCGACATACATCAGATCGGAGATGGCAACGATGGCGACCAGCGCGGTTTGCTGCAAAATGGCAATGCCGTTGGTCATCAGCACCGGCAATGCGCTGCGAAGCGCCTGCGGCAACACCACATACAGCGTTTGCTGCGCTTTATTCAGTCCTAACGCGATACCGGCATCGTGATGTTCGTGCGGTACGGCCTGAACGCCTGCGCGATAAGCTTCCGCATTAAATGCCGCCAGGTTTAACCCCAGCGCCAGGAAACCCATATAAATGGGATCGATAAATAAGTTGAACATCATCGGCACGCAGTAATAAAACCAGACGATTTGCAGCAATATTGGCGTGCAGCGAAAGAACTCAATAAATACCTTTATCGGCCAGCGAATAAGAGCAAGGGAGCTCATCGCCATCATGCATAAAACAAACCCCATCGTCAGGCCAAGCATATTGGCCATTAAAGAGAGTTCAAGCGTGACTTTAAGCCCATCCCATAGAGCGTCCAGATTGCCGTTAAGAAAATTAAAGTTGAATTGATAATTCATTTTTAATCCCCTTAATCCAGGTGCAAAACTTTTTCCAGAAATTCACGCGTACGCGTTTCTCTGGGGCGGGTAAAAAGCATTTCCGGATTGCCCTGCTCGACTATTTTACCATTGGCGCAGAACACCACGCGCGAGGCAATATTACGGGCAAAGTGCATATCATGGGTCACAATAATCATCGCCATCTTTTGATTAGCCAGCTGCATCATAACGTTTTGCACTTCCGTGACCATTTCCGGATCCAGCGCTGAAGTGACTTCGTCAAACAGCATCAGTTCAGGTTCCAGCATCAGTGCCCGCGCTATGGCTACGCGCTGCTTCTGGCCGCCCGAAAGCTGGCTCGGCCAGGCATGCAGCTTACTCTCCAGACCAAAACGCGCCAGCAGGGCACGCGCTTTTTCAGTGGCCTCGCGCTTAGGGATATGGTGCACTTTGACCGGAGCCAAAATCAGGTTGCTCAATATTGAGAGATGAGGAAAAAGCGTATAATGCTGAAATACCATGCCGATCTTTTTCTGGATATTTTTATCGAGAATCTTAGCGTTTTTACTCTTATCACCAATGATATAGTCATTCTTCTGGAAATTAATCTCACCACTCTGAATCCCTTCCAGCCCCATTAATACACGCAACAAAGAGCTTTTACCGCTGCCGCTCGGCCCAATAATCACCAGGCGATCGTCATTGCGCATGCTCAGGTCAAAGTTATCCATCACTTTTAGTTCACCGTAGGATTTGCAGACTTTTTTCAAATGAATGAACTCTCCCTTATTAAACTCATTCATAAATATCGGCTGCTCACTATTTTGGCAAGACGGTGCCGTTGCCAGACTGGATGAGGCGTTCATGGTTATTCCTCCGCTGCGTGCGGTATGCACAGGGTTCGTTGAGTCGGGATGTCTTACTTAGCGGCGTTTGCTTCCTGTGAGGCTTTATTGACTAATTGATCGATTTCACCGGTGGCGCGCCGTTGCGTCAGATAAATATTGAGAACGTCCATATCAGCTTCCGAGATCGAACGCGGCAAGCCGAACGAGACGCCCTGTTTTGCCAGCGCGGGCGCAGGCAAAACTTCTTTAGCCCAGTCGGGATTAGCAACCGCGAATAAGTGGTTGGTATCGCTGGCGTCTACCAGCACGTCGGCTCGTCGGGCCATCAGCGCCATACGGCTTTCATCATTGCCGGGCAAACGCATAATTTTGCCTTTTTTAATAGCGGCGCTGATGGTTTTATCCTGAACGGTGCCGGACATGACCGCAAACGTGATGCCTTCCTTATCAAAATCGGCGAGCTTATTGCCTAACGCGTTAACTTTTGGGTTCTGCTTGTTGACCAAAAAGGAGATCTGATAATCCTGTGCCGGCGTTGAGAAGGCGACCGCCAGCGCGCGCTCGGGCGTCTGGTTCAGCCCCAGCGCCAAATCCCATTTGTCGCTCTGCAAACCGGCCACCAGCGTATCCCAGCTGGCATCGACAAACTGCACCTTAACTTTTAAGACGTTTTGTCCGAAATCGCGGCAGAGTTCTGAGAAGTAGCCGCTGTACTGCTGGGTTTTCGGATCGCGCATAACATAAGGCGCCGCAGGCGCAGCTCCGCAGCGCAGCACGCCTTTTTGTTGAATTGCCTGCCAGTAATTATCGGCGGCCACCGCGGTAAACGATGAGAGCAACAGCGTCCCGCCAACGGCCAGACAACAGGATAAATTCTTTAAAGCAGATAAATGAATGCTGACCATGATGACCTCGTCCAAACGTTATTGTTGCGAACAGGAGCAGTAAGAGATGCCTTCTTTTTACCTTTTGTATGCAATGTTGTATGCACCAGAAGTTAAGAGAATAGAAGCACGAAATTAACAAAGTCAACCAATATGGTTTACTTATGAGCAAACTTTGATGCCGATCGACTGCCACGTGTGACCGGCATCATAAAAGGGAAATTTGCGGGAAGATCAGAGCGCGAGGGATTGCAGAAATTTTTCCAGAATGGCATTTGAACGGCGTCCAGCGCGGGTAACGATGGCGATTTTGCTGCTGAAATGAAGGCGCTGTGGCGCGACGCTGCGCATCAGCTGCTTTTCGACCCACTGCGCGGCATAGTGATCCGGCAGGAAACCGATAAAACGGCCGGTAAGGATCAGAAAGGCAATGCCTTCCCGGTCTGAGGCCGTTGCCGTGCAGTGCAGTTTTTGATGCATGCCTATCGCTTCTGCCGTCATGCGGAAGCTGGGCGCTATCGCATCATAGCTCATGAGTTCCCGATCGTCCGGCGCGGCTTGCTGGCTGAAAAGCGGATGTTTATTACTACAGTAAAGGTTTGATTTTTCGTCATAAAGCTGGGTATATTCCAGCCCGGAAATCGGCGAGGTCAGCGGAAGCGCGCCAACGTGCAAACGGCCATCCATCAAACCGCGCTCAATATCAGCGGCGGTCATCATGCTGATATTAAGCCGGATATCCGGGCCATTTGCCCGCAGGGAATCCAGCGCGTGAGTGATTTTCATCCTGGGCTGCGTGACCAGGTTATTAATGATACCGATGTTAAATTCACCGCGTAACTGCTTGTGCATCTGGTTTACCTGCTGACGAAAACTCTCAATCGCCGCCATCATGCTGTCGCTGTGGCGCAAAATCTCCCGCCCTTCGTCGGTCAAAGCAAAACCTGCGCGCCCGCGCTGGCACAATCGCATGCCCAGCCGTTTTTCCAGATCGCTCATATTAAGGCTAATAGCTGAACGGGTTATACCGAGCAGGCTCTCCGCCGCCGAGAAGCTGCCGCACTCGCTTACCGTTTTAAAAATACGCAGTAATTTCAGATCAAAGTCGGTGACCTGAGCCAGCGATTTGTTTTTCATATAGGTGAGTATTTCCATAAGTGAAGGTGAGTTTATAGGGATTTAACTTAATCAACAGTTGATTGCAAACTCTTCCTACACCTGTCTGGAGGAAGAGCCCATGTCTGAAACCCCAAATATCGCGTCACTTAATTTGCAAGCGCACTGGATGCCGTTTAGCGCCAACCGTAATTTCCAGCGCGATCCGCGCTTTATCGTTGCCGCGCAGGGGCGTTGGCTAACCGACGATAAAGGCCGTCAGATTTTCGACAGCCTGTCAGGACTCTGGACCTGCGGCGCGGGCCATACGCGCAGCGAAATTCAGACGGCCGTGGCGAAACAGCTGGGCACGCTTGATTACTCGCCGGGCTTCCAGTATGGCCACCCTCTCTCCTTCCAGCTGGCTGACAAAATTGCCCGACGCATGCCGGGCGAGTTGAATCATGTCTTCTTTACCGGCTCAGGTTCCGAATCCGCCGACACCGCCGTCAAAATGGCGCGGGCCTACTGGCGCGCCAAAGGCCAGCAGGGCAAAACCAAATTCATTGGCCGTGCGCGTGGCTACCATGGCGTCAATATTGCCGGCACCAGCCTCGGCGGCATTGGCGGCAACCGGAAAATGTTCGGGCAGTTTATGGACGTCGATCATATTCCCCATACCTTGCAGAGCGATTTGCCATTTACCGCCGGCCAGGCGGAAACCGGCGGCGTTGCGCTGGCGAACGAGATGCTCAAGCTGATTGAGCTGCATGATGCCTCCAATATCGCCGCGCTGATTGTCGAGCCGCTTTCCGGGTCGGCAGGCGCCATCATTCCGCCACAGGGCTACCTGCAGCGCCTGCGTGAAATCTGCACTCAGCACAACATCCTGCTGATTTTTGATGAGGTGATTACCGGCTTTGGCCGGATGGGGCGCTGGAGCGGCGCAGAGTACTTTGGCGTGACGCCCGATCTGCTGAATTTCGCCAAGCAGGTAACCAATGGCGCAATTCCGCTCGGTGGCGTGGTGGCCAGCAGTGAGATCTATCACACCTTTATGTCGCAGCCGCTGCCGGAACATGCGGTGGAGTTCGCGCACGGTTACACCTATTCAGCCCATCCGGTCGCCTGCGCCGCAGGTCTGGCAACGCTGGATCTGCTGGAGAACGAAGCGCTGATTGCCCAGTCTGCCGAACTGGCGCCGCACTTCGAACGCACGCTACACGGGCTGCGTAACTGCCCGAACGTGGTGGATATCCGCAACTGCGGTCTGGTTGGCGCCATTCAGCTTGCGCCACGCGATGGCGATGCCGCCGTGCGTCCGTTTGATGCAGGTATGGCACTGTGGAAAGCCGGTTTTTACGTGCGCTTTGGTGGCGATACGCTGCAATTTGGCCCGATGTTCAATACGCAACCGGCGGAACTGGATCGTCTGTTCGACGCCGTGGGCGAAGCGCTGCACTACATCAACTGAACGAGGCAAGTTTATGACCATTATCACCCATCTGATCAACGGCAAGATGCGTCAGCCTGATGGCCGCACCGCCAGCGTGTTTAACCCTGCCACTGGCGAAGCTATCCGCCAGGTAGAGCTGGCAAGCGTCGCCACTGTACAGGAAGCGATTGCTGCAGCGAAAGCGGCGCTGCCCGCATGGCGCAATCTGCCGCCAGCGAAACGCGCGCAGGTTTTATTCCGCTTTAAACAGCTGCTGGAAGCGAATGAAAAAGAGATCGTCCAGCTAATTAGCGAAGAGCACGGTAAAACGCGGGAAGATGCCGCCGGAGAACTGAAGCGCGGTATTGAAAACGTCGAATACGCCAGCGCCGCGCCGGAGCTGTTAAAAGGTGAATACAGCCGCAATGCCGGGCCCGATATCGATTCATGGAGTGATTTTCACGCCGTTGGCGTTGTGGCGGGCATTACGCCTTTCAACTTCCCCGCTATGGTGCCGCTATGGATGTATCCGCTGGCGATTGCCTGTGGCAATACTTTTGTGCTTAAGCCCTCCGAGCGCGACCCAAGCTCCACGCTATTGATCGCCTCTCTTTTCCAGCAGGCCGGTTTACCTGCGGGCGTGTTAAACGTGGTCAATGGCGACAAAGAGGCGGTAGATGCATTGATTGAAAGCCCGGATGTCAAAGCGATCAGCTTCGTCGGCTCTACGCCGATTGCGGAATACATTTATAGCGAAGGCACTAAACGCGGCAAGCGCGTGCAGGCGCTGGGCGGCGCGAAAAATCATGCGGTGGTGATGCCGGATGCCGATCTTGATAACGCGGTCAGCGCACTGATGGGCGCGGCTTATGGATCCTGCGGCGAGCGCTGCATGGCTATCTCCGTAGCGGTTTGCGTGGGTGATGCAGTAGCCGATGCGCTGATCGCCAAACTCACCCCAAAAATCACCGCGCTAAAAGTCGGTGCAGGCACAGAGTGCGGTCTGGATATGGGGCCGCTGGTCACTGCTGCGCATAAGGCCAAAGTGACCGGTTACGTTGATGAGGGCGTCGCTGCGGGCGCTGAGCTGGTAATCGACGGACGGACGCTCTCCGTAAGCGGCTATGAGAACGGCTATTTCATCGGCGGCTGCCTGTTTGATCGCGTCACGCCCGAAATGCGTATCTATAAAGAGGAGATCTTTGGCCCGGTGCTGTGTGTGGTGCGTATGAATTCGCTGGATCAGGCTATCGCGCTGATTAATGAGCATGAATACGGTAACGGCACCTGCATCTTTACCCGCGATGGTGAAGCAGCGCGCACCTTCGGCAATGAGATTGAGGTTGGCATGGTTGGCGTTAATGTACCGCTGCCGGTGCCGGTTGCCTTCCACAGTTTTGGCGGCTGGAAACGTTCGCTGTTTGGCGATCTGCATGCTTATGGGCCGGATGGCGTGCGTTTCTACACGCGTCGCAAAACTATTACTCAGCGCTGGCCAAAACAGAAAGCACAGGAAGCCGCGCAGTTTGCCTTCCCCGGCAGTCACTAATCCGCTGGCGGCGCTTTCTCAAGCCGCCCATGCATGGAGTACGCCAGATGAAAGTTTTGATTTTGGGCAGCGGCGTGGTCGGTGTTACCAGCGCATGGTATCTCGCAAAGGCCGGACATGAAGTAACGGTGGTCGACCGCCAGGCGGATGCGGCTGAAGAGACCAGCGCGGGCAATGCCGGGCAGATTTCTCCCGGTTACGCCACGCCGTGGGCGGCGCCGGGCATCCCACTCAAGGCCGTTAAGTGGATGTTTCAAAAACATGCGCCGCTGGCGATCCGCGCCGATGGTTCGTTGTTCCAGCTACAGTGGATGTGGCAGATGCTGAAAAACTGTAATAACGCCAGCTATGCCACTAATAAAGCGCGTATGGTGCGCATCGCCGAATACAGCCGCGACTGCCTGCGTGAGCTCCGGCGTGATACCGGCATTCATTATCATGAACGCCAGGGCGGCACTCTACAGCTTTTTCGCAGCGCGGCGCAGTTTGAGCATGCGGCACAGGATATTGCCGTCCTGAAAGAGGCCGGCGTGCCCTATGAACTGCTGCAACCGCATCAGTTAGCGCAGGCCGAACCGGCGCTGGCGGCAGCGGCGCACAAGCTGACCGGCGGATTGCGGTTGCCCAATGATGAAACCGGCGACTGCCAGATGTTCACTAAAAAGCTGGCGCTGCGGGCAAAAGCAGCAGGCGTGACCTTTATCTATAACCGCGCAGTCGATCGTTTGCTTGATGACGGCGAACGCATTACCGGCGTGCAGTGCGGCAACGAGGTGATGACCGCCGATCGTTATATCGTCGCTTGCGGTTCCTGGTCCACGCCACTGCTTAAAGGTTTAGTGTCGATCCCGGTTTATCCGCTGAAAGGCTACTCGCTAACCATTCCCATTACCGATGCCCGTTATGCGCCCGTCTCCACCATTCTGGATGAAACCTATAAAGTTGCGGTCACGCGCTTCGAGGATCGCATCCGCGTAGGCGGTATGGCAGAGATTGTCGGTTTCAATAGCGACCTGAAACAGGCGCGGCGCAAGACGCTGGAACTGGTGGTCAATGACCTCTATCCCCGAAGTGGCAACGTAGCGCAAGCCAGCTTCTGGACCGGCATGCGTCCAATGACGCCGGACGGCACGCCGATTGTTGGCGCTACGCGGTTTAAGAATCTCTATCTCAACACCGGGCACGGCACGCTGGGCTGGACGATGGCCTGCGGTTCAGGACAATTGATTGCCGATCTGATTTCCGGCCAGACGCCTGCCATCCCCTTCAGCGATTTAGCCGTTGCGCGCTATCACGGCGGCACAGGCCAGTTATTTAACGATATCGTGACGGAATAGGGAGAAACAGATGCCGCGCCCAATTCGCGCCGAGATCGATCTCGCTGCGCTGCGTAACAATCTCAACGTCATACGCAATACCGCCGGAACGGCAAAAGTCTGGTCGGTGATCAAAGCCAATGCTTACGGTCATGGTATCGACAACATTTATGCCGGTTTACAGGCAACCGATGGCTTTGCCCTGCTGGACTTTGCCGAGGCAATCCAGCTACGCGAAAGGGGCTGGGAAGGCCCAATTCTGCTGCTGGAAGGCTTTTTTGAGCCAGACGATTTAGCGCTAATCGATCGCTATCAACTGACTACCGTCGTGCACAGTTTCTGGCAGTTAGCGGCTATTGCAGACGCGCGGCTAAAACAGCCGGTTGCTGTCTATCTCAAGGTCAATTCCGGCATGAACCGCCTGGGCTTTGCGCCCGATCGGCTACAGGCTGCCTGGCTTGAAGCCAGCGCTAACCCTAATATTGGCGAGATCGCCCTGATGACGCATTTTGCCAACGCAGATAGCGCAGAAGGCGTTGCTGAACCAATGAATTTGCTTGACGAATTTTCTCAAACAATGCGGGTTCCGCGCTGTCTGGCAAACTCGGCGGCCATCTTGTGGCATCCGCAGACACAAGCGGACTGGGTGCGGCCTGGCATCGTACTCTATGGCGCATCACCAAGCGGTAGATGGCAGGATATTGCCAGCAGCGGTTTACAGCCGGTAATGACGCTGCGCAGTGAGATCATTGCCGTCCAGCAGCTGCACGCGGGACATCGTGTTGGTTACAGCGGCCGTTACCGTGCAGGCGGCGAGCAGCGTATTGGCATTGTTGCCTGCGGTTATGCGGACGGCTATCCGCGCCATGCGCCGACCGGCACGCCTGTGATGGTAGAAGGCGTGTTGACGCAGACGCTGGGGACTGTCTCAATGGATATGATCGCCATAGACCTGACGGCTTGCCCGCCGGCAAATATAGGCAGTCCGGTTGAGCTGTGGGGAAAAAATGTCGCGGTTGATACCGTTGCCGGCTATGCGGGTACATTGGGATATGAATTACTTAGTGCTGTGACATCCCGGGTCAGGAAATATAGCGTTTAATTAAGCATCCGGTCGGCTATCTGGCTAAATAGTATTTACCCTGTTCCAGCCCGCATGCCGGGCTGGTTATCAACAAGAAGCTGGTTTCAATTATTTACTCTCCTGCGTTTTCTGGCTGAGCTTCCCTTCACTACCGCATAGGCGTATTTTCTTCTGCACTAAATACAATTTTGCGTAATTTTTCCAAAAATTATTTTTGGCAAAACAGGGTTGGGGCTTTCGGGCCTGAAAAAGACAGGCCGTCTGTTGAGGCATTTTCGAACAGGCCGCCTGTCAGCGGCGTTTTTATCCGTGTTTTCTCAGGAAATTGGCAGAGCGGTTTCATGCAGATGACGCCAGATAACCTGCCCTTGCTGGTTCACTTCAAACACCACGGTAGAGAAACGTAGCGTGGCCTCCTGGCCCGGCAACTGCTGTTTTTCCTGATAAACGACCGTTGCGCCCTTCTCGCTCTCGGCAATAACCTGCATAGCAGCAATATCAATGTTCAGCCCGGCTTTTGCGCCGCGCTGCGTGCGGAAAAAAGCGTCTAACGCCGCATAATCAAGCCGGGCACCGCTCGTCGTGACCATTGAATAGGCCGGACTAAAGCGAGCGAGCAAATTTTCACAGACTTCTGTCGGGGTTGAGGCGTTGCCAAGCCAGCGACGAATCAGCTCGTGCGCATCTAAAACTTCCTGAAAATAACGGTTCATTGCTTCTCCTGTTGAAGGGTGAGGATAACGCTTCGGTTGGCGATCCGAAGGCTGAAAAGAAGGGGAATGATGGCGCTACAGGCTGCCAGCACAAAACAGAGACGATAAGCCTGATCAACCTGCAGACCCGAATTAAGCAGCACATTCAGCAGCAGTCCGATTAGCGTGACGCCAAAACAGAAGCTCAGCTGGCGGTTAATATTCCACAGCGCGCTGGCATCGGCTAATTCGCGGTCTTCGATCTGGATAAACGCGGCGCTCTGGGCCGTGCTGCTACACAGACTGCTGCCGAACCCCATTAAAGCGAAAGCCACGGCGGCAATAGCGATACCTTCAGTCTGGTTAGTTAATGTCAGCAGCCCGATCCCGACGGCCTGAACAAGACAACCCGTAATAAAAAGAGGTTTTGGCCCCAGCTGGTTAAACTTTTTGCCGGTCAGGCTGATGGCAGCAAATGCAGCCAGCGACCAGGGGATCATCATTGCCCCAACCAGCGTGGCACGCATGCCCAGCTGATTTTGCAGATAAAACATGGTGATAAGGCTGATGCCGGTAAAAACACCGGGAACAAACTGGTAGATCAGCATGGCCGTATAAAAGAGAGGATGGCGAACCAGTTGCAGGTTGAGCAGCGGTTTTGGTTTACGTAAGGCACCACGCACATACCAGACCATCAACAGAAAGCCCGGCAGCAATAAAAGCGCGCCCTGGCGAACGCGACCGGCTTCGCCCATACAGGACAGGCCAGAAAGAATCAGCATTAGCGCTGAACAGCCAGCAAGCAGGCCGCCCGTATCAAGACGGCCGCCCGCGCCAGTCTGAGTATCGGCTTTTAACCAGCAGGCGGCCAGGATCAGCGTAACTATCGCCAAAGGTAAGCTTGCCAGAAACACCCAGCGCCAGCTGGCCCAGTCGACCAGCATGCCACCGATCACCGGCGAGAGCGCCGGCGCCAGCAAGGCCACCAGCATGACGGCTGATGAGAGTTTTGCTTTTTCATTGTTGCGATACAGCGCGTAGGTCATCGTCTGGCCAAGCGGAATAAGCAGCCCGCCGCCCATTCCCTGTAGCCAGCGCCAGGCAATAAGCTGTTGCATTGAAGAAGCCGTGCCGACGCCGCCGGTGCCGATGATAAAAATCACCAGCGACAGCATAAACAGCCGCTTTGCACCGACGCGGTTTGCCAGCCAGCTGCTGACCGGAATCACTAATGTCAGCCCCAGAATATAGCCGTTGCTGACCCAGGCCAGCAGAGCAACCGGCGCGGCAAAATGTCGCCCCATGTCAGGATAAGCAACATTGGCTATAAACATGTTAATCAGATCTATAAAAAATCCCAGCAGATACACACTGGCGACACGCACCCGATAAATCATATTTTTCCCATGAAAAGAACAGAGTGCGCGCAGTATAGGGAGTGCTTCGTCAGGAATAAATTCACCTTCGCCACGAATACTGTCAAAATTATTTTGACAATCAACTGCGTGGAGAGAGGGATTGATGTTGAATATGCAACGGCTGGAAGTGTTTACGGCGGTGGTAGAGGCGGGAAGTTTTACAGGCGCGGCCCAGACGCTTGGCCTGACCAAAGCGGTGGTCAGTTTTAACATCAAGCAGCTGGAGAAGGATCTCGGCGTTTCTCTGCTCTCCCGCAGCACCCGTAAAGTCGCGGTTACCGGCGCTGGAGAGCGTTTTTATCACCGCTGCCAGCAGCTTCTTCAGGATGCCGAGCGCGTACTGGATGAAGTGCGCAGCGATCATTCAGGCCTGAATGGCATACTGCGCATCACTACCACGTCGGAATATGGCGCAAAAGTGGTTGTGCCAGCCCTGGCTGCTTTTGCCGAACAGAACCCACAACTACGCATTCAGCATGTGTCGTCGTCGAAAAACGACGATCTTATCTCAGGCCGTTTTGACGTCGCCATTCGGTTAGGCCAGCTGGCCGACTCAACGCACCATGCCAGACTTATCGATAGCTTTGCGATTTACCCTGTTGTTTCGCCGGACTACTTAAGCCGCTGCGGCCAGCCTGCTATCGCCAGTCTGGAAGAGCTGGCCGAAGCGCGCTGGATAGGCCATAGCCGCCTTGCGACGCCGTTAAGCTGGCAGGTAGTAACGCCCTCAGGGGTAAGCCTTCTTTTCAAAGCGAATCACGCGCCTGCCATCATGGCCGACAGCGCCGCCTCGCTGCTGGCTTTTGTGAAAAGCGGAGCGGGCGTCGCCCTGCTGCCTGGCTGGCTGGTCGAAAATGACCTTAACACGGGCCGACTTATCGCTCTGCTTCCCGGTTATCGTTTTCCCCGCCAGGGGATCTATGCCCTCTACCCTAATACTCGCCATGTGCCTGAAAAAGTACGACTGTTTATCGATTTTTTTCAGCAACGCGTAGCGGAAGGCAAACACAGCATCATCCAGCCTTGAGCAAAAGCGCCGCCTTTCTGTGCGGCCCGCTCACTTATTCTTAGCGCTGCATAATCCGGCTAACTTGACCTCGCCAGAGCGATGGCGTTTTTAAAAGATGGCCCAGGTGAAAAAATTCAATAAAAAAGGGAACCCTCGGGTTCCCTTGACGTTACACCGTAACGTAATTACATATGGCTAATCATGGCTTCGCCGAACTCTGAAGATTTCAGCAGCTTAGCGCCATCCATCAGACGTTCAAAGTCATAGGTCACGGTTTTGGCCGCGATGGCGCCTTCCATGCCTTTAACAATCAGGTCTGCGGCTTCGAACCAGCCCATATGGCGCAGCATCATCTCTGCAGAAAGGATCACGGAACCTGGGTTCACTTTATCCTGACCCGCATATTTAGGCGCGGTGCCGTGGGTAGCTTCGAACAGCGCGCATTCGTCGCCGATGTTGGCGCCAGGCGCGATGCCGATACCGCCAACCTGCGCTGCCAGAGCGTCGGAGATGTAGTCGCCGTTCAGGTTCATACAGGCGATAACGTCATATTCCGCCGGACGCAGCAGGATCTGCTGCAGGAACGCATCGGCGATCACGTCTTTAACCACGATCTCTTTGCCGGTGTTCGGGTTTTTGATTTTCAGCCACGGGCCGCCGTCAATCAGTTCGCCGCCGAACTCTTCTTTCGCCAGCTGGTAACCCCAGTCTTTGAAAGCGCCTTCGGTGAACTTCATGATGTTGCCTTTGTGCACCAGGGTCACGGAATCGCGATCGTTGGTAATGGCGTATTCGATAGCCGCGCGCACCAGGCGCTTGGTGCCCTCTTCCGAGCATGGCTTCACGCCGATACCGCACTGCTCAGGGAAGCGAATTTTTGACACGCCCATTTCGTCGCGCAGGAATTTAATGACTTTGTCCGCTTCCGGCGTACCGGCTTTCCACTCGATACCGGCATAGATATCTTCGGAGTTTTCGCGGAAGATCACCATATCGGTCTCTTCCGGACGCTTAACCGGGCTTGGCGTGCCGGTGTAGTAGCGTACAGGACGCAGGCAAATGTAGAGATCCAGCTGCTGGCGCAGGGCCACGTTCAGGGAGCGAATACCGCCGCCGACTGGCGTAGTCAGTGGGCCTTTGATCGCCACACGGTACTCTTTGATTAAATCCAGGGTTTCTTGCGGCAGCCAGACATCCTGGCCGTACAGCTCTACTGACTTCTCACCGGTATAAATTTCCATCCAGGAAATTTTACGCTCACCGTTATAAGCTTTCTGCACAGCGGCATCGACCACCTTGATCATCACGGGAGAAACGTCGACCCCAATGCCGTCGCCTTCAATAAAAGGGATGATCGGATTGTTTGGGACGTTCAGCTTGCCCTGATCCAGGGTGATTTTCTGACCTTCCGCCGGAACAACTACTTTGCTTTCCATTAACCTCTCCTTCGAGCGCTTTTTTGTTAATGATTTGTAAGATGCGCGTCAATACTACTCGAATATTCACGCCGCGCCAATCTTCACCGCTTGCGCTATAATGCGCCGATTGAGAACAAGTGCAAAGACTATGCGTAAATCTTCCGTTAATAATCACCGCCTTAAACGATTCAGCCCGGCGCAGCGCCCAAAGGGACCGCGTCGCGTTATCATTTTTAACAAACCCTATGATGTGCTGCCGCAGTTCAGCGACGAAGCGGGCCGCAGCACGCTGAAAGATTTTATTCCGGTCAGCGATGTTTACGCCGCCGGACGCCTGGATCGCGACAGCGAAGGGCTGATGGTGCTGACCAACGACGGCGCGCTGCAGGCGGCGCTGACGCAGCCGGGCAAACGCACCGGCAAAATCTACTATGTTCAGGTGGAAGGCGCGCCGCAGGAGAGCGATATTCAGCCGCTGCGCGATGGCATTAATCTGAAAGATGGCCCTACTCTGCCTGCCGGCGTGGAAATCGTCGCTGAACCTGACTGGATCTGGCCGCGCAATCCGCCGATACGCGAGCGCAAGGCCATTCCCACCAGCTGGCTGAGAATTACCCTGTTTGAGGGGCGTAATCGTCAGGTTCGGCGCATGACCGCCCATATCGGTTTTCCGACGCTACGCCTGATCCGCTTCGCTATGGGCAGCACGGAGCTACAAAATCTATCGCCGGGAGAGTGGCGCGACGTTACCGCCGACTTCCCACTCTGAATTTTTCGACAGCAAGGAGCCAGCATGTTTAAACCGCACGTTACCGTCGCCACCGTCGTACAGGCGGAAGGTCACTTCCTGGTGGTCGAAGAGATGGTGCGCGGTCGCGCGACCTGGAATCAGCCCGCCGGTCATCTGGAAGCCAACGAAACCCTGCTGCAGGCCGCCGCGCGCGAGCTGCACGAAGAGACGGGCCTTGAAGGCGTGCCGCAGGCTTTCCTGCGTCTTCACCAGTGGATCGCGCCTGACAATACGCCTTTTCTGCGCTTTCTGTTCGCGCTGGATTTACCGAAAATGCTGCCGACTTATCCGCAGGATCGCGATATCGATCGCGCGCTGTGGCTGCCGCCGGAAGAGATTATCGGCGCGAAAAAGCTACGTTCGCCGCTGGTTGCCGAAAGTTTGCGGATTTACCAGCAGGGCACGCGCTACCCGCTTGAGGTGCTGAGCGCGTTCCAGTGGCCCTTTAGCGAGGATGCGCCCGCCGCCGACGCGTGGTAGACTACGCCGCAATTTTAAAGTGCAGCCTTTAACTGCAACTCAAAGTCGGGTACTTCTCATGTCAAGTCAGAAAAAAGTGATCGTCGGTATGTCCGGCGGCGTAGATTCCTCCGTTTCCGCCTGGTTGCTGCTGCAACAGGGCTATCAGGTCGAAGGCCTGTTTATGAAGAACTGGGAGGAGGACGACGGTGAGGAGTACTGTACCGCGGCGGAAGATTTAGCCGATGCGCAGGCGGTTTGCGACAAGCTGGGCATTCATCTACATACCGTGAACTTTGCGGCGGAATACTGGGACAATGTGTTCGAACATTTCCTGGAAGAGTACAAGGCCGGCCGCACGCCAAACCCGGATATTCTCTGCAATAAAGAGATCAAGTTTAAAGCCTTCCTGGAGTTCGCCGCTGAAGATCTGGGCGCGGACTTTATCGCCACCGGCCACTACGTGCGCCGTCAGGATGTCGACGGCAAAAGCCAGCTGCTGCGCGGCCTGGACGATAACAAAGACCAGAGCTATTTCCTCTATACCCTGAGCCACGAGCAGATCGCGCAGAGCCTGTTCCCGGTCGGCGAGCTGGCCAAGCCGGAAGTACGCCGCATCGCCGAAGAGCTGGAGCTGGTGACGGCGAAGAAAAAAGATTCCACCGGCATCTGCTTTATCGGCGAGCGTAAATTCCGCGACTTCCTGGGACGCTACCTGCCCGCGCAGCCTGGCCGCATCGTCAGTACGGAAGGCGAAGTCGTCGGCGAGCATCAGGGATTGATGTACCATACGCTGGGACAGCGCAAAGGGCTGGGCATCGGCGGCACCAAAGAAGGCAGCGAAGAGCCGTGGTACGTGGTGGACAAAGATGTGGCGAACAATCTGCTGGTGGTGGCGCAGGGTCACGATCATCCGCGCCTGATGTCGGTCGGCCTGATCGCTCAGCAGCTGCATCTGGTGGATCGCGAGACGATTACCGAGCCGTTCCGCTGCACGGTGAAAACCCGCTATCGCCAGAGCGATATTCCCTGCCTGGTGACGCCGCTGGGCGAAGATCGTCTGGAAGTCCGCTTTGACGAGCCGGTTGCGGCCGTAACGCCGGGCCAGTCCGCCGTGTTTTATCAGGGCGAAGTCTGCCTGGGCGGCGGCATTATCGAAGAGCGCCTGCCGCTTTAAGGGTTACACCGGGCGGCTAACCGCCTGGTGACGACGCATACAGGAGTTACCGTGGCGAAAAATTATTACGATATCACCCTGGCCCTGGCGGGCATCTGTCAGGCGGCGCATCTGGTGCAGCAGCTGGCGCATCAGGGTCACTGTCCGCCCGAGGCGCTGAAGGTGTCGCTGGCGAGCGTTATCGACCTGAATCCCTCCTCGACGCTGGCCGTTTACGGCGGCCAGGAGGAAAACCTGCGCTTCGGCCTGGAGACGCTGATCGCGGTGCTTAACAGCAGCAGCCGTCACGGCGCGGGCGCCGAGCTGACCCGCTATACCCTGAGCATGATGGTGCTGGAGCGCAAGCTGAGCGCCAGCAAAACCGCGCTCGACGATCTCTCAAAGCGCATCGCGCAGCTCGACAGGCAGCTGGTGCATTACGATTTAGAATCCGATACCCTGCTGAGCGCGATGGCCGCGATCTACGTTGACGTGATCAGCCCGCTGGGGCCGCGTATTCAGGTTACCGGCTCGCCCGCCGTACTGCAGAATACGCAGATCCAGAGCAAGGTACGCGCCGCGCTGCTTACCGGCATTCGCGCCGCCGTGCTCTGGCAACAGGTCGGCGGCGGCCGCCTGCAGCTGATGTTTTCCCGCAATCGCCTGGTAAACGAGGCGAAGCAAATTTTATCCCGTTGTTCCCAATCTCTTTAATCTTCAGGAGTTACACTGATGGAATTATCCTCTCTGACTGCCGTCTCCCCGATTGATGGCCGTTATGGCGACAAAGTCAGCCCGCTGCGCGCTATTTTCAGCGAATTTGGCCTGCTGAAATTCCGCGTCGAGGTTGAAGTACGCTGGTTACAGAAACTGGCCGCCTGCGCAGAGATCAAGGAAGTTCCTGCATTTGATGCCGACGCAAACGCTTACCTTGACGCGATCGTTACTAATTTCAGCGAAGAAGACGCGGCCCGTATCAAAACTATCGAGCGCACCACCAACCATGACGTCAAGGCGGTGGAATATTTTCTGAAAGAGAAAGTAGAGCCGGTCGCCGCGCTGCACGCCGTTTCCGAGTTTATTCACTTCGCCTGTACTTCTGAAGATATCAACAACCTGTCGCACGCGCTGATGCTGGAAACCGCACGCCGCGACGTGATTGTGCCTTACTGGAACAAAATCATCGCCGCCGTGAAAGATCTGGCAGTGCAGTACCGCGATATTCCGCTGCTTTCCCGCACGCACGGTCAGCCCGCCACGCCTTCCACGCTGGGCAAAGAGATGGCCAATGTCGCATACCGTTTTGAACGCCAGCTGCGCCAGCTGGAACGCATCGAAGTGCTGGGCAAAATCAACGGCGCGGTCGGCAACTATAACGCCCATATCGCCGCCTACCCGGAAGTTGACTGGCATCAGGTCAGCGAGAGCTTCGTCACCTCGCTGGGCATTACCTGGAACCCGTACACCACCCAGATCGAGCCGCACGACTATATCGCCGAAATGTTCGACTGCATCGCCCGCTTCAACACTATCCTGATCGACTTCGATCGCGACGTGTGGGGCTATATCGCGCTAAACCACTTTAAGCAGAAAACCATCGCCGGCGAGATCGGCTCTTCCACCATGCCGCACAAGGTCAACCCGATCGACTTTGAAAACTCCGAAGGCAACCTGGGCCTGGCTAACGCGGTGATGCAGCATCTGGCGAGCAAGCTGCCGGTTTCCCGCTGGCAGCGCGACCTGACCGACTCCACGGTGCTGCGCAATCTGGGCGTTGGCATCGGCTACGCGCTGATCGCCTACCAGGCGACGCTGAAAGGCGTCTCCAAGCTGGAAGTGAACCGCGAGCGCCTGCTGGACGAGCTGGATCACAACTGGGAAGTGCTGGCGGAGCCGATTCAGACCGTAATGCGCCGCTACGGCATCGAGAAGCCTTACGAGAAGCTGAAAGAGCTGACTCGCGGCAAGCGCGTGGACGCAGCGGGCATGAAAGCCTTTATCGACGGCCTGGCGCTGCCGGAAGAGGAGAAAACTCGCCTGAAACTGATGACGCCTGCCAACTATCTGGGCCGCGCGGTGCAGATGGTCGACGAGCTGCCGTAATTTCCCGCCGGCGCGCGCGCAAGCTGCCATACTCTTCACAGGCCGACATAAGTCGGCCTGTGTTAACCTGTTGTTTACCTGCTTTAACCTATACTTTTCTCAGATCGAAATCAGGCACCGGTCTTTGACCAAATCTACAGAAAGGATAATGTTATGCGCGTACTGATTGTGGAAGATAATCCGCTGCTGCGTCACCACCTGGCTGTCCAGCTGCGCGAAATGGGACACCAGGTCGATGCAGCGGAAGACGCGAAGGAAGCCGACTATTTTCTTACCGAACATACTCCTGATATTACCCTTGTCGATTTAGGTCTGCCGGATGAAGACGGCATGACGATGATCCGCCGCTGGCGCGGTCTGGAAGTCAAACAGCCGATTCTGGTGCTGACGGCGCGCGAAGGCTGGCAGGCCAAGGTTGAAGCGCTGGAAGCCGGCGCCGACGACTATGTCACCAAGCCTTTCCACATTGAAGAAGTGGTGGCACGGATGCAGGCGCTGATGCGCCGCAACAGCGGCCTGGCTTCGCAGATCGTGACGCTGGCGCCTTTTCAGGTCGATCTTTCGCGCCGCGAGCTGAGCATCAACGAGCAGCAGATTAAACTGACCGCTTTTGAATACACCATTATTGAAACGCTGATCCGCAACGCCGGCAAGGTGGTCAGTAAAGATTCCCTGATGTTACAACTTTATCCCGACGCCGAACTGCGCGAGAGCCACACTATCGATGTGCTTATGGGTCGCCTGCGCAAAAAAATCCAGGCCGTTTATCCTCAGGATGTGATTACCACTGTCCGTGGGCAGGGTTATCGGTTCGATCTCTGATGTCGCTGTTTCGTCCTGAAACACCCTTTTCGCTGCGTGCGCGCTTTCTGCTGGCGACCGCGGCGGTAGTGCTGATCCTGTCACTCTCCTACGGCATGGTGGCGGTGGTCGGCTATATGGTCAGCTTCGATAAAAACACCTATCGGGTAATGCGCGCCGAGAGCAACCTCTTCTTTACGCTGGCGCAGTGGCAGGATAATCAGCTGACTATCGCCCAGCCCGAGCGGATGTCGCTGAACTTCCCCACGCTGGTCTTTATTTACAACGAGAAAGGGAAACTGCTCTGGCAGCTGCGGGACGTGCCGGAAATCCGTTCGCGCATCAAGCGGGAGTGGCTAAAGCGCGCCGATTTTTATGAGATCGGCACCGACAACAGCACCAGCCGTCGGGCGCTGGGCAATAATCCGGACGCGCAGGACAAGCTGACTGCCTATGACGGCAACAACAACGACACCTTTACCCATTCGGTAGCGGTTAACCGCTACGCGGCCACGCCCACGCTGCCTGCGCTGACGGTGGTAGTGGTGGATTCGATTCCTCAGGAGCTACAGCACTCCGACGTGGTCTGGTCATGGTTCAGCTATGTGCTGCTGGTCAACCTGCTGCTGGTGATCCCGCTGCTGTGGCTTGCCGCACACTGGAGCCTGCGTCCGATAGGCTTGCTGGCCGCGCAGCTGCGCGAGCTGGAGCACGGCACGCGCGAAACCCTGGCTGACGAAACGCCGCAGGAGCTGAAAAGCCTGGTGCGCAATCTTAATTTCCTGTTAGACAACGAGCGCCAGCGCTATACCCGTTACCGCACCACGCTGAGCGATTTGACGCACAGCCTGAAAACGCCGCTGGCGGTGCTGCAGACCACGCTGCGCTCGCTGCGCGGCGGCCGCAATATTTCTGTCGAGCAGGCAGAGCCGATTATGCTGGAGCAGATTAGCCGCATTTCGCAGCAGATTGGCTACTATCTGCATCGCGCCAGTATGCAGGCCGATCACAACGTGCTGAAACGCGAGCTGCATTCCGTGCCGGCGCTGCTGGACAGCCTTTGCTCGGCGCTGAACAAGGTCTATCAGCTAAAGGGCGTTGAGCTGACGCTGGATATTTCGCCGGAGATCACCTTTGTGGGCGATCAGAACGACTTTATGGAAGTGTTGGGCAACGTGCTGGATAACGCCTGCAAATATTGCCTGGAGTTTGTCGAGGTGCGCGGCCGTCAGACCGATGACGAGCTGCATCTGATTGTCGAAGACGACGGGCCGGGCATTCCGGAGAGCAAGCGCGACCTGATTTTTATTCGCGGCCAGCGGGTTGATACGCTGCGTCCCGGTCAGGGGCTTGGCCTGGCGGTGGCGCGCGATATCCTTGAGCAGTATGCGGGCGACATCATCGCCACCACCAGCGAGCTGGGCGGCGCCAGGATGGAAGTGATCTTCCGCCGTCAGGGAATGGACAGCGAAGCCTGATTGCGGCAAATTGCGGCGCCTGCCGCAAATGCTTTTCCCCGCCCTGCTGTCCCGCTGTTATAATCGATGAAATTCAGCGTTTCAGGAACACCCATTATGGATTATCAGCTCGATCTCAACTGGCCCGATTTTATCCAGCGCTACTGGCAAAAGCGTCCCGTCGTGCTTAAGCGCGGTTTTAAAAACTTTGTCGATCCGATCTCTCCGGACGAGCTGGCCGGGCTGGCGATGGAAAACGAGGTCGACAGCCGTCTGGTCAGCCATCAGAACGACAAATGGCAGGTCGCGCACGGCCCGTTTGAAAGCTACGACCATCTTGGCGAGAACAACTGGTCGCTGCTGGTGCAGGCAGTGGATCACTGGCACGAGCCTTCGGCCGCGCTGATGCGCCCTTTCCGTTTTCTGCCCGACTGGCGCACCGACGATCTGATGATCTCCTTTTCCGTACCCGGCGGCGGCGTTGGCCCGCATCTGGATCAGTACGACGTCTTTATTATTCAGGGCACCGGTCGCCGTCGCTGGCGCGTGGGCGAGAAAGTCGCCATGAAGCAGCACTGTCCGCACCCGGATCTGCTGCAGGTCGAGCCGTTCGACGCCATCATCGACGAAGAGATGGAGCCGGGCGATATCCTCTATATTCCGCCAGGATTCCCGCATGAAGGCTACTCGCTGGAGAGCGCGCTGAACTACTCCGTCGGCTTTCGTGCGCCCAGCGGACGCGAGCTGATCAGCGGCTTTGCGGACTATGTGCTGTCACGCGAGCTGGGCAGCCGTCGCTTTAGCGATCCGGACGTGCCTGCGCGCGAACACGCCGCTGAGATCCTGCCGCAGGAACTGGACGGCATCCGCGAAATGATGCTGGAAGTGATCAATCAGCCGGAGCATTTCAATCAGTGGTTCGGCGAGTTTATTTCTCAGTCGCGGCATGAGCTGGACGTTGCGCCGCCGGAGCCGCCTTATCAGCCGGATGAGATCTACGATGCGCTGCAACAGGGCGACAGTCTGCAACGTCTGGGCGGCCTGCGCGTGCTGCTGATTGGTGACGCCGTGTTCGTCAACGGCGAGAAGCTGGAATCGCAGCAGCCTGCTGCCTTGCGCGTGCTGGCCAACCAATACGCGGTAAGCGCGGCGGATCTGGGCGAGGCGCTGGACGATCCGTCGTTCCTGGCGCAGCTGGCCGCGCTGGTCAACAGCGGCTACTGGTACTTCAGCGAAGAAGAGTAAGGTTTTACGCTGCAGAGACGCAAACGGCCCTGATTTAAGGGCCGTTTTTCATTGCGCCATTAAGGCTTTTTCGCCTCTTCGGCGGCCAGTGACGCGATGCGCATAATCACCGCGACCGTTTTTTCCATGATATCCAGCGAAGCGAACTCATGCTTGCCGTGATAGTTGTAGCCGCCGGTGAAAATATTTGGACAGGGCAGCCCTTTAAACGACAGCGCCGCGCCGTCGGTACCGCCGCGAATCGGTTTGGTTAACGGCTCCACGCCGCACTCCCGCATCGCCTGTAGCGCCAGCGCGATAATATGCGGATGCGCCTCAATTTTCTCACGCATGTTGTAGTAGCTGTCTTCTGTCTGTACCTCGACGCTTACGCCCGGCTGTTTGCCCGCGGCCAGCGTGGCGGCGATATCCTTCATGGTCTGTTTGCGGGCTTCAAAGCTCTCGCGGTCGAAATCGCGGATAATGTAGTGCAGTTCCGCTTTATCCACGCTGCCCTTGATGCCGTGCAGGTGGTAAAAACCCTCGTAGCCTTCGGTATGCTCCGGCACTTCGGCTTCCGGCATCGCCGCGTGAAAGCGCATCGCCAGATCCAGCGCGTTGACCATCACGCCTTTGGCGCTGCCGGGATGCACATTATTGCCGACGATTTTCACGGTCGCGGAAGCGGCGTTGAAGTTTTCATACTCAAACTCGCCCAGCCCGCTGCCGTCGACGGTATAGGCCCATTCCGCGCCGAACGCCGCCACGTCGAAGCAGCTGGTGCCTTTGCCGGTCTCTTCGTCCGGGGTAAAGGCGATGCGGATATCGCCGTGCGGAATATTTTCGCTTTTCAGCCGGGCGATCGCCGTGACGATCTCCGCCATGCCCGCTTTGTCATCCGCGCCCAGTAGCGTTTTGCCGTCGGTGGTGATCAGCGTGTGGCCGGTCAGGCGGTGCAGCACGGGAAACATTACCGGCGACAGCACCTCATCGCCGATCCCCAGCGCGATATCGCCGCCGCGATAATTTTCTACGATCTGCGGACAAACATTTTTACCGGTAAAATCCGGCGAGGTATCAATATGGGCGATAAACCCTATCGTTGGCACCGGCCACGCGACGTTGGCGGGCAGCGTCGCCATGACAATCGCGTGCTCGCTCAGCGTGACGTTGCTCAGACCCAGCGCTTCCAGCTCCTTTTTCAACTCGCGAGCCAGCCGCCACTGCCCTTCCGTGCTGGGGATTTGCCGAACATGCGCTTTAGACTGCGTGTCGAATGAAACATAGTGCAAGAAGCGTTCGAGTAAATTTGTCATCTGCCTTCCCTCTGAGTGCGGATGGTTATTATCTGTTATTTAGCCTGACATTTATTGCGTCAGGTCAGTTACGCGTGTGGAACATCCGGCTACATCCCCGCGTGGATAGTGGATCAGGCTGTAAAACCGCACCGGTTGCTCGCTGTCGTTGCGATAGCTGTGCGACGTGTCCGCCTGAAAGCGCAGCCCTTCCCCAGCTTTAAGCGTATGCCATTGCGCGCCGGTCGCCAGCTGCAGTTCGCCGGCAATCACCACAACGTGTTCCACTACGCCGCGTTCATGAGCGGAAGATTCGCTGAGCGCGCCTGCGGCCAGCTCTACCACCAGCATATCGAAGCCCAGCTGAGGATCGTAGGGAAACAGCGGACTGGCCTGCATGGTCGCCGCTGTTTGTGGCCTGCGGCGCCTTTCCTCTCCGGTCGCCCGCATGGCCTGTTCGTTGATAAACAGCGAGAAAGGCACATTGAAGCCCGTTGCTATCTTCCATAGCGTGGCCACGGTCGGGCTGGATTCACCGCGTTCAATCTGACCGAGCATCGCTTTACTGACGCCGGTCTGCGTGGCGGCTTCACTGAGGCTCCAGGCGCGGGCCTGCCGTAGGGTTTTCAGCACAAGGCCGGGTTCAGGACATTCTGTGGTCATTATGGCTCCTTGCAAATAGCCCCAGTATAGCGCTTGTGCGTTATAGCGCACAGTGCTAGTCTGTGCGCTATAACGCACAACCCGGAGGTTATCATGCGCCCGGCTTTCTCTCTACGTCATCTTACCCTGCCTGCCGTGGTGGCGGGATTTGTCGCGGTGCTGGTCGGCTATACCAGCTCCGCCGCGATTATTTTTCAGGCGGCGGACGCTGCAGGCGCCACCACGGCGCAGCTGGGCGGCTGGCTGAGTATGCTGGGCCTGGCGATGGGCATGACTTCGATCGGGCTATCGCTTTATTACCGCGCGCCGGTGCTGACAGCCTGGTCCACGCCCGGCGCGGCGCTGCTGGTCACCAGCCTGCCCGGCACCTCGATGCCGGAAACCATCGGCGTATTTGTTTTCGCTTCGGGTCTGATTTTTCTCTGCGGCGTAACCGGCCTGTTTGCGCGGCTGATGAACCATATTCCCCAGGCGATCTCCGGCGCGATGCTGGCGGGCATCCTGCTGCGCTTTGGTCTGGACGCCTTCGCTTCGCTGCAGCCCGACTTCGCGCTGACCGCCAGCATGTGCCTGGCTTATCTGTTGGCCCGTCGCTTTCTGCCGCGCTATGCGATTATGGTGACGCTGCTGGTCGGTCTGGCGGTCGCGGCCGCCAAAGGCGACATTCACCTTTCACAGCAGCCGCTGGCGTTTGCGCTGCCGCAGTTTATCGCGCCGCAGTTCAGCTGGTCGACGCTGCTGGGTATTGGCGTGCCTTTTTTTATAGTGACGATGGCGTCGCAAAACGCGCCGGGCATTGCCACGCTGAAAGCTGCGGGCTATCCGGCGCCGGTCTCCTCGCTGATGAGCTGGACCGGGCTGACCTCGCTGCTGCTTTCTCCTTTTGGCGGCTTTTCGGTCTGTATCGCGGCCATTACGGCGGCCATCTGTATGGGGCCGGAAGTCCATCCCGATCCACAGCGCCGCTACTGGGGCGCCGTCTGCGCGGGGTTTTTCTATCTGCTGGCGGGTCTGTTCGGCGGCGCCATCGGCCAGCTGTTCGGCGCGCTGCCGCCCGCGCTGATCCATACCATCGCGGGGCTGGCGCTGTTGGGAACCATCGCGGGAAGTTTACAGCGGGCGCTGGCGGAAGAGAAACAGCGCGAGGCAGCAGTGATAACTTTTCTGATTACGGCTTCGGGGCTCTCTTTACTGGGCATCGGCGCGGCGTTTTGGGGATTGGTCGGCGGCATTGTGGCGCATCTGATTTTCTCTTTACCGCGTCGCGGCCGCCCGGCCTGAAGAGAGAAAATAAAAAGGACGGCTGCTGCCGTCCTCCCGCTATTGCGTTTATTGCGTTTTCTGCAGCAGCCGCTGTACAAAGCGCGGCACCACTTCGCTTGCCAGCCCGTACTCTTTCTCTTCGAACTCGCTGCCGACCTGGCTTGGCTCCAGATTCAGCTCCACGGTATGCGCGCCCTGCAGCTTAGCTTCATGGACAAAGCCCGCCGCAGGATAGACATGGCCCGAAGTGCCGATAGCGATAAAGTAGTCCGCCTGCGCGATCGCCTGATAGATTTCATCCATCTGCAGCGGCATCTCGCCGAACCACACCACGTGCGGTCGCAGCACGGACGGGAACTGGCAGCAGTGGCAGCGATCCTCTTCCTTCACGTCTTCCTGCCAGTGCAGCACCTGGCCGCTGTTGACGCAGCGCACCTTCAGCAGCTCGCCGTGCATATGGATAACGTTGCGGTTGCCTGCCCGCTCGTGCAGGTTGTCGATATTTTGCGTCACCAGCAGAAAATGGTCGCCCAGCGCGGCTTCCAGCTTCGCCAGCGCCTCGTGCGCCGCGTTGGGCTGAATATCGCCGCTGGTTAACTGGCGACGGCGGGCGTTATAGAACGCCTGCACTTTTTGCGGATCGCGCGCGAAACCTTCCGGCGTCGCTACGTCCTCCACTTTGTGCTCTTCCCACAGGCCGTCTGAGGCGCGGAAAGTGCGGATGCCTGACTCGGCGGAAATGCCTGCGCCGGTCAGCACAACGACTCGCGGTAAAGGATGCATAGCTATCTCCAGGTTACGGTCGCGTTCGAAAATCCGCTGGCGAAAACGCTGCTGAACTTTGCGGCGGGTTTTCTTGTAGCGGGCCAGTCTCAACCGGCGACGGGGTGTACGCATCATAAATCCTCTAGTCCTGAATGTGCAAAAAAGCGGCGCCGCGCGTGCCGCCCGCGTCGCCATGACGGGCCTGGACGATGCGCGGCGGCTTCGCGCGCGGCAGCAGATGCGTCGCCACCTGTTGCTCCAGCCCGTCATAGAGCGCTTTAAAACCCGACAGCCCGCCGCCCAGCACCACCAGATGCGGATCCACCAGCGTCAGCCAGTTGGCCAGGCAAACGGCCAGCAGCGCCTGATAACGGGCCGTATGGGCAATAGCCTGCTGATCCTGTTGATAATAACGGCTGACGATCGCGGGCGCACTGAGATCTGACTGATAATGCAATCGCCACAGCCGGGCGAAACCTGTGCCGGAGAGCCACGGCTCGATGCAGCCGCGCTTGCCGCAGCCGCACAGCGGCTGTTCCACATCCCGGCCAGGTATCTCCAGCACCTCCAGCGCGTCCAGCGGCAGCCGCATATGGCCGAATTCGCCCGCGACGAAATTACGGCCGGTCAGCGGTTTGCCGTCCACAATCAGCCCGCCGCCCACGCCGGTGCCCAGGATCAGTCCCAGCACTACCGGAAAGGTTTTGAACTCGTCGTCCCAGGCTTCCGACAGCGCGAAGCAGTTGGCATCGTTATCGATACGGACTTCGCGGCCCAGCCGCTGGCTGAGATCGGCCTGCAGCCGCTGGCCTTGCGCCGCCGGAATATTGGCGGTGAACACGGTGCCGTCATCCGGCACCGGCAGGCCGGGAATGCCGACGCCAACGCGGCCCCGGCTGCCGCAAAACGCATCCGCTTCAAAAGTCAGCGCGGCGATCCGCTCCAGCAACAGAGCATAGTCATGCGCCGGCGTGGCGACACGTTTGCTCCAGATCTGCCGTCGCGCCTTATCATAGACGCCCAGCGCGATTTTGCTGCCGCCGACGTCGAAGCCATAATAAAAGTTATTGCCCACTGAGCACCCGAGCCGGATCGATGCGGCTGGCCCTTCGCGCCGGATACCAGCTGGCGACCAGCGAAAGCAGCAGCGAGGTGATCAGTACAATACCTACGTCCAGCCAGTGCACTTCCGACGGCAGGAAGTCGATAAAATAGATGTCGCCCGACAGGAAATGATAGCCGGTTAAGGTTTCAATACCGTGGATGATCGGCGTCAGATTAAAGGCAGCCAGCACGCCGACCACCACGCCGCTGACGCTGCCCAGCAAGCCCGCCATCAGGCCGTACCAGACGAAAATCGCGCGGATCAGCCCATCTTTCGCGCCCAGGGTGCGCAGCACGGCGATATCGCCGCTCTTGTCTTTTACCGCCATTACCAGCGTCGAGACGATGTTAAAGCAGGCCACGCCGATCACCAGCACCATCGCCAGATACATAATGGCGCGGATCATCTGGATATCGCGATACATATAGCCATAGGTGCCAATCCAGCTGCGGATATAGACGTAAGCGTGGGTGACTTCGCCCGCGTCCCGCACCAGCTTCTGCGCGGCGAAAGGATTGGTCATCTTCAGCGCGATGCCGGTAACGCTGTCGCCCATTGCCAGATAGTTTTGCGCATCCTGCAGCGGCACCAACGCCAGGCTGTGATCCAGCATGCCGCTCAGCGCCAGAATGCCGCTGACCTGCAGGCGTACGCGCTTCGGCTGCAGCAATTTATGTTCAGGATCGCTGTTAGGGATCATGATGGTCAGCCAGTCGCCCTGTTTGACTTTCAGGCTGTTGGCGACGCCCTGGCCGAGGATAATCTGCTGTTTGCCCGCGGCAAAGCTCTGCCAGGCGTTGTTTTGCACATAGGCGGGCAGCGCGCTGAGTCGGCTTTCCTGCTGCGGATCGACGCCTTTTACCTGAATCGCCTGCAGCTTCGCACCGCTTTCGATCAGGCCGGTAAAGTTGATATAGGGCGCGGCGGCGGCGATGCCGTTGACCTTTTCCACCGCCGGCAGCAGCGACTGCCAGCCGGTAAAGGGCTGGTTGACCGGTTCGATTTCGCCGTGCGGCACCACCGCCAGAATACGGTTGTTCAGCTCGCGCTCGAAGCCGTTCATGGCGCTGAGGCCGATAATCAACACCGCCACGCCCAGCGCGATGCCGACCGTGGAAATCACTGAAATCAGCGACACCATACCGCCGCGACGGCGGCCCCGGCTGAAGCGCAGCCCCAGCAGAAGAGAAAGAGAGCCTGCCATTACGCTATGCCCGCCAGCGTCAGTTCTTCGCTGAGCACGCCGTCGCGCATCTCCATCTGGCGGTTAAGCCGCTTCGCCAGATGCAGATCGTGCGTGACCACCAGAAAAGCGGTGCCCTGACGCGTGTTCAGCTCGCCCAGCAGATCGAAGATCGCGTCCGCGTTGCGCGCATCCAGATTGCCGGTCGGCTCGTCCGCCAGCACCAGCCGCGGATTGTTCACCAGCGCGCGGGCGATAGCTACGCGCTGCCGCTCGCCGCCGGAAAGCTCGGAAGGCCGATGCGCCGCGCGCTTTTCCAGCCCTACCGCACGCAGCAGCTCGGTCGCTTTCGCCTCGGCCTGCGCTTTGCTCGCTTTACCGATCAGCAGCGGCATCGCGACGTTTTCCAGCGCGCTGAAGTCGGGCAGCAGATGGTGGAACTGGTAGATAAAGCCCAACTCGCGATTGCGCAGCTCCGCTTTCGCCGTGGAAGACATGGCGTTCAGCGAGTTGCCGTTGAAGATGACGTCGCCGGAGGTTGGCGTATCCAGCCCGCCCAGCAGATGCATCAGCGTACTTTTGCCGGAGCCGGAGCTGCCGACAATCGCCATCATTTCGCCAGGCGCCACGCTGAAGGAGACGTTGCGCAGCACGTCTGTCTGAACGCTGCCTTCCTGGTAGCTTTTGCACAGGTTGTCGCACTGCAACAGAATTGGGTTACTCATAACGTAAAGCCTCAGCGGGTTGAACGGCGGCGGCGCGCCAGGAGGGATAGAGCGTGGAGAGCAGCGCCACGGCCATCGCAATAACAACAATGGTCACCACCTGAACGGCGGAAATCTCAACGGGCAGCGCCGCGCCGTCGAGGAAAAGGCCGATCAGCGGCATCAGGTTATTGAGCTGGCTGGCCAGCAGCACGCCCAGCAGCGCGCCGACCACGGCGCCGACGATGCCGGCGGTCGCGCCCTGCACCATAAAGACCATCACGATCTGACGGCGCGTCAGCCCTTGCGTTTGCAAAATCGCCACTTCGCCCTGCTTTTCCATAATCAGCAGGCCCAGTGAGGTGATGATGTTAAACGCAGCGACGGCGACAATCAGGCTGAGCAGCAGCCCCATCATGTTTTTCTCCATCTTCACCGCCTGGAACAGCTCGCCTTTGCGCTCGCGCCAGTCTTTCCACACCAGACCTGCGGGCAGCTTCTGCTGGCTGAGCGAATCGACCTGTAGCGGCTTCTCCAGCCACAGGCGCCAGCCAGTGATATGCCCGGCCGGATAGCGCATCAGGCGCGAGGCGTCCTGCTGGTTAACCAGGATCTGATAGCCGTCCACTTCGCTGTTGGCGGCGAAAGTGCCGATCACCGTGAACAGACGCTGGCTCGGCAGCCGTCCCATTGGCGTAAACTGACTGGCGGACGGCACCATCAGGCGAACCTGATCGCCGCGCTTCAGGCCCAGCTGCTCCGCCAGCTGCTCCCCGACGATAATGCGGTATTGATTGGGCTGCAGATCGCTCTGCTTCACGTTGCTTAAAAAAGGCGTGAGCGGATCGGGTTCATCAGGATTGACGCCCAGCATGACGCCAACGCCGACGCTGCGCGCGCTTTGCAGCACCACGTCGCCGGTGGTCAGCGGCGTGACGCGGCTGACTCCCTGCAGCTGCAGCGACTCCGCCGTCACCTGCTGCGGGTCGATGGAGCCTTTCTCGCTGCTAATCAGCGCTTGCGGCATCAGGTTTAGCGTGCTTTTTTCCAGCTCGTGCTCAAAGCCGTTCATCACCGACAGCACGGTGACCAGCGCCAGCACGCCCAGCGTGATGCCGATAGCGGAAAGCCAGGATACAAACCGTCCGAAGCGGTCCGATGCTCGCCCGCGCATATAGCGCAGGCCGATAAATAACGCGACAGGTTGATACATGTAATCCGTCTTCTGGCGGTAATAAGGCAAAAAGTGATCGAAGATGATAAAGGTTAGCCCGGCGTTATGGAACCTCTAAGCCGCTGACTCTTTTGCTAACTTTTGTTATCGCCTTCGCCACGCCGGTTTATTGTCGAAATATCACGCGAAAAACGACCGCTAATTACTCAATTGTTACGCACAAAAGGGCGTAAACTTACTTATCCCTCAACGGGAAAGGCAAGACGTAGCGTAGAGTAAAGGCGGGAGTCGTTATAATGTCAAAATATCCAAAAGGCAGTATTGTCCGGCACAAAACGGGCGAAATTAAGGGGTTGGTGGTAAACGTCTTCGATCAGGGCGACGCGCCCGCAGGCTATTATGTGAAATGGGACGACGGTAATCACAGCTATCACGGCGAAAAAGAGCTGGTTTGGGCAAACATTGACCGTCCCCGAATGCACTACACCCATCAATCGCCGAAATAGAGGTATACTCGGTTAGCCGAACAGGAAACGCGTCGTTTTCTGCTCTCCCTTTTTGTGAAGAGACCGACTGACTGATTATGCCTGAACAAGCCCGATATACCCTGCCAGCCAAAGCAGGCGACCAGCGCCAGCTGGGACAACTAACCGGTGCCGCCTGCGCGGTGGAATGTGCGGAAATCCTGGCGCGACACGGCGGCCCCATGATGCTGATCGCGCCGGATATGCAAACTTCGCTGCGGCTGCAGGATGAGATCCGGCAGTTTACCGACGAGCCGGTGCTGAGCCTCGCCGACTGGGAAACGCTGCCCTTCGACAGCTTTTCGCCGCATCAGGAAATCATCTCTTCTCGTCTCTCCACGCTCTATAACCTGCCGACGCTGAAAAAAGGCGTGCTGATCCTGCCGGTGAATACGCTGATGCAGCGCGTCTGCCCGCACAGCTTCCTGCATGGCCACGCGCTGGTGATGCGCAAGGGCCAGCAGCTTTCGCGGGATGCGCTGCGCGCCCAGCTGGAGCAGGCTGGCTATCGCCATGTCGATCAGGTGATGGAGCACGGCGAATACGCCACGCGCGGCGCGCTGCTGGATCTCTATCCGATGGGCAGCGAGCAGCCTTACCGCATCGACTTTTTCGACGACGAGATCGACAGCCTGCGCCTGTTCGACGTCGACAGCCAGCGCACGCTGGAGGAAGTCGAGGCCATTAACCTGCTGCCCGCGCATGAGTTTCCGACCGATAAAGCGGCAATCGAGCTGTTTCGCACCCAGTGGCGCGAACACTTCGACGTGCGGCGCGAAGCCGAGCATATCTATCAGCAGGTCAGCAAGGGCACGCTGCCCGCCGGTATCGAATACTGGCAGCCGCTCTTTTTCGAGCAGTCGCTGCCCGCGCTGTTCAGCTATCTTCCCGCCAATACGCTGGTGGTCAACACCGGCGATCCGGAAGGCGCGGCGGAGCGTTTCTGGCAGGAAGTGACCACGCGTTTTGAAAACCGTCGCGTCGATCCCATGCGTCCTCTCCTGCCGCCGGAGAAGCTCTGGCTGCGCACCGACGAGCTGTTCGGCGAGCTGAAAAAATGGCCGCGCGTGCAGCTGAAAAACGACGAGCTGGCGGAGAAAGCCGCCAATACCAATCTTGGCTATCAGCCGCTGCCGGATCTGGCCGTACAGGCGCAGGCGAAGGCGCCGCTGGACGCGCTGCGCCGTTTTCTGGAGTCGTTCAGCGGCCCGGTGATCTTTTCGGTCGAGAGCGAAGGCCGCCGCGAAGCGCTGCAGGAGCTGCTGGCGCGCATTAAACTGGTGCCGAAAACCCTTCACGCCTTAAGCGAGGCGGAACAGCCAGGCGCTTATCTGATGATTGGCGCCAGCGAACACGGCTTTATCGACAGCCTGCGCAACCGCGCGCTGATTTGCGAAAGCGATCTGCTGGGCGAGCGCGTCAGCCGCCGTCGCCAGGATACGCGCCGCTCGATCAATCCCGATGTGCTGATCCGCAATCTGGCGGAGCTGCATCCCGGCCAGCCGGTGGTGCATCTGGAGCACGGCGTTGGCCGCTATATCGGCCTGACCACGCTGGAAACCGGCGGCATTACCGCCGAATATCTGATGCTGGCCTACGCGGGCGACGCCAAACTTTACGTGCCGGTTTCCTCGCTACATCTGATCAGCCGCTACGCCGGCGGCGCCGATGAAAACGCGCCGCTGCACAAGCTGGGCAGCGACGCCTGGTCGCGGGCGCGGCAGAAAGCGGCGGAAAAAGTACGTGACGTGGCGGCGGAGCTGCTGGATATCTACGCCCAGCGCGCCGCCAAAGCGGGCTTCGCCTTTAAGCACGACCGCGAGCAGTATCAGCTCTTCTGCGACAGCTTCCCGTTTGAAACCACGCCGGATCAGGCGCAGGCGATCAACGCCGTGCTCAGCGATATGTGCCAGCCGCTGGCGATGGACAGGCTGGTCTGCGGCGACGTCGGCTTTGGTAAAACCGAAGTAGCGATGCGCGCGGCTTTCCTCGCCGTGGAGAACCACAAGCAGGTCGCGGTGCTGGTGCCAACGACCCTGCTCGCCCAGCAGCACTACGACAACTTCCGCGATCGCTTCGCCAACTGGCCGGTGCGTATCGAGATGCTCTCCCGCTTCCGCAGCGCCAAAGAGCAGGCGCAAATTCTTAGCGAGGCGCGTGAAGGGAAAGTAGATATTCTGATCGGCACCCACAAGCTGCTGCAAAGCGAAATCAAATGGCGCGACCTGGGCCTGCTGATTGTGGATGAAGAGCACCGCTTCGGCGTGCGCCACAAGGAGCGCATTAAAGCGATGCGTGCCGATGTGGATATCCTGACGCTGACCGCCACGCCGATCCCGCGCACGCTGAACATGGCGATGAGCGGTATGCGCGATCTGTCGATTATCGCCACGCCGCCTGCGCGTCGTCTGGCGGTAAAAACTTTTGTGCGCGAGTTCGACAATCTGGTGGTGCGCGAGGCGATCCTGCGTGAAGTGCTGCGCGGCGGCCAGGTTTATTATCTCTACAACGACGTGGAGAATATCGAAAAGGCCGCGCACCGCATCGCCGAGCTGGTGCCGGAAGCGCGCGTGGCAATCGGCCACGGCCAGATGCGCGAACGCGATCTGGAACGAGTGATGAACGACTTCCACCATCAGCGCTTTAACGTGCTGGTCTGCACCACCATTATCGAAACCGGCATCGATATTCCGACCGCCAACACCATTATTATCGAGCGCGCCGATCACTTTGGCCTGGCGCAGCTCCACCAGCTGCGCGGTCGCGTAGGCCGCTCGCATCATCAGGCCTACGCGTGGCTGCTGACGCCGCATCCAAAAGCGATGACCACCGACGCGCACAAGCGGCTGGAAGCGATAGCCTCGCTGGAGGATCTGGGCGCCGGTTTCGCGCTGGCGACGCACGATCTGGAAATTCGCGGCGCGGGCGAGCTGCTGGGCGAGGATCAGAGCGGCCAGATGGAAACCATCGGCTTCTCGCTCTATATGGAGCTGCTGGAAAATGCGGTAGACGCGCTGAAAGAGGGCCGCGAGCCGTCGCTGGAAGATCTCACCAACAGCCAGACCGATATCGAACTGCGGATGCCAGCGCTGTTGCCGGATGACTTTATCCCGGACGTGAACACGCGCCTGTCGTTCTATAAGCGCATCGCCAGCGCGCAGCAGGAAGGCGAGCTGGAAGATCTGAAAGTCGAGCTGATTGACCGCTTCGGCCAGCTGCCGGACGCGGCGCGCAATCTGCTGGATATCGCTGCGCTGCGCCTGCTGGCGAAAAAGATTGGCATTCGCCGCGTCGAAGCGAGCGAAAAAGGCGGCTTTATCGAGTTTGCCGAGAAAAACAAAGCCGATCCGAGGTGGCTAATTGGCCTGCTGCAGAAAGAGCCGCAGAACTGGCGGCTGGACGGCCCGACAAAGCTAAAATTTACGCGCGATTTGGCCGAGCGTAAGCTGCGCATGAAATGGGTGCGCGACTTTATGGCTCAGGTGCTGGAAAACGCGGCCTGACGCTAACCGCTTCAGCCTCTCCTGACCGTCAGGCTGAAGCGGTTATACTATTCGTCGTTGCTCGAGATCCCCAACATAAAGCCGTCTATTTCTTCTATCTTGATCCTGAGCAGGCCGTTTTTATGGTGCGAGAACTTTTCCGATCCCAGCCTGAACGAAACATCTTTCAGATGTAAAAAATTAAGCGGCACGGAAGCTTCATCATCTTCGGGCGTATAGTAAGCGTCGCCGGTGCGTTTAAAATAGTTGGCTACCGCCTGCTCTACGGAGCCTTCCTCTGTTTCGCCAAAAAAGGCGACGACGCTTTCATAGTATTCCTTGCCGGAAATGGTGTTTCCCGTTACCAGCGCGCCTTTGACAAACAGCGTCACGCCCAGCCCTACGCCTAACTTACTGGCGATATTAGCGATAAAATTCAGATCGGCGTCGCGCATTTTACTGGCGAAAACGTTGGTCATTTCACTCTGTTCAGACATGGTTATCTCCTTGCGCTGTTGCGGTAATGCATCAGCATTAGTAATGAGTTTAGTGGATTATGAAAGGCTGACCAGTTGCGCGCAGAACAGGGAATGGCCGATATGCAACAGGATGGGATGTTTGCGGCTGCCCGCCGCTTCGCTGAATTAACCTTTTCAGCTAAACAGGAGCAATCAGGATTGCGGCAGGTTATCGTTAATTAATGGCAGCGAAGTATCAGGGCCAAATAAAAGTTAGAGTCGTCGATTTGTCCATAGACATTTCGCAGGACAACATAATTTAATAAAACCCTGGGCATAATGTTCGCAGAATTAAGGCTGCTGTTTTCTTCATCCGCATAAGGAATGAACGACATGTTATAACGTATTGTAGAGACAGGAGTATTTAATTTGCGCGACGTTTAAAAGAAAAAGCGAGGCTACAAGGTAATATTCTGGAAAAATCGGGGCATAAGCGTTTCCGATTTTAAAGGTGAAAGTTTCAGGTTATATTAACGCGCATTAAATCAGAATTGGCCGAAGCCAGAACGAGTCATTATGGATAAAAAAGTTTATATTGTTGATGACGATGAAGCTGTGGTCGCCGCGCTGCAAAACCTGCTCAGTTCGGAAGGCTATCTGATTGCCACTTTTCTTTCCCCGGCTGATTTTCTGAGCCAAACGGATTACGGCACGCCTTCCTGCCTGATCGTGGATCTGAACATGCCCGGCCTGGATGGTTTTGACGTTTCGCTGCATCTTACCGAACGCGGCTACGCTATTCCTACCATTTTCCTTACCGGCTACGGCACTATCCCCATTACCGTCAGGGCGATGAAAGCCGGCGCCTTTGAGTTTCTCACCAAGCCGGTAATGCCGGACGAACTACTAAGAGTGGTTGCGGAAGCGCTGGCGCTGGCGGAGAAAAACGCCGACGCCTTCCGGGAAAAGGTTACGCTGACCGGGCGCTATAATTCGCTGACGCCCAGAGAAGCGGAGCTGATGCAGCTGACTATTCGCGGCCTGTTAAACAAACAGATCGCGGCGGCAATGGGCATCAGCGAAATCACCGCTAAAGTGCATAAGCGCCGGGTGCTGGACAAAATGCTGGTTCGTTCCGTGCCCGAACTGGTTATTGCCGCAGAGAAACTGGGACTGCTGCACGAAAGTTGATCGTCAGCGGTCGGCGATGCGCGCTCCCGCAGAAAGCTGCGGGAGGCCTTTTCAGACGGCAGTAGCTTCGCCCAGGCGCAGCGTAAACCAGAACAGGCTTCCGCCTCCCTGAGCGTTTTCCGCGCGCAACACGCCGCCGTGGCGCTTGATGATTTCGTTACTGATGGTCAGCCCCATTCCCATGCCTTCCGCTTTCGTGGTGTAAAACGAATCGAATATCTTGCCGATCACCTCGTCAGAGAGGCCCGTGCCGTTATCGGCCACCGCGATACGGATAAGGTCGCGGGTGGGATGGGAAGAAGATATCCGCAGCACGCGCGCGCCAGGATTCTCCTCCATCGCTTCGATGGCGTTTATCACCAGATTAAGCAGCACCTGCTGGATCTGGACGCTCTCGCAGCAAACCAGATCGTTTTCCGCCTTCAGATCCAGCTCCAGAGAGACGTAGCGGCGCTCCAGCTCCAGGCGGGTCAGAATTAATATATCCCGCGTAATCAGATGCAACCTGGCCGACGTAAACCCGGTGACCTGGTTACGCGTCAGCGCCTGCAGGCCGCGGATAATATCGCCGGCGCGGCGGCCTTCCCGAATAATCTCTTCGATGCTCTGGCTGGCGTTTTTCAGCTGCGCGGGTTCACGCTTCAGCCAGCGCAGGCTGGCGCCCGCGTTAGCCACGATAGACATCAACGGCTGGTTGATCTCATGCGCGATGGCGGAAGTGAGCTGGCCTACGGTGGTGGCGCGCGCGACGCGGGCGAGCTCCGCCTGAGCGATCCTGACCGCATCCTCGGCTTGACGCTGCGCCGTGATATCCGTCAGCGTGCCAAAATACTCGGCCACCTCCGGCCAGTTGTCGTTCGGCTCCCCGATCCCTTTGATATAGCGGCATTCGCCGTTGTCGCGAATAATGCGAAATTCCGCCTGCATCACCACGCCGTCGCGGACGCTGTTTTCAATCAGCTCCCTGAGACAGAGAATATCGTCCGGATGAACGCGGCTCTGGAACTCCGCCATCGAGGTGGTGGTCTGCGTCTCCGGCAGTCCCATGATGCGTTTATACTCATCGGAGATATATTGAATATCGGGTTCAAGATGCCAGTGCCAGGTGCCGGTATGGCTGATTTTTTCGCCCAGCATCAGCGAGGTCTGGCTGGCCCGCAGCTGCTTTTCGATTTTGCGACGCTGATTGTTCTCGTCCACCAGCTCGGCGTAGAGGCGCGCCGTCTCCAGTGAAACGGCGGCCTGCGCGCCAAGCATCGACACTATCCTTGAGTGATCGGCGGTAAACACATCGGGCATCAGCCGGTTTTCCAGATAGAGCACGCCGACCAGCTTCCCCTGTCTGAACATCGGCACGCACATCACCGCCGCGCCGGACGCCACCAGATAGTTATCCTGGCTGAAGGGACTGAACACTTCCGGTTTTCCGGTGCGGATCTCCTGACCGGTGCGGATCACCGCGGCTAAAACCGAAAGCGGCAGATCGGTCGCGACCGGCAGCTCGCGGACAATTTTGACCTGCACGCCTTCCACGGTGGTGGAAGCTCTCGCCTGAATTTCCGGAATATTGCCCTCGGTCAGCCGGATCAGCATGCAGTGCTGCGCGCCAGCTCGCTCAACCAGCATCACCATCAGAATATGGATCAGGCGCTCCAGATTGATCTCTTCCGTCAGCGCCCGCATCACGGTAACCATGCTTTGCAGATCGCTGCTGGTGGCGCTTTGCTCAAAAGAGACGGTGCTCAGCGCGGTCTGCGTATGATGGGCGACGAGAGCAGGATAGTCCCTTTCCAGCTGGCGAACCCTGGCCTCCGCGCCCCAGCGTTCCCAGCCTGAAATCGCGCCTTTCATATAGGCTTCTGCGGCAAACGGCATCTTGTTAGCCCAGGCCATACGCGCCGCCAGCTCACAGGCCAGCCCGTTGATATGATGGAACTGCCCTTCGCGCGACAGCGTAATGGCTTTTTCATACTGTTCAGACGCCAGCGCCGTCTCGCCTTCCAGACGAAACAGCTCGGCCCGCAGCAGCGCCTCTTTGTCGGCAAAGGTTTTCGCGTTTTCATTCGTCCAGGTGACGAGCTTATCGAGATGGGGTTTTAACCGCAGACGTAACGGATCGTCGATTGTCCCGGCCGCCAGCGGGACGGTCACGGCCAGCGCGCTGTACAGATGGAAGTCGAGCATATGCACATGGCCCGGAATAAGCGTGGTGAAGGCTGACGCGACGGTGAAACAGTGCTCCGCCAAAGCGTATTCGGCAGCGAAAAAGTGCGCCATGCCTTTATAAAGCCGCGACCAGAACTGCATCAGATACATCGGCTCCACAGCGTTTTCAGGCTTGACCACGTCCAGCTCAGGCGTCAGAAAATCATTGCCTGAAAAGAGCACGCCCCGGGGTTTACGCAGAAAAAGCACGTAGTCCAGCTGCATGCCCAGAATGACTTCCACATCGCGATACTGCGCTTTTCGCGCGAACAGCAAGCCGCGCGTGATGGAAGTGTGCAACCCATCCAGATGATCGCCACGGGCGAGAGAGTTCATCACAATATGGCGCAGCGCCAGACAGGCGGAAGTGCGATCCCCAGTTTCCACCGCGACGTCGAAGGTTTCCTTCGCCCGATCGATGGCGTAGCTTAGCGGCATCGTCCAGACGCTGACCTGATCGAGCGGCATCAGCGTGCGCGCTTTATAGCTGATAAAGTCATGTTTATACATCAGCTCGCGAGCCAGCAGCGAGCTGGCGAATCCCCGGCTGTATTCATCATACTGATCGCCGCACGCCACGCCGTACCAGGAGAGCGCGAGCGTGGAAGCGCCGCTCAGGCCGTGCGCCATCGTCAGATGAAGCAGTTTACACAGGATGATAAAGTGCAGGCGCGGATTGATAAAAGCGGCAAAGGTACTGGCGCTGGCCATCAAATCCATCACGGCTTGCGTTTTTTTACAGGTCAGCCGCGGGAGTGAACGGAAGCGGGTATAGGGATTTTTACCCACATCCTCCTTCAGCCGCAGCCTCGCCTCGTCGCACTCTTGCTTGTCGGGAAAGCGGTTCAGCTGGATGCCAAACACCGCAAGCCACGCCAGCGCCGTTTCCAGCGCGAGCTTTCCGTCCGACTGGCGCATATGAATTTCAGCAATCAAACAGGCTGCTTCCGCTTTATCGGTTATCTCGCCGGGCGAAGCCTGAATTTGCAGGCTCAGCGACAGCGCAACGGGCAGGTTGCCGTTGAGAAACTCGCATTCCGCCTCTTCCAGCAGCAGCTCCCTGCTCTCTTCCTGACCGGCGCGCAGCGAGCGGGCTTTCTGCAGGTAGCGGAGCGCCGAAACATAATCGCCAATGAATTTAGCGCGCCTGCCCGCTTTCAGCATTAACTGGCCGAATTTCTCCGCATCCGGCGCCAGCCGCGCCCTGTTTTCGAGGGTGAGCAGATGATGCGCCGCCCTGAAGAGCAGCGCATTGCTGAGATCAAGGCTGGAGGCGCGCATATAGTAGAGCGCTGCGGCGTAGTGACAGGCCTCTTTCTCCCCGGCGTCGCAAAGGTTGAGCGCCGCCTGATGCATGGTGTCATGCATAAAAGCGTAACTTGTTTCGCTAAGCGAGATCAGCCGGGAGGTCACCGCCGGCAGCAGCAGTGCAACCAGCTCGGGAACGGGAAGATGAAGGATATTGCTGACCACCTCCAGCTCTGCCGTATTGCCCAGCGTGGCCAGCTGCCCCAACAGGTGAAGCGTCGGATGCGGCAGACTCTCCATATGCGGCAGTACGCAAGCCGCCACGTTAGCCGTGAAGGGACGGTTTCTGAGCGCCTGGGCGTCGTAGCTCCAGCGGGAGGACGCCGCATGGCTAATAAAACCATCCCGTACGGCCTGGCGATAAAACTCCTGCGTGGCGAGCGGATTACCCGCCGTTTTTTCATGGACGATCTGCGCCAGCTCCGCCGTCGCCGCGCTCCGCGTGTGGAACAGTCTGGCCAGCCAGCGGGCAATATTTTTTTCCGTCAGGGGTTCAGGCGAGATATCGACGATGCGGTTGGCGCAGTGCCGAAGGCGATGCAGGCTGGCGGTGGTAGCGGGACAGAGGCTTTCCCGGTGCGAAATCACCAGCAGCAGAGGAATATCTTCACTCAGACTGAACAGATTCTGCAGCAGCAGCAGCGTGGCGCGATCGGCCCAGTGAACGTCGTCAATCAGCATCACCAGCGGACGGCCCGGCGCGCTAAAAGCTTTGACCAGTCGACAGGCCATCAGGTTAAAGCGATTTTTGGCTTCCATCGAGTGCGTGTTCAGCTGCACGGCGGCCTGCTGGTTAAGCAGAACACTGAGCTCCGGCACCAGACTTACCGCCAGTCCGGCATACTCGCCCAGCAGACGCCTGATATGCGCCTTCCAGCGCGCCACGTCGGTCGCAGGCAGACCGAGCAGATGCAGCGTCAGCGCCCGGAAAGCGGCGGTGAAAACAGCGTAAGGCAGGACGGGCGAATACTCCTCCGCTTTCACCACGGTCAGCAAAGCGTTTCTGCCGCGCAGCAGCTTAAGCGACGACGCGATCAGAGAGGATTTCCCCGCGCCGGGCGCGCCGCTGATGGCGACCAGACTATGTTTGCCGCTGCTGCTTACCTCGTCGAAAGCCGCCAGAATAGCGGCAGCCTGCGGATGATCCGTCCAGAGCGCATCGGTTGCGATCGTTGCAGGCGGCACATCCTGTAACCCCAGCGCAAAAGGTTCGATGCTGCCATCCGGCAGCAGATTGGATTCGCAGCGCCGCAGATCGGCCAGCAATCCTTCCGCGCTCTGGTAGCGCTGTTCCGGGGACTTGGCCAGCAGGCGTAGGATAATGGCGGAAAGCACCACAGGCACATCCTTGCGCAAACTGTGGGGCGGCAGCGCTTCCGAGGCGATATGGTGATGCACCCATTCGGCATGGCCGCCCGCTGCGCTGCCGTAGGGCAATCTGCCGGTCAGCAGCTCATACAGCACGATGCCAAAGCTGTAGAGATCGCTGACGCGACTGACAGGATGAGCCGCGCGGTCGGTGTGTTCAGGGGACATATAGGCCAGCGTGCCTGCCGTTACCGGCATTCGCGGCGTCGTCAGGCTATCCTTTTCCATTGAGGTTAGCCCAAAGCCGCCCAGGCAGACGCCGCCGTCATCGCTGTAAAAAAAGTTGGCCGGTTTGATATCGCCGTGCACCATTCCCTGCTGATGCAGCCTGCTCAGCGTGATGCAAAGCAGCGCCGCGCTGCTGAGAAAGTCGGCGATATCGCCTGGCGCGGCGGAGAGGCGTTCCGCCAGCGTATGATAGCTGAATGGTTTATACACCAGCGCGTAACGGCCCTGATACAGGGTATGGCGCCAGGGCTTTAGCGCCCAGCTTTCCGACAGCCGGTCGCGCAGCGAATACTCCTGTTTCAGCAGCTGCGTCACCTGAAAAACCGCTTCTTCTGCCGCTGCGGCCAGCACAAAGGTTTCACCTGAGCTGGCATTTTGGCACAGCAGCCAGTCAATATTGCCTTCCTGCGCCAGCAAGCGGAAAGCGACCTCTTCGGAGAGGATCAGCGCTTCTTTTTCTGGCCTGTTCAACGCCTGCGGATTAGTGCTCATTGGCGGGCTGCCTGTGAGGAAAACGCCTGACGAATATGTTCGAATAACGTATCAATTTCGATCGGTTTTAGCAAAAAAGCGATGGCGCCCAGCTCAAGCGCCCGGCGCAGCATCTCCTCATCGCCGTTGCCGGAGATAATAATGCCCGGCGGATTTTCGAGCCGACGGGCTAACTGGATGAACAGCTCGAAGCCGCTCATGCCCTGCAGTTGCACATCAATGATAAAAAGCGCGGCGTCGGCCATCGCCGCTTCATCATCAAGCAGAGATTCCGCCGACCCGAAGGCCTGCGTCCGGTAGCCTTCGGACTGAAGCAGGTTAGTCAACCCGCTGCGGACAGAACCTTCATCATCGACGACGACAATGCGCTGCGACAGCTGCATGCTGTTTTCCTTAAATAAAACTCGGGCGCTTCCTTAAGAGGGTTTATCACCTGAGGGCGGAGGAGTGTCGCCGATTTTATGGATATACTCGTGGCGAAACCAGCGCAGGTTAACCGGCTGGCGCTTAATCAGCCGTTTCGCCAGCGGGATCAGGTGTTCGCCAATCTGCATCCCGAACAGGCCCAGCAGCGCAATAACCGGCGGCGCCGGCGAGTTTACATCCAGCACGGCATAAATTACGCCGGCCAGCACGCCCACCGCCAGCGAGACGGAATAGGTTTTCAGCATGATCGGCCCGCCTCTCTGGTGATGAATGTCAGCGCAGCGGGCCGTTTTTCCGCGATTATCTCTGTTTTTTCGCCAGCCGAAAGCGAGGCGGTCGCCACAGGATGCAGCAGCTTGCCGCCCAGCGTACTGCCGACGATCATGCCCAGCAGACCAACCAGCGCTACCGCCGGCGGAGCCGGAGAGCGGACGTTGAGCAAGGCGTAAACAAGGCCAACTAAAATCCCCGCGCCCAGAGAGATCAATAATGGATTCACGGGTTCTCCTTATAGAGAAGGCTGGCCCGCCAGGGACTGGCCAGCCGGGCGGATTAGCGCACGTTGGCCGGAACCGGCGCCAGGGTACGATGCTCGCTCTTCTGACGCGAAGGCGCTTTATGCACCATGGTATAGGCGTAATCGACGCCGATGCCGTAAGCGCCCGAATGCTCTTTGGCGATATCCATCACCGCGTTGTAGGTCTCTTTGTGCGCCCAGTCGCGCTGCCACTCCAGCATCACCTGCTGCCAGGTCACCGGGATCACGCCAGCCTGGATCATGCGCTGCATAGCGAAGTCGTGCGCTTCTTTCGTGGTGCCGCCTGAGGCGTCCGCCACCATATAGATTTCATAATCGCCTTCCAGCATGGCGCACAGGGCAAACGTGTTGTTGCAAACCTCAGTCCACAGGCCCGACACCACGATCTTTTTCCTGCCGTTGGCCGCCAGCGCGTCGCGGACTTTCTGATCGTCCCAGGAGTTCATTGAGGTACGCTCAAGGATATCCTGACCAGGCAGCGCATCCAGCAGCTCCGGGAAGGTATGGCCAGAGAAGCTTTCCGTCTCAACGGTGGTCAGCACGGTCGGAATGTTGAAGACTTTGGCTGCCTTAGCCAGCGCCACCACGTTGTTTTTCAGCACCTGGCGGTCGATCGACTGCACGCCGAAAGCCATTTGCGGCTGCTGGTCGATAAAGATGATCTGGCTGTTCTGCGGCGTCAGTACTTCAAGTTTGCGATTGGTCATGTTTTTGCCCATTGAGGTTGAGGTGGCTAAGCTTTGTGGAAAGCTTTAACAGTATTAATTAACAGTGGCCCTGACACGCGGCGGTTGATGGCTCGTCCTGCTACGCTGACGTCAGCTAACTGTCTGAGCGCAGTCTATAAACCTTTTTTTCAGCAAACTATTATCTATAGGTATACCTATACGAACGTATAAGTATCCCTTTGTATAACTGGACGCTTTCCGGCTCGCCTGAGCATAATCCCGCCATCAATTATCCTGCGTTTACGGCAGGGCTACTCTCTGTCCGCGATGCTCTTACCGCTTCGGACACTTCACTCCAGGAGATCCTATGGTTACCCTTGGCAAAGCCGATGTGATTCTTACTAATGGCAAATTTCACACTGTCGATCGCGAAAACCCGGTCGCCGACGCCGTGGCTATCCGCGACGGTAAATTTCTGCAGGTGGGCAGCCAGGCTGAGGTCATGCAGTATCACTGCGAAGGCACCAAAGTTATCGACCTGAAAGGCCATACGGCCGTGCCGGGCCTGAACGACTCGCACCTGCATTTGATCCGCGGCGGCCTGAACTACAACCTGGAGCTGCGCTGGGAAGGCGTGCCTTCCGTCGCCGACGCGCTGCGGATGCTTAAAGAACAGGCGTTACGCACGCCTTCGCCGCAATGGGTGCGCGTGGTCGGCGGCTGGACCGAGTTCCAGTTCGCCGAACGCCGTATGCCAACGCTGGATGAGATCAACGAAGCGGCGCCGGACACGCCGGTGTTTGTGCTGCATCTCTACGATCGCGCCCTGCTCAACCGCGCCGCGCTGAAGGTGGTCGGCTACACCAAAGAGACGCCGAATCCGCCGGGCGGCGAAATCCAGCGCGACAGCAACGGCAATCCGACCGGGATGCTGATTGCCCGGCCAAACGCCATGATCCTCTACGCCACGCTGGCGAAAGGGCCGAAGCTGCCGCTGGAGCAGCAGGTAAACTCCACCCGCCAGTTTATGCGCGAGCTGAACCGTCTGGGCCTGACCAGCGCCATCGACGCGGGCGGCGGCTTCCAGAACTACCCGGACGATTACGAAGTCATCGCCGAGCTGCACGAGAAAAAGCAGATGACGATCCGTATCGCCTATAACCTGTTTACCCAGCGGCCAGGCCACGAGCTGGAAGATTTTGAAAAATGGACCGATATGCTGACGCCTGGCCAGGGCAGCGACTACTTCCGCCACAACGGCGCGGGCGAGATGCTGGTCTTCTCCGCCGCCGATTTCGAAGATTTCCTGGAGCCGCGCCCGGATTTGGCGCCGGGTATGGAAGATGAGCTGGAGCGCGTGGTGCGTCACCTGGTTGAACATCGCTGGCCGTTCCGCCTGCACGCCACCTATGACGAATCGATTAGCCGTATGCTGGACGTGTTCGAAAAGGTTAACCGTGATATTCCCTTTAACGGCCTGCACTGGTTCTTCGACCACGCCGAAACCGTTACGCAGCGCAATATCGACCGCATCAAGGAGTTGGGAGGCGGCATCGCGGTACAGCATCGCATGGCGTTTCAGGGTGAATACTTTGCCGAACGTTACGGCATTGAAGCGACCCGCCATACGCCACCGGTAGCGCGTATGCTGGAAACCGGCGTGCCGGTCGGCCTCGGCACCGACGCCACGCGCGTGGCGAGCTATAACCCGTGGACGGCGCTTTACTGGCTGGTTTCCGGCCGTACCGTGGGCGGTATGCAGATGTATGACGTCAACGCTCGCCTGGATCGCGACACGGCGCTGATGCTGTGGACGCAGGGCAGCGCCTGGTTTTCCAGCGAACAGGGGAAAAAAGGACAAATCAAAGCCGGACAGCTGGCCGATATGGTGGTGCTGAGCAAAGACTACTTCAGCGTGCCGGAAGAGGAGATCAAGGGGATCGAGTCCGTGCTCACCGTTGTGGACGGCAATATCGTTTATGCCGCTGGCGCCTTCAGTAGCGAAGCGCCGCCTTCTATTCCTGTGCTGCCCGAATGGTCGCCGGTGGTAAAAGTGCCTGGCCACTACCGCAGCGCGCCGCCGACCGCCGCAACCCGTGCCGGAATGCAGCAGATGCCTCATCAGTGCAGCGGCCCGTGCGGCGTTCACAGCCACTCGCACGATATCGCGCGCGGCGCCAGGCTGCCTGTCTCCGAGGAGAACGCCTTCTGGGGCGCGCTCGGCTGCAGCTGCTTTGCGTTTTGATCATGAGAACGTTAACTCAGCCGCCCCGCGTTGATGCGGGGCTGTTCTTCCTGCGCCTTACCGGCTGCCTGCTGCTGCTCTACGTACACGGCCTGCCGAAGGTATTTCACTTCAGCGAAGAACTGTTACGCATCGAGGATCCCTTTGGCTTCGGGCCTTATCTGAGCCTGCTGCCCGCTATTTTTGCCGAAGTGGTCTGCCCGATATTTATCCTGCTCGGCCTCTTCGCCCGGCTCGCCTGCCTGCCGATTATCGGCGTGCTGCTGGTGGCTATGGTGGTGGTGCATCCCGGCTGGAGCCTGGCGGAAGGTCAGTTTGGCTGGCTGCTGCTGATTATTTTCACCACGCTGGCCATTACCGGCCCGGGCCGCTGGCGCGCAGGCTTCCCGTATAAAGAGGTTCGCTATGGCGCAGGTTAACGAAATCAATAATGTTGTTCAGGAAGAGGCGACTGGTCACGCGCCAGCGGCGTCGCCCTGGCAGCCGCTGCGTCAGCCCGTGTTTCGTCTGCTTTGGATAGCCACGGTGGTGTCCAATATTGGCTCATGGATGAACGACGTGGGCGTGAACTGGACGATGCTGACGCTCAGCGCCGATCCGCTGAACGTTGCGCTGGTGCAGGCGGCAAGCAGCCTGCCGATGTTTCTGTTCGCCCTGCCCTCTGGCGTGCTGGCAGATATCATCGACCGGCGCAAATACCTGCTCTTTTCCCAGCTGTGGGTATTTATCGCCGCTGCGGGTCTGACCGTGCTCTCTTTTACCGGACAGGTCACGCCGCTGATGCTGCTGATAGCGGCTTTTCTGATGAGCGCCGGCGCCGCGATGAGCTCGCCGCCGTTTCAGGCCATCGTGCCGGATTTAGTGAAAAAGGAGGAGCTTGGCGCGGCGGTGGCGCTCAACTCGTTGGGCATTAATATCAGCCGCGCCATCGGGCCGGCGCTCGGCGGGCTGATCCTCTCGTTCGCCGGCCCGTGGATGGTATTTTTGCTCAACGCGCTGTCCGTTTCCGGCGTCGCGTGGGTGCTCTATCGCTGGAAAGCGGAGCCCAACGTGCAGCGCCTGCCGCCGGAACACTTCTTTTCCGCCGTGCGCGCGGGCCTGCGCTACGTGCACGCCGCACCGGTGCTGCGCAACGTTCTGGTGCGCACCGCGGCCTTTTTTGTCTTCGGCAGCGCCGGCTGGGCTTTGCTGCCGCTGGTCGCGCGCCGCGAGCTGCATCTTGGGCCAGGCGGCTACGGCATTATGCTGGCTTTTATCGGCGTCGGCGCCATCTGCGGCGCCATCCTGCTGCCGCGACTGCGTCAACGCTTTAATCCCGATCGGCTGATGACGCTGGCCAGCCTGATGTTCGCCGCCACCATGCTGGCGCTGGCGTTTATCCGGCATTTCTGGCTGCTGAACGCTTGCGAGTTCTTTACCGGGTTTGCCTGGATTACGGTGCTTTCCACGCTGAATGTGGGCGCGCAGCGCAGCGCGGCGAAGTGGGTGAAAGCCCGCGCGCTGGCCGTCTACCTGACCGTATTCTTTGGTGCCATGACCGTGGGCAGCGCCGTTTGGGGACAGCTCGCTTCCCATTACGGCATCCCGGTTTCGCTCTGCGTGGCGACGCTGGGGCTGGCGCTGGCCTCTCTTACCGCGCTGCGCTGGCGTCTGGATAAAGATCCCGATTTGAATCTGGATATCAGCGAGATGGGCGAACCCGTGCCGACACTGGATATTCATCACGATCGCGGGCCGGTACGGGTCAGCTATGAATACCGCATCCCGAAGGAAGAGGCGCGCGCCTTTACCCTCTGTATGCAGGATATGCGGCGCGTTCGCCGTCGCGGCGGCGCCATTAACTGGGCCGTCTATGAAGATATCCTGCAGCCCGGCATCTTTGTCGAGACATTTGTGGTGGGCTCGTGGATGGAACATCTGCGCCAGCTTGAACGCTACACTATGAACGATCGCAAAATAGAGCGCCGCGTCTACGCTTTCCATCAGGCCGAACAGTTGCCGACCGTACGTTACCTGGTCGCGCCTGAATAGCCGTTGTTTTTTATCCAACATCACAAGGAAACAACCATGAGCACGATTAAAACCGCTGACGGCACGCAAATTTATTACAAAGACTGGGGCACTGGTAAACCGGTGCTGTTCAGCCACGGCTGGCCGCTGGACGCGGATATGTGGGACAACCAGCTAAACTTCCTGGCGGAAAAGGGCTATCGCGTTATCGCTTTCGATCGCCGCGGCTTCGGGCGTTCCGACCAGCCCTGGACAGGCTACGATTACGATACTTTCGCCTCGGATATCAATGAGCTGGTTACCAGCCTCGATCTGCAGAACGTAACGCTGGTGGGCTTCTCGATGGGCGGCGGCGACGTGACGCGCTATATCAATAACTATGGCACTTCACGCGTGGACGGCCTGGTGCTGCTGGGCGCGGTAACGCCCATTTTTGGCCAGAAAGAGGATTATCCGCAGGGCGTCGACAGCTCGGTCTTCGCCGGTATTCAGGAAGGGCTGCGTAAAGATCGCGCGCAGTTTATCAGCGATTTCGCCACGCCGTTTTACGGCACTAATGCCGGGCAAACCGTCTCTGAGGGCGTGCTGACGCAAACGCTGAATATTGCGCTGCTTGCTTCGCTGAAAGGCACGCTTGACTGCGTCACGGCGTTCTCCACCACGGATTTCCGTCCGGATATGGCGAAAATCGACGTGCCGACGCTGGTTATCCACGGCAGCAATGACCAGGTCGTGCCCTTCGAAACCACCGGTAAACTGGCCGCGGAGATGATAGAAGGCGCGCAGCTTAAGGTCTATGACAATGCGCCGCACGGCTTCGCGGTTACGCACTCCGGGCAGCTAAGCGAAGACCTGCTGGCGTTTCTGCAGTCTCTCTGATTGCCGCTGATCGGCCGCACGCTACTCCTGAACCGGCCAAACGGCCGGTTTTTAGCCTGTAGCCCGCGCTTTGTTATTGCCCGCTCAGAGCGTTTCGCGCAGGGCGAATTTCTCCAGCGCCGGGCCGTCGAGACGATAGCGCACCCACTCCGCCAGCGGCAGCGCATCAATACTCTGATAAAAATCTTTCGCTGACTGATCCCATTCCAGCACGTTCCACTCGATACGGCTGCACTGCCTCTGTACGGCAAGCTGAGCGATATAGTGCAGCATCGCCTTGCCTGCGCCCTGCCCACGATAATCCGGGGTAAAATAGAGATCTTCCATATTCAGGCTGTAGCGGCCCAGCCAGGTCGAATAGCTCATTGAGACAATGGCGTAACCCGCGACACGCCCTGCAATTTCGCAAATGTAGGCTTCCGCCGTGGTTTGCGCAGAAAACAGCGACTGGCGGAGCGTATCGATATCCGGCACCGTCTCTCGCGGCGCTTCCCGGTAGACGGACAACCCGTTGATCATGTTATGAATGGCATCCGTATCTTCCGGTCTGGCCTGCCGAATAATCACACTCATAAAATTTCCCTGATCCTGATAATTTGATGCCTGTCAGGATAATCGGTATCGTCCAATGAATTAAGTGCAATAAAATCAATAAAGGATGAATTTCATGCATCATGCGCTGCGCCGACTGGATCTGAATCTTCTGCCGGTTTTCGATGCCGTGTTTCGACATCGTTCCGTCCGGCTGGCCGCGATTGAGCTTTCCATGAGCACCTCTGCGCTGAGCCACGCTTTGACCAGGCTACGGGAGTGTCTGCAGGACCCGCTTTTCTACCGCGACGGACATAAGATGTGCCCGAGCGTTTACGCCTGTCAGCTTGCGCCCGCTATTGCTGAAGCGCTGATCGCATTAAATCAGCATCTCAGCCCTGTTCAGCCGTTCGATCCCTCCACCAGCGACGACTCTTTTCGTATCGCCGTGACGGACTACACGGCCTTTTGCGTGTTTCCGGGACTGATGAATAAGCTGCAAAGCGTTGCGCCCCATCTGAATTTTGAACTGCGCTATTTACCTCATAATCCCGCCCTGACGGAATTGTTGGCTGGCGAGATCGATTTGGCTTTGAGCTTCAGCGAGCCCGAAGAACCGGTTCATCCGGATCTTGAAGAAATGGATCTGTTCAGCGATGAATTTGTGGTGATCGGCAATAAGAACCGCACCAGCCTGACGCTGGAGGAGTATTTGTCCTGCGGACATCTGGTGGTGACGCCCTGGAATGAAAAACAGGGGCTGCTGGACACGCATCTTGCGCGGGCAGGTTTAAAGCGCCGCATAACCATTAAGACGCCCTCTATGCTGAGCGCGCCATTTATTATTGCGGAAAGCGAGTTGCTGATGGCGATCCCCTCCTTTGTCGCCGGTAAAATTGCGCGGGCAACAGAGGTCACTACCTTTAAATTGCCTTTTAGCGCGCCCAGCTTCACCGTAAAAATCTATTCGCATAAGCGCAGCGGGAAAAGATTACCCACCGACTGGCTCAAGGCGCAGATCGGCGAAAGCGTCAGTGAAAAGGGATTTTGTCCGCCCAGCTAAACCGGGATTTCAGCTTAACGGCTACGCAGATTGTTCTTCGCGAGCAAGGATCGTCGCCAGATAGTGCTCAAGGTGATGGCGCTGTAAATAATCCCGAACCTCTCTTTCCCAATCCTTGCCATCAAGTATGGCGCGACTACAGGTAACGGCGCGGGTATAGCGGGTGTCGTACAGGTTTATCAGCGTCTTGTTGATAGCATTAATATTGATGCCGCCTGGTTTTTTCTGCTGCAGCGCCAATGAGCGAAGAACTCGATCCTGCGCCTCTTTATCAGGCGTATAAACCTGCTCCTGAATCTGGCTCAGCACCAGAAACTGAGGCTGTACGCCTTCTGCCAGCGCCGCCTGAAGCCGGTCATGCCCATCCAGAATAACAAAGGAAGCCAGCCCGCCGATAAACCAGACCAGCACGGGCGGTAAAACGCCCTCGCGGCTTTTTTTGCGCCACCATTTTACGCGTCCGCTATCAGGATCGACCGGGTAACGGGCCAGCAGTAAATAACCTCCCCACCACCAGTCGACCAGCTTAACTTTTTCCGGAGCCTGCAGATCCGGGAAATCCTCGCTGTAGAGCGTCCAGCTTATGCCAGCCTGCTCGCTGCAGGCGGGCGTCTGAAAGCGCCATTGTTCAAAGGGAAGCCGTTGGTTAAGCACACAGGGCGCTGCTGGCTTAATTTGCTCCATGGGCCTCAGCAGCCAGCGGCCCGGCGCTATCAGTGGCGTTGGGCGCGCCAGCTCTCGTGCGAAATAACGACACCAGTGACCGATCCAGTTTTCTCTGCCCGCCCGCTTCGCGCTTTCCACCTCGGCTGAATTAATAGCCGGCAGCAGTAGCTGCTGAGCGGGATGATCGGCGTTAAACACCAGCCATACACCGCCATGGTTTTTTAGCACCGTCGCCCAGAACAGCGGCTTGCCGTTCACCTGCAAAGTCATGCGCCCATGATGGCCGCTTTGCATCTCCATCGCCTGCCCGTCACCCTGCCTGACCTGCAGCTCCAGACCCTGCCAGCGACTATCGCGGTCGAGAAAATCTTTCCACCAGTAATGCTTCATCATATTCGCAGTAAGCTGCCCTGAACGCTGATTGTTTTACGCCAGCCGTTCTTCGTCTGGCCGTACAGGCCGCCTGAGTTATTGAAAATCCCCCAGAACCATTTTCCGGGTATCCGGCGAGGGTTCTGGTTTTAAGGATTCAGCCTTAATCAGACAGACGCTGCTGGCGACAATACCAAACAAAGAGTTTTCAGGAAAAGATTCCCACTGACCAACGGGTTTCCGTTTGGCGATGGCTTCGCCTGCTCCCCAATATTCAGAGAGATAGATCCGCTCGAACAGCGCTCGCTCTTTTGTATCGCAGTTAACAACGTTAACCACGCGAGAGCTGGCAATCCATAAGGACGGATTTTTTATAGGGGTTGGCGGAAGGTAGTTATTCACCGTATAAAAGCGGCGCAGACGCGTATTGCCATGATAAGCGGAAATAGTCCGAAAATCGACATAGGTTCCGCCGGTTTTGTCTTCCAGAAGCGGCATAAACCCCGCTGGTCGGGCTCCCTGCACAGGCGCATCTGTCTGCTTGTGGCTGACGCAGCCCGCTAGCAAAACGATCGCCAGGTAAAGCAAAGCGCGCCCTGTCATTTCGTTATCCCGCTAAGATCCGGCCGCAGTGAGCCAAGCACTTTGTTATCAACACTGCCCTGTACGGAACAGAGCAATTTAGTTTTGCCATTGCTGACGCTTAGCAGCGCCACTTTTTCTATAGTGCCTTTGGCTGGCGCGATGCCGCCTGCGGCGCCGGTATTTATTTTCCACTCTTTATCTTCGGGTTTTTTGATCATGGCGTTGGCGCTAAACTCATCCTCCTCCTGGTGCCAGTTGACCTCAGGGAGCGCCGCCATAACAGCTTGCGGAGAATTATCAAAAACTAGTCCCCAGTAATAATATTTCCCCATGTCACCCAGATCGTTTTGCTGCACATAGTAACCGGAGGCGGCAAGGTCATCGATTTTTAAGGGCTCAGCAAACCAGACGGTGCCGTTATTTTTTTCAGGGGGAACAAACCACGTATGATGAGCGTTATCACTCTTAACAGGAGCAAGCTTTTGGATTTGATTTCTTTGCTCATAAAGCCTGTTAAAAAAACCACTATCACAGTGAAGCAGACTTTGCGCTAAAGACTCGGCGTTAACGACGCCCGGAATGCTGAGGGTAAAAAGAAACGGCAGAACAAATTTTTTCATAAAGCGTCCTTACCTGAGTTGACCATCCTGACCAGGAAGCGTTTCAACATGCTGTAAAACAGTTAACAACGCAGCGGAACAGATAATAGTTTCTAAAAAGGCAATCTTTATGCTCACGAGCGGATCGTCATAACTTAACGCCATCAGCCCCAACCGAAAAGCCGGGGCATGATTGGGTTAAGATCAGAAGCGATAGCCAAGACCGATATTAAAACCGTTCACCGCTACGTTTTCATTATACTTAACGCGAGTCCCTTCATAACCGATATTAACGGAAAGGTAGTCTGTCGGGTTGATAGCCACGCCAGCGCCCCAGGCAAATGACGTTTTGCTGTCGCTATACTCTTCTGTGTAGTCCGGAAGGTAAGTTGTTTTATCGTCTACTTTGGTGTGCGCCATACCCGCCAGCGCGTAAAGGCTAACGTAGTCATTGATACGGTATGCCGGGCCAGCCATAAGCGAATAATATTTTACGTCCGTCTTGCCTTTATAACCGTCGATTTCGCCAAACTCTTCTACCTGCTCAGAATAGCTGTCGTCACCTTTCATATAGGTAAAAGAGCCGATAACGCTGACCGGTGAATCCCACTCATAGCGATACTGAACGTTAACGCCGCGGATATTTTTAAAATCTTCAACCTTGCTCTGCGCATAGCCAACTGAAAGCGTATGGTTGTCCGCCAGTGCGCCAGCACTAACAAACAGACCGCTGCAAAGTAATGCCATAGCTGTAATTTTTAATTTCATTATTGAGTCCATTTTAATTAGATTAATTAAATCCCTGTTCTGTCGCACGGGATTATACTACCTGATTTATTGAGATGCTTTTGACAGAAGATATAAGCTTTCTGTTAAAACATGCTGAACAGAAATAAAAACCTCTTGCCCTTTTACTGATAGCGCATTGGCCAGGAAGTAATGGCTGCGGTGAACCTTGATAACGCTAAGCTCGTCCATGCATCCGAAAGCGCTAAAGCTGCCTTTCGTTTTCCACGCCTGACCATTAAAATGTAACAAAATGTACATAGCAGGTTTTTATGCGCACATTATGCATCCTGAGATGAAAACCTCAAGAAAAAAATGCAGAAAAACTTACAGAAAACTTACGTTACCTGTCCCCTCACTGGCGTAGATAAGTAGATTAGCTAATAAATAAAAGCTAATTTCCTGGTCGATTGCTGATCTGCGACAGGAAGCCGTGTAAATGGCCACCCTTGCTAACCACCAGTAATAACTCAATATAATCAATATTTTAATTCGTGCCCATATAGATAAAAAACCTGAAAGAATGATGATATTTTATACAGTTTCTTTTTTCAATCTTTGCGAAGCGGAAAGCCGAAGAGGATTGCTTAAATTTCGATTAACAATGGCGCATTCATTTAAAAAGCCACACTAACGGTTTGAGTTAAGTCAATAGTTAACGGAGCAAATTAAGAATAAGTACATTCGGGCACAGGTTTTCATCTGTAAGAGACATGAGCAAAAAATGGACGGCTGGCACAGGTAACTGACCAGGAAAATCAGCTTTCACAGACTCGCAAAAAGTGTTAGTCCGTTAAGCATTTATATATACGATCGCAATACTGCATGAAAGTGATGCAAGGCTTGATTGCTATGGTCGAGTAAAGGTCAACTAAGGTAATAGCTGCTTTTGAAGCAGAAACCACGGTAGACTGGCCTGGTATCTAACGCTAATAGTCTGCTTCAACTCTTCGCGCGGGTTGGCCGGGCTAATGCCCTTATCGTTGCCAGCCTTGAGAGATACATTATTAGCGGCGATTCACGCGGATATAGCTACCGCTTTTCAGGGCTATTTGTTGTCCGGGCATTGGGCTGCGGCGTGAAATAAATTAATTCATTTTGTGGAGATGTCTCGCATTTTCACAGCGTATTTTTAACGAGTTAATTTGCAGTAAGGTGTATATTTGAACAGGTAAAAGCAGAAAAAGAAGGACAGAAGGACAGAAGGACAGAAGAAATGATTTTAGCGCGGCGATAGTGGGTCGCACCCCTCTATCGCCGCTGACCACCACCAACTGACAAGGAGTTGATTATGGCTGAGCCACATCATAAGCCAGAGATCGCTACATCCACAACCCGCTCTTATACCGTGGGTTATGTCAGCGATGCGAAGTATCAGCCGCTGCCATCTATTCATCTGAAGGGGCACTGGCTGGGAGAAGTCGGGTTTGAAACGGGGACGCCGATTAACGTGCGGGTGATGCCGGACTGCCTGATTATTACCCGGCAGGAACCGCAGGCAGAGCCGCCCGCCGAACCGGAAGTGGTAACCACGCTGAAGCGTGCCTGTAAGAAGCTGTCGGCCCGCAAGCAGCGGGAGATTGCGGCGTTTATCCAGGCGATCGCCACGCCGCAGAAGCGGCCACGGAAGATCCCGGATGGAACGGTTGAGTGGCGGCCTGTTTAGGGTAATTGGCTGGTTATAGATTGATAATCCCGGCTCAGCTGTAGAATGACCGGGATTATAATTTAATTATCGTATTTAAAATCGAAGTTTATCTTAAGTGTTTCAACATCCACAGTTACTTTACAACCGTGCCAGAACGGCTTTTCCTGGGAATTAAAGTTAGCAACAAAATAATTTCTTAACTCGACAAGAAGATCCAGAAGATTTTCGCTTGCATTACCAGTTTCAGTTACCCAACGTTGATCACCATGCTTATCAACATAATCATAAGTAAATTCACCACAATCACTTTCTGGCTCTAAAGTCATATGCAAAATAATTTTTGTTGCATTCTCAGGTGTGATTGAGAGTAATACTGAACCGATATCATTGTATATTTCCTGGTCAGAACGCATTACTTACCTCCAGGTGCATTGTTAGTATCCGGGCGCCGTTTTCACATTGTTCTGCCGCGCCTTTTCTTCCAGCTGCGCCTTCGCCGTCGCCATCTTTTGCGGGTCCAGCTTCGCCTTCTCGCCCGCTATCTTACCCTCAGTCCTGACGATATCGCTGACCTGCAGGCCGATATCCTCCACCGCCTGCACCGTGTCCACCCGGCGCTGCTCTTTCTCCTTATCAAAGATTTTTTCCAGCCCAGGATTCGCATTTGTCACGTCGCGGCTCAGGTTAGCAACATCCTATTACTGGCTTTACTTATCGCGAATAATAATCAGCTCTTCACTCACAGCCGCTTTTGCCTTCTTAAGCTATTGCTGCTTCCAAATTTTTATCATATGAAAAAATTCAACCGCTGGCTTTAACTTATCGTAATCTTCCCGGTTGCATGAAGCAGCTTTGTTGCTATGTAATCGGTCATCGAATCAATTTATTTTCCGCATACTCATCAGAAATCCCTCCAAAAGTTTTATACTCCTTACATTTTTTAACGGCAATGGTAATAAGACGATCCCTAATTCGCCCGTACCACTTAGTGGGTTGTTCTCAACTGCAATGTAAACTAAAAGACTATCGTTAATATAGTAAATAACCACCCTACGTTATTTTGTAATTTCCTTTACTCTCACACATCATGACCCAGCGCTAATATTCCTCCTGGAATAAGTCACACTAAAAGTATCATACAATGATGCCAGCATATCTTTGAAAAAAGGATCTTGTACGACTTCATCATAGCGTTTATGTATTTTTGCAATCAATTCTTCTGAAAACTTCATTCTGAATTGTTCTTCACTGTATTGATATAGGCCATCCATCGCTGAGCCTAATACAGGAGCAGGCATATTTTCTACATGCGTCAATACATAATTTAGAGCATAGTCTTTATTAAGGTCAAAAAGATGCCCTAAACAAAGACTATCTAAATAAGCATCTCCCACAGCACTGGATAAAATAATTCTTTTGCACAAAAATTCACATGCAGCACCATCAATAAAATGTAGCTCTGTAAGCGCCGTTGCAGCTTCATCGAGAGGATTGTCAAAAGAATTGATATCCAGATAGCCATTATCTATATAGCTGGTTAACTCTTCAATCAATTGTTCTTTGGTTCTTGGCATTTTTATTTACCATTAAAATCATTCAGTAGTTAGTCTTGACAATTTTTTCTTTACATCAGACATCAATTTCCCGATTATCCTACTCTTCACGGAATCACTTGAACAATATACCATCTTTCTGAGATTTTTCTTCCACCTGCTTTTTTCCAAAAACCAGCTTTGTCTTCTCGCCCGCTATCTTACCCTCAGTCCTGACGATATCGCTGACCTGCAGGCCGATATCCACCACCGCCTGCACCGTTTCCACCCGGCGCTGCTCTTTCTCCTTATTGAAGATTTTTTCCAGCCCCGGATTTGCGTTCATCACATCGCAGATTAGGAACGCCGGTTAACATGCGGGTGATGCAGGACTGCCTGATTATTACCCGGCAGGAGCCGCAGCCGGAATTGCCCGCCGAGCCTGAAGTGGTGACCACGCTGAAGCGGGCCTGCAAAAAGCTATCGGCCCGCAAGCAGCGGGAGATTGCGGCGTTTATCCAGGCGATCGCCACGCCGCAGAAGCGGCCACGGAAGATCCCTAATAGGGTGATTGAGTGGAGATCGATTTGAGGTCAACAGCTGATTATAAAATAAAATCCCGGTTCAGCTGTAGACTGACCGGGGTTCGTATTTAAAATTAATGTTTATCTTGAGTGTTTCAACATCCACAGTTACTTCACAACCGTGCCATAACGGCTTTTCCTGAGAGTTAAAGTTAGCAACAAAATAATTTCTTAACTCGACAAGAAGATCTAGTAAATTGCCATTGGCTCTCGCTCCGGCAGAAAACCAATTTACTTTTCCTGTAACTTTATCTACATAATCAAATTCACATTTACAGTGATCATTTTCAGGAGATAATTCTGCCCGCATGATTACCTTCAATGCAGCATCAGGAACCACTGCCAGTAATATTGAACCAATATCATTGTATATTTCTTGGTCTGTCCGCATTATTTACCTCCCGGTGCATTTTTGAAGGTTTCCTCGATAGGCCTCCCTCCATCTATCGTATATTCTACATAAAGTTTATCGGGTCTGACACTATCACCCACATATGATGGCTGGATATTGACCTTCACTTCCTTTCCTTCACTCAACGCTTTAGCCCAGGTATTTTCCATCTGCTTCCAGGCACCTTTATACAGATTACCATTCATCGGCAGAAGATTCAGTTTTTCGCCCAGCCCGTTAAAGATAGAGGCTATTAAATGGCCACCTTCCTCTCCTGCAACCCCACATTTACCCGCTTTACATTGCTGATAAGTATTTCTGTCTTTTACACTGGAGCTAAGAGTCGCTTCCACCTGGATTGGTCTTGCAAGATTATCCGTCTTGTAAACCTTATCACCATCCAATTTATAAAGTGTATTCGGCTGTGGATTATTTAAATCTTTACTCCAGTCTCCCTTACCGCCAGCGTTGATATTGGCAACCCTCAGTTCTGACACAGCATTATCACTTGTTTTTACCAGCTGGCTGACTGTCTCGGTTGATACGTTTGTACCGGTCTGCTTCTCAACCGTCATCAGCGCCTTCAGCTCTGACAACTCTTTAGTCGACATTTTACTGACTGTCGCTACCGTCAGGCCCGCTGGTGCCGCATCACCGGCAATCATATCTGCTATCCAGGTACCCACTTCATTGACACAGAGAACCGGGTTTTCTACGCAACCGCTGGCTGCGGCTCTTGCTGCGGCGATCACCTCCGGCGCGACCGTACCGGCAGCCACGGCACCGTAAGCAGCGACGGCTATTCTGGCATTTTCTTTCGCCTCTTCAAGCTTGTGTAATACCTGGATCGCTAACGGATCGCCTGCTTCAGCCTGTTCCCTGACTTCCTGCTCATATTTTTCAGTCAGCCGGTAAAGCGAGTCACCTGTTTTCTTAAACTCATCCTGATAGGCATCGGGATTGACGTACTAAAGCAGCGAGTTATTTTCAACCGCATTCTTCCTGGCCTGAGCGCCCGTCACCGCGCTGCCTGCGCTGTCTCCTGCCAGGCCGCCAGCCAGACCCGCCGCCAGCGTCCCCAGCGCGCTTATCGTCTGACGCTGCTCTTCGCTCAGGTCTTTACGGTCAACGCCCGGATAGAGCTGCTGCGCGATATACTCGCCCGCCGCGCCGCCCGACGCGCCCGCCAGCGCCGAACCGCCCGATGCCTGCGCTACCGCCGCGCCCAGCACCGCGTGCGCTATCAGGTTCGCCTCGACGTTCACCACGTCTTTGCCATTCGCATCTTTGGTGGTGGTCGCTTTATGAATAAGCTCCGCCAGGTACGGTGCCGCGCCGCCCGCTACCGCTGCCGACAGGTTCCCGCCCGCCAGCGCCGAGACGGCCGCCGTTGCCGCGCTGATGCCCTGCTGAATGGCGCTGCCCGTTCCCCACGGCGCCATGGCATTGTTGTAAGCCTGCTGCGCTATATCCTCGTATCCGGGCGCCGTTTTCACGTTGTTCTGCCGCGCCCTGTCTTCCAGCTGCGCCTTCGCCGTCGCCATCTTTTGCGGGTCCAGCTTCGCCTTCTCGCCCGCTATCTTACCCTCAGTCCTGACGATATCGCTGACCTGCAGGCCGATATCCACCACCGCCTGCACCGTTTCCACCCGGCGCTGCTCTTTCTCCTTATCGAAGATTTTTTCCAGCCCCGGATTTGCATTTGCCACGTCCCGGCTCAGGTCATTGACGTTTTGCTGCTGTTTATCGCCGTTGCGAACGGTAATGGTGCCTTCGCTTACCGCCGCTTTGGTGGTCGAACCCGCGCTGCCGCCGCCGTTGATGCCCGCCAGCATCGTGCTGGCCATATTACCCAGCATCTGGCTGCCAATCGGGCCGCCGCTGCTCATGCCCACGCTCTGGTGCTCAACCTCGTAGTCCGCGTGGTTCTCAATGTTGCTGAAGCCCAGCGTGCCGGTATCCAGCTTATTGAGGCTGGCATCCGCCGTCGAGCCGATAACCGCGCCGTTCAGCTGCGTGTGCCCGCCGACCGTTACGTCAAAGAGCGCCCCCCTAATGAAATTTCTGCATTCTGCAATATACCTCACCCCGGAGCAAATGCACCGGTGGCAGCCGCAGAAGCGCTGCTCGTCTTTGCGTAACGTAAGGCCTGTAAAAAACTATCTGCCCACAAGCAGCGGCAGATTCTGGAGTCTATTTAGGCCACTTTTAGGCCGCAAAAGCGGCCATGGAAAATCTTGGATAGGATGATTAATTGGTGAAGGATTTGAGGTTATTTGCTGTTTTTGAAATAAAAGCCCAGCCGTTTGCCTGTGACAATAATAATCACTTAATACTATTAAAAAAACCATCTATGTCAATTGGATAACGCCAGCTTTCAGTAGGTGAATATTTTGATATTTCATATACCCCCCCTAATTTACCGATGTAAATTTCAGGGAAATCGTTTCCTCGAGCTGCAAATCTCAGACAATGTCCACTCCGATATTCGTACATTTTATCTACAATCTCATCATCCTCAACATCCTCAACATCCAATATATTATAGGATAGATAGATGTTTTCTGCTAATGATTGCCCACTTAATTTATTAATTGGGATTTCATGTTCTCTAATTTCTTTTTCATGTTCAAAAAACCACTCTATAAATTCATTTACATCGACTTCCCCTACAAAAAGAGAGTGTTTTTCTCCATTCACTATTACTGACAAGTCAATTAATTGAACAGCATCACTTTCTTTGCTTTTTGTAATTAATAATTTATTCATCATTTGCCTTTTATTAATTTATTGTATTCAGCTTTAGTAACATCACCTCGATTTAAAAACTCTCGTAAGATCTTCGGTGGTGCTTCAGTACCAGGTATAGGATAGCCATGCCACCCTCCAACATTATCAGGTTGGAATTCATAAACTTTTCCACTATTCATCCCATAACGTTGCTTACCGCCTTGAATCGAGTCATTTAAAACTTCTTGCGCTTTAGTATCGCTTAAGTCCATCGGTGTTCCCCATCCCCCAAGAGCATGTTTTGGGCTGGGTACATATTTATTTTCACTGCTGTCAGACAAATAAGCCAGATCATCCTTATTCTGCTCAGGGATCGGCGTTACCGTACTGCTTCCGCCCGTATCCGGCGCACCTTCAGTATTTCCGGTATTGCTTGCGGCCTGTTCCCCAGATCGATCTGGTGTTGCCAGCCACGTTCCTTTACTTTCTTCCTGCACGGGATTAACCAACTTCCCGCCCGTCAGGTCGTCATTAACCGGCACCGTTTCGGTCTTGCTGCCAGCTTCATCCGTATGTTGCTGATTCAGTGCCATGTTCGAATTGCGCGATCTTGCAGCCTCATCGCGCGCTTCAACAATTGAAGGACCGTCAGTAATAGGTGGCGTATTTACCTCAACTCCCGCACCATTCAGCGCCTTATCCAGCTCCGACGCAATGTTATTGTTAGCGTTCTGAACAACTTTATCGCCCGGACTCAGCGCCAACCCTGGAACAGGCACCACTACTGGCCTCGGCGTTAAAAGATAATTGTTTTCCAGCGCATTCTTCCCGGCCTGAGCGCCCGTCACCGCGCTGCCTGCGCTGTCTCCTGCCAGGCCGCCCGCCAGACCCGCCGCCAGCGTCCCCAGCGCGCTGATGGTCTGACGCTGCTCTTCGCTCAGGTCTTTACGGTCAACGCCCAGATAGAGCTGCTGTGCAATTAACTTGCTGCCACATTGTCGCCTGCCAGCGCTGAATATTTGTATTAATTGCTATAAGATTTTGGAAAATAAAAATTAATTTTGTCATTCTTAATTAGACGTTTTTTAGTGAAATCAATATTATCTGAAACGGCGAAAGCATGGCGTAGTTCTAATGGAAAATCTTCAATGGATGCATATATAGTTGGAATCAAATATCTAAAGTAGTCACCCATTTTGCTTTCACCTTCATAACCGACAGGGTAGTCTTCTCCCTCACCACTCCCCTCAACTGCGTGATATTGAAAAAAACCTTTATTAATAGATAAATTAGCATCGCTATATCGACCTGAGCATTCAAAATCTTTTATAAGTTCTGCCGTTATATGCTCTCTGGAATCACTCCGTCCATAACGCCATGAAGAATATAAATCCAACTCAAAAGAACCATTTTTTTCTTTCGGATAAGGCAAATAGAGCGCTGACTCCTCCCAAATATACTCATTTATGGCATCCAATAAGAATTCAATATCCTTTTTGATAAGTAATGCCTTTGGCAAATCGCCAAAGCAATTATTTACCATCACAGCAATTCTTCCTGCCTTATCCATGGAAAACCATGTAAAAATGGTTCCAAACCTTGGTTTCCAATCAACATTTAATGTGCTCATATTTATATCCCTTTTGGTGATGTAATCTGACAACTTAAACATTATGGAATTATCGTATTAAAGCAAGAAACCCTTATCTTCTACACTTATTTATTTTTTAAAATTAAATTTCATTTTAATATTAGAGCTATACTCACGACGCCATGCAGTTATTGTAAGCCTGCTGCGCTATATCCTCGTAGCCGGGCGCCGTTTTCACGTTATTCTGCCGCGCCCTGTCTTCCAGCTGCGCCTTCGCCGTCGCCATCTTTTGCGGGTCCAGCTTCGCCTTCTCGCCCGCTATCTTGCCCTCAGTCCTGACTATATCGCTGACCTGCAGGCCGATATCCACCACCGCCTGCACCGTTTCCACCCGGCGCTGCTCTTTTTCCTTATCAAAGATTTTTTCCAGCCCCGGATTTGCGTTCATCACATCGCAGATTAGGAACGCCGGTTAACGTGCGGGTGATGCAGGACTGCCTGATTATTACCCGCCAGGAACCGCAGCCGGAGCCGCCCGCCGAACCGGAAGTGGTGACCACGCTGAAGCGTGCCTGCAAGAAGCTGTCGGCCTGCAAGCAGCGGGAGATTGCGGCGTTTATTGAGCTGGTTGCCACGCCGCAGAAGGGGCCATGGAAAATCTCTGAGGGAACGATTGAGTGGCGGACACTTTAGGGTAACCTGCTGATTGGGAAAAAAGATCCCGGCTTAACTTAGCCGGGATCTTTTTTAATCATAGCGGTAATCTAAGTTGATCTTCATTTTCTCAATATCAACTGTAATAAGGCAACCGTGCCATGCAGGCTTATGATTAGTAAGATTATTTACCACATAATATTTTCTTAGCTCAACTAGCTTTTCAAGAAGCAGTCTATCTGTGGCAGGCATTCCCGGTAAAAACCAATTTTTTACTCCTTTTGTATCAACATAATCGTATAAGAATTTTGCATGATCATCTTCAGGCGATAACTCGGCATCAAGCAAGATCCTCTGCGCACCTTCAGGCGCTGATTCAAATAATATACGCCCTATCTCTGAGTATAATTCATCATCACGAGAAGCCATCATTTACCTCCAGGTGCATTATTAAAAACCTCCCTTACTGGGCGCTCAGTATCTATTCGATAAGTAACACTAAAACTATCAGGCCTTACATTGCTCCCACTATAAGATGGCTCTATTTTAACATCAACTTTCTTTCCATCTTTTAACGCATTTGCCCATGTGTTTTCCATTTTTTTCCAGGCACCTTTATTCAGATTTCCATCCATTGGAACCAGATTGAGTTTTTCTCCGGGGCCGTTAAATATACTGGCTATCAGGTGACCTCCTTCATCACCAACAACACCACACTTACCTGCTTTACACTGTTGATAGGTATTTCGGTCATTCTTAGACCAAGCTAATGAACTTTCAACGCTCTCCGTCCTTCCCAGAGAGTCGGTTTTAAATATTTTATTATCATCCACCCTGTGAGGTGTATTCGGCTGTGGATTATTCAACTCTTTACTCCAGCCTCCCTTACCACCCGAGTTGATGTCGACAATTCTCAGTTCCGAAGCAGCATTATCACTTGTTTTTACCAGCTGGCTGACTGTTTCGGTTGATACTTTTGTACCGGTCTGCTTCTAAACCGTCATCAGCGCCTTCAGCTCTGACAACTCTTTAGTCGACATTTTACTGACTGTCGCTACCTTCAGGCCCGCCGGTGCCGCATCACCGGCAATCATATCTGCTATCCAGGCACCCATTTCATTGACACAAAGAACCGGGTTTTCTGCGCAACCGCTGGCTGCGGCTCTTGCTGCGGCGATCACCTCCGGCGCGACTGCACCGGCAGCCACAGCACCGCAAGCAGCGACGGCTATTCTGGCATTTTCTTTCGCCTCTTCAAGCTTGTGTAATACCTGGATCGCTAACGGATCGCCTGCTTCAGCCTGTTCCCTGACTTCCTGCTCATATTTTTTAGTCAGCCGGTAAAGCGAGTCACCTGTTTTCTTAAACTCATCACGGCGCCTGGCATTATTGTAAGCCTTTAAGATGATCCTGGATGTGGTCCGGCTGATTATTAATTGGCTAAAAAAAATAATAACACACTGAAATTAAAATAAAAAAATGGATGCACTGCCGGGGTTTTTTCAACAACTCAATGAATAGACCTTTCTAAAGTTACTATAAATTTTATCTAGATGGTAAAATTTTGCATCGGGAGCATCTTTTAATTCCTCATATCTCTCTATGATTTTGTTAAATAATCCTTCTGGTACGGGATAAGGATTTCTCTTATTTTTTGCACAATAGAAGTAGAAAAGCGCCTTTTCGAGCTCAGGAATGCTGATATTTTCATTTAGAATATAATTAATTGCAAATAACCATTCACTCTCAGATAGAAGTAAGTTATTAAGGCAGGCTGCTTTAAAAAAATAATCGTCAACATGCGTTGACTGCAAGGTCTTTTTACACATATCTTCAGCCAATCTGATATCTGTTGAAAAAAGAGCGTTGAGGTAGTCGATCACCTAACTAACAGTGATCTTCATAAGATTCGATATCCGCGCAACCATTCACTAAATAGTTATCTATGTTTTTTGTTAAATTTTCATTAGTCTTATCAATTATCATTGAAATGCCCATATTTTAACAGGGGCTAATCGCTTCAAACCATCGGGTACAATTTCCCTCACCGGCTTTATCGAGATTATCTGATGGTCTCGCACCAAAGGAATTACCCCCAGCCTAACCTCCATTTACCTGCTTATATTACATGATGCAACGTTAAGATAAAAGAATATTAGTAATATAATCACGATGTTTTTCCTGAAAAACTACCTCTAGTGTATGCTGCTCATAACCATACCAATGCAATACGGTATCTCTTAAAATTTCTAAATATATTTTTAGATCAGCACTTGAAATATTTGGCAGCACATCATGAACTATTATTATTTTTTCCTCATTGATCCAATCAAAATCACGCAAGCAATCTTCCAATGCATTCCAGTTGAAACCAAAATACCCCGGAAACCATAGCAGATAATAAAGTGATTTTAATAACTCATCAGTATTGGAAATTAACGGATCTAATCTGGCGAAGAAGACTTCGCCTGTGTCATATGATGCTGGGCCATCAGTAAACCTGAACACATCATTATTATCAGTCATTCGTGTTTTCCTATTTAATTCTTATAAACGTCTTATAATGGTCATTCGTATAATATGTTTCACCTTTCTGGCCAACAACTATCCGTTGGGGACCAGGACCAGAAATTCCAGGGGTTGGGTGTACATATTCCTTATAGTATCCGGGCTGTTGCGGAGGAAGCCCTGTTTCACCGGTAACCCTGTCAGGACGATTCTGGAATGTAGTTCCATCATTTCTATGTGGATAAGAACCACCAGTCTGTATCCTGTCAAGAGTAGGTTTTAAATCTACGGTTCCGCTAAAATTTTCACCTGTTTTTATATCTCGTACATTTACACCATCAATAAATCTAATTGGTTCATTCGCATTTTTCCTGGCAATATTTTCTCCAGTTGACAAATAAGCCAAATCATCCTTATTTGGTCCATTCGGAACCGGTGTTACTGTGGTATTCCCGCCTGTATCCGGCGCACCTTCAGTATTTCCGGTGTTAGTAGCACCATTTAGCTCTCGCTGATCTGGTGTGGTCAGTGTCGTTTCCCTATGGTTATCCGGAAGTGGATTTTCCAGGCTGCCAATTGTCAGCGGCTTATCCGGTGCAGGGAAGATAGTAACCAGCCCTTTCTGATCCTGTGCAACCATATAGTCATAGGCTGCCCGCTGCTCCGGCGTTAGTTTTTCTATCAAATCGGCACGACCGGTCGCAGCAACACCCAATAAGTACTCTTTATCAGTATCTGAAAGCTTATCCAGTACGGTGGCTGCGGTACCTATTCCCAGAAGACTTCCTAAACCTTTCTCGATCAAAGCATTACGACAGGCAGCGATTTTAGTACATCCTTCTGCGGCAAGTATTGCCCCTTGTCTCAGCACAGCCAGATTATTATTCTCAACCGCATTCTTCCCGGCCTGAGCGCCCGTCACCGCGCTGCCTGCGCTGTCTCCTGCCAGGCCGCCCGCCAGACCCGCCGCCAGCGTCCCCAGCGCGCTTATCGTCTGACGCTGCTCTTCGCTCAGGTCTTTACGGTCAACGCCCGGATAAAGCTGCTGCGCGATATACTCACCCGCCGCGCCGCCTGACGCGCCCGCCAGCGCCGAACCGCCCGACGCCTGCGCTACCACCGCGCCCAGCACCGCATGCGCTATCAGGTTCGCCTCGACGTTCACCACGTCTTTGCCATTCGCATCTTTGGTGGTGGTCGCTTTATGAATAAGCTCCGCCAGGTACGGTGCCGCGCCACCCGCTACCGCTGCCGACAGGTTCCCGCCCGCCAGCGCCGAGACGGCCGCCGTTGCCGCGCTGATGCCCTGCTGAAGCGCCCCGCCCGTTCCTTTACCGCTGTCCAGCATCGCTTTGTTGTATGCAGTCTGGTACAGCTGCTGAACGATATCGTCCTGCGCTGGCGTTTTGTCCGGGTTAGCCTTCTGCCACTCTGCCTTCGCTGCCGCAAGCTCTTTCGTACCGGCCCTGTTCAGCGCTTCCGTGGCTGACTTCGTTGCCGCTATCTTACCCTCAGTCCTGACGATATCGCTGACCTGCAGGCCGATATCCACCACCGCCTGCACCGTTTCCACCCGGCGCTGCTCTTTCTCCTTATCGAAGATTTTTTCCAGCCCCGGATTTGCATTTGCCACGTCCCGGCTCAGGTCATTGACGTTTTGCTGCTGTTTATCGCCGTTGCGAACGGTAATGGTGCCTTCGCTTACCGCCGCTTTGGTGGTCGAACCCGCGCTGCCGCCGCCGTTGATGCCCGCCAGCATCGTGCTGGCCATATTACCCAGCATCTGGCTGCCGATCGGGCCGCCGCTGCTCATGCCCACGCTCTGGTGCTCAACCTTATAATCCGCGTGGTTCTCAATGTTGCTGAAGCCCAGCGTGCCGGTATCGAGCTTATTGAGGCTGGCATCCGCCGTCGAGCCGATAACCGCGCCGTTCAGCTGCGTGTGTTCGCCGACCGTTACGTCAAAGCCGCCTTTCCCTGCGAAGATGCCCGTCTGCTCGTTCACGCTCTGCCAGGTGCTGTGCATCTTGTCCCGGCTCAGGTTCACGCTGACCGAGCCGCCGCCTCCACCGAAGGTATAGCTCGCTCCGGCGCTGGCGCTCTGCTGCTTCGAATCATAGCGGTCGCTGTCCTGTTCCGAGGTCAGCGTCAGGTTGCGCCCGGTGTCCACCTTCACGCTGTCGCCGCTGACCTGCGCGCCCTGAAGCAATGTATCGCGTCCGGCGTTCAGGCTCAGGGCTTTGCCCGCGTTCAGCGTGGTTTCCGTCTGGGTCACGCCGTTGCCGTTCTCACGCCCTTTGCCGGCGTTGATGCTGGCCGATACGTTGACGCCGGTGCCGCCGGAACCGGCGGTCAGGCCCACGCCGATGCTGCCGCCCTTGCTGCTGTTGGTGCTGTCGGTACGCTCGCTGTTCTGTGCGGAAAGCAGGTTGATATCATTTTTTGCCGTCAGCGCCATATCGCCGCCCGCCTGAAGCTGGCTGCCCTGCACGGTGATATCGCCCTGGTTGCCCGCCTGCGCACCCGTGGCGGTAATATTCAGATTGCCGCCCGCGCCCAGCGTGCTGCCCTGCGCCTGGCGGCTTTCGCTGCGGGTTTCGCTTTTCGATGACTGGCTGCCGTAAGAGAGGTTGACGCCAACGGTATCGGTCGAGCCTTTTTGATAGCCGTCATCGCCCGGCTTCAGGCCCAGCGCTTCATTATGCGCGTTTGCCGCAGCGGTCTGCGCGCCATCCATTTCGGCCGCCTGCGCCGCCTGCTTTACGCTCAGCGCCGCTTTGGTAGCCTGTAAGGCTTTCATACGGCCGTCGCCAGTTTCCGCCGCCGTATGGGCAACCTGCGTCGCCGTGTTCAGCGCAGAGCCAACGGTGCCGGAAAGCGCCAGCGTCAGGCCGCTCTGTTTCTGTTCGGTTTTGGTCAAAGAGGTATGGCTGTTTTCCGCCGCAGTGATTGCTACGTCGCTGCCGCTCAGCGTCAGATCCTTGCCTGCGATAACGTCGCTGCCGTGGACGTTAAGCTGATTATTGGCGCTGAGGGTAACGTTGCCTTCGCTGCTGCCGATGGTGCTGCCTTTGTTCAGCGAGCCGCTGGCGTCGGTGGTGCTTTTCTGCATCGCCTGGCCGACGGTAAAGCCGATACCGCCAGTGCCCATCAGGCCCGATTTTTTCTCTTCGCGCTGATGGATTTCCTGGCTGGACTCGCCTGCGGTGGTCACGCTGAGATCGCGGCCCGCGCTCAGCGCGACGTCCCTGGTGCCCGCCACGTTGCTGCCCGTAACGGCGATATCGCGGCCCGCCTGAAGCTGGACGCTGTCGCCGCTGAGGGTAGTGCTGAGCGCCTGCTGGTTATGCACCTCGTCGTGCGTTTCCAGGCTGCTGCCCGACAGCAGTCCTTTGCTGCTCTGTTTGCTGTGCTCAACCAGATCGCTACGGTCGTTGCCGGCATTGAGCATAATGTCGCGTCCGGCGCTGGCGGTCAGCGCGCCGCCAGCCGTGACGTCGGCAGCGTTCGCCTGAATATCCCTTCCGGCGCTGAGCTGTAGCGCGCCCGCTGCGTTAATCCGCGTGCCGACGTCCGTCTGCTGTGAAAGACGGCGATAGTTATCGCTGCCCCAGCTATCGTTTTCGCTGTGCTGCGTCGTGACAGTACCCAGCGTCAGATCCTTGCCCGCCTGGATACGCGTCGTGCCGTTCGCGCCTGCATTGCCGATATCGCTGGCGGCCAGCGTGATATTATTCAGCGCACTCAGCGACAGCGCGCCGTCACTTCCCTGAACATAGATGCCCGCCGGACGATCCACCCATCTGTCCGTGCCGTCGCCACGCAGCGTCGACTGGCTGGTGATATCGCGTCCCGCCAGCAGCGAAACGGATTTATCGCCGCTGATGGTGCCGCCGAGGTTGTTGATATCCTGACGCGCGGTCAGGCTGACCTGGTTGCCGTCGATGTAGCCGCTGTTGGTCAGCGACTGCGCGGTGAGCTGGGTGACTTCCCTTCCCAGAATAGTGCCGCTGTTGGTGATATCTTTTTGCGCGTTAATAGCCACGCTACCGCCACCGAGCAACGCGCCGTCGCCGGTTAAATCCCCTTCTTTGACCTTCGCATAGACCTGAGGCACCAGCACGGTTTGCTGCGTACCGTCCGGCAGCGTTACCGTCTGATTCACCAGCCAGACGATATCGCTGGTCAGCAGCGCCATCTGCGCCGGAGTCAGCGCCACGCCCAGCGTCAGCTGATACTCCTTGCCGAAGGCGATGCCGTTGTTCATCAACCCGCGATACTGATCTTCATCGCTGCCGTAGCCGCTGATATAGCGGCCGCCGGTCAATTGCGTGACCTGATCGCGTACCAGCCTCTGTTCATAATAGCCGTCGCCCAGCCGTTTCATGATCTGGCTGCCGTCTGTGGTGAGCGCGTTTTGCATATAGTCGCTGCCCAGCCACTGCTTTTGATTAACGAAGCGTGGATCGGTTTCCACCAGATAGCGGCTTTCGCTGGCGGGCTGTAGCTGATACAGGCTGTTGTCCGGCAGACGCGTGTCCGGCGAAACGGCGCGAATCACTGGCGTAATGGTTTGTCCATCAACCACCGTAGAAGGCAGCGTTAATGAAAACTGCTGTCCGTTCGGCAACAGCAACGGATTATTTTTGACATCGCTAAGTTTATCAAGGGTTAATGTACTGTCGTAACGCTCTCCGGCAGGCAATACCGTGTCGCCGCTGGCTACGCTACCCAGCGTTACCGCTGTTTTAGCCTGCTGGCCTTTTATCGCACCGACCGTCCCGGCCTGAGCCGTTACCGCCTGCTGTTGCAGCCCATTAGTTTGATAGCCGCTGCCCTGCGGCGCGGCATTAGCCTGCCACGTGAGGGTTTGTAGATCGATAGTTTCCGTGACCGGCGCTGGCGCGTAGTTACTGCTGCTTTTGCCCTGCGAGGTTTTAGTGCCGCCAAATTTCTTTTTCTTCTTTTTGGCGTACCAGCGTACCGATTTGCCTTTATCGGTAGTGACGCGCGTACCTTTAGTGGCTTCGTTGTCCAGCTCGCCAATCTGGCCGCCCAGCGTCGCGCCCGCCACTATCTGGCTGTCCTGGTTCATCAGCCGATCGGCGGTAAAGGTCATATTGCCGCCCGAGAGGATTTTTCCCGGATCGCTCGATTTAATCTGCGTTTCTTTCACTACGCGCTGGTAGGTGTATTCGTAAAATTCGCTGCCGCTGGTGCCGTCCGGCATACGGGCGCTGTGTACGCCATATTTGTTTTTATGGCTGGTATCTACTTCGTCCCAGTCGAAGCGATCGGTATGGCCTTTCAGGACGACATCATGATGCTGGGCGTTTTCCGTGGTGACGGTTTTCGTGGTGAGGTTGCGGTTAGTGTTGTTCACCTCGGAAACAGCAAGAGTGGCATCGCGGGCAGCTTCAATGGTCGCGCCGTCATTATTTAGCTGCCGGGCCTGTCCGGTTGCGTGGTAGCTGGCATCCAGCTGGCGACCAAAATGCATATCGCCGTCGCTGTAGATTAACGCGTGATCGCGGTTATTGATGGTGTCGGCGCCTATGTCCAGCCTCTCCCGCGCAGCGATAACGGCAGCTTTGCCCTTATCGCTGAGGTTATTCAATACCGTAGCGGCAATAGCGATACGATCGCCGTAAATGCGACCCGTGCCGATATTGTTGAGTACGTTAGCGGTAAGGTGCGTCAGGCCGCCGTCAATCAGCCCGGTGTTGGTCAGGGTATCCGCCGCTGCGATATGCGTTTCCTGCGCGCTGATTTCGCCCTTTTTATTATTGGCGACGTTCTGTGCAGAGAGCCAGAGCGCCTGCTGCGCGCTGATAGTACCCTCGTTAGTGAGGCTGCCGCCCGTAGTCAGCCGCAGCGTGCCGTTAGCTTTAACTTCAGAAGCGTTATGGAAATCTCCCGCCAGCGTAATACCAAGATCGCCCTGCGACAGCACCTGCCCGTCGCCGCTTAGCGAGGCGGCACCGATTTGGGCCTGCCTGTCGGCGATCACTGTTCCTTTGCGGTTATCGATAGCAAGCGCCTGTCCCTGAGCCGCATCCTGAACAATCAGCGTATTGGCGGAGGAGATCAGCCCGTTGAGGTTCTCCAGCGCCTGACGCACCGTCAGCGAGAGCAGGTTGCTCGCCCGTAGCGCGCCTTTGCTGTTATCCAGCGTGTCGGTTTGCAGCGTCAGCGTGCCGCCTTCAATGCCTTTGTTGTTTTGCTTGCTGTTCTGGTTGATCAGCCGTGGCGTAACAATATCCAGCGCCTGACTGCCGTGGATCAGGCCGCCCGTGTTGTCGAGCTGCTGCGTCAGCGCCAGGCTGGCATTGTCCACGCTCTGCAACTGCCCGGACTGGTTGTTGAGCTGACCAGCCTGTAGCGTTAGCGTGCCGGCAGAGAAGAGTTTACCGCTCTGGTTTTGCAGCCCGTTCGCGCCCAGATCCAGCGTTAAATCTTTGCCGCCCTGGATTTGCCCCTGCTGGTTATCCAGTTCGCCGCTGGCGATACGGCTATTTTTCGAACCGGCAATCAGGCCGCGCTGGTTACTCAGCGTCCGGCCTGCGGTATCAAGGGTGATATCGCCCGCCGACTGGAGTTTGCCGTCATCGTTATTGAGCGCCTGGCCGCTGTATGCCAGCCCGCCGTTGCCCGCTATCTGGCCCTGGCTGTTGTTCAGCTCGCCGGTATGCAGCGTCGCCTGATTGCCTGCGGCAATAAAACCGGTGTGGTTATCCGTCGCGCCGCTGCGTATATCGAGATCGCGCATGGCGACGATGCCGCGCTGGCTGCCGCTGCCGGTATTCACCAGCTGCTGGCCCTGAGTATCAAGCAGCAGATCCGTGCCTGCCTGTAGCAAGCCGCCCTGATTTTCCACTTTACCGCTGAGCAGGCTAAGCAGGCCGCTGCCGCCATTCAGCACGCCGTCCTGATTATTGACATCGCCAGCGACGATATCCGCTCCGGTTTTACCGGTAAGACCGCCTTTTTGGTTATTCAGATTGCCCGAGCGCAGCCTTAGCTTGCCGCCGCTGAACAGGCCGCCCGCGGTGCCGCTATCGCTGTTATTCAGGCTGTTGCCGTGCGTATCCAGCAGCAGATCGCCAGCGGCTTCGATTCTGCCCGCGCGGTTATTCAGCTCGCCGCTGTCCAGTTGTAAAACGCCGCGAGCCCCTAACTGCCCCAGCTGATGGTCGAACGTTTGCTGATGCGTATCTACGGTAACGTTCTGCCCGAGAATAACGCCGCTGCCGCCGTTGATTTGGCCGGTTGAGAGCAGCAGATCGCCGCCTGCAATAATGCCGCCAGTCGTGCCGCTGTCGCTGTTGGTTAGCTGCGCGCCCTGCGTATCCAGCGACAGCGCATCCCCTGCCTGCAGCAGGCCATGCTGGTTTTCTACCGCGTTGGTTATCAGATTCAGCGTTTTATCCGCGGCGAGCGTGCCGAGGTTATTGGTTAAAGCGCCGCTGTTTATCCTGGCGTCACCTGCCGCCACTATGGCGCCTGCGCTGTTATCCGTGTCGCCACTGTTCAACAGCAGATCGCCGCCTGCAATAATGCCGCCCGTCTGCGCGCTTTGCTGGTTATCCAACGCCCCGGCGGTAAGCTGCATGTCGCTGCCGGACTGAATGCGCCCCGCCTGGTTATTTAACGCGCCGCTCTCCAGCAGCAGCGTGCCCAGGGAGCTGAGGATACCGTCCTGATGCTGGAAATCCTGTTGATGCGTGTTAATGGCAATATTTCGCGCCTGAATAAAGCCTTTGCCGCCTTCGATTTCACCGGTCGCCAGTTGTAGATCGCCTCGTGCCAGGATACCGCCGCGCTCGCCGCTGTCGCTGTTGTTCAGGCTTGCGCCGTGCGTATCCAGCGACAATTCGTCGCCCGCCTGAAGTAAGCCACGCTGGTTATCTACCGCGCCAGTATCAAGAGAAAGCGCCCCATCCGACATCAGAACGCCCTCGGCATTAATCAGCGCTCCGCTGGTTATGTTGCTGTCTGAAGCAGCAGCGATTACGCCCCGGCTGTTGTCTGTGTCGCCGCTGGCGATAGCGAGCGTGCCGCCGCTGATTATTCCGGCTTTGCCGCTGTCAGTATTGGTTAACGCTTCGCCGTGAGTATTGATTGCCAGCGCCTGGCCGGACTGAATCAGGCCCGACTCGTTCTTCAGCTTGCCACTGTCGAGGTTTAGCGCGGTCTGCGCCACTATATTGCCGCTGGCGTTGTTCAGTTCGCCAGCCTGCGTAGCAACAGAGAGCTGTTTGCCCAGCAGCGTGCCGCCCTGGTTGTCCAGCCCGTGACTCTGTGTAGTCAACTGCTGCTGCGCCTCTATGCGCCCTTTGGCGTTATTAATGCGCTGGCGCGTGACCACTTTGGCTTCGCCGCCGGTGGCGGAGATCGCTCCCTGCTGGTTATTCAGGCTTGAGCCGGAAAGATTCAGGTTTTGGCCAGCGAGCATTGAGCCCTGCGTGTTGTTCAGCACATCATTCGCGCTGACATGCAAATCGCCCTGCCCGGCAGCCAGCAGCGTGCCGCGACTGTTATCCAGACTGCCTGACGCGATACGCAAATTGCCGCCGCTTTCGATGCGGCCATCCTGGTTTGCTATCGCGCCAGCCACATCCAGCGCCATTTCGCCCTCGCCGCGCTGCGACAGGACGCCCTGTTGATTATTCAGCGTGTCAGATTTGAGCGTTAACGCCTGCGCCTGGGTATGCCCCTGCGAGAGATCAAGATTGCCGCCGGTTACCTCTAACGCGCCTGCCGACAGCAGGCTGCCCTGATTGCCGTCCAGCTGCGCGATATTCAGCTTTAATTTGCCCTTGCCCGCCAGCTGAAGCGTGCCCTGCTGGTTCTCCAGCTGACGCGCATCAAGCGTAAGATTGCTGCCGTTGCCCGCGATCAGGCCGCTGCGGTTATCAATGCTGTCCGCCTTGATAGCCGTGTCGCCTTCGTTAACGATGGTGCCCTGATTATTCAGTAAAGCGCCGGTATTCAGTGCCAGCGCCTCCTGGTTTTGCTGCCGTAGCAGGCCGCGATTGTTGCTGATGTTTTTTGCCGTAACGCTCAGGCTGCCTGCGGAAAGTTTGCCATCATCATTGTTTAGTTTTGTCGCGGCGCCGATCTGAATCGCTCTGGCTGATACGGTGGCGCCCGCAGTGCTGATATCGCCTTGTGTAGAAGCCAGCCCAATGCTGTCGGCTGAAGTCTGGCTGCCGGCGAGATCGACGCGGCTGCCCTGCGCCTGAATATGGTCATGCGCCAGGTTTTTGCCCTGCGCTTTCAGCTCGCCCTGGCTGGTCAGAGAGAGATTGCCCGACTGTGTCAGCGCCCCGCTGTCATCCACGCCCGCCGCCAGCGTGCCCTCATTGGTGCTCTCAATACGATTGGCGCTAAGCGTTGCGTGACTGCCCGCGCTAACCAGCCCGCTGTTTTGCAACGTGCCGCCCGCTGAAAGCGCCACCTCTTGCTTAGCGAGTATTTTGCCGCTGTTTTGCTGATCGCCCTTGCTGGCTACCTGCAAACTGCCGCCGCTTTGCAGCGTGCCGCTGTTTTCCAGCTTGCCGTCCACGCTCAGCTTAAGTTCGCCCACGCTCGCGCCCAACTCGCCCGCGTTGCGCACGCCGACGCCTTTTTCGGTGCCGGTCAGCGTAATTTTATTGGCGTACATGCCGCCTATTGCCGCTACGTCGAGTGCGAACGCGGGACGCGTAGCTTCATCGCTGGCTTTGACCGCCGTTACGCCGCCATCGGCAGAAACCTGGTTTTTACCGGTCACAACGTTCAGCTCGCGGGCGTGCAGTCTGGCATTCACCTCGACCGACTGCGCGATAAGCTGCGTGTAGTCCGCCTCGCTGTCCTGCAGGCCTTTACCGGCGATATTGATGCGGCCGCCGTTGACGTCGAAGCCTTTCAGCTGGCCGTTTTCCATCACCGCCTGGCCCGTAGTCAGCGTATTGCGGCTGGCATTGATAAAGCCGCAGCCGTCGCAGGTGATGCCTGCCGGGTTGGCGATAACGACCGCCGCGCGTTTACCGGCAACTTCGATAAAGCCGTTGAGCTGGCTGGGATTGCGGCTGTTGACCTCGTTGAGAATGACGCTGGCTTCCTGCTTTGACAGCCAGGGATTGGCCGCCACCATCCCGCCCAGTTGGGTGCGGGTGTTCTGGTGGCTGTTGTTGAGGATGGCGCCGCGTCCGTCGACGTCGAGCTGGCTATATTTATTGCGCGAAACGCCCTGAGCATTCGGCGTCTGTATGTTGATCTGCGGCAGGCCGTTGGCGGTGGACATCACCGTCGGCTGCTGATTGCCCGGCGCGCTGCCGTCCGCAACGATATTCGCCTGCGCCGGCAAACTGACCGCGCCAGCCGCCAGCCAGAGCGCAAAGGTGACCGGACTGATACGCGCTCGCGTTTCCGTACGCGAAGCGCGCTGGCGGCAGCGGGCCACGCGTGAATAGCCGCTGCGGGCGATATCCGGCACCACCATCAGCATGCCGCGAACTTTATTAAAGATAATGCGATAGCAAAGCTTGTTCATGTTGCGCACAGTCCCTTGTCAGGCAAAAGAATGGGGTCAGTAGTTCCAGTTCAGGCTGAAGCCGAAAGTCACCGGATCGGTTTTAAAACCCGCCGGTTTCGACAGCGGTATCCCGGCAAAAAGGTCGTAGCTGAGGTTGGCGGGCGCGATGCCGCCGCGCAGGCCTGCCACGCCGCCGGCAAGATGGCGGCCGAGCAGCTCGGTGTTGGTTGTGCTGTGGCCTGCGACTTCGCCATAGTCCGCGCCCAGATAGAGCTCCTGCGCCGGAAGCGGCGTTCGCCAGGCCAGCGTGTTTTGCAGCGTCCAGCCCCGGCTGGCGCTCAGCGTCCTTTCGCCGTCGAAGCCACGCACGCTCCAGCGGTTGCCGATAGCGAACTCATCCTGCGGCGTCAAAGGCGTGTTACTCATCTGCCGACGGTATTGTATGTTGTAACTTAACTGCTGTTTGCCCAGCGTGAACGGCGCGTTCAGGCCAGCCTGCCAGGTAAGGATTTTTGACAGCGCGGTGGCGTAAGTGGCGTCCTCATAGGACTCTTCCCACGCGGGCAGCGCGCCAAACCAGCGCGTGCCGCGCTGATAACTGACGCCCGCGTCCAGCGTGGCCGCGCCAATATAGTGACGATGTGCCAGACCCAGCCGCCAGGCGCTGGTGCGGCGCTGCTGGCTGACAACTTCGGTATCGTTGATAAAGTTACGCGACTCTTTGACCAGCACATCCCAACTGGCGGTGGTTTTGGAGGTGGCGTTACGGTGCAGCACGCGACTGAGCTGAAGATCCAGCGAGCGGCTTTTGCCCGCGTAGAGGAAATCCCGGCTGTAGCCAGCCACCGTCTGATGGTAGTCGTAATCGCTGGCGGTCACGCCGACCAGCCACCAGCCGAGCGGCACAGAGTAGTGCCCGGCCAGGCTTTTGCTGCTTTTTCGACCGGCGAAGCCCAGATCGCGGCTGGCGGTAAGGTAAAAGAGATCGCTTAACGACGTGGGATTATCCAGCGCCAGCATCACGCCGCTCTGATAGCGGCCCGTGCTCTCAGTGCCGGAGTCGTCCAGCCACGCGCCGAGCCGCCAGAAGCGGCGCTGGGTGCGCTCAATAACAATATCGCTTTCGCCGGGTTTCTCGCCCGGACGTAGCGCCATATGCGCTTCCACGGTCGGCAGACGCTGCAGGTTTTCCAGCCCCTGCTCAATATCGCGCAGATCCAGCAGGTTTCCGCTATGCGCGGGCATCGCCGACCAAAGGCTGACGTGGCGCGAAGAAGAGGGTTCGAGCGTTACGCTGCGTATTCTGCCCGGCACGATCAGCAGCTTAAGCTCGCCCTGGCGCAGATCCTGCTGCGGCGCGAGCACCCGCGTGGTAACCCAGCCGTGGTTGATTAAGCGGTTTTGCAGCGTGCCCATCAGTTGATTGATGCCCTGAACGCCAATGCAATGACCAATCGCCTGATTAGCCAGCCGCTGTAAAGGCACCCAGTGCGGCAGCGCTTCCTGCCCGGAGAGCGTAACGCGATTCAGCGTAAAGCAGGGTTTTTCTGCGGGGAAAGCTATCCGGGAAGGCGCCGGAACAGGTTCAGCGAGACGCACATCCGGCGCCTGTGGCGTCAGCCTCTCTTCACGGGCTTTTTGCTGCTCCTGCTGATGCTGTAGCTGCTGGTCGCCCGGCGCGGCGTAAACGGTGCCCGTGATGATAACGGTAAGCGCGAACCACGCTATGCCCTGTCGCTTTCTCTCTTTTCCCTGCATAAGACTTCCGGCTGTGAATGTGTAACAAAATATGTATATGAGACTTTTTATGCGCACATTATGCACCCGCAAGAAAAAACCTCAATAAAAAATGTAGAAAAACTTACAAAAAACTTACATTGATAATCAGTTTGGCTTAACTAAATAAGTAACGAAGGTGACTACTCAGGCAGGCAGAAACGATTTTATTTAGCGGAAAAATGACAAGGGGTAGATAATAATATTCTTTATTATCAGAGGGTAAATGGCGAACCGCCTGTTTACAGCTGAAGGCGTACGCTATCTGAATGGCTTACAGGAAAGCTACCGGAAGGATAAATTGGAAAGATTTACTACTGCGCCTGTAAATTTCACTTAAGTCATTTACGACCAGAGATTACTGAGGCTTTATCATTCATTTTGGGTCAATACCTGAACTGACAGATTCAGATATTACCTGGCAAAGGGAGGTGGGTAGCGATAAACGCTCGTCGACAACAACCGTTCAGATACCGATAAAAACAAAAAAGCCTCATCCGCGAAGATGAGGCTAATGTTGCTGACAAGGCTGAAATGGCGCGCCCTGTTTTTCCCGTTTATTCAGGGAGAACTCAGGCCTGGTTCTGACTGTTGAGGATCAGCTGGCCGTTGCTGTTTAACGGGATGCGAGTGCCCGGATCGTTATCCATGCGGATTTTGCCCTGCTGGTCGCCGATTTTATAGGTGACGTCATAGCCCAGCGTCTTTTCCTGCTTGTCGTAAACGGTTTTGCAGCGCTGCTCTGTGGTGGTGTAGGTGTCACGATCCTGCAGCGCGCCCTGTACCTGGTTGCCGCCGTAGCCGCCCGCCAGCGCGCCTGCAACGGTCGCCACATCGCGCCCACGTCCGCCGCCGAACTGATGGCCCAGCACGCCGCCCGCAACCGCGCCCAGTACGGAACCGGCGATACGGTTTTCATCCTGAACGGCGCGTCGATGGGTCAGCGTAACGTTGCGGCACTCCTGACGCGGGTTTTTAATGGTTTCTTTAATCGGCGTGGCGGAGAGAACCTGAGCAAACTGCGGCCCGCGATCGAACACATTCATACCCGCCACAGCGGCGACGCCCAGCGCGGCCGCTACCCCAATACCAATACCTGCCAACATCGATTTATTCACAGGGCTGCCTCCTGAAACGGTTATCACGCATCTTTACCCGGCGCCCACAGGGCGCGTACGCGACGCGTTTTGTTGAGTAAAGTTTGCTTATCAGGACCAGTTGTGACAATAAGAATTCAGGACGAAATAAACCACTAAAGTCAAATGCTAAGCTTTTAAGAGAGTTCTTAGGGCGGGCTGCGGTGGCGTAAAGGCTTATAGCGACCAGAGCGCTATAAGCCCGATTACTTTAGTGGCGGCGGTACTGATTAATGCAGTTTAAGACGCGGACGGATCACCCGGTTGAGGCTGCCGACCAGCATCATCAGGCCCGTTTTAAAATAGCCGTGCAGCGCGACCTGATGCATACGGTAAAGCGAGATATAAACAAAGCGGGCGATGCGTCCTTCGACCATCATCGAACCGCGCATCAGGTTGCCCATCAGGCTGCCTACCGTACTGAAGCGCGACAGCGACACCAGCGAGCCGTGATCTTTATAGACGTAGGCCTTTTGTTCGCGTCCTTTCATCTGCGCCAGGATATTATCCAGCACGCGCGACGCCATCTGGTGCGCCGACTGCGCGCGAGGCGGCACGAATCCGCCGGAAGGCAGCGCGCAGGAAGCGCAGTCGCCAATCGCGTAGATATCCGCATCGCGCGTGGTTTGCAGCGTCGGCTGCACCACCAGCTGATTGATGCGGTTGGTTTCCAGACCGCCAATCTCTTTCATAAAGTCCGGCGCCTTGATGCCTGCGGCCCAGACCATCAGATCGGCGTCGATAAACTCGCCTGATTTGGTATGCAGGCCCTTTTCATCGGCGCTGGTCACCATCGTCTGGGTCAGCACGCGCACGCCCAGCTTGGTCAGCTCCTGATGCGCCGCCGAAGAGATGCGCGGCGGCAGCGCAGGCAGGATGCGCTCGCCCGCTTCCACCAGCGTTACGTTCAGCGCGCTGTTGTTCAGGCCTTTATAGCCGTAGCTGTGCAGCTGTTTTACCGCATTGTGCAGCTCGGCAGAGAGCTCCACGCCGGTGGCGCCGCCGCCAACGATAGCGATATTTACTTTTTCCTGACGGCCTTCGCTGGCGGAAAACTTCAGGAACAGGTTCAGCATTTCATTATGGAAGCGGCGCGCCTGATGCGGGTTGTCCAGGAAGATGCAGTGATCCTTCACACCCGGCGTGCCGAAGTCGTTGGAGGTGCTGCCCAGCGCCATCACCAGCGTGTCGTACGCCAGCTCGCGCTCGGGAACCAGCAGTTCTCCCTGTGCGTTGCGGATCTCCGCCAGCTGCAGTTTTTTATTTTCGCGATCGATTTCGGTCAGCGTTCCCAGCTGAAACTGAAAATGGTGATTACGGGCATGAGCCAGATAGCTGAGCGCATCGATCCCTTCATCCAGCGATCCGGTCGCGACTTCATGCAGCAGCGGCTTCCATAAATGGCTGTGATTGCGGTCCACCAGGGTGATTTCCGCCTTTTTTTTCCGTCCCAGTTTCTGACCAAGCTGCGTCGCCAGCTCAAGCCCGCCGGCTCCTCCGCCGACAATAACAATCTTCTTCATTGGTGTAGTCAAACGACCCCCTCAAATTGTGAACCATTCGTTAATTAAAGGTTAAATAATATCCTTAATTAACATAGGGTTGGCGATTTATTCGCTATCTGCAGGCAGAATAGCACGAGGTTATTCGGTCGTCCTGCAAAAATTGATATGGGTCAATTTTTTTAAACTATTTCTTATTACCGCCTTGATTTTCCTGAATAACTTTCCGCTTTTCAGCACGATAATTTTACCCCACTTTCTGGCGCCCTTCCCAACGGAGTAGTTTTTTATTCCGGCTTCAGGAATCAGAAGGAATAGTCATACCAGAGCCGACAGTCATCGACGAAACCGGTTTAACGTCGCCTTTCTATTCACAAAGACTCCAATAAACCCGCTTCTTGTTTTCTGAATAAGATTTTTATATTAAAAAACAATAAAGCATGTTTGAGGATTTATTTCCCGTAAATATTTAAATCTCATGCAAGGCAATATATTCGTCAGAGATCAATAAATTTTAAGATGGTCTGATTTATTAAGATTCCCTTAAGATATTCTGGCTACCCTGCCGGAAAAAGAAAAAGGGAACGGAAATGAAAACACTAAACAGATTGCTGGCAAGAAACCGCAGCTGGGCGCAGCAGCAGAAACACCGGGATGCGGAATTTTTTTTAAATCTGGTGCCCGCTCAGCAACCGCAAGCGCTTTGGATTGGCTGCTCCGACAGCCGCGTGCCTGCCGAGGTATTAACTAATGCGCATCCCGGCGAGCTATTTGTTCACCGCAATATCGCCAATATGGTGCTGGAAGAGGATGAAAGCCTGATGAGCGTGCTGCAATACGCGCTTGAACATTTAAAGATCGATACCGTTATTCTTTGTGGCCACTACGGCTGCGGCGGTATCAACGCCGCGCTGGAATTACAGGAAACCGATTCGTCGCCTTATTCCGATCCGCTCACCCGACGGCTGCAAAAACTTTATCAATCCCTTAACAGCTGGATGGCAACGTTTCAGCCTGAAAAGAAAATAGCCACGACGGATAAAGAAAAGTTAACGGAATATCACCTGATGGCGCAGGCGATTAATTTAATTAATGCCTGGCCGGTGAAAGCGGCGAAAAAAGCGGGCAGAGAAGTCGCTATTTACGGCTGTGTCTATGAACTGCACAGCGGCTATTTAAAAAGACTGGTTTAAGAAGGTGCCAAAGATGAATATGAAAAATCTACGCGACGATATATTGGCAGGCACGGTAGTATTTTTAGTGGCGCTGCCGCTTAGCCTGGGGATTGCCCAGGCCTGTGGTCTGCCGCCTTTTGTCGGGCTGCTGACCGGCGTGATCGGCGGACTGGTTGTGACGCTGTGCAGCCCTTCCCGCTTCGCCGTCAGCGGCCCGGCGGCGGGTCTGGTGACCATTGTGGTCGCCGCTATGGAGAATCTCGGCAGCTTTTCCCTGCTGCTGGCCGCGCTGGTGCTGGCGGGCTCGCTGCAAACGCTGGCCGGCATTCTGCGTTTTGGGCGCTGGATAAGCCTGATCCCGGGCTCGGTGATCCAGGGCATGATGGCGGCAATCGGCCTGCTGCTGATTCGCCAGCAGACGCCTGCCGCGCTGGATGCCGAAGGGGAAACGGTAACCAAACTCTTTTCGCCCCTGTCGGTTTTTGTGGCGCTGGGCGCGCTGTTTATTCTTTTTCTGTGGCACAAGCGCCGTCAGCACAATCGTTTTTTCGGCCTTGTGCCCGGCGAGCTGGTAGCGGTGCTCTGGGGCGGCATGGTGCTGCTGATAGCCGAGAAGCTGTTACCGCAGGCGGCCGCCACGCTGGATCGCCTGAGCCTGCCGCAGGTGGACTCCTGGGCGTCACTGGCGCAGCAGTTCAATCATCCCGACTTTTTCAACGCCTGGAGTCATCCCGCCGTCTGGCTTACCGGCCTGACGCTGGCGCTGGTGGCCAGCATGGAGACGCTGCTTAGCCAGCAGGCGCTGAAAAAGCTGGTCGACCAGCGCCCGCAGCCTTCACCGGATAAAGAGCTGCTCGCCCAGGGCGCCGGCAATATGCTGAGCGGGCTGCTGGGCGGTATTCCGGTGACGGCGGTGATTGTCCGCAGTTCGGTAAACGTCAACGCCGGCGCGCGTAGCAAGCTCTCGGTGATCCTGCATGGCGTACTGATGCTTTGCTGCGGTCTGCTTTTCGAATCGCTACTGAACCGAATCCCGCTGGCGAGCCTGGCCGCCATTCTGATCTATACCGGCTACAAGCTGGCCTCGCCGTCGCTGTTTATCAGCCAGTGGCGTCAGGGTTTGGTGCAGTTTATTCCTTTTCTGGCGACCACCTGCGGCATTATTTTTATCGGGATGCTGCCGGGTTTGCTGGCGGGCGTACTGACGCAGCTGCTGTGCAGCTCTGTCGCCAGCCACCAAAGCGCTATCCAGCTCAGCCGCTACAACGATCATTTCGTGGTGCGTTTTAATCAGAATCTGATCTTCCTGCACAATGCCCGTTTACAGCAGCTGCTGGCGAAAATCCCCGACAACAGCGTGGTGATCGTCGAACATGAGAACGCGGAGTATCTGGATAAGGATATTAAAGCGACGCTGGCGGAGTTCAGCGATATGGCCAATATGCGTAACATTACGCTGGAGCAGTGGCCCAGGCTGGAAAACGGTTAGATAAAGAATCGCCCGCCGAACTCGCGCGGGCGAAAAAGCGGCTAGCCCAGCGTCTTGAAGGCTTTGATCCGCTGCAGATGCGAGGTGATATCTTTGAATTTATGGCCCTGGCTTTCGTCCCAGACCAGCTCATAGTAGCTGCTCAGCAGCTGCGCGCTGCGCTGGCTCTCCAGCGCTTCGTCGCGGCGGGAAAGGATCGTCAGACAGCGATCGCGGTTTTTTTCGCGGAAATTGCTGACGCATTTGGTGGCGATATCAACATACTCTTCCGGCCTGTCGATTTTGCCCGGCATGTTCTCTTCCGGCCACAGGTTGGGATTGAACATCACCTGACGAATATCATTGAGAAAACCGATGCGCTCGGCCCAGTATCCGCCCAGCCCCACGCCGCAGATCAGCGCTCTTTCATCGTCGCTGGCGCGCAGCAGCTTATCGGTTTCTTTCAGCAGATGCTGCATGTCGTGTTTGGGATGCAGCGTGCTGTAGCTGAGCAGCCGTACATCCGGATCGATAAACTGTAACTGCAGCACCTTTTCATGGTTGCCGGGACTGGTTGAATCGAAACCGTGCAGATAGATGATCATCGTTTTCCCCTGTGATTTACCTCAGTCTGAACTCTCGCCGTTCTGCTACGCGCCGGATGCGGCATCCGGCGGCGTTGTTTAACGTTGCTCCAGCCAGCGCGTTTGCAGCGCGCTTAGCGCCTGACTACTCTCTTGCCAGCGCGACGAAGCCAGCAGCTCCCGGCGGGTAAAGTTACCGCCATGATAGAGTCGGGTTGCACGCTCAGCATTGATCGGTGACAGATTATCCAGCACGCTGACCGCGCCGTCGCGGTTGTTGCAAACCAGGATCATATCGCAGCCGGCATCCAGCGAAGCCTGACCGCGCTCGGCATAGCTGCCCATAATCGCCGCGCCTTCCATCGACAAATCGTCGGAGAAAATCACGCCATCAAAGCCCAGCTCGTTGCGCAGCACCTTCTTCAGCCAGTGCGACGAGCCGCTGGCCGGACGCGGATCTACCTGAGTATAGATAACGTGCGCGGGCATCACCGCATCCAGCATTTGCTCGTCAATCAGCTGTTTAAAGATTTGCATGTCGTGCTGACGAATAATCTCTTCAGGGCGTTCGTCGCGCGGCGTTTCTTTATGCGAGTCCGCGCTTACCGCGCCGTGACCGGGAAAATGCTTACCGGTGGTTTTCATGCCGGCTTCGTGCATGCCCTTGATAAAACAGCGCGCCATCGCCAGCGCTATCGCCGGATCCTCATGGAAGCTGCGCTCGCCGATCGCCGCGCTGCCGTGACCGATATCCAGCACCGGCGCGAAGCTGATATCGATATCCATTGCAATCATCTCGGCGGCCATCAGCCAGCCAGCTTCCTGCGCCAGCCTTGCCGCTTCGGTCTCGTTGTTGAGCGCGGCGAAAGATTGCATCGCCGGCAGCCGCGTAAAACCTTCGCGGAAACGCTGCACGCGACCGCCTTCCTGGTCCACCGCCAGCACCAGACGATGACGCGAAGCCGCGCGGATCTGTCTGATCAGCTCCTGCAGCTGCTCAGGATCGTGATAGTTGCGCGTAAACAGGATTAGCCCGCCCACCAGCGGATGCTGCAAAATTTCCCGCTCTTCCGCGTCCAGCTCGTAACCGAGCACATCTAACATTACCGGTCCCACAAATTACCTCTTATGATCGTACCCGCTGCCAGGCCTGCGCCGCCAGCGTATAAAATGCTTCGTTGCCGCTCTGCTGCCAGCGTAGCTCATACCAGCTGGCGGCCAGCAGCGTCAGCCAGGGCTGCCAGCGCGCCATCTGCCGCCGCAGGCAGGTCGCATCCAGCCGCTGCAGAGCGGCATAATGTTCGATTAGCGCCGACTGTTGCGTCGGCTCCAGCGCGTTTCCGGCGACCAGCGCCGCCAGCTCCAGCGCGATATCGCCATCGCTGGCGTACTCCCAGTCAATCAGCCGCAGTTTATTTTCCTGCCGAATCAGGTTGCCCGGATGCACGTCCATATGCAACAGCGCCAGCCGCAGCGGTTTCGGCTCGCCGATCCGCTGCAGGCGTCGCAGCGCGCGCAGCCAGCCGCAGTGCCGTCGCGACGGCTGACTGAGCTGCCAGTAGCGTTCCAGCAATTTTTGCAGCTGTAAAGGATAACCGCTGGGCGGCTGCCGGTGCAGCTTTGCCAGTTCGCCAGCCACGCTTTCCAGCGCCGCCGGGAAACCCTCTTCGCTCAGCGCCTCGCCCGGCAGCCAGTCAAGCAGCAGCCAGCTATCGGCGTAGCCTCTGACGGCTGGCGCCAGATCGGTCTGGCGCAGCTGGCGCAAAATGCGGTATTCGCGCTGCCGATCCACGCCTGGTAGAGACTTCTTTTGCGGCTGATAGCGAGCCAGCAGCGTCGTATGCGCCAGCTCGATTTTCGTCGTCAGCCCCGTCAGGCCGGAAAGCGGCAAAAAAGAACCGGCGGATTGCTCCGCCGGAAATCGTTGTTGGATCAGCCTTGTGAGCTTGGGATCAATGCTGTACGACACCGTTGCCTGACCAGATGATTTCGCCGGTCTGCACCAGCATCAGCTGCATCTGCAGCTCTGGCGATTTAACGTCGCCCTGCGCGTTGGTATAGAGCACATACTGCGCGCCGACGTAGCGAGCCAGACCGACCGCTTTACTGCGCGAGCCCAGGCTATCCTCGGCGGAGAGTCCCAGCGTCTGTTTAGCCGTCGCCAGCTGCTCTGGCGCCACCAGCTTGAACTGCGCATTGTTCTGCAGCGCATTCTGCAGCGCGGCGGTGGCTTTGGCCCGCTGCAGGCTGCCGTTAGTGCTGTTTTTCACGCTGTCGATCAGCAGCACGCTGCCGGGCGTGACGCCGTCCGCCTTCAGCATCTGCGCGACCAGCGGCGAGACGCTGGCGTCCCAGTTGATCGACTGCATTTTCGGCGGCTGCGGCACTGTTTCCACCGGCGGCGGCTGAGTCGGCGTCGGCACGGGCTGCGTCGGTTCCGGAACCGGCTGCGCCGGCTCTACGGGCGCGGGCTGCTGCTGCTTAATCACACAGCCGCTCAGGATAAGCGCCAGCAACACGACGCCCGAAAATTTAGTTATCTTCCTTTCCACGCAAAAATCTCCTACAGATACAGGTAAAGGCGAACCTTGTTGGCCGTCAGATTACCCGTTTGCGACGATATATCAACACTGCTGTGCGGCGCGACGGTGACCCTGCGGGGCGCTTCAAAAGGCAGGATTTCCAGCCCTTTTTCGTCATACCAGTAAAAACGATAGTGCAGCGTGACGGGTTTTTCCTGCTGGTTGTAAAGCCGCGATGACGCGCGCTGCTGGCCTTCATGTACCGACATCGTCGGTTCATCGGTAAGAATGCCCGCCGACAGCACCGACGACTCCATCACCAGCGACTGCGAAGTATCAATCGCGGCGCGATCGCTGGCGCAACCGTTTAGCGCCGCCAGCACGACGCCCAGGGCGATCATCCGCATCATAGTTGCTCCGGCATCTTATTCAGCCAGCATCGGGCCCAGCGGACGACCGCCGACCAGATGCAGATGGATATGATAGACCTCTTGTCCGCCGTGCTGGTTGCAGTTCATGATCAAACGATAGCCATCCTCGGCGATCCCTTCATCTTTGGCGATTTGCGACGCCACCACAATCATCCGACCCAGCGCGGCTTCGTGTCCCGCAACCGTGTCGTTGGCGGTTGGGATCAGAATATTCGGCACGATCAGAATGTGCGTTGGCGCTTTCGGCGAGATGTCGCGGAAAGCGGTAACCAGCTCGTCCTGATAAACGATATCGGCCGGGATTTCGCGACGGATAATCTTACTGAAAATCGTTTCTTCAGCCATGATGCATGTCCTTAAGCTATGAGTAGAGTTACGGCAGTATGAGCGAGATATTTGTTTTCTTTCAACCTTCCGCAGGATTTTCTTTGCCTGTCCGTTGCTTTTAGCAGCGGCGGCCATAAAAAAAGGGAGCTTTCGCTCCCTTGTTTCTCGACCAAATCGCTTAAGTATTACGGATGTAGTCGTCCATCTCGGTTTTCAGGTTGTCGGACTTGGTGCCGAAAATCGCCTGCACGCCGGAACCTGCTACTACTACGCCCGCTGCGCCAAGCTGTTTCAGGCCGGACTGATCCACTTTGGATACGTCCGCCACGCTGACGCGTAGACGCGTGATACAGGCGTCAAGGTTAGTGATGTTCTCTTTACCGCCGAACGCCGCCACCAGGTTAGCCGCCATTTCGTTAGCGGCGCCCGCCGTCTGCGTCGTGGTGACATCTTCACGACCAGGCGTTTTCAGATTGAGTTTGGCTATCAGCACGCGGAACACGGTGTAGTAAATCAGGCCATAGATAATACCGATTACCGGGAACAGCCAGATACGGCTGCTGTTGCCGCTCAGCACCACAAAGTCGATCAGACCGTGTGAGAAGCTGGTGCCGTCACGCATACCCAGCAGGATACAGATTGGGAATGCCAGACCGGCCAGAATCGCGTGGATCGCATACAGGATCGGCGCCACGAACATAAAGGAGAATTCGATAGGTTCGGTGATGCCGGTCAGGAACGAGGTCAGCGCAGCGGAGATCATGATACCGCCCACTTTCGCACGGTTTTCAGGCTTGGCGGAGTGCCAGATAGCAATCGCCGCCGCAGGCAGGCCATACATTTTAAACAGGAAGCCGCCGGAAAGTTTGCCCGCCGTCGGGTCGCCCGCCATATAGCGCGGGATATCGCCATGGAATACCTGACCTGCAGCGTTGGTGAACTCGCCGATCTGCATCTGGAATGGCACATTCCAGATATGGTGCAGGCCGAACGGCACCAGAGAGCGTTCAATCACGCCGTAGATGCCGAAGGCAACCACCGGGTTCTGATAGGCAGCCCACTGCGAGAACTCCTGAATCGCGGTGCCCACAGGCGGCCAGATAAAGGAGAGCACAACGCCGACGAAAATAGCCGTAAAGCCGGAAATAATCGGCACAAAACGTTTACCGGCAAAGAAGCCGAGATATTCCGGCAGCTTGATGCGGTAAAAGCGGTTAAACATATAGGCCGCGATGGAACCGGCGATAATCCCGCCCAGTACCCCGGTATCGGCAAGATGCTTGGCTTCGATCTCGCCGGCGGGCATATGCAGCACCAGCGGCGCCACCACCGCCATAGTCTTAACCATGATGCCATAGGCGACCACGGCCGCCAGCGCGGAAACGCCATCGTTGTTGGTAAAGCCTAAAGCAACGCCGATAGCGAAGATGAGCGGCATGTTGGCAAAGACGGAACCACCTGCTTCCGCCATAACGTGAGAGACGACGGCGGGCAACCAGCTGAAGTTGGCGGAGCCTACGCCAAGCAGGATACCGGCTATCGGCAGCACCGATACCGGCAACATCAGCGATTTACCGACCTTTTGCAGGTTTGCAAATGCATTTTTGAACATATGTGAAACTCCTGAGTATGGGTGCTTTTACGCGCTTTCAGACGCGATATAACGGGGGGAGGACCCGCTATGAGTGGAGCGCTGGGCGCCCTCATGATTTATTACGAACTGTAAAATAATTCCGTCAGGATTTGTTTGACGGTTATCACGTTTCACTGAACATCCGCCTGCTGTGTAGCTGATTTCCGGTTAAATCGCCAGTTTTTACCCATTAAAAAACCGTATCGCCCCCTGCGGAACGATACGGTCGACTTTTTTTCACAAATTTATTACGAGTACTGAAATAAAACCCTCAGTCTGTCAGGCGCTCTATTGGCACATGGAAAAGACGAGAAAAGTTGGCGGTTGTGGCTTCCGCCAGCGCTTCGATACTGACGCCTTTCAGTACGGCCATATATTCCGCCACGTCGCGGGTGTAAGCGGGCTGATTCTCTTTGCCCCGATACGGCACCGGCGCCAGATAAGGCGAGTCGGTTTCCACCAGGATTCTGTCCAGCGGCACATAGCGCGCCGCCTCGCGGATGGTTTCGGCGTTGCGGAAAGTCACGATGCCTGAAAATGAGATATAAAACCCCATATCCAGCAGCTTTGCTGCCGTTTCGCGATCTTCGGTAAAGCAGTGCAGCACGCCGCCGCAACCTTCCACCTGCTCTTCTTTCAAGATCGCCAGCGTATCTTCGCGGGCGTCACGCGTATGGACGATAACCGGCTTATTCAGCTCGCGACCAACACGGATATGCTCGCGAAAAGAGGCCTGCTGCTGCGCCATAGTCTCTTTTTGATAATAGTAATCCAGCCCCGTTTCGCCCATGGCGATAACGCGCTCGTCAGCGGCCAGCTGGCGCAGTTCCGCAAAATCGAATGGCTCATCCTGATTGAGCGGATGTACGCCGCAGGAGTACGCCACGTTATCACGATCGCCGATCAGCTGCGTCATGGCTTTGTAGCCTGGCAGCGTGGTCGCCACCGCCAGCATAAATTTTACGTCGCGCGCGGCGGCTTTCGCCAGCACGTCGTCCACATTCTGGTGCAGGCCCGCATAGTCGAGCCCGTCGAGATGGCAGTGTGAATCCACTAAAAACATAATTATTCCAGCTTGATTAGCCGACTACGGAGGCGTGCAGCATCTGCTCCCACGCCAGCAGCCGGTCGGTCAGTAACAGTTCGCGGTTAACGGCAACCACGTTCAGCAGGCGATCGCGGCACAGGAACCATTGACGCACGCTCTCATCCAGCGCGCTGGCCGGTAGCTGACGGGCGATCTCCGCCACCAGCGCCTGGCTGTCGGCATTGGCGATAAAACGTCCGCCGCCCTGCTGCCATTTCAGCGCGTCCACCAGCAGCGCGCAGAGCCAGCCGGTGCGCTGTGCCGCGTCGTCATGATTTAAAACAGGCAGCAAGGATAGCATATCCTGCTGCAGCGCTCCGGGCAGCGCCTCGCACAGCGTCTGACGCGCGGCCCAGTGTTTTTCCAGCAGCGTCTGCGCCGCTGCTGGCGCGCCGCCGCTCAGCCGCAGTGCGGTCAGGCAATCCTGCTGCGAGGCGTTGGTCTGCTTCTGCAGCCAGCCCAGGCTTTGCGTTTCGTCCGGCGCGGCCAGGTGAATAGCCTGACAGCGGCTGCGCAGCGTGGCCAGCAGCTGCGACGGCTGCTGGCAGCAGAGCAGAAACCAGGTATTGACCGGCGGCTCTTCCAGCGTTTTCAGCAGGGCGTTGGCAGCGGCTTCCGTTAGCTGCGCGGCATCAGGCAGCCAGACCACCTTAGCGCCGCCCTGCTGGGCATGATGGAAAAGTTTTTCCGTTACGCCGCGCACCGCGTCTATCCCCAGCGAGCTTTTGCCTTTTTCCGCCGACAGTTCGTACCAGTCCGGGTGCGTATGGGCCTGCATCAGACGGCAGGCGTGACACTCTCCACAGCTTTTCAGCCCGTCTCTGCGCTGGCACATCAGCCAGCGGCTGATGCCCCAAACCAGCGAGGCGTCGCCCATGCCCGGCAGCGCCTGCAGCAGCAGCGCATGGTGTCCGCGTCCCGCCTGATGCTGGCCGATAATCTGCCGATAGGGCTGGCTAAGCCAGGGATACCAGATCATAGCTCTTCCTGTAGCCACTGCGTCAGCGTCTGGCGGATAGCGGCGGAAACCTGCTCAATGTTTTGCGTGGCATCGATGGTTTTAATGCGTGGATCGGCAGCGGCCAGCGTCAGGTAGCGTTCGCGCGTGCGGATAAAGAAGTTCAGCGACTCCTGTTCAATCCTGTCCAGCTCGCCTCTTGCCCTGGCGCGCTGCAGGCCGATCTCCGGCGTGACGTCCAGATAGAGCGTCAGATCGGGCGCGAAGTCGCCCAGCACGCTACGCTTCAGTTGCAGCATCAGCTCGCTGTCCAGACCGCGTCCGCCGCCCTGATAGGCCTGGGAAGAGAGATCGTGACGGTCGCCGATTACCCAGGCGCCGCGCGCCAGCGCTGGTTTAATCACGTTTTCCACCAGCTGCACGCGCGCCGCATAAAGCATCAGAAGCTCTGCCCGATCGGTGATCGGCTCGCCATCAATGCCCTGCTTGATTAGCTCGCGCAGCTTTTCCGCCAGCGGCGTACCGCCGGGTTCGCGGGTAAAAACGATATCATCAACGCCGTGCTGTTTCAGTACCGCGACAAGGCTATCGCGAGCGGTGGTTTTACCCGCGCCTTCCAGACCTTCAATGACGATAAATTTACTGTTCATTTTTTTCCTTGTTCAGCTGGCGCCAGACCTGAACCGCCCGATTGTGGCTCGCCAGGTTGGTGGTAAAGGTGTGGCCGCCTTTGCCGTCCGCGACAAAATAGAGGAAATCTGTTTTTTCCGGCTGGGCGGCCGCTTCCAGCGACGCTTTGCCTGGCATGGCGATAGGCCCCGGCGGCATCCCGGCGATAACATAGGTATTATAAGCCGTCGGCGTTTCCAGATCCTTGCGGGTCAGCGTGCCCTTATAGCTGTCGCCCATGCCGTAAATCACGGTAGGATCGGTTTGCAGCCGCATCCCCAGCCGCAGCCGGTTGATAAAGACCGAAGCGACCCTGCTGCGCTCCGCGCTTACTGCCGTCTCTTTTTCCACAATGGAAGCCATCGTCAGCAGGTCGTTTTTATCTTTGTAGGGCAAGCCTTCCTTTTTGCTTTGCCACAGCGTATCGACAATTTTATCCATCTGCGCATGCGCGCGACGCAGGATCGCCACATCTGTGGTGTTGGCGGTATAGGAATAGGTATCCGGATAGAACCAGCCTTCCACGTTCTGTTCAGGGATGTCCAGCGCCTTGGCCAGCGTGGCGAAGCTGTCATCCGCTAAGGTATGTTTGATATAGGGTGCCGCACGCAGCTGCGCCAGCCACTCCTGCATACGCGAGCCTTCGATAAAGCGGATCGGGAACTGCGCTTCTTTGCCGCTGGAGAGCAGCGCCAGCATCTGGCGCACGGTCATGCCCTGGCTGAAACGATAGGTTCCCGCCTTGAAATTCGCCAGTTCCGGTTCCAGCTTCAGCAGCCAGCCAAACCAGACAGAGCGCGGGACGATTTTTTGCTGGTTGAGTTCCGCCTCCAGCGCGACGCGGCCCGAGCCGGCAGGCAGCGTAAAAATAGCTTCCTGACTGATAGCCAGCGGCGAGGCGGCGAACTGCCTGATTTGCCAGTAGCTGTAAGCCAGACCGGCGATAACAAGCACGACGATCCCGCCGACAAGTTTGCTTTTTACTGTCATAAATTTCCCTGAAAATCGTGCGCACTGATTCGGCTGAACAGCTCTCTGGAGCGATAAAGCCGTTGTTCGATCCTGGACACCGGCAGTACCGGCATCAGCGCGTTAGTTATAAAGATTTCGTCCGCTTCTGCGAGCGTCTGCGGCGGCTCGCTGACTTCGCTGACCGCTATCCCCTGCGCGGCAAGCCGCTCTATCACCCACTGCCGCTGGATGCCGTTTACGCCAGCTTCCGCGACATCCGGCGTAAAAACTCGCTCGCCCTTACGCCAGAACAAATTCGCCGCACAGCATTCCACCAGCATGCCTTGAGTGTCAAGCACCAGCGCTTCGTCGGCGCCGGTCTGCTCAAGCTCTGTACGGATCAGCACCTGCTCAAGCCGGTTAAGGTGTTTTATGCCTGCCAGCAGCGGATTGCGCGCCAGGCGTATCGTGCTCAGTGCCAGGCTGACGCCCGTTTGACGTAACTGATGATAATGGGCGGGATAGTCCGACAGCATGATGATACGCGTGGCCTCACCGCAGCCGCTGGCGCTGTAGCCGCGTCCGCCTTCGCCTCGTGAGAGAATAACTTTAAGTACGCCCTCCACGCGCGTTGCCGCGGCTAAGGTTATTTCCTGCTGCAAAGCTTGCCAGTCGACATGGCGTATCCACAGTCGTTCGCAGGCCAGCTGAAGCCGTAGCAGATGAGCATCCGGCATCACTATGCGGCCGTCCACTATCCGGGCCGTAGTAAAGCAGCCGTCGCCAAACTGCACGGCGCGGTCCCTGATCCCAATCAACTCCTGTTGCTTGCCGTTTATCCAGATCATCTGCTCTCCTTTTTGGTGGTTAAGCCTGCCTTATCCCGCTCTGTTTTACTTTTGCTGACCGTCAAAAAACAAAAAAGGCCCGCGTTTGCGGGCCTTCTGTCACAACAGGCGGATCAGATCTTACGGAAGATCAGCGAGCCGTTGGTGCCGCCAAACCCGAAGGAGTTGCACAGCGCATACTCCAGCCCTTTAACCTGACGCGCCGTGTGCGGCACGAAGTCCAGGTCGCAACCTTCATCCGGGTTATCCAGGTTGATGGTTGGCGGAATGACCTGATCGCGCAGCGCAAGGATCGAGTAGATAGATTCTACCGCGCCCGCCGCGCCTAACAGATGTCCGGTCATGGATTTAGTAGAGCTGACCATCACGCTGGACGCCGCCGCGCCAAACACCGACTTAACGGCCTGCGCTTCGGCAATATCGCCCGCCGGCGTCGAGGTGCCGTGCGCATTGATATAGCCGATCTGCTCCGGCGACAGCTGGGCGTCACGCAGGGCGTTTTCCATCGCCAGCGCCGCGCCCGCGCCGTTTTCTGGCGGAGAGGTCATATGATAAGCGTCGCTGCTCATGCCAAAGCCGACCAGCTCGGCGTAGATCTTCGCGCCGCGCTTTTTCGCATGTTCATACTCTTCCAGCACCACAATGCCCGCACCGTCGCCCAGCACGAAGCCGTCGCGATCTTTATCCCACGGACGGCTTGCCGCCTGCGGGTTGTCGTTGCGGGTGGAAAGCGCACGCGCCGCACCGAAGCCGCCAATGCCCAGCGGCGTACTGCCCTTTTCGGCGCCGCCGGCGATCATGACATCGGCATCGTTATAGGCGATGATACGCGCCGCCTGGCCGATGTTATGGACGCCGGTGGTACAGGCGGTGGAAATAGCGATACTCGGCCCTTTCATGCCGTACATGATAGTCAGATGACCGGCAATCATGTTCACAATGGTGGAAGGCACAAAGAAAGGACTGATTTTACGAGGGCCGCCGTTGACCAGCGAGCTATGGTTTTCTTCTATTAAACCAAGACCGCCGATGCCGGAGCCGATAGCGGCGCCGATACGATGCGCGTTCTCGTCAGTAATGACCAGACCGGCATCCTGCATAGCCTGAATACCAGCGACAACGCCATACTGAATAAAGGCATCCATTTTGCGCTGATCTTTACGCGAGATAAAATCCTCGCAGTTGAAATCCTTTACTAAGCCAGCAAAGCGCGTTGCATAGGCACTGGTTTCAAAATGGTCGATCGGGCTGATGCCACTCTGACCGGCAACAAGAGCATTCCAGGTAGACTCTACGGTATTGCCGACAGGAGACAACATGCCAAGACCGGTCACAACTACACGACGCTTAGACACGTTCGTCCTCCAGGGAGGGGAAAAAAGAGAATGACCTACAGATAAAATTCAGGCGGTCGAGTGACCGCCTGGAGATGCTCACTTAACCCTGGTGACCATTGATGTAATCAATAGCTGCCTGAACGGTAGTGATTTTCTCAGCTTCTTCGTCCGGAATCTCAGTATCAAACTCTTCTTCCAGAGCCATTACCAGCTCAACGGTATCAAGAGAATCAGCGCCCAGATCTTCTACAAAAGAGGCAGTGTTAACAACTTCTTCCTGCTTAACGCCAAGCTGCTCGCCAATGATTTTCTTAACGCGTTCTTCGATAGTGCTCATACTATTAAATTTCCTATCAAAACTCGCTTTCGCGATGGTTTTCGTAGTGTATAAAATGTTGAAAAAGATGCAACTAAATCCCGGCTGGTCAAACCACGATTTTACGCTATTTTGCGGGCATTACCGCAAATAACGCAAATAGTTTTCGTGATTATCAGACCATGTACATTCCGCCGTTGACGTGCAGCGTTTCACCAGTGATGTACGCAGCCTCGTCAGAGGCTAAAAATGCAACGGCACTGGCGATCTCCTGCGCGCCGCCTAAGCGACCCGCCGGCACTCCCGCCAGGATGCCTGCACGCTGCTCTTCAGTCAGCGCACGCGTCATGTCGGTTTCAATGAAACCGGGAGCCACAACGTTAACGGTGATACCACGTGACGCGACTTCCCGCGCCAGTGACTTGCTGAAGCCGATCAAACCCGCTTTTGCTGCCGCGTAGTTTGCCTGGCCCGCATTACCCATTGTTCCAACAACGGAGCCAATGGTAATGATTCGGCCCACGCGTTTTTTCATCATAGCGCGCATTACCGCTTTTGAAAGGCGGAATACGGAAGTCAGATTAGTGTCCAGGATATCCTGCCACTCGTCGTCCTTCATACGCATCAGAAGATTATCACGCGTAATGCCAGCATTATTGACTAAAATGTCCACTTCGCCAAATTCCGCACGGATCGTGGCCAGCACTTCGTCGATAGACGCGCTGTCGGTCACGTTCAGCGCCAGGCCTTTGCCATTGCTGCCCAGGTAAGCGCTAATCGCCTCTGCGCCGCTTTCGCTGGTCGCCGTGCCGATCACTTTCGCGCCGCCTTCTACCAGCTTTTCCGCGATCGCACGGCCGATGCCGCGGCTCGCGCCGGTAACCAACGCAATTTTTCCTTCGAAGTTCATCTTCATCCTCTTCTTACTGCCCGAGCGCTGCGGAGAGGCTGGCCGGATCGTTGACCGGCGCCGCCGTCAGGCTGTCTACAATTCGTTTGGTCAGGCCGGTTAACACCTTGCCTGGCCCGACTTCCAGCAGCGACGTTACGCCCTGCTGCGCCATAAGCTCTACGCACTCTGTCCAGCGAACCGGGCTATAGAGTTGGCGAACCAGCGCGCTGCGGATCGCCTCAGCAGAGGTTTCGCAGCGAACATCAACATTGTTGACCACGGGCACGGCTGGCGCGTTGAAAGTCAGCGACGCCAGCGCAACCGCCAGCTTATCCGCCGCAGGCTTCATAAGCGCGCAATGCGACGGTACGCTAACCGGCAGCGGCAGCGCGCGTTTGGCGCCGGCGGCTTTACAGGCTGCACCAGCACGTTCCACCGCCGCTTTATTGCCCGCGATAACAACCTGACCCGGCGAGTTGAAGTTCACCGGCGACACCACTTCGCCCTGAGCCGCTTCTTCACAGGCTTTGGCAATAGCCGCGTCGTCCAGGCCAATAATCGCCTGCATCGCGCCGGTCCCTTCCGGTACCGCTTCCTGCATCAGCTTGCCACGCAGCTCAACCAGCTTAATGGCGTCTTTAAAATCGATCACGCCTGCGCAAACCAGCGCACTATACTCGCCCAGGCTGTGTCCCGCCAGCATTGCAGGCTGCGATCCGCCTTTTTCCTGCCAAACGCGGAAAATAGCAACAGATGCGGCCAGCAACGCCGGCTGCGTCTGCCAGGTTTTGTTCAGTTCTTCAGCAGGCCCATTCTGCACCAGCGCCCAGAGATCGTAACCCAGCGCGTCGGAAGCTTCACGAAACGTCTGTTCAATCAGCGGATTTTCAGCTGCCAGCTCGGCCAGCATGCCAACCGCCTGCGATCCCTGACCCGGGAAAACCATAGCAAATTGCGTCATTGTTCTATCCTGTTAATCAAAAACGAACCAGCGCCGAGCCCCAGGTGAAGCCGCCGCCAAAAGCTTCCAGCAGGATCAGCTGGCCTGGCTTGATGCGGCCATCGCGTACCGCTTCATCAAGAGCGGTAGGCACCGAGGCGGCAGAAGTATTGCCGTGGCGATCCAGCGTGACCACAACTTTGTCCATTTCCATGCCCAGCTTGCGTGCGGTAGCGCTGATAATGCGCAGGTTAGCCTGATGCGGCACCAGCCAGTCGATCGCTTCGCGCTCGAGGTTGTTGGCCTGCAGCGTCTCTTCAACGATGTGCGCCAGCTCTGTGACCGCCACTTTAAACACTTCGTTGCCGGCCATGGTCACGTAGGAAGGCTGCTGCTGATTCTGGCGATCCTGATTGGCCAGCGTTAGCAGCTCGCCATAGCGGCCATCGGCGTGCAGATGGGTAGAGATAATGCCCTGCTCTTCGCTGGCGCCCAGAACCACGGCGCCCGCGCCGTCGCCGAACAGAATGATAGTGCCGCGATCGTTAGGATCGAGCATACGTGCCAGCACGTCAGAACCGATAACCAGCGCATTTTTGACCGCGCCGTTTTTGATGTACTGATCGGCGATGCTTAGCCCGTAGGTGAAACCTGCGCAGGCCGCGGCGATATCAAAAGAGGCGGCGTCTTTGATGTCCAGCATCTGCTGAATCATACAGGCGGAGCTTGGGAAAGCGTGGCTGGAAGAGGTGGTGGCGACGACAATCAGGCCGATATCGTCTTTGTCGATGCCCGCCATTTCCAGCGCGCGCTCGGCGGCCTGAAAGCCCATCGTCGCTACGGTCTCGTTTGGCGCAGCGATACGACGTTCACGGATGCCGGTTCGGGTGACAATCCACTCGTCCGACGTCTCAACCATTTTTTCCAGATCGGCGTTAGTCCGCACCTGTTCAGGCAGATAGCTGCCCGTACCGATAATCTTTGTATACATATCCGCTCAGTCACTCTTAGGTAATACAGTTTCAAGGCGGGCGGCAATCCTTTCGGGAAGTTGCCGCCGCACCGCCTGCTCTGCCTGTGTTATCGCCGCGGTGAACGCGCGCTGGCTGGCGCCGCCGTGGCTTTTCACCACGGTTTTGCGCAAGCCTAACAGACAGGCGCCGTTGTACTGGTCGGGGTTGAGGTGGCCAAAGCGCCTGGACAGACGTTTTTTTAATAAACGTCCCAGCAGCGACAGCCACCAGGCCCTTTTTTTACCTTCTGGCGATTGCAACAGCGAAAGAAAAACTCTCACTACGCCTTCCATTGTCTTTAACGTGACGTTTCCGATAAAACCATCACACACCAGGACATCCGTTTTTCCGGTAAGAAGTTCGTTGCCTTCAAGGTATCCAATATAGTTAACTTCCGGCGCATCCCGCAGAACCGCGGCAGCGTCCCGGATAGTTTCCAGACCTTTGGTTTCTTCCTGGCCAATGTTCAGCAGCGCAACGCGTGGTCGGTCGACGTTAAGCACTTCTTCCGCCATTACCGACCCCATTATCGCGAATTGCACCAGCATAGCGCTGTCGGAATCCACGTTAGCGCCTAAATCCAGCACCACCGTTTTACCTGCCCGGGTGTTGGGCAGCACGGTCATCAGTGCCGGACGCTCAATGCCCTTTAGCGGGCCGAGCACAAGTTTGGCCAGTCCCATCAGCGCGCCGGTATTGCCCGCGCTGACGCAGGCTTCTGCCCGCCCTTCTTTTACCAGTTCAAGCGCTACGCGCATAGAAGAACCGCGACTTTGGCGAATCGCCTGCGCGGGCCTGGCATCACTGGCAATAACCGACTCGGCAGGAATAATCTGCAGACGTTCCCGGAGCCTGGAATCAGCTTTTGCGAGTAATGACGTGAGTGTGTCGGGCTCGCCGACCAGAAGAAGATGCAGCTGCGGATCGGACGCCAGTGCCTGCATTGCCGCAGGCACTGTCACGCAGGGACCGAAGTCCCCGCCCATGGCATCAATCGCCAGGGTCAAACGTGTCAAAGTATCGCCGGCTGGGCCGTGGATTACTTAACGATGACCTTGCGACCGCGGTAGTAACCATCCGCAGTGATGTGGTGACGCAGATGCGTTTCGCCAGAAACTTTATCTACGGAAAGAGCAGCCGTGGTCAGTGAGTCGTGTGAACGACGCATGCCACGTTTGGAACGGGTTGGTTTATTCTGTTGTACGGCCATGGACCTTACTCCTATTACTTACGCTTTAAACTGGCTAATACGGCAAATGGGTTTGGTTTTTCCGCCTCTGCAGGCAACTTGCCAAAGACCATGTCCGCCTCGGACACTTCACAGTGTTCAGAATCATGCACCGGAACGACCGGCAGGGCGAGGATAACTTCATCTTCCACCACCGCCAGCAGGTCGATTTCGCCAAACTCGTTGACCTCGACCGGCTCGTACGCTTCCGGCAGTGCCTCCGCCTGTTCGTCAGTGACGATCGGACTGAAGCAATACGTTACGTGGACAGCATGCGGAAAGTTCTGGCCGCAGCGCTGACAGCACAGCGTGACGGAAACCGCCGCCGTACCTTTCAGCACGGCTAATCGCTGGTTGTCGATCGCGAACGACATCGAACATTCCACGTCGCTGTCCACACTCACTACCGATTCGGCAAGACGCTCCACCTGTTCAGGGGTGTAAACGCCCTGGTAGTCCAGGCGTTTCTGAGCGGTGCGAACCGGATCGAGAGTCAGGGGTAATTTTACCTTTTGCATAGGGCGCGCATATTAACTTTGTAACGAGATAGAGTCAAAGAAAAAGGCCGTTTAACAGCATCTTTCACCCATTATTCGCATCCAGTGCGGCGCATAGTTTAAAATGTCCTGCACTCCTGCGCTATCTATTCCGGAAAAAATTATGACACAGCTGGTTCTGGCTTCGACTTCCCCTTTCAGAAAAGCGCTGCTGACGAAACTGGGCATGCCTTTTATTACCGCCGCGCCCGACGTGGATGAAACGCCGCAGCCGAACGAGTCCGCGACGGATCTGGTTCAGCGCCTTGCGGCAGCCAAGGCCCGAGCGCTGGCGGAAAGCTACCCGCATCACCTGATTATAGGTTCAGATCAGGTATGCGTAATCGACGGCAAAATTACCGGCAAGCCGCATACCGAAGAGAACGCCCGCGCGCAGCTGCGCCAGGCCAGCGGTCATAGCGTGATTTTTTATACCGGTCTGGCGCTTTTCGACAGCCGCACTACTCAGCTAACGGTGGTTTGCGAACCTTTCAGCGTCGATTTCAGATTATTAACAGAGGAAGAGATTATTAATTATGTTCATAAAGAGCAGCCGCTGAACTGCGCCGGCAGCTTTAAAAGCGAAGGGTTGGGGATCACGCTGTTCGACAGATTATCGGGACGCGATCCCAATACGCTGGTCGGACTGCCGCTGATCGCGCTGTGCGAAATGCTGCGGCAAGCGGGCGTCGATCCTTTAGCGTGAATAAATAACGCCGCGCTGAGGCGGCGTTATTGCTGACAGGCTGTCGATAATATCTGCACCTTTACTTAGCGACAGCCGTTTTGCGCAGCACGGCCAGGCAATGCTTCAGCTCATCATCCAGCGGCGCTTCCACCCGCATCACTTCTCCCGTATTGGGATGGGTAAACTTCAGCGCCGCCGCGTGCAGAAAGAGCCTTTTCAGACCCGTACCCGTCAGCTGGGCATCGAAATCCCTTTCGCCATAACGATCGTCAAACGCGATAGGATGGCCCGCGTGCAGCGTATGAACGCGGATCTGATGCGTACGTCCGGTAATCGGGCTGGCTTTTACCAGCGTCGCTTTTTCATAACGCTCTTCAACTTTAAAGCGCGTTTCGGAAGGCTTACCTTCACTGCTGACCCTGACCACACGTTCGCCGCTCTGCAGAATATTCTTCAACAGCGGCGCCTGTACCGCTTTCACGTGAGAAGGCCACGAGCCGCGCACCAGCGCCAGATAATCCTTCTGCATCCCCTTTTCACGCAGCTGCTCATGCAGTGAACGCAGCGCGGAGCGCTTTTTCGCCACCAGCAAAATGCCGGAGGTGTCGCGATCCAGCCGGTGCACCAGTTCCAGGAAGCGCGCTTCCGGACGCAGCGCCCGCAGCCCTTCGATCACGCCGAAGCTCAGCCCGCTGCCGCCGTGTACCGCCGTGCCGGAAGGCTTATTCATCACCAGAATATAATCGTCTTCATAAATAATGGCGTTCGCCAGCGCGGCGACTTTATCCAGCTTAGGCGAAACGGCCGCTTCCTCGCGCTCGGCGACGCGAACCGGCGGAATACGAACTTCATCGCCAGCTTCCAGCTTATATTCCGGTTTGATGCGCCCTTTATTTACCCGCACCTCGCCCTTACGCAAAATGCGATAAATCATGCTTTTCGGCACGCCTTTTAGCTGCGTGCGTAAAAAATTATCGATGCGCTGTCCCGCGTCATCCGCGGCGATAGTCACAATCTGAACTGCAGGAGTATTGGTTTTCATGGTTGGCGATTCTAAATAGAGCGTCAGCATAGCGCCACTTCTTTTTCTGTGCTTAACTGACAGTGACCGCTGCCGCACAGTGTTTACGTCTGTTTTTTAGTCGATTTGCTGAAAAGCGCTACAAATCGTCTGAATTGCCGGAATAAACTTCGCAGAGCGGGAAAAGTCACCTTGCTATCACAAGCTTAGCAGTGGAATAATGATTCCGTTTTACTGCTCAATGTATGTGAAACAAGAGAATAGCGTTATAAGAAATTTTGCCGGATAGCGCATACACGCAGCAATGGCGTAAGACGTATTGTGCGATCAGGCATTTAGCGGGCTGCGGGTTGCAGCCTGGACGACAAGACGGGTTAGGTTCACTCTGGTTACCACTGGCGGTTCCCCCTCTTTATAAACGCGCTGTTTTTCCAGTTGAAAAGCAGGCTACCGAGATTTGCGCCCCTTGAGCTGGCGACAACCGGGAGGTTGACGGCTTTGCGACGAGACCCGGGGTCGTCGGTTTGACGCGTCCAGCGTTACTATGCCCGTAGCTTTGTCACTAATGTAAGAATAATGAGTAAGTTACGATGAAAAGAATGTTGATCAACGCAACTCAACAGGAGGAGTTGCGTGTCGCCCTTGTGGACGGACAGCGTCTGTACGATCTGGATATCGAGAGCCCCGGACACGAACAGAAAAAAGCCAACATCTATAAAGGTAAGATTACCCGCATCGAACCCAGCCTTGAAGCCGCCTTCGTTGATTACGGCGCCGAGAGGCACGGTTTTCTCCCTCTGAAAGAAATCTCCCGCGAAAACTTTCCCAGCAACTACTCCTCTCACGGTCGTCCAAATATCAAAGACGTGCTGCGTGAAGGCCAGGAAGTCATTGTTCAGATCGATAAAGAAGAGCGCGGCAACAAAGGCGCGGCGCTGACCACCTTTATCAGCCTGGCAGGCAGCTATCTGGTACTGATGCCGAACAATCCGCGGGCCGGCGGCATTTCACGCCGTATCGAAGGCGATGACCGCACCGAGCTGAAAGAGGCGCTTTCCGCGCTGGAGCTGCCGGAAGGCATGGGTCTGATTGTTCGTACCGCAGGCGTCGGCAAATCCGCCGAGGCGCTGCAGTGGGATCTCAGCTTCCGCATGAAGCACTGGGAAGCGATTAAAAAAGCCGCCGACAGCCGCCCTGCTCCCTTCCTGATCCATCAGGAAAGCAACGTTATCGTGCGCGCCTTCCGCGACTATCTGCGCCAGGATATTGGCGAAATCCTGATCGACAACCCTAAGGTGCTGGAGCTGGCTCGCCAGCATATCGCCGCGCTGGGTCGTCCGGATTTCAGCAGCAAAATCAAGCTCTACACCGGCGAAATCCCGCTGTTCAGCCACTATCAAATCGAATCGCAGATCGAGTCAGCCTTCCAGCGTGAAGTGCGTCTGCCTTCCGGCGGCTCTATCGTTATCGATACCACCGAAGCGCTGACCGCAATCGATATTAACTCCGCGCGCGCAACCCGCGGCGGCGATATCGAAGAAACGGCTTTCAATACCAACCTGGAAGCGGCCGATGAAATTGCTCGTCAGCTGCGCCTGCGTGATTTAGGCGGCCTGATCGTTATCGACTTTATCGACATGACGCCGGTTCGCCACCAGCGCGCGGTAGAAAATCGCCTGCGCGAAGCGGTTCGTCAGGATCGCGCCCGTATTCAGATTAGCCATATTTCCCGCTTCGGCCTGCTGGAGATGTCGCGTCAGCGCCTCAGCCCGTCGCTGGGCGAGTCCAGCCATCACGTCTGCCCGCGCTGTAGCGGTACCGGCACCATTCGCGACAACGAATCCCTGTCGCTCTCTATTCTGCGTCTGATTGAAGAAGAAGCGCTGAAAGAGAACACCAAAGAAGTTCACGCTATTGTTCCGGTGCAGATCGCTTCTTATCTGCTGAACGAAAAGCGTGAAGCGGTCAGCGCTATCGAAAAACGCCAGGGCGGCGTGCGCGCCATTATCGTACCTAACGATCAGATGGAAACCCCGCACTACTCCGTGCTGCGCGTGCGCAGCGGCGAAGAGACGCAGACCCTGAGCTATCACCTGCCGAAGCTGCACGAAGCCGAAATGGCGCTGCCTTCTGAAGAAGAGCATGCCGAGCGCAGACGTCCTGAGCAACCGGCTCTGGCCGCGTTTGTCATGCCGGATGCGCCGCCGGTTCCTCATGAACCCACGCCGGAAGCGACGGCTGAGCCGGTAGCAGCAGCAGCGCCACAGCCCGCTGCCGCGCCTGCCGCCAGCGAAGGTCTGGTTGGACGCTTCTTCCGCGGCCTGAAAAAAATGTTTGCGGGCGAAGAGAAGCCTGTTGAACAGCCGCAGCCTGCTGCCGCGCCAGAAGAGGAAAAAGCGCCGGAAGCCGCGCAGCCGCGCAGCGAACGCCGCAACAACCGTCGTCAGAATAACCGCCGCGACCGTAACAACGGCGATCGCTATGGCGATCGTAATGAGCGCAACGGCGAGCGTAACGACCGTAATGGCGAGCGTAACGAACGCAACAGCGACCGCAACGAACGCAACGGCGAGCGCAACGAACGCAATAATAACCGTAACGAGCGTAACAACAATCGTAACGAGCGTATGGTGCGCGACAGCGATCCGCAGGCGGAAGCCCGCGAAGAGAACCGTCGCAACAAGCGCAACGCCGCGCCGCAAAGCGATGCGCCGGTAAGCGAAGAAGCTCGCAACCAGCAGCGTGAAGAGCAGCAGCAGCAGCGCCGTGAACAGCGTGCCGAGCGTAAACGCCGTCAGGAAGAGAAGCGTCTGGCCGCCCAGGAAGAGAAAACGGCAGAAGTTGCGCAGCCGGAAGAAGCCGCAGTGGAACAGGCCGAAGAGCAGGTTCAGGTGATGCCGCGTCGCAAACCGCGCCAGCTGAACCAGAAAGTGCGTATCGAAACCGCTGAACAGACCGCGGCCCGCGCCTTTGCTCCGGAAGAGCCTGCTGCGCCAGCAGAACAGCAGCAGCCTGCGCTGAGCGAAGCGGTGGATATCGTCGAGTCGGAAGAAGAAGAGCGCGACAGCAACAGTATGCCGCGTCGCTCACGCCGTTCGCCGCGCCATCTGCGCGTCAGCGGCCAGCGTCGTCGTCGCTACCGTGACGAGCGTTATCCGAACCAGTCGCCGATGCCGCTGACCTTTGCCGCCGCTTCGCCGGAAATGGCTTCAGGCAAGGTATGGGTTTCTTACCCGGTTGCACACGTTTCCGATAACCACGAGGTTGAGCAGTCTGTGGTGCCGGATTACGGTCACGAGGACGCGGCCGCAGCCGTTGTCGCAGCAGCCGAAAGCCTGCCACAGGCAGTACAGGAAGAGACTCAGCCGGTGCAGATCGCCGAGCCGCAGTCCGTTGCGCCGGAAAACGCTGTAGAAGCCGCCGCGGTCGAAGCGCCGGCAGCAGACGACAGCGCCGCCATCGCCGCACCGGTGAATGAAGAGCCTGCCGTGATTTCAGCTGCCGATGAGCAGGTTGCGCAGGAAGTGGCTCAGCAAGCCTTCCCGGCTGCAGAGCCAGCGGAAAGCGACGCGGAAGAAGTCCAGCCTGCGCAGGAAGCGGTCAGCCAGTCTGCCGCCGCCGACGTCAGCGCGGAAACCGAGCAGCAGGTCGCAGAAGTGCTTAATGCACCGGTTGCCGCCGCCGAGCCTGTAGTGACTTCTGAGCCGCACGCGCCGGTTGCCGCCCGTGACGAACCTGTCGCCGCTTCTGAAGCCGCAGCGGCTCCGGTAACCGCGCCAGCTTCGGTTGAAGCGCCAGCGGCCCAGGCTGAAGAAGCCGTTAAGCCACAGGCAGAAGCCGCTGTTCCGGCACAGGCTGAAGAAGCCGTTAAGCCGCAGCCAGAAGCCGCTGTTCCGGCACAGTCAGAAGAAGCCGTGAAGGCTCAGGCTGAAAACGTGGTGCAAACAGGCGTGGCTGCACCAGCCATCCCTGTGGAACCCGTTGCTACTACGCCTGAGGCTTCAGCGCAGCGCAGCGCGATGGCCTCTGCGGCACCGGCTCGTCCGGCGCAAACGGCAGCAGCGCCCGTGCAGTCTGAAGCTTCAGCAGCGCAAACCGCTAATGCAACGGCCTTTAAGCATCACGCTACTGCGCCAATGACCAAAGCGCCTGCGCCAGCTTATCAGCCGGAACCTGCGCGCCGCAGCGACTGGGTACGCCCTGCCTTTAATTTTGAGGGCAAAGGCTCTGCTGGCGGCCACGCTGCCACGCATCAGGCTACGGCACCGGCAACGCGCCCGGAGTAACGCCTCGTCGTTAATAAAAAGCCCTGGTCACTGACCGGGGCTTTTTTTATGCTCCCTTCTCCGGCAACCGGTTTACGGATAGCCTTGTCGCTACCGTTGACAGGCTCGACCGCACCGATTTTATTCATTAATGCGTTTTGATAGTTAAAGGATGTCCAATGAACGAGTTTTTTAAACCTGTTGAACTCGATAAAGCCTGGCGACTTATTAACCACGGCCCGACAACATTAGTCTCGGCCAGTCATCACGGCGTCGAAAACGTGATGGCCGCGACCTGGGTTTGCGGGCTGGATTTTAAGCCGGCTAAATTGACGGTTGTACTGGATAAAAGCGCTTTCACTCGCGGCCTGATTGAAAAAAGCGGACAATTTGTCATTCAGGTTCCCAAAGCCAGTCAGGCCAGCCTTGTCCATTATCTCGGCACCCATTCCCGCCATCATCAGCAGGATAAACTTTCGCTGTCAGGCGTCACGCTTTTTTCTTTGCCGGAAATTGTTCCGCCTTTGGTTGCCGACTGCGCCGCCTGGCTTTATTGCGAACTGATCCCTGTTGCACAGAATCAGCAAGATCATGATCTATTCATTGGCGAGATCAAAAGCGCCTGGGCTGATAGCCGGATATTTCGGGAAGGTCACTGGCTGTTTGAAGAAGCGGACGAGGAGTGGCGTAGCCTTCATTATATTGCCGGAAAACATTTTTATACCACCGGCGCGCCGCTGGACGTGGAGTGAACAGAATAACAGGCAAAAAAAACCCGTCGTCAGGAGGTTACTCTGAAAACGGGGAAAAACGGACGCACCCGGTTTAAGCGCGTCCAAATGGGTAAACTTAAGAATTCATTTTAAACAGTGACATCTGCGACATTGAGCTGAACACCTTATACGAAGCCTGCAGCGCAGCCTGCTTCATGGTGTAGGCCGAAATCGTGCTGGTATAGTCCGCGTCAACCAGGCTGCTCATCTGCGTGGACTGATTCAGCGTGGTATCGTCCGCTTTCGATTCAATGTTATCCAGCTCGTTCAGCTGCGTACCCACTTCCGACTGCACTTTCAGCACGTTGTTCATGGAGTTACGCAGGCCGCGGTTAGCCTTCGCCATATCCGCCGCCGCCGCGTCTTTAGTAGCGGCATCCGCGTCCGCCAGCGGCTGTTTCAGCGAGTTAATCGCCGTGTTCAGCGTGGTGAAGATATTGCTTTCGCTGGCGCTGCCGTCCGGCTCTGGCGTGGCGTTGCTGGTCAGCGAGGTAAAGACCTGGCTGCCCGTATGGCTGGTGGTCATCACGCGGCTGGCGTCCACTTTCTGGGTGATAGCCGTATCGCCGCCGTTATAGGTCACGTTGCCGCTGGCGTCCTGAGTGAACGGCGCCGTATCCGATTTATAACCGGCGAAAATATAGCGGCCGTTGCCGTCCGTAGAGTTCGCCAGGTTCATCAGCTGATCGCGCAGGCTGGTGAGCGTGGTGGCGTAGGTCGCGCGGTCTTCATCAGACAGCGTACCGGTAGAAGCGGCGACAACCGCCGTCTGCGCCTGGGTAATAACGCTGGTTACCTGCGAAAGGTTGGTATCTTCCTGCGCCAGGCTGCTGGTGGCGAAAGTCCGCGCCGTTTTGAACTGGCTGGTTTCCGCCTGCGCCTGCGACAGCACCACGGCCTGGGCGGCCGCGACCGGATCGTCCGACGGCCTGTTTACTCGCTTACCGGTAGAGAGCTGCTCGCCGGATTTCAGCCAGCTGGCCTGCGAATCCGAAATGCCGCGCATCTGTTGGTCATAAATCATCGTGGTGCTTAAGCGCATGATGTTTTCCTTCTGCGAAATCAGCTGACGGCGCCGATCAGCGCGTTAAAAATGGTCTGGGCGGTCTGTAAAATCTGCGCGTTGGCGGTGTAGTACTGCTGATAGCGCGTCAGATTGCCATACTCTTCATCCAGGTTTACGCCCGAAACGGACTGCTGCTGATTGGTCAGCTGCGTCACCACGTTAGTCTGCGTGGTGCTGGTCGTTTCCAGGTTGCTGGTTTTGTTACCGATATCGGCAACCATGCTGGCGTAGCCCTGAGTTACCGTGCTGCTGCCATTAATGACTTTTTTAGTCTGCAGATCCAGCAGCGACTGGGCGTTGTTGTTGTTGCTGACACCGTTATCGGCATCGGCGGCGGCAATTTTAGCCTCGTCGCTGATATTCACGCTCATATTGGTGATAACGTTCGCCACCGGCTTGACCAGGAAGCTGTCTTTCGCCGTCGGCGTGCCGCTTACCGTTAACTGCAGGCCGTCAAAGCTCAGCGTGCTGTTGCCGTTGGCATCGGTACCCGCCGTCGCCGTTACGCTGGCGCTGTCGGAAAGACGCTTAACGTTCCAGTTACTGCCGTCGTAGCTTACGGTGTAGTTGGAGGCCTGAACTTTGCTGGTATCCGTCCACGCCGCCGACAAGGAGGCCGTTTGGCTGTTGTTGCTGTTTGAACTCACCGACGGGCCGCCAAGATTAAAGAAAGCCTCGCCCGCGTCGCCGTTGCTGTCGTAGCCCGCTTCGTGCTGAGTATTAAAACTGTCGCCCAGCGCCATCGCCATCTGACCAAGCTGGTTACGGGTGTTGTCCAGATCGGTACGGAAAGCCAGCAGGCCGCCCAGCGAACCTGTGGTGATCAGGCTTTCCGGGATCTCGCTGGCTTTGCCGCTGGTGGAATCCACGATGGCGACGGTTTTGCGGGTCAGATCGCTGCTGGATGAAACCGAGGCCAGCTTGTTGTAGCTGTCGCCCTGCACCAGCGAAATACCGTTGCCGATGCTGATGTTATAGCTGCCGCCATCCTGCTGGCTGACGGTCACGCCGACGATTTTATTCAGGTCGCTGACCAGCTGATCGCGCTGATCCAGCAGATCGTTGGGTTCGTTGCCCGCACCGGCGCCTTTCAGCTTGATAATCTGCTGGTTGATATTGGCGATCTGTTTGGCGTAGCCGTTGATCTGATCCACCGAAGAGGTGATCGAGGTATTCAGGCTGCTGTCCACGTTGCTCAGATAGGTGTTGGTAACTTTAAACTGGTTTACCAGTCCGTTCGCTTTCCCTAACACAGCCTGACGCGCCGAAGAGTCGGATGCGTTGCTTGTCAGCGTTTGCAGCGAGGCGAAAAAATCCTGCACGGTCGTTGACAGCGTGTTGGTGGTGCTGGAAAAAGCATCATCAATATTCGAGAGCTGCGTATACTGCGTGGTCAACGCGCTCGACTGCGAGCTGGCGGTACGCAGCTGATTGGTAATAAAAGCGTCGTATTCGCGGTTGACGCTGGCTACCGTTACGCCGTTGCCGTAGTACTGCTTGCCGTTCAGCGTGCTGTTTGCCTGAGCAAGAACCGTCGTCTGGCGCGAGTAGCCGGCAACGTTGTAGTTGCTGATATTGTTACTGGTGGTGTTCAACGCGGCCGAAGCGGCGTTGATACCGGTCAAAGCGGTGTTAATCAAGTTAGACATGTCGGTTCCTTATCGCTCCAGCACGGGCCGGCATTACAATCGGTTGCCGACGCAGCGTCGGCTTTAAAAGGTTATCGGCAAAAATAAGACAAACTTGAGCGCAAAATCAGAACAAATCACCGATATCCTGGGTATAGGCTTTCACCACTTTTTCACCCATGTTCTTGAATTGTTGGATCATTCCCACAAGCTTCTGCGCATACTTCGGATCGGTTGCGTAGCCTGCCGCCTGCAGTGCTTTCGCACCCTGCTCCGGCGTGGCCGCGGTGGTCACCGCCTGGTAGCGCGGGTTGTTGGCGATGAGCTTCACGTAGTCGTTCAGCGCATCGAAATAGGAGTCGTAAACGCGGAATTTGGCTTTCACCTTTTTCGCTTCGCCGTGCTCATATTCGGTGGTGGTGATCTCGGTGGTTTTGCCCTGCCAGCTTGAAGTCGCCTTGATGCCGAACAGGTTAAAGCTCGGCTTGCCTTCCGCAGTCAGGATTTGCCGCTGTCCCCAGCCGGACTCCAGCGCGGCCTGCGCCAGAATCAGGTGATGAGGAATACCGGTGCCGGCGCTGGCTTCGATAGCCGGCTGCGTCAGTTTGGCGATAAAGTCGCTGCTGTCGCCGCTGAGCGCCATATCCGACGAGGCCGCAGGCAAACGAGGCACGGCTTTGCGGACAATCCTCTCCTGCTCGGCGTCCATCGCCATCGCCAGCGGCGGCAGCGTGTTGATGTAGTTTTTATCCAGTAGCATCGGCACGGTGCCCGCTTTTTCATCGGGCGTCTGCGCCTGCTCCATCTGCTTGACGATCATGTCGGCCAGGCCAAGTCCTTTCGAGGCGATCTGCTGCCCAATCTGCTGATCGTACATCGAAGTAAAAAGACGCGTTTGCTCTGTGCTCAACATGCCATCCTTCGGCAGCGCGTCACGCATACTCTTCAACATCATCTGTACAAACATGCCTTCTACCTGCTTAGCCACTTCCTTCGCATGCGCTTTAGGATCGTTGCCAGCCTGGCGTTTCAGGTCATTCAGCGAGCGGCTGTCGTAAGCCGCCGCTGCCAGAGATTGGGCGTTGCTCATCAGATAATTTCCAGTTTGGCGTGCAGACAGCCCGCGCTCTGCATTGACTGCAGGATAGACATCAGGTCGATTGGCGTTGCGCCCAGCGCGTTCAGCGCACGCACCACGCTATTCAGGTTGGCGCTGGCGTTGACGCTTTGCAGCGCGCCGCCGCTCTGACGCAGGTCGATCTGCGTTTGTGGCGTCACCACGGTCTGACCACCGGCCAGCGGCGTATTCGGCTGGCTGACGTTCTGCTGCTGATTTACCGTCACCGACAGGTTGCCCTGAGCGATAGCGCAGGAGCTGAGCATCACTTCGCGGTTCATTACCACCGAGCCGGTGCGCGAGTTGATAATCACTTTCGCGTCCTGAACCGGCACAGAGACATCAATGTTCTGAATATCGGCCAGCAGGCGCACCTGCGACGTGCCGTTAGCGGAAACCTGCACCTGAACGGTACGGCCATCCAGCGCCTGGGCGGAGCCGTAGCGGCCGTTGATGGCGTCGGCGATACGCTGCGCCATGCTGAAATCTTCCTGGTTCAGATAGAGCTGAATCACGTTGGAGGCGCCGAAGCTGTTCGGCAGCTCGCGCTCGATAGTAGCGCCGCCGGTGATGCGGCCGCCGTTAACCTGGTTGACCGTCACGCTGCTGCCGCCGGCGGAAGCGCCCGCGCCGCCAACCAAAATGTTGCCCTGCGCCAACGCATAGACCTGGTTGTCCACGCCTTTCAGCGGGGTCATCAGCAGCGTGCCGCCGCGCAGGCTTTTGGCGTTACCCATAGAGGAAACCACCACGTCAATCACCTGGCCCTGACGGCCAAAGGCGGGCAGTTTGGCGGTAACCATGACCGCCGCCACGTTTTTCAGCTGCATGTTGGTGCCGCTTGGCACGGTGATGCCCAGCTGCGACAGCATGTTGTTCAGACTCTGCGTGGTAAACGGCGTCTGGGTAGTCTGGTCGCCGGAGCCATCCAGACCTACAACCAGGCCGTAGCCGATCAGCGAGTTGTCGCGCACGCCGCCGACCGTGGTCAAATCACGGATGCGATCGGCGTGGGCAAAGGTGCTGACTGCGGCCAGCACGGCCAGGGTAAACCGGAAAATAAACTTACGCATTTTAACCTCTTAGAATGGTGACAGGTTCAGGAAGAACCGTTGCAGCCAGCCCATCGTCTGCGCCTCGTTGATGTAGCCGTTGCCGACGTACTCAATGCGGGCGTCCGCCACCTGGGTCGAAACTACGCTGTTGCTGCCGCTGATGGTGCGCGGGTTGACCACGCCCGAGAAGCGGATAAATTCCGTACCCTGGTTAATCTCAATCTGTTTCTCGCCGACCACCTTCAGGTTGCCGTTCGGCAATACCTGGTTCACGGTCACGGTGATGGTGCCGGTGAAGGTGTTGTTCGCCGTCGCGCCGCCCTTGCCTGCGAAGGTGTTTTTGCCGCTGGCGTCGATATTGGTTTTGTCGCCGCCCAGCAGGCCGGTCATGGCGGAAGGCAAGGCGGTCAGGCCCAGAGAAGCGCTACCGTCGCGACCTGCGGATGCCGTCGAGCTTTTGCTCGCGCTGACGTTTTCCTGCAGGGTGATAGTCAGCGTATCGCCGATATTACGTGGGCGACGATCCTCGAACAGCGGCTGATAGCCGTAGTTCATCGGCATCACGCCCTGAAAAATGGAGCCGTTAACCACGGGCGGCGAAGCGGCCAGCGGCTGGGCCGTTGTCGAACCTTCCACCAGAGGCTTACGTGGAACTAAAGCACAACCGTTAAGCGTCAGGAGCAGCGTTGCTACCAACAAACGTCCAGGCACTGAAATTTGCTTCGCCATGGATAACTCTCTTTATTTAAATGCTTTTATTAAGCCGGGCGAACCCGGCCGTCACGCTCTGTATTACAGCTGGGTCAGCTTGGCCAGCATCTGATCGGAAGTGCTGATGGCCTTGCTGTTGATCTCATAGGCGCGCTGGGTCTGGATCATGCTGACCAGCTCTTCCGCCACGTTAACGTTGGAGGCTTCAACGTAGCCCTGATAGAGCAGGCCCGCGCCGTTGTTGCCTGGCGCGCTGTCGGTCGGCGCGCCTGAAGCCTGGGTTTCCTGGTAAAGGTTTTCACCTTTGCTCTCCAGACCGGCGTCGTTGATAAAGGTGCTCAGCGTCAGCTGGCCTACCTGCGTCGGCTGGGTCTGACCCTGAACGGTTACGCTAACCGTACCGTCGCGACCGATGGTCATGCTCAGGGCGTTGGCCGGGATAGTGATAGCCGGCTGCACCGGGAAGCCCGCGTTGGTCACCAGCTGGCCGTTCTGGTCAGTCTGGAAAGAGCCGTCACGGGTATAGGCCAGCGTGCCGTCCGGCATCTGCACCTGGAAATAACCCTGGCCGCTGATCGCCACATCTTTCGATGAGTCGGTTTTATTCAGGTTGCCCTGAGTATGCAGACGCTCGGTGGCTACCGGACGAGTACCGGTACCCAGCTGCATACCGGAAGGCAGCGTTGTCTGTTCTGAAGACTGCGCGCCAGGCTGGCGGACGGTCTGGTACATCAGGTCTTCGAACACCGCGCGCTGGCGCTTAAAGCCGTTGGTGCTGACGTTGGCCAGGTTGTTCGAGATGACGTCCATATTGGTCTGCTGAGCGTCAAGTCCGGTTTTGGCGATCCATAAAGAGTTAATCATGTTGTTTTCTCTGCTCTTAGCTCATTGACAGCAGCTGGTTAGCGCGTTGTTCGTTTTCATCGACGCTGGAAATCACTTTCATCTGCATCTCGAAGCGGCGCGAGTTGGCGATCATATCGACCATGGTCTGTGTGGAGCTGACGTTGCTGCCTTCCAGCACGCCAGGCATCACCTGAATGGTCTGATCGGCCTGTAATGTCTGCACGTTTCCGGTTGGACGGAATAAACCGTCGTCACCGCGCGTTACCTCTGAGCCGGTGGCTTTCACCAGCTTCAGGCGGCCCAGCTGGACAGTGGCGTTCGGCGGATCGCCCGGATTCAGCGCGGTGATAGTTCCGTCAGCGGCGATGGTGATCTCCGAGCCCTGCGGCACGGCGATCGGCCCGCCATCACCCATCACCAGCTTGCCCTGAATGGTCAGCTGGCCAGCGTTGTTCAGCTCCATGTTGCCATTGCGGGTGTAGGCCTCGGTGCCGTCGGCAGCCTGCACCGCCAGCCAGCCATCCTGACGCACGGCGACGTCCAGCGAGCGTCCGGTGTAGTCCATCGCGCCCGGCGTCATATCCGATCCCGGCGTTGAAGCCGTGACCAGCGTACGGGTCGGCAGCGACTGGCCCTGTACCGGCACGGCGCGCAGCGCGTTCAGCTGCGCACGGAAGCCAGGCGTGGAGGCGTTGGCGAGGTTGTTCGCCGTGACGGCCTGCTGTTCGAGGGTCTGGCTGGCAGCCCCCATTGCGGTATATATCGCGTGATCCATAAGACGATCCTGTTAGCCGAATTAACGCAGGTTGACCAGGGTGTTGAGGATCTGGTCCTGGGTTTTGATAGTCTGAGCGTTGGACTGATAGTTACGCTGTGCGACGATCATGTTCACCAGCTCTTTGCTCAGGTCGACGTTGGAAGACTCCAGCGCGCCCGCAGTCAGCGTACCGAGGTTGCCTGTACCAGCCAGACCTACCAGCGCCTGGCCGGAAGAAGCGGTCGCCGACCAGACGTTGTTGCCCTCAGACTTCAGGCCTTCCGGGTTAGCGAAGTTAGCCAGCGCGATCTGACCCAGCGTCTGGGTTTTCTCGTTGGAGTAGTTGCCCACTACGGTGCCGTCGTTGTTGATCTGGTAGCTGGTCAGTTCACCAGGCTTGTAGCCATCCTGCGTCGGGTTGCCGAAGGTGCTGGTGCCGGTGTTCTGCTGCTGGCTGCCGGCCATGCTCAGGGTAAAGTTAGTGGTCGCTGAACCGTTCAGGCCCCCCAGGGTAATCGCCTGCGTCGCGGTTGAAGTCATCTGACCGCTGCTGTCGAAGGACATGTTAAAGGTGCCCACATCAGCCGTCGGATCCGCCGCGCTACCGTCTTTCACGTTAACAGTCCAGTTATTGTCAGATGTTTTGGTGAAGTACAGGTTCAGGTTGTGCTCGTTACCCAGCGAGTCATAAGTGGTCATTGACGCTTTACTGTTGTAAGAGCTGGTGTTGTTGATATCCAGCGGCGTGGTGGTCGGCACGCTGTCGGTAGAGTTCAGGTTAGCGACCAGCGCTGCGGTGCTGGTGGCTTTCGCCGCCATGGCGGTAGTTGGCACGCTCAGCGCTACCGGGTTGGCACCGGTCTGCACGGTTGGAGGCGTGCCGGTCGCCGGATAGCCGGTCAGCTGCAGGCCGTTGGCATTAACGATGTTGCGGTTAGCGTCCAGCGTGAACTGGCCGTTACGGCTGTAGTAAACAGCGCCGCTGGCGTCGGCCATACGGAAGAAGCCAGCCTGGCTGATCGCCACGTCCAGGCCACGGCTGGTGGAGGTCGTGGTGCCGTCGTTAAAGTCCTGAGTTACCGCAGCCACTTTCACGCCCAGACCCACTTTGGAGTCGGCGAACATATCGGCGAAAGAAACGGTCGCGGACTTAAAGCCCACGGTTGCGGAGTTGGCGATGTTGTTGCCGATAACGTCCAGGTTGCTGGATGCTGCGTTTAAGCCGCTGACTGCCTGAGAAAATGCCATGTGTGTATTCCTGAATCGGGGGGTTAAGTTAAATAATCTGACGAACGTTTGCGACGGTAGTCGTGCCCATCGTGCCGAGGTCCAGAACGGCACCGCTGGTGTCGTTAGTAACCCCACTGACTAATGCGTAATTCAACGGCTGCGCGACCAGCTGACCGGTGGCGTTGCTGGCGCTGATGGCGACGTTATATTTGCCGTCGCCCGCCGTGGTGCCGTCCGCCGATGAGCCATCCCAGGAGAAGGTATGGACGCCAGCGCTTAAGCTGCCCAGGTTGATGGTCTGCACCACTTTGCCTGATGCATCGGTAATGGTCGCCGTGGTCGCCGTGGAAGCCTGTTCCAGGCTGACGCCGAACGGCGTGGTCTGGCCGCTGCCTACCAGTACCTGTGACCCGTTGACCATCACGCCGTGGCCGATCAGGGTTGAAGCCTGCAGCGACTGCGAGCTGTTGATCTGGCCGGAGATAGACCCCAGCGTGGTGTTCAGCTTCTCAATGCCGCTCAGGGTATTGATCTGCGCCAGCTGGGTAGTCAGCTGGCTGTTATCCATCGGATTCGTCGGGTCCTGGTTTTTTAACTGCGTGACCAGCAGGGTCAGGAAGTTACTTTGCAGGTCGGCCGCCGTTTTATCGGTGGTCGACGACGAGGAAGTAATAGCTGTGTTGTCAAGTGACTCATTAACGCCAACGGTAATGCCCATCTGTCTCTTCCTTATTGACCCATCGTCAGGGTTTTCATCATCATCTGTTTAACGGTGTTAAGGACTTCGACGTTGGCCTGGTAGCTGCGCGACGCCGACATGGTGTTAACCGTTTCCCCGACCACGTCGACGTTTGGCATTTTGACGTAGCCCTTCGCGTCGGCCATGGGATTGCCCGGTTCGTAGACCAGCTTCGCCGGCGTAGGATCGTCAACCACCTGCGCCACGCGTACGCCGCCGGTTGCCGCACCAGGTGCAGCGTCGGTCTGAAACACGACCTGCTTCGCCACATAAGGCTGGCCGTCCGGGCCGGTCACGCTGTCGGCGTTGGCCAGGTTGCTGGCGCTGACGTTCAGGCGCTGCGACTGGGCAGCCATCGCCGAGCCGGCGATATTAAAAATGTTCAGTAAAGCCATTTATCATTGCCCCTGTAAAACGGACATCATGCTTTTAATCTGCCCGCTGATGACGGTTAAATCCGTCTGATATTTCAGGCTGTTATCGGCGAACTCGGTACGTTCGCGATCCATATCCACCGTGTTGCCGTCCAGCGAAGGCTGGTCAGGCACGCGATACATCAGATCCATCGAGGCCGGCGCCGATGACTGGGCGGCAATATGGCGTGCCGATGTCACGGCCAGCGACATGCCCGCTCCCTGTGCACGGCCCTGCTCCATCACTTTGCTCAGCTGGCTGGCAAAATCGATATCGCGCGCCTGATAGCCTGGGGTATCCGCGTTCGCGATGTTGGATGCCAGGATTTCCTGCCGCTGAGCGCGCAGGTTCAGCGCTTCGGTGTTAAACCGCAGTGCCGCGTCAAGTTTGTCGAGCATGCTTCCTCCGCAATTGAAAATTCAGTGGGGAGAGAATAAGCGCGTTAGGAATAATCTTATCGCTGGAATAGCGCTAAAAAGCGTCGTTAATTTGCGCCTTGACTTTGCGGCGCCATCAGTAGAATCGTCGCCATGTTGTAGCGAGGATGAAAAAATGCGTGGTTTAACTCTCTTCCTGATGGGTCTTGGCATGATGGCGATGAACGCCAGCGCCGCCGACTTAACGGCCCAGCTCAATCAATTTTTTAAAACTCGCTATGGGGAAACCGGCCAGGGTGCCGATACCCTGAGCGTGGTGGTCAGGACGCCGCAGGCGCAGTGGCCCGCCTGTGAAGCTCCACAATTCTCCTTACCGGGCAATAGCCGGATGTGGGGCAACATGAGCGTGGCCGCCAACTGTGGCCAGAACCGGCGCTATCTGCAGGTGCAGGTACAGGTTGAAGGCGATTATCTGGTGGCGGCGCGGCAGGTGATACGCGGCACTGCGCTGACCGCCGACGATGTGAAAGTGCAGCATGGGCGGCTGGATACGCTGCCGGCGCGAGCGGTCATCAACGCCGCAGATGTCGCCGACGGTATCGCGCTTCGCGATATTATGCCGGGCCAGCCGCTGACCATGATGATGGTGCGTCAGCCGTGGCGCGTGAAAGCTGGCGATAACGTCAACGTGATCGCCAGCGGCGACGGCTTCAACGTCGCCAGCGAAGGCCGGGCGATGAACAACGCCACCGTCGCGCAGGCGGTCAGGGTTCGCCTGAACTCCGGCCAGATAGTTAGCGGCAAAATTGGCTCGGATGGGAATATTCTTATAACGCTATAAAGCGTTAAAGATGGCTTCAGTTCTGCCGATAGTGTAAATAACAGAAGTCGTACACTTGAGTCATTCAGGCCGCATTTGCCTGAGCAAACAGGAGCCAGATATGAGCATTGACAGAACGCAACCGATGAAGCCGGCGAGCACCGTACAGCCTCGCGAACTTCCCGAAGCGACGACGCCGAAGGCGCAGAAAGTTGAAACAAAAGCAACCGAATCAGGTACTCAGGTAGTACTGAGCGGCGCCCAGGCACAGCTGACCAAAGCGAGCTCGCAGGATATCAACACTGCGCGCGTTGAGCAGCTGAAAAGCGCCATCCGTAACGGCGAACTGAAGATGGATACCGGCAAAATCGCCGATGCCCTGATTCAGCAGGCCAGAGACTCTTTAGAAGGTTAATCAGGTAAATGAATAAACTGTTGAACGCGCTTGATAAAATGCTGGAAGTCCTGAAAAGTCTGGCTGACGTAATGGCGGCAGAGCAGCAGCAGCTCTCAGGCGGTCAGATCAACAGCAGCCTGCTGCAACGTATTACGGAAGATAAAAGTTCGCTGCTGGCGACGCTCAATTTCCTTGAGCAGCTGCGCCGCGACGCTGATAAAGAGACGGGCCTGCACGCGCCCTACAGCGGCCAGCCGGATCTGGCTCGTCGCTGGGCTGCCCTGCAGGAGCAGACGGTAAAACTGCGCGACACCAATCTGCATAACGGCATGCTGCTTAATCACCAGATCACCTTTACAGAAAAGGCGATCGAGGTCTTAAAGCCTTATCAGACCCAAAAATTCTATGGCCCGAACGGCCAGGCGACCTCAAGCAGCTTTATCAACCGCAAGGTTTAAGCGCTCGAACGCAGTGAAAGGGCTACTCAGATAGCCCTTTTTGCGTTTCTCTTTTTTAAGAAAGATTGCCGGACATTCAGGAACGCTTTGCAATGCGGACGCGCCGTGAAAGGGTTCCTGCTGGCGCGTCCCTGCGCCAGTCAGACCCTGAGGAAGGAGTTAAGCGTTAGCGGGTGGTCAGACCGCCGTCGTGCGCGCAAAATCCTTCACGCGGAAACCCAGCAGCGCCAGTACGGCGAAGTAGACGCCGCCGCCTACTGCGCAGACCGCCGCCAGACGCAGCAGACGCATCAGCATATTGCCCTGCGCCCATTCCGGCATTATCCACATCATTCCCACCAGCGCCGCCGCCATAGCGATCACCGCCAGCACCAGACGCAGCAAAAAGCTGAACCAGCCCGGCTGCGGCAGGAAAATCTTCTGCTTACGCAGCTGCCAGTAAAGCAGCGAGGCGTTGAGGCAGGCCGCCAAACCGATCGACAGCGACAGGCCGGCATGCTTCAGCGGGCCGATAAAGGCCAGGTTCATCAGCTGCGTCATAATCAGCGTGACAATAGCGATTTTCACCGGGGTTTTAATGTCCTGCCGCGAATAAAAGCCCGGCGCCAGGATTTTCACTACGATCAGGCCCATCAGGCCGACCGAATAGGCGACCAGCGCGCGCTGGGTCATGGCCGCATCGAAAGCGGAGAATTTCCCGTACTGAAACAGCGCTACGGTTAACGGTTTAGCCAGAATACCCAGCGCCACCGCGCTCGGCAGCGCCAGCACGAAACAGAGCCGCAGCCCCCAATCCATTAGCCGGTTGTATTCATCATGATTGTTGCTGGCGAAACTTTTCGCCAGTGAAGGCAGCAGAATGGTGCCCAGCGCCACGCCCAGCACGCCGGACGGGAACTCCATCAGGCGATCGGCGTAGTACATCCAGGAAACGGAGCCGGAAACCAGAAACGAAGCGAAAATGGTATTGATAATCAGGGAGATCTGGCTAACGGACACGCCCAGGATCGCTGGCCCCATCTGCCGCATAACCCGCCAGACGCCCGCATCTTTCAGATTCAGACGCGGCAGCACCAGCATACCGATCTTCTTCAGATGCGGTAACTGATAGCCCAGCTGTAAAACGCCACCGGCCACCACCGCCCAGGCCAGCGCCATCACTGGCGGATGAAAGTGCGGCGCGGCGAACAGCGCAAAGCCGATCATACTGATATTGAGCAGCGTTGGCGCGAAGGCCGGTACAGAGAAGCGGTTCCAGGTATTCAGAATGGCGCCGGTCAGCGAGGCCAGCGAAATCAGCAGAATATAGGGAAAAGTCACCCGCAGCAGCGCCGAGGTCAGCGCGAATTTATCGGCGGTATCGGCAAAGCCCGGCGCGGTCACTAAGATCACCCAGGGCGCGGCGAACATCCCGGCGACGGTGATAATCGCCAGCGCCAGCGTCAGCAGGCCCGAGACGTAAGCGATAAAAACTCGCGTTGCCTCTTCGCCCTGCTTGCTTTTATATTCCGCGAGGATCGGCACAAAAGCCTGCGAGAAAGCGCCTTCGGCAAAGATGCGGCGCAGCAAATTCGGCAGTTTAAAAGCGACAAAGAAGGCATCGGTAGCCATTCCCGCGCCGAAAACTCTTGCCACAATGGCGTCGCGCGCAAAACCCAGCACGCGAGAAAACAGGGTCATCGAACTGACCGCTGCCAGGGATTTCAACAGGTTCATGATCTTCGATTCTTATTGATGAGGTGGCGCGGCCACGGATATTTTCCGGCCGCTGCAGACGACCGAAAGCCGGCATAGTCTACTGATATGCCGTGAAATAACCACCGTCGATTGTTACAGCGTTATTCCTTGTCGCTTTCGCGCCAGAGCTTTTCAATCACTCGCTGCGCCGCCAGCGCCTGCTCGCCGGAGGTTTGCGGCATAGTCTGATTTTGCGCGCAGTTGATAAAATGATGGACAGCGCCGACAAAACCGCGCTGCTCCAGCGTGCTTTGCCAGCCGGGCACGGGATCGATAACCAGCCGTCCGGCAGTTTCCTGACGCAGCTCGCGCATCTCGTCCACCTGCCAGACGCTGCCGTCCGCTATCGCCATCACCGACTCGCGCTGAGTGCCGGCGCGGCGATGCATACTGGTGGTTATTTGTAACCTGCCGTACTGAAAGTGGTGCTCCGCATAAAGCATTTCGCCTTCGTCGTTGGTCTGCAGCGTGCCGCTCTGCAACGAGCCGCCGCCGGCCAGCCACAGCGCCGTATCCACCACGTGCAGGTAGTCGTCCAGCAGGGTAAAAAAGAGATCGTGCGGGCCGACGCTGTCGCTGCGGTGTTTATCCATGCGCAGCGAGGCCAGCCCGTCGAGGTTTTTCAACTGGAGATAGCGCGGCGCGAAGCGGCGGTTAAAGGCGACCATCAGCTTGCGGCCGCGCTGCTGCGCCAGCGTGACCAGCTGTTCGGCTTCGGCCAGCGTCGCCGCCAGCGGTTTATCCACGCAAACGTCCTTGCCCGCCAGCAGCAGCTGTTTCACGATGCTGAAGTGCGTGGCGGTCGAGGTGTGCACGAAAACCGCATCGCAATCATGCGCTAGCGCATCCAGTGAAGCGTAGAGCGGCATGCGCCAGCTGTCGCAAACCGCACGAGCCTTCTGCTGATTGGGTGAAAACGCGCCCGCCAGCCGCCAGCCCTGCGCGTTCGCCAGCACAGGTAGCCACGCCTTTTGCGCGATATTGCCTAATCCCACCATTCCCACGCGCAGCATCGTCATCTCACTCTCCTTTCAGCAGCTGAGCCAGCTGCTGCTGCATTTCCGCCATCTGACGCTCCAGCTCGGCAACTCTTGTCGCCAGATCGCCGCCTTCCGCCGTCTCAACAGAGGCTGGTAAAGCCGCCTCGTCCACTTCGCCGCTAAACAGATGCATGTAGCGACTCTCGCGTTTGCCCGGCTCGCGCGCCAGCCTGACTACAAAAGGGCCATCTTCGCGCGCGGCGAGATTTTCCAGCGTCTGCTCAACTTCCGCCATATCGGCGAACTCGTGCAGGCGCGCGCTGCGCGTTCGCAGCTCGCCCGGCGTTTGCGGGCCGCGCAGCAGCAGCGTCGTCACCAGCGCCACTTCGGCGGAAGAGAGTTTAAGCTGGCCGAACTCGCTGTTGCAGAAGCGATGTTCATATTTCACCACGCGGTTACCGAAACCGCTTTGCGAAGTCACCTGGTGTTTTTTCGCCAGCATATCCAGCGCGTCCTGCACGGCGGTTTCGCTCAGCGTCATCACCGGTTCGCGGTTCGACTTCTGATTACAGGCCGTGACGACGCCATTCAGCGACATAGGATACTGGTCGGGTGTGGTAATTTGCTTTTCCAGCAAGCAGCCGATAATGCGCGCCTCGGCGGGCAGAAGAATTTTCATTACAAAGGTCCACGTCGTTCGGGTGTCCATTCTCTGGCGGTCAGCGCGGTCAGCACGTGATCCTGCCAGCGTCCGTCAATCAGCAAATAGTCTTTGGCGTAGCCCTCTTTTTCAAAACCGAGCCGCGCCAGCAGATTGCCGCTGCGCTGATTATGCGGCATATAGTTAGCCATAATGCGATGCATACGCTGCTGGCGCTGCATATAGCGGATTGCCGCCTGTAGCGCCTCGAACATGATGCCCTGACCCTGCCACTTCTGCCCCAGCGAATAGCCGAGATAGCAGGCGTGAAAAGAGCCGCGCACCACGTTGCTGAAGTTCGCTACGCCGCGCACTTCGTTTTCATCCGGATCCATCACCGCAAAATAGTAAGCGCTACCCTGTCTGTGCATATCGGTAATCAATCCCAGCCGCGCCTGCCAGCCGGAAGGATAGCAGTGACTTTCATCCCGAATGGGTTCCCAGGGTTTCAGGAACGCCCGGTTTTCCGCGTAGTAATCCGCCAGCCGCCAGGCGTCGCGTTCGTGAACCAGACGCACCACCAGCCGGTCGGTGGTCAGACGAACTTTAGGGGCAGCGGAACGATAGCCAAACATCTTCTCTCCTGAATTCAGCCGGACAGCAATCAAAGGGCCGCTTCGGGTCGCCGCCCGCGCGTCTCTTCACTATAACCGCCTGATTGCAGTCGGGTAAAATAATGACCGGAAATTTCTGCAAAGAGAAGCGCGCACGCGGTTGAAAAGCGCGAATAAAGCTCGTGCGGCCAGACTTTATGACCAGAGTCACGGTTTGCCCTGTCAGCGGATCTCTTCCATACTCCCTGAAGACATTCAGAAGAGTAACGGTTCGCCGTTACCTTCATCGCTGTAAGGAGGCACTTTGAAACTCTATATCTACGATCACTGTCCGTTCTGCGTGAAAGCGCGCATGATTTTTGGTCTGAAAAATCTGCCGGTCGAGCTGGTGGTGATGCTGAACGATGACGAAGCCACGCCGAAAAAGCTGATTGGCCAGAAGATGGCGCCGATCCTGATGAAAGAAGATGGCAGCTGTATGCCGGAAAGTCTGGATATCGTTAACTATGTGGATAAAAGCGACGGCGAGCCGCTGCTGACCGGCCGCACCAATCCCGCAATCAGCGACTGGCTGCGTCACGTTAACAGCTATCTGAACAAGCTGCTGCTGCCCCGCATCGCCACGGCTTCTTTCGCCGAGTTCGCCACGCCGGAAGCGCGCGGCTACTTTACGCAGAAAAAAGAGGCCAGCGTCGGCAGCTTTGCCGAGCTGCGTCAGCATTCCGAAGGCTTTATCAAAAATATCAACGACGATCTCCGCAAGCTCGACAAGCTGATCGTCAAACCCAATGCGGTTAACGGCGAGCTTTCGCTGGATGATATTCATCTGTTCCCTGTATTGCGTTCCCTGTCGCTGGTGGCGGGCGTCGACTATCCGAGTCGCGTGGCCGACTATCGCGATAACATGGCCAAACAGACCCAGATTAATCTGCTCTCCTCTATCGCTGCCTGATCTTTCGGGGTCGCCTGCGCGGCCCCGCCTTATTTCGTCACAATTTTTCCCGCCGGCCCGGTGACTCTTTGCCATTTGTCGGGCAAGCTACCGCTTTGCGTCACAAGGGGTAGCTGACGTTATAACGCGATGAGGAGCACTATGAACAATTTGATGCGGGGCGCGATGGCCCTGATGCTGGCCCTGAGCCTGGCAGGCTGCAACAAGCTGACGCAGTACAGCGTCAGCGAAGAGGAGGTGAATCAGGCGCTGCAGAAGCACAATAATTATGAAAAGCAGATTGGCGTGGCCGGTCTGGTGGACGCCCATATCGTTCTGACCGATCTTAACAGCAAGATTGGTCGGGAAGAGCCGGACAGAGTAACGCTGACCGGCAAGGCCACCGTCGACGTCAGCTCGCTGTTCGGCCCGCAGCATGCGGAGATGTTGCTGACCATGAAAGCGCAGCCCTTTTTTGACAAGGAAAAAGGCGCCATCTTTCTGAAAGATATGCAGCTTGTCGATCTGCAGGCGCAGCCTGAGAAGATGCAGGGCGTATTGAATACGCTGACGCCTTATCTCAGCCAGTCGCTGAAGGACTATTTCAACCAGAAACCGGTTTACGTACTGAGTACGGATCGCAGCAAGGCGGAATCGCTGGCGAAACGCTTTGCGAAGGGGCTTGTGGTGAAACCGGGCGAATTGATTATTCCTTTCACCGAGTAAAGTTTCAGGGTTTTCCTGCGCGGCGCTGCCTTCGCTTTTTCGGCAGCGCCGCGCACTTTTTTTCTCGCGTGAATATTGCGAAGCGTTTATATTTGCCACTTTTAGCAAGTCAGCTTCTGGTATAACCCATCCGTAAATGGCGTAAGTATAGAAATCCCACTCTGAAGAGAGAATATACCAGCCTGGAACAAAATCAACCTTTATTTGATGTCAGTTTAACTCGATTCAATTTTTCTTTTGCCGTACTGGAACCTGTGCGTTAAATCGGTTAACTGTTTGCGCTAATGGAATATTCATTAACCAACAAGGAGAGACATAATGTCATGGACTTACAGTGTGATGATGAAGACCTTTAAGCATAACGGTGAATACAAGTTCAGCGCGCTTTACGCTGGTGCCCCAGGCTATAAGGATAACCCTGAGTATGAATGCTTGCGCAATAAAGGCCCGCTGCCACGAGGCAAATACAGGATTGTGGGCGTGCCGTTCACTCATAAAAAAGCGGGTGAGTTTACGCTACGGCTGGAGCCGGATAAAGGTAATAGCATGTGTGGTCGCGATGGCTTTTTGATTCATGGTGACAGCAGAAAAGAGCCTGGCACGGCGTCAAACGGCTGTATTATACTTGACCCACGATTTCGTAAGGAAATATGGAAATCAGGTGACAGGGAGTTAATTGTTGAATGAAATATTTACTCCTGCCATTAATTATTTGCAGCACCTGTCCGCTTGCCGCGCCGGTGCTTGACAATAACTGTAAGTCGCCCATATCAGGTACGGCAATAAGGATGATGGATAAAATGCATGAGGAAATGCATATTGACATCAAGAGCATACCGCCCGAAGGGGTCACTACGGAATTGCTATTTAACGAGCCTGTCTCTGATTTGCTATCACAACATTACGCCGAAAAAACCTATAAAACTGATACCCTTTTATCAATAAGCGATAATAAAGAGATTTATTCATCATATAATCCCAGAAATCTTATAATTAAGTTTACTGTTAAAAACAAAGAGGGAAAAGAAGATATTTTCCTCGTCTCTACTATCGCAAACGATTATGAGTGTAATGTAGAATTCAACGGTTATCTAATTGTTAAGCGTGAATTCTGATTGTTGCCCCTGTGTCAGCGCAGGGGCTTCTTACTGTTACTGTTATTCAATGTAGCGATTGGCTCGCCTGCTCAATGCCGCCAGGCTCTCTTTCATGATTTCAGCCACCAGCGCATTACTAAAATGTTCTCCATGCGCACGTAGTAGTTCGGGAATCTCATCAGGCGAAAATACGATTGCAGCTGGCTTAGCATCCTGATAGCTGACACGACCGTTTTCTCTCGCCATCAGTACGCGCTGGCGGTCGCCTTCCGGACAGGCAGCAGGCTGACTGATTTTAAAATAGCCCTCCCCCAGCTTCCCAGAGACTTCCTACGCTCGATCGGTTTCCAACATCTTTGCGGACAGCGCCGCGTTCTGTTCAGGGAATGAGGGAGCGAGTATTACGTGCACTATTTACAGAATCACCCGAAGAGACTCTGTGCTTAAGCGCCTGCCAGAAAAAAGAAAATAAAGCAGGTGCAAACGATTGGCTTTGCCTTTATCCTTGATACCCGGCCAAATCGCGCCATACCGATTTCACTTCTGCCGGAGCCTGTCCATGACTGCACACCCTCAGCAACTTATTATCCGCCGCCCTGACGACTGGCATATCCATCTGCGAGACGATGAGATGTTGAAAACCGTGCTGCCTTTTACCAGCGAGGTAAACGGCCGGGCAATCGTTATGCCTAACCTGGTGCCGCCGGTAACCAGCGTGGCGGCCGCTATCGCCTATCGCGATCGCATCCTGGACGCGCTGCCGGAGGAACATAGCTTTACGCCGCTGATGACCTGCTATCTGACCGATTCGCTGGAAGCCGACGAGGTGGAAAAAGGCTTCAGCTCTGGCGTGTTCACCGCCGCCAAGCTTTATCCTGCTCACGCCACCACCAACTCCAGTCATGGCGTCACCAATATCGACGCCATCGCTTCAGTGCTGGAGCGCATGCAGAAAATCGGTATGCCGCTGCTGATCCACGGCGAAGTTACCGACGCGCATATTGATATCTTCGATCGCGAAGCGCGCTTTATCGAAACGGTCATGGAGCCGCTGCGCAAGCGCTATCCCGAACTGAAAGTGGTGTTCGAGCATATCACCACCAAAGAGGCCGCCGCTTACGTAGAAGAAAGTAACGATCTGCTTGGCGCCACCATTACGCCGCAGCATCTGATGTTTAACCGCAACCATATGCTGGTCGGCGGCGTGCGGCCGCATCTCTACTGCCTGCCAATCCTTAAACGCAACGTACATCAGGAAGCGTTGCGTAAGGTGGTCGCCAGCGGTCACTCACGTTTCTTCCTGGGTACCGATACCGCGCCGCATCTGCGCCACCGCAAGGAAGCCAGCTGCGGCTGCGCGGGCGTGTTTAACGCTCCTTCCTCGCTGCCCGCCTATGCCACCGTGTTTGAAGAGCTGGGCGCGCTTCAGCATTTTGCCGCCTTCTGTTCCGAAAACGGCCCGCGTTTTTACGGCCTGCCGCTGAATGAAGGCACCATTAAGCTGGTGCGCCAGCCGTGGACGGTACCGGAAAGCGTCTCGCTGGGCGAAGATACGCTGGTGCCTTTCCTGGCTGGCGAAACGCTGAACTGGCGCGTCGAACTTTAATCCCGACAAAATGATTGCTTCCGTAAATCTTACTGTATATATTCACAGTGAATTCATCGGAGGCTTTTATGCGTATTGAAGTCACTGTAGCAAAAACGACCTCGCTGCCCGCCGGCGCCATTGACGCGCTGAGCGCCGAGCTGAGCAAGCGTATTGATAAACAATTTCCTGAATCCGCCCACAGCGTCTCGGTACGCTATGCCGCAGCGAATAATCTGACGGTAATGGGCGGCGGTAAAGAGGCGAAAGACCAGATTACCGATATCCTGCAGGAAACCTGGGAAAGCGCCGACGACTGGTTTATCACCGACTGAGCAGCGCGTCCCTCTTTCCGTTTTTTGCCGGGCTTCGCCGTCCGGCTTTTTTCTTTTCTTCCCCCCTTTGCTCCCGACAGAATCTGGCTATAGTAGAGTGACCTGATGCAAGCGGCCGTGCCGGCCTTGAGGTCTTTCCATGAATGCTGAAAACCCCGAAGAAGCGATGACGTTTGGCGAACTGCTGGCGCTGATTGCCGATCAACAGCGCCGCCTGAGCGTGCTGGAGGTTGCTTTCTCCTCCCTTTCCCTGTGCCTGGACGAGTCGGCCGCGCTGCGGCTGGTTGATAAACTGCGGCTGGAAGCGACCAGTCCGGATCACGATGAAAATAAGCAGCACTATTTCACTGCGCTGGCCGATGAGCTGGCCAAACGAGCCGGGTGAATAATATTTACTCAAGTTTTATCGCCGCGCTGCCGATATTTCTGATATCGGGAGCAGTAGTGTTTAGTTTCTGCGTACGCGATCCCGCTATAATTAAAGGCAATCGGCCCGAATTAAGATTTCATTCTGTGAGTAGCGGAATCTCTGTTATAATTATCCTGCTCTATGAAAAAAGGCCGCATTGAACCTCGATAAATCACTTCGTTGTCATTGTTAACACGAGTAATAAGGGGGTTATAATGGACAGAAACAAAGAGGTAATCCAGACACATCCCCTCATCGGGTGGGATATCAGTACCGTAGACAGCTACGATGCCATGATGATCCGTCTGCATTCGCTTTCATCCAACGAGCAGCCGAGCGATGAAGCTGAAGTGGGTCAGACCTACTGGCTGACCACCGATGTTGCCAGACAATTTATCTCTATTCTCGAAGCTGGCATAGCGAAGATCGAAGCTACTGAATATCAGGATCGCGATTACAAAAAGCACTAATTTCGCACGCGTTACCCTGAAGGCACCCAAACGGGTGCCTTTTTCATTTCTGCAACATTTTGCTATCCTGACCGCCGGTTTACTAAAGGAGCCAGGCGCAGATGGTTTATGACTTAATAGTGGTAGGCAGCGGCTCGGTAGGCGCGGCCGCCGGCTGGTACGCTACCCAGGCGGGACTTAACGTCCTGTTGATCGATCGCGCGCATCCGCCGCACCAGGAAGGCAGCCATCACGGCGAGTCGCGTTTAATCCGCCACGCTTATGGCGAAGGCGCACGCTACGTGCCTATGGTGCTGCGGGCGCAGCAGCTGTGGGACGAGCTGGAGCAGCAGTGCGGCGAACGCCTGATGCAACGCAGCGGCGTACTCAATCTGGCGCCGGAACATTCCGAATTTATCCGCAATGTACGGCAAAGCGCCGACGAATTTTCTCTGCCGGTCGAGATCCTCAGCGGCGAAGAAACTGCGCAACGCTGGCCGCAACTCTCTGTTCCTGCAGGTTATATCGGCATTTTCGAACAGCGTTCCGGCTATCTGAAATCGGAAGAAGCCGTTCGCCAACTGATCCGTCTGTGTAAAGATGCCGGCTGCGCGCAACTGTTTAACTGCGCGGTTACCGCTCTTGAGGAGCGCGACGGGCTGCAGCTGGTGGAAACGCCGGAAGGCACTTTTCGCGGTAAAAAGCTGCTGCTAAGCGCAGGCACCTGGGTCAAGACGCTGCTGCCCGAACTGCCGGTTACGCCAGTCAGAAAGGTGTTCGCCTGGCATCAGGCAGATGGCCGCTACAGCGAAAACAACAGGTTCCCCGCTTTCACCGTGGAAACGCCGGACGGCAACCAGTTTTACGGTTTCCCTGCGGAAAACAACGCCATTAAAATTGGTAAGCATAACGGTGGCCAGCCGATCGATGCGCCCGAGCAGCGCAAAGCTTTTGGTGCGGTTGTGGAAGACGGCAGCGAACTGTTCGCTTTTTTACGGCAGTTTTTACCTGGCGTTGGCGTTTGTTTACGCGGTGAAGCCTGCACTTACGATAATACGGTTGACGAAGATTTTATTATCGACACGCTGGGAGCGGATCGACTGATTATTACCGGCTTAAGCGGTCACGGTTTTAAATTCGCCACGGTATTGGGCGAAATTGCCGCGCAATTCGCGCAAAGCAAAGCGGCGGAATTTGATTTAACGCCCTTCTCTTTTTCCCGCTTTTAAATAAAAAAAGGCGGCACTTTTAAATGCCGCCCTTCCGATTTAAATAATTAAAGTTTCCGTTAATTACCGTTAGCGGCGGTCTGTTTTGCCGTCGCCGCTGCCGCCTCTTTCTTCTGCTGACGCAAACGCAGCTTTTTCACCAGCTTGTGAGCTTCTGCTTCGCTACCGACCGCAGGCGCAGAACCGGTCAGCGGCTTACGAGCCGTTTCACGCATGGTAAACACGGTAATCACGCCGATAACACCCGCGCCCATCAGATAGTAAGCCGGCATCATCAGATTATGGGTCGTTTCCACCAGCCAGGTAGTAATCAGCGGCGTAGTGCCGCCAAACAGCGAAACTGAAAGGTTGAAGCCAATCGCCAGCGCGCTGTAACGGATATCGGTCGCGAACAGCGCAGGCAGCGTGGCCGGCATGGAGCCGCTAAAGCAGGTATGCAGCACGCCAAGAATAATCAGTCCGGCGAATACCAACCACATATTGCCGGAACCAATCAGCATCAGGCACGGCACTGCCAGTATAATCAGCCCGATTGCGCCGCTCAGGATCACCGGACGACGGCCCAGGCGATCGTTCCAGTGGCCGGAAAAGAGCGTCAGCGGCATCATCACAAACATCACCACCAGAATCAGCAGCAGGCTGCTCATTTCGCTCAGTCCCAGGATACCTGTCAGATAGCTTGGCATGTAAGAGGTCAGCATATAGTTGGAGACGTTAAACAGCAGCACCAGGCCGATACACTTCAACATCTGCGCACGATATTTGCTCAGCATCTGCAGCAGCGACAGACGCGGCTTGCTGTGCTCCAGCGCATCCTGTTTTTCCATATGTTTCTGGAAAGCTGGCGTCTCTTCGAGCTTCAAGCGCACATAGAGGCCGAACAGCCCCAGCGGCGCGGCGATAAAGAAAGGAATACGCCAGCCCCAGTCCAGCAGCGTCGCCTCAGGCATCGCCGCCGTCAGGCCGGTCACCAATCCCGCGCCGAGCAGGTAGCCGCCCAGCGTGCCGAACTCCAGAAAGCTGCCCATAAAGCCGCGACGGTTATCGGTGGAGTATTCGGCGATAAACGTAGCAGCGCCGCCGTACTCGCCGCCGGTAGAGAAGCCCTGCACCAGACGCGCGACCAGCAGCAGGATTGGCGCGAGAATGCCGATACTGTCGTAGCTTGGGATCAGGCCGATACAGAAAGTCCCGATAGCCATCATAATCATGGTGACCGCCAGCACTTTCTGACGCCCTACTTTATCGCCCAGCGGGCCGAACACCAGGCCGCCGATAGGACGCACCACAAAGGCCGCCGCAAAGGCGCCGAACGCCGCCAGCAGCTGAGCGGCAGAGCTGCCGCCGGGGAAGAAGACTTTACCGATAGTCACGGCAAGGTAGCTGTATACGCCGAAATCGAACCACTCCATAGCGTTACCAAGCGCGGCCGCGCCAACGGCACGCTTCAGCATATCGTTATCCACGATAGTGATGTCGTCTACGGTGAGTTCTTTCTGTTTTTTCTGCCAGAAGTGCTTTTTGTGTCGGGTTTCTGATTGCGTGCTCATGCGTTCCCCTGTGTGAGAAATGAGTCGCAGCATCATAGCTTTCGTTGCCGATGGAGCCTGTGAAAATAGAAGGGAATGAAAGCTATAAAGCAGCGGAAAATCGTACAAAGACGTTTCTTTACTGGAATTTACTCTATACGACAGACCTGTTTTTATCAAGTTTGTGACAGAAATCGCTCCAATAGTCACTTTAATAGTGTGCCAATAGTGTTTTTCTGCTTTACCGAAGCAGGATACCCTGAGTGAAAAATTCTGTTAAAAACGGCAGCAGCGGCTGATGTATGGTTACTCTGATTTTTTAGTATGTTGTAACTATGTAGATATCGCTGAAAAGGTGTCGCAAGGAGCCAGTCTGCGCGCCGTGGATAATGGGTGGATCGTATCAGGTAAGAGAGGGTCAGCTTTCGGCGGCAAAAGCGTAATAAAAAAGGCCGGCGAAACCGGCCCTGCACTACTACTGTGAAAAATCAGCTGTCCGGCGTCGGAATTTTCAGCGTCATATTCAGCAAGCCGCGCGACTTATTGAAGATCTTATTGCCGTTTTCACGGCCAGCGCGGCGCGCGCGCTGCTCTTCCGGCGGCAGCGCCAGCTCTTCCATACAGATTGGGCTGCAGCATTCATGGTATTTTTCCGCACAGCTCGCACACTGGATAAACAACAGATGGCAGCCGTCGTTTTTGCAGTTGACGTGCGTATCGCAAACCGCGCCACACTGGTGACAGTGCGCAATGACGTCATCAGAGATGCGCTCGCCCATGCGCTCGTCAAACACGAAGTTTTTACCCTTGAAGCGTACCGGTAAGCCCTGCTCGCGTGCGCGGCGGGCATACTCGATAATGCCGCCTTCAATGTGATAGACATTTTCAAAACCGTTATGACGCATCCAGGCGCTCGCTTTCTCGCAGCGAATACCGCCGGTGCAGTACATCACAATCTTTTTGTCTTTCTCTTCCTTCAGCATATCGACGGCCATTGGCAGCTGGTCGCGGAAGGTGTCCGCCGGGATCTCCAGCGCGTTGTCGAAATGGCCCACTTCATACTCATAGTGGTTGCGCATATCGACAAAAACCGCGTCCGGATCGTCCAGCATGGCGTTAACTTGATCCGCTTTCAGGTAGCTTCCGACGTCGCTGGCGTCGAACGTTTCATCGGTAATGCCGTCGGCCACAATGCGCTCGCGCACTTTCAGGCGCAGCACCCAGAAAGATTTGCCGTCGTCGTCCAGCGCAATATTCATACGCAGGTTGTCCAGCGCCGGATCGAAGGCATAAAGCATAGCCTTCATCGCTTCATAATTGCTGGCCGGCACGCTGATCTGCGCGTTGATCCCTTCAGAAGCGACATAAACGCGACCGAAAACCTTCAGTTTGGTCAATGCGATATAGAGCGCGTCGCGAAAGGCTTTCGGGTCGTTGATAGTAAAGTATTTATAGAAAGAAACTGTGGTGCGCGGCTCGGTTTCGGCCAGCATACGCGCCCTCAGTTCTTCATTAGATACAAGGTTATGTAACACTGGCATGGTGTACGTTCCTGCGGCTGATGAGAATTTTGCGGGCGCTATCATACCTGAATGTTGTTAAAACAAAAACGGCTGGTGAAAAACAGGCAGCAGGAAAGTTATTATTCTGCAAGCAGCAGAAAAGCATATCCTGACCATCATCACAAAAAAATCCGCCTATAGTTAGCCTGTTCCGCTTCTATTTTCACGGAGAAATTGCATGAGTCAGCTATTCAGCCCAATCGAGCTGGGCAAGTTAACGCTTAAAAATCGTATCGCCATCGCGCCAATGTGCCAGTATTCCGCCGAACACGGCAAAGCTACCGCCTGGCACCGTATCCATCTTGGCCACCTGGCGCTTTCCGGCGCGGGTCTGCTGATTATCGAAGCTGCGGCCATCGAGCCTGCCGGACGCATCACGCCGCAGGATTTGGGCCTTTGGGATGACGAAACCGAACAGGCGCTCGACAGCGTGCTGCAGGATGTTCGCCGCTACTCTCCGATGCCGATCGGCATTCAGCTGGCCCACGCGGGTCGTAAAGCTTCTACCGATGTTCCGTGGCGTGGCGGCAGTTTCCTGCAGCCTGAACAGGGCGGCTGGCAGACTTCCGCGCCTTCCGCCGTGCCTTTTAACGACAGCGATAACGCGCCGACCGCACTGACCCTGGAACGTATCGAAGAGATTAAACAGGCGTTTGTCGATGGCGCAATCCGCGCAGACCGTCTGGGTCTGGATTTGGTCGAGGTACATGCCGCGCACGGTTATCTGCTGCACGAGTTCCTGTCGCCGCTTTCCAACAGGCGTGAAGATCAGTACGGCGGCTCGCTGGAAAACCGGATGCGGCTGACGCTGGAAGTGTTCCGCGAAGTACGCCGCGTCTTCCCGGCTGACAAGCCGGTCGGCGTACGTATTTCCGCCACCGACTGGGTCGACGGCGGCTGGGATCTGGAGCAGTCCATCGCGCTGAGCAAAGCGCTGGAAGCGGAAGGCTGCGCCTATATCCACGTCTCCAGCGGCGGCCTGGCGCCGGAGCAAAAAATCACCGTCGGCCCGAACTATCAGGTGCCTTTCGCGGCGGGGATTAAAAAAGAAGTGGCTATTCCGGTTATCGCGGTCGGCCTGATCACCGAACCGCGTCAGGCGGAAGCGGTGCTGGTCGAAGGCGAAGCCGATATGGTCGCGCTGGCCCGCGGTATGCTTTATAACCCGCGCTGGCCGTGGCATGCCGCCGCCGAGCTGGGCGCTAAGGTAGATGCGCCGGAACAGTACTGGCGCTGTGAACCTCACGAGGTAAAAGGTCTTTTTAACTCGTAACCCTGCCCTTCACGCCAGCGCGCCCGTGCGCTGGCGTTTAAACCTTCTGAATCGCAACGCATTATTTCAGTTCGCTGCTAAAAAATGGCACAATAGGTCATAAATAATAAATCCCGGGCAGCATAATAGTGCCCCTTTTTTGCGATCTGGAAACTCATGACTCAGCTGCCTCAGTTTACGCGTGCTTTGTTGCATCCCCGTTATTGGTTTACCTGGTTGGGTATTGGTCTGCTCTACGTGCTGGTGCTGCTGCCTTATCCTCTGCTCTATCGCCTGGGCTGTGGATTGGGCCGTCTCTCGATGCGTTTTATGACCCGTCGCGTAGCGGTAGCGCGGCGCAATCTCGAGCTGTGCTTTCCGGAAATGCCGGAGGCGGAGCGCGAGGCGATGGTGGTGCGCAATTTCGAATCTGTTGGCATGGGGCTGATCGAAACCGGCATGGCCTGGTTCTGGCCCAACTGGCGCGTCAGTAAATGGTTCCAGGTCAGCGGGCTGGAGCATATCGCTAAGGCGCATCAGCAGGGGAAAGGCGTGCTGCTGATCGGGATGCATTTCCTGACGCTGGAGCTGGGCGCCCGCATCTTTGGCATTCATAATCCCGGTATTGGCGTCTATCGTCCCAACGACAATGCGCTGCTGGACTGGCTGCAAACCTGGGGAAGAATGCGCTCCAATAAAAGTATGCTGGATCGCAAGGATCTGAAAGGCATGATCCGCGCGCTGAAAAACGGCGATATTATCTGGTACGCGCCCGATCATGACTACGGCCCGAAAAGCAGCGTGTTCGTGCCCTTTTTTGGGGTAGAGAAAGCGGCGTCAACCAAAGGCAGCTATCTGCTGATCCGCAGCGGTCAGCCTGCCGTAATCCCTTTTGTTCCCCGCCGTTTGCCGCACGGCAAAGGCTATGAAATGGTGATCCTGCCGGCGGAGGAAGAGATGCCGCTGGACGATGAGGCCGCGACTGCCGCGCGAATGAATAAAGTGGTCGAGCATGGCGTGCTGATGGCGCCGGAGCAGTATATGTGGCTGCATCGTCGTTTTAAAACGCGCCCGGCCGGCGAACCTTCTCTTTACTGATTTTCCGGGCGGAAAGCGTTCCGCTCAATCTTCAACGCCTCGTCAATTACCTGCTTTTTCAGCGGAGAGCGCTGTTAAGCGGCCAGCTTTAAGCGCATACTTAGTCTGCTAATAAACTGACCTGACGGGCGCTTATGGCTACAACCGATCTTCCTTCCTGTACCGTTAACTGGCAAAAAAATCTGTTCGTCGCCTGGTGCGGCTGCTTTCTCACCGGCATGGCTTTCAGCCTGGTGATGCCTTTTCTGCCGCTCTATATCGAGCAGCTGGGCGTCAGCGATCCGCAGGCGCTGAACTTGTGGTCGGGTTTCGCCTTCAGCATCACCTTTCTTTTCTCCGCTATCGCCTCGCCTTTCTGGGGCGGCCTGGCCGATCGCAAAGGGCGAAAAATCATGCTGCTGCGTTCGGCGCTGGGCATGGCCGTGATTATGGTGCTGATGGGGATGGCGACCTCGGTCTGGCAGTTTCTGATCCTACGGGCGCTGCTGGGCCTGCTGGGCGGATTCGTGCCAAACGCCAACGCGCTGATCGCCACTCAGGTGCCGCGGAAAAGAAGCGGCTGGGCGCTGGGCTGGCTCTCTACCGGCGCGGTCAGCGGCGCGCTGCTGGGCCCGCTGATCGGCGGTCTGCTGGCGGATAGTTTTGGTCTGCGACCGGTGTTCTTTATCACCGCGACCGTGCTCTTTATCTGCTTTGTGATGACGCTGCTGGCCATTAAGGAAGAGTTTGTGCCGGTGCAGAAGAAGGATATGCTGCACGCGCGCCAGGTTTTTACCTCGTTAAAAAATCCGAAGCTGGTGCTGTCGCTGTTCGTCACCACGCTGATTATTCAGGTCGCTACCGGCTCCGTGGCGCCAATCCTGACGCTTTATGTGCGCGATCTGGCGGGGAATATAGAGAATCTGGCGTTTGTCAGCGGCGCTATCGCTTCGGTGCCGGGCGTCGCGGCTCTGCTTTGCGCGCCGCGTCTGGGCAAGCTGGGCGATCGCATTGGCCCGGAAAAGATTTTGATCGCTATGCTGATCCTGTCGGTTCTGCTGCTGATCCCGATGTCGCTGGTGCAAAATCCGCTGCAGCTGGGCATCCTGCGCTTTCTGCTGGGCGCGGCCGACGGCGCGCTGCTGCCCGCGGTGCAAACCCTGCTGATCTATAACGTCAGCAACAGCGTCGCCGGCCGCATTTTCAGCTATAACCAGTCATTTCGCGATATCGGTAATGTCACCGGGCCGCTGATTGGCGCGATGGTGTCGGCGCACTGGGGGTTCCGGGCGGTATTTATCGTAACGGCACTTGTTGTATTGTTTAACGCGGTTTATTCATGGCAGACGCTGCGCCGCCGTTCCGCTCTGCCGGAAACATAAGTCAGGGCTTTACAGAAAAAACGTATTTTTACAGCGCGCTTGGGGATGCGCCGCAGAGCTTATTAAGTTTTTCGCAGTTAACATACGCGTAACTTATTGATAAAGACCGGAACGCTTTTTTCTGGCCTTGCCGGACAGCTTTTATGCTAAATCTGTTTAAAGTTTTTTCAGGGTGTGACGATAAATAATACAGACGGTGACGGGCATCCTGGCGCCGTATCCGAACCCTGGTAAAACTTTAAGGAAACGATTATGTCCGTTATCAACACTAACATCATGTCACTGACCACTCAGAACAACCTGAACAAATCACAGGCTTCTCTGAGCACCGCTATCGAGCGTCTTTCTTCCGGTCTGCGTATCAACAGCGCCAAAGACGACGCAGCAGGCGAAGCTATCGCTAACCGTATGAGCTCGCAGATTAAAGGTCTGACTCAGGCATCACGCAACGCCAACGACGGTATCTCTCTGACCCAGACAGCTGAAGGCTCTCTGAACGAGATGAACACCAACTTACAGCGTATCCGTGAACTGACCGTGCAGGCGAAAAACGGCACCAACAGCGCCGACGACATCGACTCAATCCAGAAAGAAGTTGACGCACGCCTGTCTGAAATCAACCGTATCGGTACGGCGACCACTTTCAACGGCACGGCAATCTTTAACTCAACCGGCAGCGTAAACATCCAGGTTGGCGCTAACGACGCGACCGACGCTAACGTCATCAGCATCGACCTGTCCGGCGCGGGTTTCCAGGCTTCTGGTCTGGGTGCCTCTTTCAGCGTGACCGGCGGCAACCTGTCTGACCTGGACGCGCGTATCAAAGATGTCGACACCGCACGTAGCGGCCTGGGTGCGATTCAGAACCGTTTCGAATCCACCATCAACAACCTGAACACCTCTGTGACTAACCTGACCGCGTCACAGTCACGTATCCAGGATGCTGATTACGCTACTGAAGTTTCCAACATGTCGAAGGCGCAGATCCTTCAGCAGGCGGGTACCTCCGTGCTGTCAAAAGCCAACCAGGTTCCACAGGGCGTTCTGTCTCTGCTGCAGTAAGTTCTGCTTCTCCTTCTCAACCCCGGCCTGGCCGGGGTTTTTTCTTTCTAAAGCAGCCTTGTTTTTCTGCCCTTCATCGCGCCAGCCAACATTTCCCAGCCACATAAACTTGTCGTCGCTAAACATAGCCCACGATCGCCGCCTGTTCATCCTGCGCGCCTTGCCTGCCGATCTGGCGAATGGGATACTTTGCTGACTGAAATCATTACAGGTAGTTAAGTATGGACAGCTTTGTGCAGTTTGTTGAAAAGTTCGATTCCTTATTCAAATTTTCACTGGCCCTGTTGATAATATTGACGATATGGCTCTATTTTTATAAAAAATCCGGTTCGCTCTACAGCATCAGCGATAAACTCTGGTCCCTGTTTGTCGGCAAAAAAGATTTTTATCATAAGCGGCTGGATGCCTTCCACAAAGAGCAGCACGATGTCGATAAATTCAACGCCATCTATAATGTGAAAGCCATTACCACTCAGGAAATAGAAGCTTTTACCCGCTGGATTAAAGAGCAAAAGCATGACGTCAGAAAAATATCGGGCCTTAAAGGCTGGTTCACGGTCTCCACGCTGACGGTCAGAAAACCCGGTATCACCTCGACCGTGCTGGTGGCGATATTTTTTATTTCCCTGATCCTGTCAGGCTTATTTGTTTCGCTATGCGGACTGACGCCAAACGCTATCGTCAGGCTTGATAAGCAAGATCCCTGGTTTGTTATCAATCATCAGCGAGCAAAGCCTCTGTTTAGCGATGTCGCTATTACGGCCAGCGATTGCGCCGATTCAGGCTATAACCGGGGCGATTTTGCCAGGCGCTCTGGCATCACGCCGTCATCGGTTAACGGTATTTGTCAGGCCTTTCAGGATAAAAAAGAAGCGGCCGCCATCGATAAAATCATTCGCAGCCAGCGGATTTTACTCTACCTGGGACTCTACATTCTCTTTTTCGGCGGCTATACCCTGAAATATTTTCACCGCAGGCTCAACGCGCTGGATTTTATCGCGCTGACAAAAAAACGCTCCGGACAGGGTTAAAAGAGGCTGGCGTAGCGCCGCTGGTCTGATGTTTCTGCCATACGGCCTCGCTCTTTCTTTAGGCATCACATCTATTTTCCTTAACTAACGCATTGATTGTTAATCATAAATAGACATTTATTTTTTTTGCGCTGCGGGTTTACCCCAGCCGATCTTCGACTATCCTTCATAAAAACCTGCAATATTCGTTATGGAGAAACCCAATGAGCATGTACGCAACGCTGGAAGAAGCTATCGACGCAGCGCGCGAAGAGTTCCTGGCCGCCAACCCGGAAATGGAAGAGGATGAAGCTTCGGTCGGCCAGTTCAACCTGCAAAAATATGTGATGCAGGATGGCGATATTATGTGGCAGGCGGAATTTCTGGCTGATGATACCGATGAAGGCGAAATCCTGGCGCTGCGCAGCGGCGAAGCGGCACAGGCAATCTTCGACGGCGATTTCGACGAGATTGAACTGCGTCAGGAGTGGCTGCCTGAGAACACGCTGCACGAATGGGATGAAGGCGAATTTCAGCTGGAGCCGCCGGGCGACACCGAAGAAGGCAAGGCCGCGGCGGAAGAGTGGGAAGATGACAACCCCGACTCCGACAGAATGGATCGCTGGGAGTAAATCTATTCGTAAGGGCCGTGATGCGCGTCCACCGGCAGCAGCAGCGTATCGAACACCAGCGACAGCGGGAGATCGATAATCGTCAGAAAGCGCCAGGGCGTATCACGGACGTCCCACTGCACGCCAGGATAGTATTGATTGCCGTGCCCCTGTCCGGGCAGGGTTCGACTGATGATGCTGCCGCAGCCGGTCAGCATCGTCAGGCAGCAAGCCAACAGTAAAACCCGTAATAGTGTTCTGGTCATCATCAAGGTCTGCCTGAAAAACGCGCTATTGTACAGTAACCGTTAACGGCAGAAAGCCCGCCTGTTGCAAAATATTTGTAAATCTCCTGACCTGAGTTTAGCCCCTTTCCGACTGGCTGTGCGCCCTTTCCTCCGGTATGACGTTTTCATGTTCTATGCTTTGTGGGCACTGCCTCGCTATCGCAAATTTTTTTGCCGCAGGCAAGACTATAAACCTGGAGTAGAAACTATGAGAGCCCTTACCTATCATGGCCCGCATCGGGTCAGCGTCGACAATATGCCCGATCCGACAATTGAAGCCCCTGACGATATCATTCTGCGCGTAACGGCTACGGCTATCTGTGGCTCCGATCTGCATCTCTATCGCGGCAAAATTCCCGGTACGCATCATGGCGATATTTTCGGCCATGAATTTATGGGCGAGGTTGTGGAAACCGGCACGGGCGTTACCGCCGTGGCAAAAGGCGATCGGGTCGTGATCCCCTTTGTCATCGCCTGCGGCGACTGCTTTTTTTGCCATATGCACCAGTATGCCGCCTGCGAAACCACCAACAGCGGCCGCGGCGCCATCCTGAATAAAAAGAGCATTACGCCGCCCGCCGCGCTCTTTGGCTATAGCGATCTCTACGGCGGCATTCCCGGCGGCCAGGCGGAATATGTCCGCGTGCCTAAAGCCAACACCGGGCCGTTTAAGGTGCCGGATACGCTGCCGGATGAGAAGGTGCTGTTTCTCTCCGATATTTTGCCTACGGCCTGGCAGGCGGTACAAAACGCGGAGATCAAACAGGGCTCCAGCGTGGCTATTTTTGGCGCCGGCCCGGTAGGCCTGTTGAGCGCGGCCTGCGCAAGGCTGGCGGGCGCGGAGCAAATATTTATGATTGACCACCACGCCTACAGACTGGCGTTCGCTCGCGAGCGCTACGGCGTCATCCCCATTAACTTCGATGAGAACGATGACCCGGCGGCCTGGATCATTGAAAACACCAAAGGCCATCGCGGCGTGGATGCCGTTATCGACGCGGTAGGTTTTGAAGCCAAAGGCAGCCTGACGGAAACGGTTCTGAGCAATCTCAAGCTGGAAGGCAGCAGCGGCAAGGCGCTACGTCAGTGCATCGCCGCCGTACGCCGTGGCGGCATCGTCAGCGTACCGGGCGTTTATGCCGGCTTTATTCACGGCTTCCTGTTTGGCGACGCCTTTGACAAAGGGCTGACCTTCAAAATGGGGCAGACGCACGTTCATGCCTTCCTGCCTGATCTGCTGAAGCTGATAGAGCAAGGCCACCTGAAGCCGGAAGAGATCGTAACGCACCATATGCCGCTGGAAGAGGCGGCGCGCGGCTATGAAATTTTTGAAAAGCGTCAGGAAGATTGTCGCAAGATTATCCTGGTGCCGGGAATGGCGGGTGAGCAGGCGACGCTGTAAACAATAAGGCCCGCCTGAGCAGGCAACAGGCGGGTAATATTCTTTTCTCCAAACCAGTTTCCCATTATCGCTTCGCCTCTGGCATAGCGCATCAATAAGATTTTGTCATCTTCAGACGCCACATCATTTTTGTTAACTTATTGTTAATCAAATCTTTACCCGACCGTCTGTGACTGGGCTCTCAGAATAGTCTCTTAAGTAAAATTTATCAGCCTGTCGGCGCCCTAAAAGCCGGGGAGCAGCTAACCTTATTCCGGTAGCTACACAGAAAATGGATGAGAATTTTCTTTCCTGTTAATGAAACGGAGTGAACCATGACGATCAAGACGCTGGAAGATTTATTTATTCATGACCTGTCAGATGTTTATAGCGCAGAAAAACAGATCTCCCGCGCCCTGCCAAAAATGGCACGTGCCGCCACCGATGAAAAATTAGTGGCCGCTTTCAAACAGCATCTTGAAGAAACCCACGGCCAGATCGAACGCCTGGATCAGCTGGTAGAGAGCACCGACGGCGTGCGCATCAAGCGTATGAAGTGCCACGCACTGGAAGGACTGGTGGAAGAAGCGCAGGAAATTATCGATTCCGTAGAGGCTGGCCCGGTACGCGATGCCGGTCTGATCGGCGCAGCGCAAAAAGTGGAGCACTATGAGATCGCCACTTACGGCACGCTGCGCGCGCTGGCGCTCAAGCTGGGCTATAAAGAGGCCGCTCGCCTGCTGGGAGAGACGCTGGAAGAAGAGAAAGCCACCGATGAGAAGCTAACCGTCATTGCGGAACAGCAATAATCTGGCTCGTCGGACAAATAAATTAAGAGGTACCGTTATGACTCATGAAGAAAACTATCTGGCCTGGGTAAAAGACGCGCACGCGATGGAAAAGCAGGCTGAAAGCATGCTGGAAAAACAGGCTGCCCGTCTGGAGCACTACCCCGATTTGAAAGCCCGTATCGTCCAGCATATCGAAGAGACTCGTCAGCAGCAGGCGCTGGTGCAGTCAGTGATCGACCGCTACGACACTTCGCACTCCGTGCTGAAGGATACCGTCGGCAAGCTGGCCGCCTTTGGCCAGGCGATGGGCGGGATGCTTGCGGATGATGAAGTCGTAAAAGGCGCCATCAGCAGCTACGCCTTTGAGAATTTTGAAATCGCCAACTACACCTCGCTGATTGCGGCGGCCGAACTGGTCGGCGATACCGAAGGCGCAAGAATTTTTGCGCAGATCCGCGAGCAGGAAGTGGCGATGGCCGACTGGGCGCTGAATCATCTGCCGGATGTCACCGAGCAGTTCCTGACGCGCTCCGCCGCACCAGGCGTAGAAGCCAAAAAGTAAAGCTGTACTCAGCGCAAAAAAAATCCGGGAAAGTTTCCCGGATTTTTTATTTCTGTCTGCCTCAGATTTTCGTTGGCTGAATAGCCAGCGGATTCATCCGCAGCGACTGATAGTAATCAAACCAGTCGTGATACTTGTCGGCATGCTGCCACAGGCGATAGTGCATCCGTGACAGCGTCACCGGATCGCTGATCAGCGCCAGACGGCGGTCACGATCCAGCTTCGCCGGCGACTCGCTCAGCGCCTGCTCGACGCGGCGATCGCGGGCGAACTCCAGGATATCGCTTTTCAGGTGACGCGAAGTCGCCATAGCACTGGCCAGCGCGTTGAACGACGGGTGGAACAGCGCGTGCATAAAGCCATCTTTCAGCGCGCGTTCGCGGTTCAGCTGGTTGTAGCGCTCGGTGTCGATCAGCTCTCGCGGCGGCTCGAACTCTTCCGGGATCAGGAAAAGTTTAGCGCGCTTTGACGCCATCCCGGTCGTGGAACGGCTTGAATACACCGACACGAAAGGCGACAGGATCAGCGAGAAAACGATCGGCGCCAGCCACCACAGGAAGTTCAAATCCAGCCAGCCCATGCCAGCCGCCCAGACAATGCCAAGCGCCATTTGCGAGCCGTGACGTTTAAATGCCTCGCTCCACGGCGTTGCGTCGTCATCACGCTGCGGCGAGTTCCAGACCACTTCCCAACCCAGGAAGGCGCTGACCACGAAGACGGTATGGAACAGCATACGTACCGGCGCCAGCAGCACCGAGAACAGCACTTCCAGGAACAGCGAAACGGTTACGCGCAATACGCCGCCGTACGGCTTCGCTCCCTTGAACCAGATCAGAATAATACTGAGCAGTTTCGGCAGGAACAGCAGCACCATAGTGGTGGAGAAAAGCGCTATCGCCAGTTCGGGACGCCACTGCGGCCAGACCGGGAATAGCTGTCTGGGCTGCAGGAAGTACTGCGGCTCCATCAGCGTATGCACGACCTGCAGCGCCGTCGACAGCGCCAGGAACATAAACCAGAGCGGCGCCGACAGATAGGACATCACACCGGTCAGGAACACCGCGCGGTGTACCGGGTGCATCCCTTTCACCAGGAACAGGCGGAAGTTCATCAGGTTGCCGTGGCACCAGCGACGGTCGCGCTTCAGCTCGTCCAGCAGGTTTGGCGGCAGCTCCTCATAGGAACCCGGCAGATCGTAAGCGATCCACACGCCCCAGCCTGCGCGACGCATCAGCGCGGCCTCCACAAAGTCGTGAGACAGGATGGAGCCGGCGAAAGAGCCTTCGCCCGGCAGCGGCGCCAGCGCGCAGTGCTCGATAAACGGCTTCACGCGGATAATGGCGTTGTGCCCCCAGTAGTGCGACTCGCCCAACTGCCAGAAATGCAGACCGGCGGTAAACAGGGGGCCATAAACGCGCGTGGCGAACTGCTGGCAGCGCGCGTAAAGCGTGTCCATACCGGAAGCTTTCGGCGAAGACTGGATGATCCCGGCGTTCGGGTTCGCTTCCATCATACGCACCAGCCCGGTCAGACATTCGCCGCTCATCACGCTGTCCGCATCCAGCACTACCATATAGCTGTACTGACTGCCCCAGCGACGGCAGAAGTCATCAATGTTGCCGCTTTTACGCTTCACGCGGCGGCGGCGGCGGCGATAGAAAATGCGCCCTTCTCCCCCAACGTCGCGCACCAGCTCCATCCACGCTTTCTGCTCGGCCATCGCGATGTCCGGGTTGTAGCTATCGCTGAGAATGTAGACGTCGAAGTGCTGCTGTTCGCCCGTTCTGACCACGGACTCCCAGGTTGCGCGCAGACCGGCGAAGACGCGTTCCACATCTTCGTTACAGATCGGCATAATCAGCGCGGTACGGTGCTCCGGATTAATCGGATCGTTGTCGTTGCTGTTATAGGAGATGCTGTATTTGTCTTTGCCGATCAGCAGCTGCAGGAAGCCCATCAGCGCCGTCCAGAAGCCGGCGGAAACCCAGCAGAACAGGACGGCGAACAGGAAGAGTATGCCCGTTTGCAGTACGTACGGCAGGATCTGCAGCACCGACTGCTGCCAGTTCTGGTTAATCATCTCCATCGGATCGATCAGCGCCCAGCCCTGGTAAGGCAGAATGGTCTTCATATACCAGGTAGCGATAACCGTCTGCGCAATCGTCAGCAGCAGCAGGATATAGCGGCGAATCGAGCCGACATGACGCCATTTCTCTTCCGCCCGCTGCTCTTCCGCATTGGCATAGCGCGGTTTGGATTGACGGCCACGCAGGGAATCCCAGGCGCGCGACACCGGATTGGTGCGCCAGGCTTCCGGATACATGGAAGAGCGCGTATGGGGCGGCATCGCTTTCAGCGTGGTGCGACCCAGCGCGTCTTTGTCGAACTGCTCGCCTTTACCGATGGAGTCCGGCCACGTCATTTCAATACGGGTTTTTACCGACGACAGCGGCGTGTCGTCGGCGCGCTCCGCTGCCTGCGCGTCGCCCAGCTTCAGATGAAGCTGGCTCAGCTCCTCTTCCGGCGACGCGTTCAGCAGCGCCTCTTTCCGCTGGGCGGGCAGAGGCAACGCATCAATATAATCAGCTTTAGTCTTATTCATTGGCAGGCAACTGATAGCTCCAGGTTTCGGTCAGCGTCTTATCGCCGTTAACCAGCGCGGCACGCATCTCTGTAGGCTGTTTGTTGTCCTTAACACGTAAACGGATCACCAGACGCCAGCCTTTGGTGACCGGATTGTAGCGCACGCTGTTTTCCACCAGCTCGCCGTTGTTCCCGATGCTCACCTGCGGCGTCAGCGGCGTGTCCGCAGGCAGCTTGCTCATATCCTGGCCGGTAAAGTCGACGATAAAGGCGACCGTGCCGTCAGGCTGGCGCACCAGATTGGACTGCTTGACGTCGCCCGTTGAGCGCAGCGTATCTTTGACGTAGGCCACATCCGGCGAATGCAGCTGGTGCTCATCGCGGGTAAAGTGCAGACGATACTTAAAGTTCATCTCTTTGCCCGCATCCGGCAGATTTTCCGGCGTCCAGAAAGCAACGATATTGTCGTTGGTTTCGTCAGCGGTAGGGATCTCTACCAGCTCGACGCGCCCTTTGCCCCAGTCGCCCTGCGGCTCGATCCAGCCGCTCGGACGCAGATCGTAGCGATCGTCCAGATCCTGGTACTGAGCGAAGTCGCGACCGCGCTGCAGCAGACCGAAGCCTTTCGGGCTCTCGACGGTAAAGGTGCTGACCGCGAGGTGTTTAGGATTGTTCAGCGGACGCCAGATCCATTCGCCGTTACCGGCGTGAATCGACAGGCCGTCGGAATCATGCAGGGAAGGACGGTAGTTAACCTGCGGCGAAGGCTGATTAGCGCCGAACAGGAACATACTGGTCAGCGGCGCCACGCCCAGCTTACCGACTTTGTCACGCAGATAGACTTTCGACTGCACGTCGACCGTGCTCTCTTTGCCCGGCGTGATCAGGAAACGATAGGCGCCGGTTGCGCGCGGTGAGTCGAGCAGCGCGTAAATCACCAGATGCTTATCGGAAGGTTTAGGCCGCTCGACCCAAAACTCTTTAAAGCGCGGGAACTCCTCGCCGGACGGCAGCGCGGTGTCGATAGCCAGTCCGCGCGACGAAAGACCATAAACCTGGCCTGCGCCGATCACACGGAAATAGCTGGCGCCCAGGAAGCTGGCGATCTCGTCATCTTTTTTATTTTTGCTGTTAAGCGGATAAAGAACTTTAAATCCGGCGAAGCCAAGATTTTTAACGGTTTCAGGATCGTGCTTAACGTTGCCGAAATTAAAAAAGTCAGGCGAATATTTAATCTCATGCACGGTGGAAGCCGTGACTTCATTAATTTTCACCGGCGTATCGAAGTACATGCCCTGGTGGTAGAACTCCAGCTTGAATGGGGTTTTCAGCTTGCTCCACCAGGCTTTATCGCGATTGAACTGGATCTGCTGATAGTCAGCATATTTCATCTCGCGCAGTTGGGAAGGTAAATTGCTTTTGGGCGCTTCATACCCTTTCCCGGCCAAATCTTTCGCCTGTTTTGCTACGTCATCAATGCTGAAAGCCCAGCCGGAACTGGCATACATTGACAGCAAAACCGTTGCGCCGATCAGACGCAATTTCATCAGTTCTGGCTTATTTTTCATTTTAATCAGCACATCCCCCCCTTTCGTGTGCTTAAATCAATCCCATCCATCTTAATGGATAATTCGAAATTCCGACAGCTCAACCCCATTTTTGTTCCTCGCATTGCTTGCTTTTAGCGCCCTGTTCTCAACTGCTTAGCGGATACGGATTCCCCTGATAGTATACCTGCGTTTTCTCAACTAGAGTAAGCGGTAAGCTTTAGCGTGCTCAGGGCGAGTTAACGCGGTAACATCTTGAAAAATAGGATAGATATGGCCAAAAATTCCGGGCAGAGAGAATATTTTTTTGATTCAATCAGAGCCTATTTAATGCTTTTAGGCGTGCCTTTTCACGTCTCTCTGATTTATTCCAGTCAGAGCTGGTCAGTAAATAGTCTGCACGCTTCCGAATGGCTGACGTTACTGAATGATTTTATCCACGCTTTTCGCATGCAGGTTTTCTTTGTTATTTCCGGTTATTTCTCTTACATGCTGTTTTTACGCTATAGCCCGCAGCGCTGGCTGAAAGTCAGGGTGGAACGCGTCGGTATTCCCATGCTGGCCGCCGTACCGCTGCTGACGCTGCCGCAATTCTTTATGCTGAAAGCCTGGACGACAAAGATTGGCGACTGGAGTCAGCTAACGCTCTATGAGAAATTCAACGCGCTTAGCTGGGATCTTATCTCGCATCTCTGGTTTCTGCTGGTGCTGGTGATATTGACTGCCGCAGGCGTCTGGCTGTTTAAAAAGCTGCGCGACGGTCGGCAATTAACGGACTATTCCGAGCTGAACTGGACGCGTCTGACGCTGGCGATCCTGCTTTGCAGCCTCATTTGGGGCGCCATCCGGCGGCTGCTGTTTATTTTCGCGCCGCAGCTGCTCGGCAATGCCCTGTTTAACTTTGTGGTTATGCAGACGCTGTTCTTCCTGCCGTTTTTTATGCTGGGCGCGATGGCGTGGAAACATCCGGCGATTAAAGCGCTGCTGATTAAACCGGTTCCCTGGACGTTTATCGGCTCCGCGCTCGCCTTTGTCGCCTATGTCGCTAATCAGAGCTGGAGCAAAGGCGAAGGCTGGCTCTACGAGATCGACGCCGTGGTGTCGATGCTGATGGGACTCTGGATGGTTAACGTGGTCTTTTCGCTGGGGCATCGCCTGCTGAACAGCCATTCGCCCCGCGTGACTTACCTGGTGAACGCTTCGCTGTTTATCTATCTGGTGCATCATCCGCTAACTATTCTCTACGGCATCTTCCTGACGCCGCTAATCGGCAGCAACACCCTGGGCTTTTTCGCCGGGCTGGCGTTTGTCTTCGGCATCGCGTTTATCCTGTATGAAATCCACCTGCGTATTCCGCTGCTGCGCTTTCTCTTTTCCGGCAAGCCGCAGCAAAAATAGCTAACCCCCTAAGCCCGGCTGCTGCCGGGCTGTTTACAGCAGCCACTCTATCGGCAATCGCCATACCAGCCGCACCAGCAGACGCTGAAAAAAGCGCGTGCCTGGCTCGTGGCGATGCACAATCTCCTTATCGCCTTCGCCCGGGTACTCCACCCAGTTGACCCTGCCCCATTTATCCAGCCGCAGCGTCCAGGCGCGATCGCGAATACGGGAGATAAAGCGCTGATGGATACTGGTCGCCAGCGATTCGCTCTCGATGACAAAGCCCATTTCGGTATTGAGCATGGCGGAGCGCGGATCGAAATTAAACGAGCCGATAAACACCTTTTCGTTATCCACGCTGAAGGTTTTGGCGTGCAGACTCGATCCGGAGTTCCCGGTCAGGCCGCGATCGTGCGGCTTGTCGCGCGTGCCGCTGTTTGGCTTCAGCTCATAAAGCGTAACGCCGTGGCGCAGCAGCTTTTTGCGCCATTTGGCATAGCCGGCATGCACCACTGAGACATCGTTCGCCGCCAGCGAATTGGTCAGGATGGCTATTTTTACGCCGTTTCTGACCAGCCCCAACAGCTGCGCCACGCCCGCGCGCGTAGGCACAAAGTAAGCGGAGATAATATCAAACTGCCGCTGAGGCTTGCCGATCACTTCCAGCATACGCTGCGGCAGCAGCGTCGCCTGTCTGGCGCGGCCCAGCCCTTTGCGCGGATCGTCGCTCAGCAGACGCGTTTTGGCCCAGGTTAGCGGCAGATCGCCTGCCGCCAGCTGGGTGGCGAAAGAGGAAGCTTCGCTACGCTGCAGATAGCGCTTAACCTGAGGATCCTCCAGCCACTCGGCGGGCAGCGACGCCGCTGAAGGTTCCGCCTTGTCTTCCACATCCACCACTTTACTGAAGGGTTCGACGGCGTGACTTTCCCAGTAACGTTCAAAATCGGCCGTAACCTCTTCCACCACCGGCCCTATCGCCAGCACGTCGAGATCGGAAAAAAGCGGCTCGCTACCCGCGCCGAAATACTCATCGCCGATGTTGCGACCGCCGACAATGGTGACTTCGCGATCGACAGTAAAGCTTTTATTGTGCATTCGCCGGTTCAGGCGGGCGAAGTCGGTAAGATAGCCCAGCGCGCGCAGCGTGCGGAATGAAAAAGGATTAAACAAACGCACCTGGATATTGTGATGGCTGCACAGCTCGCTGAGCGTGCTGTCCAGACCCATAGTGTTGTTGTCATCCAACAGCAGGCGTACCCGTACGCCACGTTGCGCCGCCGCCAGCACGGCGCTAAACAGCAGGCGGCCGGACATATCGTCCTGCCAGATATAGTATTGAATATCCAGCGTGCGTTCGGCCTTCGCTATCAGCTGATAGCGAGCGGCAAAGGCGTCCAGCCCCTCTTCCAGCGGACAGATGCCGCTGTGTTCAGGATGATTTTTTACCAGTGAGGAAACGGCGCTCGACAGCGGCGCAGACCTCTCTTCTGGCGCAAAAGCTTCAACCACGATTCTTCCTTCTCTTAACTGTTCGCCTGTTCGGGCGGCGAACAACGCCCCAGGCAAACTTCTGTTGCTGTTCCGGTTGCGGCCTGGATACGACTGTCGCAGACAGCCGCTTCACAAGGGCGCAGTGATAAACATAGTCGTTAAGCGCAATTGGTCTAGACTTAGCGCATCACGCGCAGGTTTTGCTATGGGGAAAACGTCATGAGAGTCACGCATCCGGCGCCGCCTCTGTCAGGCGATCGTCCGCTGTTTAAAAGTTTCTTTCAGGGCAGTTTCGCCTGTTCCACCGCCTGTCGCGGCGAAGGTAAAAGAGTCGATCTGGCGATTAACAGCGGCCACGATATGCTGCTGGATAAAGACTATGCGCAGCTGGCGGCTCATCAGCTGCTGACGGCGCGCGACAGCGCACGCTGGTATCTGATAGAGAAAAAGCCGGGCGAATATGACTGGTCCAGCTTTTTGCCTATGCTGCACGCGGCGGAAAACAACGGCCTGGAAATGATCTGGGAGCTGGCCCATTTTGGCTGGCCCGATCATCTTGATATCTGGCAGCCCGCGTTTATCGACAGCTTTGCCGCTTTCGCCCGCGCGATGGCCTGCCTGATGCGTGACGAAGGCTACCAGACTCCCTTCTTTACCCCAATGAATCAAATCTCTTTCTGGTCATGGGCCGGCGCAGAGGTGGCGCTGTTCAATCCGGGCGCAACGGGCCGCGGCAAGCTCCTGAAGCGGCAGCTGGTGACGGCTTCCATCGCCGCGATGCGCGCCATTCGCGAAGAGCTGCCGGGCGCACGCTTTGTGCTGCCCGATCCGCTGGTGCATGTCGCCGCGCGGGAAACGGACGCGGCGGCTCGTGAAGAGGCGCAGCGCCAGCACGACGCACAGTATGAAGCCTGGGATATGCTGAGTGGGCGGCTGCTGCCCGAGCTGGGCGGCGATCCTTCTCTGCTGGATATCATCGGGCTGAACTACTATCCCGACAATCAGTGGTTTCTGAATGGCGATCCGCTAACGCCCGAGCTGGAGGAGTATCGCGAGCTTTCCAGCCTGCTGCTGGAGGTCTGGCAGCGCTATCAGCGGCCGCTGCTGATAGCGGAAACGGGCGCGGAAGGCAATGCGCGCGCGCCGTGGCTCAGAAACGTAGTGGAACAGGTCAGGCTGGCTCGCGAACAGGGCGCCAGCGTGGAAGGCGTATCTATTTTCCCTGTGGTCGACTACCCCTCCTGGGCCGACGACAGACGTTCGCCGGGCGGACTGTTCGGTCTGCCCGACGCCAACGGCAATCGCACGATCTCAGAGCCCTATGCGCTGGAGTTGCGCAGCCAGACCATCAGGATGAAATCTTTAGGGGGATAATGGCCGACGGCGGCGTACACTCTTGCAGCGGATAAGGCACGGGCGCGCGGCGCACGTCAGAGAGCCAGGTAAGGACAAAAATAACCGCCAGGGCGATCAGCCCCGCCGCCAGCAGGCCTGTCAGCGCCAGCAGGCGATCTTCCCGAGTTTCCATGCTCTTTTCCCTCCATAAGACTTTCCGTGGTTACGTCAGTAATGTCACCATCAGGACAAAGATTATCAGCGTGAAAGAGGCGACCGCAAGCACCACTATTGCGAAGTGGGCGTCATCAAGTCGATGGCGCGGCTCGTCAGTCGGCTGGTCTTGCGAGTGTTCTGTCATCTTAATCACTATCGGCAGGTCTTGTGCAGTTCCGGCCTGGTTAATGCACAAGGCGTTCAGGGGCGAAGGTTTAGGCAGCGCATAAGTAAAACTTATGCTTCAGGATCGCTGATTCCTTCAGGTTGCTTACATCTGCCGTTTACAGGGAAAGGAGTATATCATAGCCGTAGCGCGCTATTGCAGGCATCAGCGGCAAAAAATGATAATTTCCACGCTACTGTCGTCTCATTTATCCAGTGGTTCTTATCAAGTAAAAATCAAATTTCTTTATAAATTAAGCAGGTATTTCCCTTCAAAACGCTAACCGTAAAGATTAAAGAAAGCCATTCACCAGCCGCTTCTTCTCATCCGATAGAGATTATTCCGGCAGGCTATTTCGCACGCGGCGCCGTCCAGTGCGGAACATGACACATCGCGTAAAAATGATTAACGAGCTAATAAGGGAAGAAACCGTAAAATCCGGCTTCCCTGCCGGATTAAGCGCCTGGTGTCGTTATAAGACCCGAATCTTATTCAGGCCATAGCAATTTTTTTTAGTGCGGTAGAGCGTCACCGCTATCGCCCAAAGCGCGACGACCGCCAGGAAAACGCCAAGCCCAAGCATGGCTACAAAGCCAGCGAACCGGAACAGCAGCAGACCCGCGATACAGCCACTCAGAAAGGAGAACACGGTAGTCAGGTGCGTATAAAGCTGCTTTTGCTGGAAACGACGCTCGCTGTAAGGCACGTGGCTGATAAAGGAAGAGACAAACGACCCCAGCGCGATCCCCGCATCCGTCAGCGTACCGGTAATGTGCGTCGCCCTGACGCGTCCGTTGGAAAGCTGGGTGGAGGTGGCGTTATGGATCCCCATCAGGAAACCGAGCATGACGGATATCTCTTTATTATTGCCAGGCGAATAGAAAGTCAGCTCGAATAGCGAAATTAAAGAGAGAGCAATACTCTCGGTCAGAATGATCAGACAAAAGATAGTTCGGATTCCTTTGCGCAATCCGGCCAGCACCATAAACCGCGCGCAGACCGAACCGGCGACAAAGGCGGCAATCAGCGCCGCAAGGAAAATAAGTCCCTGCGTGTCGGCGCTGAATACCTCAGAAGAGATTTGCGAGGTATTCCCGGTCATATGCGAGGGGAAAAAGCCGAAGGCACCCAGCGCCATCGCGTTAAGGATCCCTGCCGTAGTAGCTAATACCAGTGCCAGGTAGCGATCTTCCGTGTGGGACCTGACCTTCTTTTTCTTAATCAGCACATTGTTCACCATTGAGTTGCGTAAAAGGAAAAGAGACAACGTAGGGTCCGGACAATAAATCTCAGAAGTTTTAAAATTACATGGCGCTAAAAACAGGACTGAATGTTTAGCATAACTGAAGCTTAACCCACCTTTGTTATACAATTGTAAAGCTTGGGTAATGTTTTTTAATATAACCAGTGAGAACAACCAATTACAGATTAATCTGTAAAATGAGACGCAGCTTTTATAAGGGGATTGAGCGGTGAAAAGCGGGATAATCGACTGTATTCAGCCCGGCTATCCCGCCATATTAACTGGAAAAAATCAGAAATCCCAGGCCATTGAAAGCTTCAGCTGACGCGGATTGCCTTGATAAATATAGGTACCGTTGCTCTCCACGCCCGACCAGTACTTCTTGTTGGTAACGTTTTCCACGCCCAGGCGCCAGGTCACATCGTCCTGCTGCACCTTCATGCGGTAGCGTACGCCTAAATCCAGCGTGGTGTAGCTGTCGAGCTTTTTGCTGTTGGCTTCGTCAGCGTACTGCGAGCCGGAGTGCGTTACGCGCGCCAGCGCCGTCAGTCCTTCTACCGGTTTGATATCATACTCTGCGCCCAGCACCGTATAGAAGTTCGCCACGCCAACGGCGTTTTTACCATCGTAAGCGCCCGCTTCCGTTTTGCTCATTTTCGGATCGAGCCAGGTGGCGCTGCCGTTCAGGCGCAGGCCGTAAATCGGCTCGCCGAAAACATTCAGCTCCACGCCGCGATTACGCTGCTCGCCGTAGAGCCCGAACAGCTGCGTCTGCGGATTGGTAATGCCGGTCGGCTTTTTGATTTCAAACAGCGCCAGCGAGCCGCCAATGCGTCCGCTGTCCAGCTTGATGCCCACTTCATTCTGTTTAGAGAGTGAAATACCGGTGACCTGGCCGGTGTTTTTTGCGTTGCTGGGCGCGGTATCGCCAGGCTGCAGCGCTTCGATATGGTTAGCGTAGAAGGAGACCGCCTGCCAGGGTTTCACCACCAGCCCGTAGCCTGGCGTCCAGCGTGATTGGGTAAAGCGCGCGTCGGTATCTTCCACCGCCGTGCCGTAAGCGTAGTTGCGTACCACCACCTTTTGGTGACGTACGCCCGCCGTCAGCAGCACTTTATCATCCAGAAAACCCAGCGTATCGGTCAGCAGCACGCCCTGCGTCCGGATCCGGCTGGTTGGACGAGGATCGTCGAGATCGCCGCCAAAGTAAGTATTGGTCGGCGCCGCCACCGCAGAAGGGTTATAGATATTGGTCGCCCGCGAAGTCAGCGCCATGCCGTAAGCGGTTTTTTCACGTTTGCTCTGCGCCGCGTAGCCCAGATTGACGCTGTGGCTGACAAAGCCGGTAGTAAAGGTGCCGCGCAGGCCGCCCATGCCGCTGAAGGCGTCGACATATTTATTGGTATCCATACGGCTGAGGGTCGCTGAGCCATCCGCGCCGGTCAGCTTCGGCGTGCCGTAAGCGCCCATTTCATGGGAGTGCTGGCCGCCGACGGCGCCATAAGCCGTCCAGTTTGAAGTCAGATCGTACTCCGCGCGCGCCATGCCGAATTCGCTCTCCAGGTTACTGTAAACCCAGTTCTGGCTGTAGTTGCTGGTCGCCCGAGGCACCTCAGAAATAAAATCGACCTGGCTGACGTTAACGCCAAGCCGGCCGCCGTGATACTCCTGTTTTTGATAGCCTAAATCCAGCGAGGTGCGCAGTTTGTCGCCGCGATAGTCGAGTCCCAGCGAAGCCAGCGTAGTGCGGCGCTTTTCATTATCGATCGCCGTTTCGCCTTCCCGGTGTAGCAGGTTCGCGCGTACGCCCCACTGATTGTCGTCGCCAAAACGGCGGCCAACATCCAGCGAAGTGCCGATCTGCGAGGAAGACGTATAATCCACGCCCAGGCGGGTCAGCGGCGTCTCCTCGGCGTGTTTCGGCTCCAGATTGATCATGCCGCCAACGCCGCTGGTGGCAGAGCCGTTGATCAGCGCGTTTGAGCCTTTGAACACCTCAACGCGATCCACCATCTGCGTGGAGACGACCTGTCGCGGCATCACGCCAGGCAGACCGCCAAAGGTCATATCGTCGCCGTCCAGGTCGAAGCCGCGAATGCGGTAAGTTTCCGCGAAGTTGCCATAGCCCTGCACGTTTTGCACGGAAGCGTCGTTGGCGACCACCTCTTTCAGCGTTTGCGCCTGCTGATCCTGAATCATTTTACTGGTATAGCCGATGACGTTGAACGGTACGCTGTGGGCATCCTGCTCGCCCAACAGACCGAGACGGCCGCCGTTGGCGACCTGGCCATCGAGATAAGCGGGCACCAGCTGGTCGCCGCCCGCTTTGAAAGGATCGTCCGGCGTGGCGATAACCGTCATGGTTTTGTCGACGGCGTCGTCTGCAACGGCGCCCTTGTCAGAAGCGGCGGCTGTCGCCGTTACGGAAGCAGAAGCGATAAGCGTCGCCAGCAGCCTGAGGCTGAAGCGACGGTTAAACAGAACGGTATAAGCCATAGCGATTCCCTGATAGCAATCTAAGTGATAATCATTATTATTCGGATTGCGATTATCTTTATAGCTGCTGAAAATGCAAGCGCTAACGCGCTTTTTCGCTATGGACTGAGCTGCGCGCCTGGAGCGCCTGCGTATGCCAGCCGCCGCCTAACGCCCGATAAAGATCGATTTGCGCCTGCAGCAAATTGTTCTTTACCTGTACCAGATTTAGCTGCGTGCTGAACAAGGTACGCTGCGCGTCCAGCTCGTCCAGATAGGAGGCGTAGCCGTTTCGGTAACGGTTGCTGGCGATATGCAGCGCTTCGCCCACTACCTGCTCCTGTTTTTGCAGCTCGACCAGCTGCTCCTGATAACGGGCAATGGCATCCAGATCGTTGTTGACCTCGCTGAAGGCGTTGCGCACCACTTTCTCGTAGTTAAACAGCGCCTGATTACGGGCGGCCATCGATACGTCGACCTGCGCCGTCAGCGCTTCACGATTCAGAACAGGCGCCAGCACGCTGCCGCCGATGCTCCAGAGCCGGAAAGGATTATCCGCCAGCTGATGCAGCACGGAGCTTTGCAGCGTGCCGCTCGCGGTGAGATTCAGCGAAGGCAACAGACGGGCTTTCGACGAGGCCAGCTTGGCGTCTGCCGCCAGCAGCAACCGCTCTGCCTGCGCAATATCGGGGCGACGCTGCAGCAGTTCCGAGGGCAGCAGCGAGGGCAGCTGCTGCGGCGTAACCCGGGCAAAGCGGCTCTGCCGGGCGATCTCGCGAGGGTTCATGCCGGCCAGCACGCTAAGCGCGTTTTCCTGCTGCGCAATCTGGTGGCGCAGCACCGGGATCTGCGCTTTGGCTGTCTGATACTCCGATTCCGACTGTACCCACTCCAGCTTTGAGGTATAGCCGGTTTCAAACTGCCGCCTGGCCAGCCGCAGCGAGTTTTCGCGCGTGGCCAGCGTCGCTTCCGTTACGCTCAGCTGCTCGTCAAGCGCCAGCAGCGTCATATAGCCTGAAGCAACCGAGCTGGCTACGGTCAGCTCGGTTGCGGCAGACGCGGCCTGAATCGCAGCCAGCGAGGAGGCCGCCGCCGCAATATTGCTACGGCGCGCCCCCCACAAATCCACCTCATAATCGGCCTGTAGCAGCCCCTGAAAGACGGCATATTCATAAGGCTGGCCGCTGACCGAAGAGAGCGCTCTGGCATGGGTGGCGGCCACGCCCGCGTTCAGCTGTGGAAAATTATCGCCTTCCGCTGCCCGCAGTTCGGCCCGATATTGATCGACGCGGGATCGGGCGGTAAGAATATCCAGATTATGCTTTAGCGCCTGCTCCACCAGTGTATTAAGGTTGCGATCGCCAAAAGCGCGCCACCAGCCAGCCTCAACGGGTGAGGATGGCCCGGCCTGGTTGCGCCACTGTACGGGCACGGGCAGCGATCCAGGCGCTTTTTCAACCTGGGTGGCGCAGCCGCACAGCAGCACAAGGGTTAACAGCGGCCATGCCTGACGCCTCATTGCTTCTCTCCCGAGGCGGCGGTATTGATATCCACCTCGACGGACATGCCGGGCCGCAGCCGGGTGGTATTTTTACTGGTGATGGCTATCCGTACCGGAATACGCTGAGCGATTTTCACAAAGTTGCCGGTGGCGTTATCGGGAGAAATCGCGCTGAACTCCGAGCCGGCGGCTGGCGAAATATATTCCACGCTGCCCTGGAATTTTTCGCCGTCCAGCGCATCGACGGTGAAAGTCACAGGCTGGCCGGGTCTGACATGCGCCATCTGCGTCTCTTTCATATTGGCGATAACCCACAGCTGCTGCGGCACCAGCGACGTCAGTCTGGCGCCGGCGGTCACGTAAGCGCCCTGCCTCACGGCAATCTGCCCCAGTTGACCGTCGCGCGGCGCGATGATGCGGGTATTCTCCAGATCGATCTGCGCCAGTTCCAGCGCGGCCTGGGCATTTGCGACATCCGCTTCCAGCGAGGCTTGATTGGTAATCACGGTTTGCAGATCCTGACGGGAAACCTCCAGCGTGGCTTTCGCCTGTTGCACTTCGGCCAGCGTCTGGCTGTTGCTGGCGCGGGAAGCGTCGCGCTCGCGGATTGACAGCGAACCGTCGGAAACCAGATTCTCCACGCGCTTCAGATCCAGGCCGCTTTTGGTCGCCTGCGCTTTGGCATTTTCCAGCGCGGCCTGATTACGGGCGATGACCGCCTGCGCGCTGCGCCGCTGCTGGACATTGTTATCCAGCGCTGCCTTTTTCATCGCCAGCTGCGCCTGCGCCTGATGCACACGCTGGCGATAGATACGATCGTCGATGGTCATCATCACTTCGCCCTTGTGCACCGGCTGGAAGTCGAGCACGTTAACGGCGGTAACGTAGCCGCTAACCTGCGGGCTGATAAAAGTGACCTGGCCACGTACATAGGCGTTTTCCGTAGACTGGATCTGGCTGGTGAAAGGCGGCAATTGCCACGCGTAGAGGATAACCAGTACGCCGACCAGCGCGATACCTGCTCCTGTCGCTATGGATATAATCCGCAGCCTGTTATTTCTTTCGCGCCCTGCGAGCTGTTCCTGCTGACTCATTCGTTCCCCGTACTGATATTTGCCTGCAGCATCCGCCGTTCGGCTTCCGCTTCGCGTTTGGCCTGCTGCCAGTTGAGATAGCGCAGCCGCGACAAACGCCACAGTACCCAAATTAAAGTGATAAAGGCCATCGCGGCCGTAAGAAGATAGGTGTCATTATAGGCCAGCACGTTCGCCTGCAGCGTCGCCACCGTCTGGAGCTGGGCGGTGCTTTGCGCGCTGAGCAGCGCGGGATCGCCGATCAGGCTATTGAACAAGCCAGAGTACTGCGCCAGCCGTTCGGTCACGTTGGCATCCAGATAAGAGAGCTGGTCGCCCAGCAGGCTGGAGTGATATTTCTCCCGCCAGACCTGAAAGGTGCCCAGCAGCGCGGAGCCGATCAGACCGCCCAGGTTCTGGCTCATGCCGAACAGCACCACCAGACTCACCAGGTTTTTCGGCTGGGTCACCACGCTGCCAATATTGAGCAGCAGCGCCGGGGCGATAAAGAAAGTGCTGCTGAAGCCGAGCAGAAACTGGCTGAAATACATATTATTGCCGCGCGTCAGCGGACTGGACTGCGCGTCCATCAGAGAGGCCACCATAATCAGCAGCAGCGACATCACTATCGGCCAGCTGAGATGTTTGACGTTGATGGTCAGGGCGCTGGTCGCGATACCGGCGATAACGCCCAGCAAAATGGCCAGCGCCAGCCCCTGTAGCTGATCGTTCAGCAGGCCTACCTGCTGCAGGTAGCCGATAGCGCCGGTGTTCTGTTCGGCCAGGGTAACGCGCAGCATCACCATCACAATTCCCAGCCGGAAGATGGCGCCGGTTCGCAGCCAGCGCGTATTGATCAAAGGATTGCTGCGGTTATGTTCCAGCACAACGGCGGCGATCGTCAGCACCAGCCCAAGCGCCAGACAAACCCCCAGCCACGGCGTGCTGGTCCACCATTCGATGCGGCCCAGCGACAGCACGCCGCAAAACAGCGCCATGCCGGGCGCCATCAGCATAAAGGTCAGAAAATCCTTTTTTTCAAACACTTTCATTCTGTCGCCCGGCGGCAGCTTCAGGATCAGCACCGCGCCCAGGCAGATCATCGCCAGCCCCAGCTCGAAAAGATAGAGTCCGCGCCACTCATCCAGCTGCAGCAGCTCGCTGGAGAAAAGCCGCGCCAGCGGGATCGCCAGCTGCGAAGCGCCCAGACCGATAGTCATCGCTTTTAAACGATGCTTCGCCGGCCACGCCTGCACCTGATAGTAGATGCCCAGCGAGCTAAGCGCGGCGCCGACCATGCCGTGCGCAGCGCGTACGATAATTGCCGAGCTGAGATCGTTGACCAGCAAATGGAAAAACGACACCAGCGCGTAAAGCACCAGAAAGGCTTCGGTAAAGGCGCGCAGGCCAAACTGCTGGCGAAATTTCACCAGCAGCAGGTTAATGGAAATATTGCCCATCACATATACTGCAGGCAGCCAGGCGATTTCATTGCTGTAGGCGCCGAAAACGCCCTGCAAATTGCTCAGATTGGCCGTGACCAGCGCGTTACTCAGCGCCCCGGTCACGGAGATCAGCAGCCCGATAATGCCGAAGGCGATGCGTTTATGGGTTGGATGAAGCGGCGTGGACGGCGAGCCGGGCAGCATCGGCTTTTCGCCGGGCGCCCATTCGCGCGGCGCGAAAGGATCGGGACGGTTACCGCGCATGTTACTTTGTTCCGCTCGCTTGCAATATTTTTTGCAGTACCCGCTGCGCGACGATCAGCTCGTCACGGCTAACCGACACCAGCAGTTCATTACGTAGCTTATCGACCTCAATGGCGAGCCGCTGATGCAGCGCCTGCCCTTTTTCGGTGATATGCACCAGCCGCTTGCGGCGATCCGCCGCAATCTGCGTGCGCTCAATCAGCTGCTGTTTTACCAGGCGATCGATTAAAGGCACCAGGGTCGCTTCCTCCAGCCCCAGCGCTACGGCCAGCTCTTTCTGACTAATTGGCGCACTGCGGGTCGCCAGCGTCGCTATCGCGATCCAGCCGCTGGTAGTTAAGCCATCTTCTTTTACCCGACGATCGATCGCCTGCCGCCAGGCCTGGGCGGTCAGATGAAGCAAACGGGAAAAGGTAAGATCCTGAATATTCAATATATAGAAGCCTGATAATTAGGGTGCTAACCAAGACGAAAGCGCAATTATAATCAAGGATCATAGTCGACAGAAAGAAATTTGCGGTGGCCCTGATAATTTTTCCTGGTGGAAAATCACTGGCAAAATAAAAACCCGGCTTTATACGCCTGCTAAAGTCGCCTTTGACCGTCACTGCGGGAGCAGGCAGGCCAGATGATTGCATAACCGACCGGCCATGACAGAAAAATTCAAATAGTGCCAGTGTCAGGTAATCAGGAAAAATGAATAACCACGCAACACACAAAAAATCATGTCAGGAAAGATGTCAGGAAAGGAATCTCAGGCACAAAAAAACCGCCTTGCGGCGGCTCTACGACATTGCACAACGTGCTTGTTTTTATTCGTTTTAATCGGTAGTCAAAGCGTGGTGCCCGGGGCGGGACTTGAACCCGCACAGCCATAAGCCGAGGGATTTTAAATCCCTTGTGTCTACCGATTTCACCACCCGGGCATGGATGTAAAGTGGAGGCGCGTCCCGGAGTCGAACCGAGGTAGGCGGATTTGCAATCCGCTGCATGGCCACTCTGCCAACGCGCCTTTATTCTGCTTTGCTGCCAGCTGTGGTGCTGACGGCTAAATTTGGAGCGGGAAACGAGACTCGAACTCGCGACCCCGACCTTGGCAAGGTCGTGCTCTACCAACTGAGCTATTCCCGCTTTGTTCAGCGCTTTTAACAGAAGCTGCTGATTTACTTTATCTTCTGGCGACTTAGCTGCCTTTCGATGCGTTGCATTCTACTGACTGAGCGAAATGAGTCAACACAAATATCCGCACTTTTCTTCTGTTTGCTGCTTTTTAAATCGTATCGATCACCGTTCGAACAGATCGCCGCGCGCCGCGCTCAAATACTGATACATCGACCAGAAAGTCAGCACGGCAGCGATATAAAGAGCCGCCACGCCAATGCCTTCGACCAGGCGATCGGGACGCCACAGCAGCGCAAACAGCGCCAGCATTTGCGCCGTGGTTTTCACTTTGCCAATCCAGGAGACAGCGACGCTGCTGCGCTTGCCGATTTCCGCCATCCACTCGCGCAGTGCCGAAATGATAATTTCCCGCGCAATCATGGTGGCCGCCGGCAGCGTAATCCACCATTCATGAAAATGCCCTGCCACCAGCACCAGCGCGATCGCCACCATTACCTTGTCCGCGACCGGATCCAGAAAGGCGCCGAACCGCGTCGTCTGTTTCCAGCGACGCGCCAGCCAGCCGTCGAACCAGTCGGTGATCGCCGCAACGATAAAAATCAGTGCGCAGACCAGCGGCGCCCATTCAAACGGCAGGTAAAAAGCCAGCACGAAGAAAGGGATCAGCACGACACGAAGCAGAGTAAGTAAGGTCGGAATATTAAAATGCATAGGTACGCTAACTGTCTGGACAGAGTAGAATTTATCCCTATGTTCCTACAATGCCTTAACCAACGCAATGTTTAGTGTTTCAGCGCGTAAAAGATTTTCTCCGCCAGCGCCTGCGAAATCCCCGGTACGCGCGCCAGCTCTTCCACCGAGGCGTTCATCAACGGCTGCAGGCCGCCCATATATTTCAGCAACATCTGACGGCGTTTGGGGCCAATGCCTTCGATGCTTTCCAGCGCGCTGGTGTTTTTCACCTTCGCCCGTTTATTGCGGTGTCCGGTAATAGCATGGTTGTGAGAATCGTCACGGATATGCTGTATCACGTGTAGCGCTGGCGAGTCCGACGGCAAAGAGAACCCTTCCCCTTCCGGTTCAAAGAAAAGCGTCTCCAGTCCCGCTTTACGATCGCTGCCCTTCGCCACGCCCAGCAAAATAGGCCGGTCTTTATCCCACTCGACGTTCAGTTCAGCGAAGACGTTTTTCGCCTGCGCCAGCTGGCCTTTGCCACCGTCGATCAGGATCACGTCAGGGATTTTGCTCTCTTCCAGCTCTTTACCGTAGCGGCGGCGCAGCACCTGATTCATCGCCGCATAGTCGTCGCCCGGTGTGATGCCGGTAATGTTATAGCGGCGATATTCGGAACGCAGCGGCCCGTTGCTGTCGAACACCACGCACGAAGCGACCGTTTGCTCGCCCATGGTATGGCTGATATCGAAGCACTCCATGCGTTTAATTTCCGGCAGCTCCAGCACTTCGCTCAACGCCTGTAAACGCTGATGAATGGTGGATTGCTGCGACAGACGGCTGACCAGCGCGGTGCTGGCGTTGGTTCTCGCCAGCTTGAGATAGCGAGCGCGATCGCCGCGCGGATTACTTTGAATAGTGACTTTCCTGCCCGCCATTTCCGTCAGCGAAGCGGCCAGCAGATCTTTTTCCGGCAGCGCGAAGTCCAGCAGAATATCCGCCGGCAATGTGCGCGCCTGGCTGCCCTGCAGGTAGAACTGGCCGACAAAAGTCTGCACTACTTCCGCCATGTCGGTGCCGCCCGGTATTTTGGGAAAATAGCTGCGGCTGCCCAACACTTTCCCCTGACGGATAAAAAGCACGTGCAGACAGGCCAGACCGGCGTCGAAAGCCACGCCTATCACGTCCAGATCGTCGCCGTTATTGGAAACGAACTGCCGCTCCGTGACCCGGCGCACCGCCTGAATCTGATCGCGAAGACGCGCCGCTTCTTCAAACTTCAGCGACAGGCTCGCCTCTTCCATACGTCTGACCAGTTGGTTAAGCACCTGGTCGTCTTTACCGGAAAGAAAAAGCCGCACGTAGTCGGTTTGCTGCGCGTACTCTTCCTCGCTGACCAGACCCGCCACGCAAGGCCCCAGGCAGCGCCCAATCTGATATTGCAGACAGGGACGCGAGCGATTGCGATAGACGCTGTTTTCGCACTGGCGAATCGGAAAGATTTTTTGCAGCAGCGACAGCGTTTCACGTACCGCATAGCCGTTGGGAAACGGGCCGAAGTACTCGCCCTTGGCATGTTTCGCGCCGCGATGGCTCGCCAGACGAGGATGCTCGTCCGCGCTCAGAAAAATATAGGGATAAGATTTATCATCGCGCAGCAGCACGTTATAGCGCGGCTGATAGAGCTTGATGTAGTTATGCTCAAGCAGCAGCGCTTCGGTTTCGGTATGGGTCACCGTCACGTCAATCTGCTGGATACTGGCGACAAGGGCTTCTGTTTTACGACTGCCCAGATTGCCACGGAAGTAGCTGGACAGGCGCTTTTTCAGATCTTTGGCTTTACCGACATAGATAACCGTGCCGCCAGCGTCATACATGCGATAAACGCCTGGCTGGCTGGTGACCGTTTTCAGGAAAGATTTGGCATCAAAAACATCATTCACTACTGATCAACGACTCCGCATTGAACAGCCCGTGCCGGATAGCCAGGTGCGTTAACTCCACGTCGCCGCTGATGTTCAGCTTACTGAACATGCGATAGCGGTAGCTGTTAACGGTTTTTGGACTCAGGCTGAGCTGTTCGGAAATATCTGCCACTTTCTGGCCCCTGGTGATCATCAGCATAATCTGTAATTCGCGTTCCGACAAACAATCGAAGGGCGAGTCCGTTTTTTGCGGTTCGATTTGGCTGAGCGCCATCTGTTGAGCGATATCGGAAGCGATATAGCGCTGGCCGGCGTTGACCTGGCGGATGGCGTTGACCACTTCCTGCGGCGCGGCGCCTTTGCTGAGGTAGCCCGCGGCTCCCGCCTGCATGACTCTGGCGGGCAGCGGATTTTCCGTATGGATGGTGAGCATGATTATTTTAACGTCAGGACTGTAGCGCACGATTTTTCGCGTGGCTTCAAGCCCGCCGATGCCGGGCATATTCATATCCATCAGCACGACGTCAACGTCGTTATTGCGGCACCACTTCACCGCTTCTTCACCGCAGCAGGCTTCACCGACCACCTGAAAACCTTTGATGTCTTCCAGTATGCGTCGAATGCCAGCTCGCACCAGTTCATGATCGTCAACAAGAAGAACGCGTATCAAAGGGCCTCTCCAAATGGGTATTATCGGGGGGATTGATCGTTAACAGGTGGTGGATTTTACCTCTTTTTCGCTAACGTTAGAACATAAATAAACGTTCGCGCCGCTGGGGGTTATTCTGCTTTGCCGCGCCATCCGCCTGTATTGGTAAGGGAAATATGATATACTCGTTGCTTAAATGTATTATTGGCAGCGAAAATCGGGCAGCCGATCCGTTAATAAAAAAACCAGGAGAAAACATGAGCGATACTGATTTTTCAACCAGTAAAGATGCGCAGACTTTAGCTGAAGAGATGGCATGCATGAAAGCGCTGGTTACATTTATGTTGAAAGGTATGGGCCAGGCTGACGCCGGCAAGGTAATTATTAACATGGAAAAATATATTGCCCAGCTTACCGACCGCCAGCAGGCTGACGTATTCAGTAGCACGATTAGTCAAATCAAACAGGCCTACCGCCAGTAGCCATTCACCGTCAATCAGCCCGTTGTCTGCCGCTCACGCCAGCAAGGGGTTACCTTTTTGCAGGCGGAAACAATGGGCTTAATTTTTAAAGCGGTTTTGGGCGCGTTGGTAGTGGTTTTAATCGGTATCTTATCAAAAACCCGTAGCTACTATCTGGCGGGTCTGCTGCCGCTCTTTCCAACTTTCGCGCTGATCGCTCACTATATTGTCGCCAGCGAACGCGGCATCGAGGCGCTTCGCGCCACCATCATTTTTGGCATGTGGGCTATTATCCCCTACTTCGTCTACCTGCTGTCGCTGTGGTACTTTGTCGGCCTCGTACGACTTCCTCTTGCGCTGGGCGGCGCTGTAGGCTGCTGGTGCCTCGCGGCATGGCTGCTGATTACGCTCTGGGCACGCGCTCAGGCTTAGCTCTGGCGAACCGTGATTAACCTGCGCGCGCCCGAACTCAGGCCTGGCGCCCTCGTCCGCTCCAGCTAACGGAGACGCCGAGCGTCGGCAGAACTTCTTCAGGGCTGAAGCGGCGCGCGCCGCGGAATTTCTCCGCAAGATGAGGCTGGTTGACGGGGATCCTGACGGCGAAAAGATTATCTTCCGACTGGATAACGCCCGCCGTCAGCGGCTCGTAGGCCACCAGATGCTGCGCGAACATCTGTTCCAGCATTGGCGTGGCGGCGCTGTAAAGATAATCGATGCCTGACTGCTCGGCCAGCTGGACGCTGTGCCAGAGAATGCTTAAAGGCAGCTCCGGATCGACATCCAGGCGCGCGGAAAAACGTGACATTTCCCATACCGCCAGCGGATTTTTCGCCGCTTCCGGATCGGCTTCTCTGTCCTGCCACTGCATCAGGCGGGCGCAGCCGCAGATGCCCTGCTGCGCGGTCCAGGCGATTAGCCAGATAACGTCTGAGCGGTCATAGCGGTCGTATTCCTGGCCTGGCGTGCTTAAACGAGAAGGGATTGACCACCCTTCTCCGCGGGCGAAAACGCTGTAGCGATAACTTCCTAATTCTGCCAGCAAAGAGGAGGGCATGTCCCTTAGCTTAGTCTGGATAATTTTCATCATTAATCCTCTGTTGCATTCACCGCTGAATGCCTTTCCATATGGCTCAGAGCTGTCAACCCAGGCGCAGGGTAGACAACCAACCAGCGATTAGAAACTACCAAAAATAGTAGTTATTACTCAGTTAAAGCAGTCCAATGGCGGCGGCGTAAGAAGCCACCTGAGTTTTGTTTGGCGCATTAAACTTTTTTTGCATGTTTTTTTGGTGAAAATTAACGGTATGCTCCGAAATAGAGAGGATCAGGGAGATTTCCGCCGCCGTTTTGCCTTCCGCAGTCCACTTAAGGATTTCCCGCTCCCGCTGGCTCAACGGCATCGCCATCACACAAAGCGAGCTGTCGTTGATACGCTGTAGGGTTTCCAGCACCCGATCCGAAATAAACTGGAGCTTAAGCTGTTTTTCGGGCGTTAACGCAATCTTTTCAAAAGATTTACCCGAGGCCATCGACAATATTCCTGTCACCCGATTTCTGGCGATTCTCGAGCAGGAGAAGCCTGAACGGATGCCAAACTCCCTGGCCGCATCGAACACCCTTTGACCTTCTTTTACAATAGGATCGTTCCACAATAGTAAGGTTCCCGGGACCTGACAATAGCGAATAATCGGATCTATTTCTGAAAAATTCTCCTCCTGCCATCGACGCACCCACTTTTCAGGATAGTTGGAAAAAACAAATATTTTCGGGCGCGTGAAGGGAACAGGATGACGGATATAGAGTGCGTAAAAATTCAACCCGAGCTCCAGCGTGAGTCGGGCAAGCAGCTGCATTATTTCGGTTGTCGCTTCGGCCTGGAGAAAAGCCGCCTCCGTCTCCTTACACCAGCCGAAATAGTTTTCAGTAGCCATTAATGCCTCGGGAAAGCGAGCGAAAAGCCGTACCCTGCTGTAGATTCATTACCGATCCTGATAAACAGGTAATTGCGGTTAAAATTAATACCCATTGTCATTTTCCCTGACCGCAGAGTAATAACTGAAAAAGATAGCGTTAATACTCCGAAAAGCGAGTTTTTCCATCGCAACGGATAATTTTTTCGGCAATCGCTGTCAAATCGTTCATATTTACTTAAGTTGCCGTTTAGCGGGCGGAAACGAGACGTTTATACCTCTTCTCCGCGCTTAATTTAATTATCAAGAATAAGATTTTTTCCAAAAATATTCAATAACGAGCTTTTGTGTTTTGCAGACGAATCCGTCTGAAATTTTACTGTAACAGAGGGAGAAAATAGCGCATTGCTAAAGCCATGCCGAAACAAATCCTGCCTAACCCATTGACATATAGTCATTTATAATAGAAGACGCCAACCATTTGACTTTGAGAGGATTGTTTATTTTACGCTTAGCCTTTTTTTCCCGTCTGGCATTTACTTCGCGCGGAGATTTAACAAAATCAATTCAGCAGCGGATAAAAGTGCAGGCGCCGTCAGCGACAGACGCCAAAGCCGCGCATCCCTAAATGAAAATGTGACGCATGCGCGCTGTTGTAGTCTGGCCCAAGCGAGTTGCCATACCATGCGCAGCTTCGTTGAAAAGTTTGTCGTAGCCATAAAGATTCCGGATGCGTTTGTCGCCAGGCCTGTTGTACGGTAATGACTCTGCCGTCCCGCAACCGGAAACCGGTCACGTCGAGCGCCTCGGCAGTGGCATGTTCGCTCAGTCTGCCGGTAGCGCGGTGATAGATATTCCTGCAGGCATAGCTGCCGACATGATCGAGACGAACCAGCGGCGATCCCAGTTCGGCCGCTGCCAGCGGTTTCGCATCCTGAGTCACAAACAGAGTGGTGGCAAGCGCCAGTGAACAGCTGGCAAGAAAAGAGGAGCTGAGACGCACATCGCCGAACCCCTGCACGCGAACCGGATGGGAAAGCGGGCAGTTTCCCTCTACGCGCTCAACGCGACTAAATCGGATATAGCCGCCTTCCCTCGCCCGCTGCAGCGCCGCCATGCAGGCGTCAGGATCGGCCTGCAGCCGCTTCAGCTTATAGCGGGTGATCCAGCCGGGTTCGTCGGTGACATTTAGCGGGGTAAAAGGATTCAACGCGGGCGGCAGCGTTTTTTGCAGCCAGGGCACAAGCAGCAGCGCCAGCAGCAGGATAATAGCCAGACCTGTCAATCCTTTCATCCACCACCCTTTTGCTCCCGGAACACCGCCGCTTTCCCGCAGGCGGTGGAAAATAAGACGGCAGGCGTCGCGTGATAAAAAGTGTAGCGTCGTTTTTGTGCGATCGAGCCGACTGTTAATAACTTTACCTGCCAGCCACGCTCTTTTACGTTAAGATTTGCGCCCTTAAAGGGAAATGTCGTCGGCCTTGCGCCTGCGCTCCCTCGGGCGCGGCGGTTAAGCGCTTCGTCGATACGTTTTAATTAACAGCCTTCAGAGCTGACACAACATCAACAGGATAACTATTTTGGCTAATCAATCAGAAAAGCTTCTTCAGGAAGAAGCGCCGGGCGAGCTCCGGCGTAACTTACATAACCGGCATATTCAGCTTATCGCTATTGGCGGCGCTATCGGCACCGGCCTGTTTATGGGCTCCGGCAAAACGATCAGCCTGGCCGGCCCGTCGATTATCTTCGTCTATATGATTATCGGCTTTATGCTGTTTTTCGTGATGCGGGCGATGGGCGAGCTGCTGCTGTCGAACCTGGAATATAAATCCTTTGGCGATTTCGCCGCCGATCTGCTGGGTCCCTGGGCTGGCTACTTTACCGGCTGGACCTACTGGTTTTGCTGGGTGGTGACCGGCATTGCGGACGTTGTCGCCATCAGCTCCTACTTTCAGCTCTGGTTCCCTGACTTCTCGGTAGGCATGAGCGCCCTGCTCTGCATTGCGGTATTCCTGACGCTGAACATCGCCACGGTGAAGCTATTCGGCGAGCTGGAGTTCTGGTTTGCGATCATCAAAATAGTGGCCATCGTGGCGCTGATCGTCACCGGTATTGTTCTGGTCGCCATGCATTATCCTTCACCGGGCGGCGGCACCGCGGCCTTAAGTAATATCTGGGATCATGGCGGCTTGTTCCCGAAAGGGCTGAGCGGCTTTTTTGCCGGATTCCAGATCGCGGTCTTTGCCTTTGTAGGGATTGAGCTGGTCGGTACGGCGGCAGCGGAAACGCACGATCCTAAACGAGTGCTGCCGCGCGCCATCAACGCCATCCCGCTGCGTATCATTATGTTTTATGTGTTTGCGCTACTGGTGATTATGGCGGTGACGCCGTGGAGCCAGGTGGTGGCCGACCGCAGTCCTTTTGTGGAGATGTTTATGCTGATTGGCCTGCCTGCGGCGGCCAGCATCGTTAATTTTGTGGTGCTGACCTCTGCGGCGTCCTCCGCCAACAGCGGCATCTTTTCGACCAGTCGTATGCTCTATGGCCTGGCGCAGCAGGGCGTGGCGCATCCTCGCTTCGGCAAGCTGTCGCGCCGCGCGGTGCCGACTACCGGCCTCTTTTTCTCCTGCTTCTGCCTGCTGGGCGGCGTGGCACTGATCTACCTGATCCCGAACGTTATGCAGGTATTTACGCTGGTGACTACGGTCTCCGCGATTCTGTTTATGTTTGTCTGGTCGATTATCCTTTGCTCATACCTGGCTTACCGCAAGCAGCGCCCGCAGCTGCATGCTGAGTCCATCTACAAGATGCCGCTGGGCAAAATCATGTGCTGGGTTTGCCTGGCTTTCTTCGCCTTTGTGCTGGTACTGCTGTCGCTACAGGAAGATACCCGCCAGGCGCTGATGGTGACGCCGCTCTGGTTTGTGATGCTGGGCATCGGCTGGTGGCTGCGCCAGAGGAAACAGCGCTAATTTTACCAACGGGCCTTCATGGCCCGTTTTTTATCGCACGCGAATCCCTTCGATCACCATACGCTGCACGTTTTCTACCGTTTCCTGAAAAAAAGCGTCGTCGCTGAGCGTCTTTCCCGTTACCGCTTCGACCTGACTGGCGAAATCGGCGTAGTGCTGCGTAGTCGCCCACAGCATAAAAATCAGATGATGCGGCCTGACCGCCGCCAGCCTGCCCGCTTCCACCCAGCCCTGAATGATTTGCGATTTCGCCTCTACCAGCGTTTTCAGATCCCCTTCCAGCTCCTGCTTCAGCAGCGGCGCGCCCTGCAGCATCTCCAGACAGAAGAGTCGTGAAGCCTGCGGATGATCGCGCGACACCTCCAGCTTGAGACGAATGTAATCGCGGATCGCCACCAGCGGCTCCTGATCGCTGCGCAGCGCTCGTAGCGGCGCCAGCCAGACATCAAGGATCTCTTTCAGCACCGCGATATAGAGCGCCTCTTTAGAAGGAAAATAGTAAAGCAGATTGGTTTTCGAGACGTCCGCGCCTTCCGCGACTTTGTCCAGGCTGGTGCCGTGCAGGCCATAGAGTGAAAACAGCTCAAGCGCCGCCGTCAGGATAGCCGTGCGCTTGGCGGCGACGGCTTTCGAGCGCCGCGTCGGCGCCGTGGATTTTATAGAACTCACCGTAACTCCATCTTGTTTCCGGCTGGCGCATGGCCGCCGTGCACTTTTTTCGACCACATCCGCCTGCTTTTTGTGCATGACTTTTTACCAAACGGTCTGTTTTGGACCAGTTGTTCAACACTACTTTAACACAAATCTTTCAACTGTTTGAATAATAGCCTTTTTTACAAAGTGGCACAGGGCTTGCAACTTCCTTTCCGCGCCGCTTAACAGGAAGCAGGGAGCAACGCAGCGCAGACCGTCACCGTTAACTATGAGGTATCCCTATGAAAGTTGGTGTATTTATTCCTATCGGTAACAACGGCTGGTTGATCTCTACTACGGCGCCCCAGTACATGCCCAGCTTTGAGCTGAATAAAGCTATCGTTCTGAAGGCCGAGCACTATCAGTTCGATTTTGCGCTGTCGATGATCAAACTGCGCGGCTTCGGCGGCAAAACGGAATTCTGGGATCATAACCTGGAGTCGTTCACCCTGATGGCCGGTCTGGCCGCCGTGACTTCCCGCATTGAAATCTACGCTACCGCCGCCACGCTGACGCTGCCGCCCGCCATAGTAGCAAGGATGGCCGCCACCGTGGACTCTATTTCCGGCGGCCGCTTCGGCGTCAATCTGGTGACAGGCTGGCAGAAGCCCGAGTATGAGCAGATGGGCATCTGGCCCGGCGATGACTACTTCGCCCGTCGCTATGACTATCTGACAGAATATGTCACCGTGCTGCGCGATCTGTGGGGAACCGGGAAATCCGATCTGAAAGGCGAGTTTTTCACCATGAACGACTGCCGCGTCAGCCCACAGCCGCAAAAGCCGATGAAAGTGATCTGCGCCGGGCAAAGCGACGCGGGCATGGCTTTCTCCGCGCAATATGCCGACTACAACTTCTGCTTCGGCAAAGGCGTCAATACGCCGGCCGCTTTCGCGCCAACCGCCGCCCGCATGAAGAGCGCCGCTGACGCGGCAGGCCGCGATGTCGGCTCCTACGTGCTGTTTATGATTATTGCCGATGAAACCGACGAGGCCGCACGTGAAAAATGGGAGCGCTATAAGGCAGGCGCGGATGAAGAGGCGCTGGCGTGGCTGACCACGCAAAGCCAGCAGGATAAGCGCTCCGGCAGCGATACCAACGTCCGCCAGATGGCCGATCCTACTTCGGCGGTCAATATCAATATGGGCACGCTGGTCGGCTCTTACGCCAGCGTGGCGCGAATGCTTGACGAGGTAGCGGCCGTGCCGGGCACGCAGGGCGTGCTGCTGACTTTCGATGATTTCCTGCAGGGTATCGAAAACTTCGGCGAGCGCATTCAGCCGCTGATGGCCTGCCGCAGTGACATTGTCCAGCCAGCGAAAGAGGTAGCCTGATGAACGCTCAAGAAACCGTTGTTTGCACCACTGCCGCCACAAAGAACAGCGTGACGCTGCCTGCGCGACCGGAAGCTATCGCTTTCCCGCCGGAGCAAACTGCGCTGATCGTCGTGGATATGCAGAACGCCTACGCTACCCTCGGCGGCTACCTGGATCTGGCCGGCTTTGATGTTTCCGCCACCGCGCCTGTCATTGAAAAAATCAGCGTTGCGGTTACGGCGGCCAGAGAAGCCGGGATCCAGATTATCTGGTTCCAGAACGGCTGGGACGAGCAGTACGCGGAAGCGGGCGGCCCTGGCTCGCCGAACTGGCACAAATCCAACGCGCTGAAAACCATGCGCAGGCGGCCCGAACTGATGGGCAAACTGCTGGCTAAAGGGGGCTGGGACTACGAGCTGGTCGACCAGCTTCAGCCGCAGCCCGGCGATATCGTGCTGCCGAAACCGCGCTACAGCGGCTTTTTTAACACGCCGCTCGACAGCATGCTGCGCAGCCGCGGCATTCGCCATCTGATTTTTACCGGCATCGCCACTAACGTCTGCGTGGAATCAACGCTGCGCGACGGCTTTTTCCTGGAGTATTTCGGCGTGGTGCTGGAAGACGCCACTTATCAGGCCGGGCCCGCGTTCGCTCAGCAGGCCGCCCTTTTCAATATCGAAACCTTTTTCGGCTGGGTCAGCGATGTCTCGACCTTCTGTTCCGCGCTGCACACCGCCAGCGCGCCGCAAAAGCAAACGGCCTGAGGGAGGAGCTTAACATGCCAAAAACCATTATCACTCCGCCGGGCAGCGGCGTCCCGATAGCGCCTTTCGTGCCCGGCACGCTGGCGGACGGCGTCGTTTATGTCTCCGGCACTTTGCCTTTCGATAAAGAGAATAACGTGGTGCATGTCGGCGATGCGGCCGCACAAACGCGCCACGTGCTGGAGACGATCAAAAGCGTGATTGAGACGGCAGGCGGCACGATGGAAGACGTGACCTTTAACTCCATCTTTCTGACCGACTGGAGCAATTACGCCGATATCAACCGGGTTTATGCCGACTATTTTCCCGGCGAAAAACCCGCGCGTTTCTGTATCCAGTGCGGTCTGGTAAAGCCGGACGCGCTGGTAGAGATCGCTTCCATCGCGCATATCGGCCGTTAAAGGAGGCGCTATGTACCTTGAAATCTCCGGCCTGACGCAGCCTTGTGCGCCGACGCTGGTGCTTTCCGCCGGATTAGGCGGGTTGGGAAGCTTCTGGCAGCCGCAGCTGGCGGCGCTGCGCAAGGCCCATCGCGTGGTGATTTACGATCAGCGCGGTACCGGGCGCAGTCCCGATGTGCTGCCTGACGGCTACAGCATGCGCGACATGGCCGCCGAGCTGGCGGACGCGCTGGCAGAAAGAGAGATAACCCGCTTTGGTATCATCGGTCACGCGTTGGGCGGCATGGTGGCGATGCAGCTGGCGCTCGACTATCCCGAGCGCGTCGAACGGCTGGCGATCGTCAACGGCTGGCTACGGCTCAACGCCCACACTCGCCGCTGCTTTCAGGTTCGCCAGGATCTGCTGCTGAAGGCTGGCGTCGAAGCTTACGTGCGTGCGCAGCCGCTGTTTCTCTATCCCGCCGACTGGCTGGCGGAAAACGAGGCGCGGATGGAAGCCGAGGACGCACTGCACTGCGCCCATTTTCAGGGTACGGAGAATCTTCTGCATCGGCTGCACGCGCTGATGAGCTGCGACTTTACCCCTCAGGCAAGCCTGATTTCCCGGCCGGTATTGCTGATCTGCTCACAGGACGATCTGCTGGTGCCGTCGGCCTGCTCGCGGCAGCTTTATAAGGCGTTGCCGAACGCGACGCTGGAAACGATGCCGCGCGGCGGACATGCGATGAGCGTAACGGAAAGCGCCGCCTTTAACGCTATTTTACTCACCTGGCTGGACGAAACCGCGTCCGCCCTTTCCCTTTCGGAGCCACTATGGCAGAAGCCCTGAACGCGACCGCGCTGGCGACGCTGTTTACCGCCGCGCGCACTTACAATGGCTGGCAGGATCGCGCCGTCAGCGACCAGCAGCTGGCCGAGCTGTACGAATTAGTCAAAATGGGGCCGACCTCGGCCAACTGCAGCCCTGCGCGCTTCTGCTTTGTGCGCGGCGCGGAAGGCAAAGCGAAGCTTAAGCCCACACTCTCCAGCGGCAACCTGGAAAAAACCCTGACCGCGCCGGTGACGGCTATCGTCGCCTGGGATCCGGCGTTTTACAACCGGCTGCCGACGCTTTTCCCTCATGCCGACGCCAAAGCCTGGTTTACCAGCAGTCCGGCGCTGGCGGAAGAAACCGCTTTTCGTAACAGCTCGCTGCAGGCGGCTTACCTGATTAGCGCCTGCCGCGCGCTGGGACTGGATACCGGCCCGATGTCCGGCTTCGATCGGGCAGCGGTCGACGCCGCCTTTTTCGCCGACAGCGGCTGGAAAAGCAACCTGCTGATCAATATAGGCTATGGCGACGCGAACAAAGTCTATGCGCGCCTGCCCAGGCTGGCCTTCGACGACGCCTGCACCCTTGCATAAGGAACCCACTATGTCTCTGGATACGCTGCTGCCCGAAGTCGCGACGGGCGTGGAAAAACAGGAATTTCGCAATGCGATGGCGCGTCTGGGCGCCGCGGTAAACATCATCACCACCGACGGCCCTGGCGGACAAGCGGGCTTTACCGCGTCCGCCGTGTGCAGCGTGACTGATTCGCCGCCGACGCTGCTGGTCTGCCTTAACCGTTCCGCTTCCGTGTATGAGGCGTTCAACGCTAATCGTCGGCTCTGCGTCAATACGCTGGGCGCCGGGCACGAGTCGCTCTCCACGCTGTTTGGCGGTAAAACGCCGATGGCGGCTCGCTTCCAGGCCGCCGACTGGTCAACGCTGGCGACGGGCTCGCCGGTGCTGGAGGGCGCGGCGGCCTCTTTTGACTGCCACATTACGCAGATCGCCAGCGTGGGCACCCACGATGTGCTGTTCTGCGAAATCAAGGCGCTGGTCTGCAATGACCACGCTGACGGCCTGATCTGGTTCGATCGCGGTTATCACTCTCTTAAGCGGCTGTTGCCCGATTCCTGCGGCGGCTACTGATTCACTTCTCTGGAGAAGACAATGGCTGATTCCTGGTTTCCCCAATGGCGTAAGGCGTCCGCTACGGACACGGTCGCGCCCGATGAAATGCTGTCGCCGGGCCAGACGATAATTATGGGGCTACAGCATGCGGTCGCCATGTTCGGCGCCACCGTGCTGATGCCGCTGCTGATGGGGCTGGACCCCAATCTTTCCGTATTAATGTCCGGCATCGGCACGCTGCTTTTTTTTGTGGTTACCGGCGGACGCGTTCCCAGCTATCTTGGTTCCAGCGCGGCTTTTGTCGGCGTGGTGGTGGCGGTAACGGGCTTTAACGGTCAGGGCGCTAACCCTCATCTCGGCGTGGCGTTGGGCGGCATTATCGCCTGCGGCTTGCTCTATACGCTGATCGGCGTGGTGGTGATGAAAGCGGGCACGCGCTGGATAGAAAAGCTGATGCCGCCGGTAGTGACGGGCGCGGTGGTGATGGCGATCGGCCTGAATCTGGCGCCTGTTGCGGTGCACAGCGTCTCCTCCTCGGCCTTCGACAGCTGGATTGCCGTGATGACCGTGGTCTGTATCGGGCTGGCCGCCGTCTTAACGCGCGGCATTGTGCAGCGGCTGCTGATTCTGGTGGGGCTAATCGCCGCCTGTGCCATCTACGCGCTGCTGACCAACGGTCTGGGTTTGGGGAAACCGGTGGATTTCGGCCTTATCACCAGCGCGCCCTGGTTTGGACTCCCCTCCACCACCGCGCCGGTTTTTAACAGTCAGGCGATATTTCTGATCGCGCCGGTGGCGATCATCCTGGTGGCGGAAAATCTGGGACATCTGAAAGCCGTCGCGGGCATGACAGGCAGGGATCTCGATCCCTGGATGGGCAGAGCTTTTATCGGCGATGGCCTGGCGACGATGCTTTCAGGCAGCCTGGGCGGCAGCGGCGTCACCACCTATGCCGAAAATATCGGCGTGATGGCGGTCACTAAAGTCTATTCGACGCTGGTCTTTGTCGCGGCAGCGGTGATTGCCGTGCTGCTGGGCTTTTCGCCTAAGTTCGGCGCGCTGATTCACACAATTCCCGCGCCGGTGATCGGCGGCGCTTCTATTGTGGTCTTTGGCCTGATTGCCGTGGCAGGCGCGCGCATCTGGGTGCAGAACAATGTCGATTTAGGCCAGAACGGCAACCTGATTATGGTCGCCGTGACGCTGGTATTGGGCGCAGGCGACTTCGCCCTGAAAACGGGCAGCTTTACGCTGGGCGGCATCGGCACCGCCACTTTCGGCGCCATTATTCTTAACGCCCTTCTCAGCCGCCGCCGCACGCCGCTGAGCGACATAGCGCGGCAGCAAAGCTAGCCAGAAGCCTCATTAGGCGAAGTTCGCTTCGCCTTTCGTTTCAGCTTCAGCTCGCTAATCAACACGCCCAGCACAATCAGCGCCCCGCCCAGCAACGCCATCCCCGGTAAACGTTCGCCCGCTATCCGCCCGACAATTCCTGCCCAAACCGGTTCTCCCGCATAGATAACCGTTGCCCGGGTCGGCGATACGCTGCGCTGCGCCCAGTTCATGGTGACCTGAATCACCGCGCTGGCCGCGCCCAGTCCCAGCGCGCTGAACAGCAGATAGGGCGAATAGTGCGGCACGCTTTCGCCGTTTGGCGCCATCAGCGCGAAAGAGAACAGCGAGGCCGCCGCCAGCTGCACCACGGTGACCCTTTTCACGTCCACTTTGCCCGCGCAGGCGCCAATCAAAATAATTTCACCGGCAATGGCCAGCGTGCTGAGCAGCGTTGCTACTTCTCCGGCGCTGAACGCCAGCGAGCCGCCTTTCGGCCCGGCCAGCAGCAGCAGGCCGGTAAAAGCCAGCACGATGCCAGCCCAGGCCATCATGCCCGGCATACGCCGCAGGAAAAGCCACTGCAGCAGCGGCACCAGCGGCACATACATGGCGGTGATAAAGGCTGACTGGCTGCTGGCAATGGTCTGCATACCCCAGGTTTGCAGGCCGTAGCCGCCGCTGATAGCCGCGCCGATGGCGATGCCGGCTTTGCATTCTGCCAGCGTAAGACCACGCAGCGATTTGCGCGCGATCAGCGCCAGCAGCAGCGCCGCCGTGGCAAAGCGCAGCCCGACGAAAAAGAAAGGCCCGCTGACGGTCATGGCGTGATGTACGGCCAGAAAAGTGCCGCCCCAAACCATGGTGATTAGCATCAGCACCAGTTCCTGAGGAGTGAAAGAGAATTTATAACGGGAAAGTAAAGACATAGCGCGCTCGTTAAAATTTTTGGCGCAGTGTGGCAAGGGTTGGGGCCGGAAGCAATCGAAAAACGCCAGTCGGGGTTTGCGCCGCCGGAATCGTCCGACGGCGCAGAGAGGCTTCAGTCAGATGAGGTCTTGTCGCGACTGCCCCGACTGTTACGTCCCCCTTTCTCACCGGCTTGTGAAGCGCGCTGCGGGTCATTTTTAAAATTCCCGCCGCTGGCCTTGCCGCCTTTACGGCCTGCTTCTGATGCTCGCTTACGGTCTTCAGCGAAATTTCCAGATCCACCACGATGTTCTGCCATTTCTTACCTCCGAATAGTTAAGCCATCATACTGCATATCTACGGTGAGCCTGCGGCTTCACCCTCGCGACGTCATCGCCGCACGTCGCGTTATTAAGCATAGATTATCGGCGCGAAGCGGTAATTATTTTATCAAAAAGCGCCGTTTCAGGACGGTTTTACGCTGAAAAAGAGCGGCAAATCATATTATTAAAATTAATATTTATTTCAGGAATTTTTCGGAGTGCTCTCACTAATTTTCGCGTTCCGGCAACCTTCCACAGCCTCATCTATACTTTTTCCCTGAACGCTCTTTTAACCACCAATACAGGGAGTGCCCGATGGCCAAAATTTTAGTGCTTTACTATTCAATGTATGGACATGTGGAAACGATGGCGAATGCCGTGGCGGAAGGCGCACGTCGCGTTAGCGGCGCCGAAGTAACTATTAAGCGCGTGCCCGAAACCATGAATGCCGATCGTTTCGCTCAGGTTGGCGGTAAAACCGATCAGGCTGCGGACGAAGCCACGCCGGACGAGCTGCCGCAGTACGACGCTATTCTTTTCGGCACGCCAACGCGCTTCGGCAATATGTCCGGGCAAATGCGCACCTTTCTTGACCGCACCGGCGGCCTCTGGGCTTCTGGCGCCCTGTTCGGCAAACTCGCCAGCGTTTTCTCTTCCACCGGCACCGGTGGCGGCCAGGAACAGACGATTACCTCAACCTGGACTACACTTGCCCATCACGGCATGGTAATTGTGCCGATTGGCTACGGCGCGAAAGAGCTGTTTGATATTTCACAGGTTCGCGGCGGCACGCCTTATGGTGCCACCACGCTTGCTGGCGGTGACGGCTCCCGTCAACCCAGCGAAGCAGAACTGAATATCGCCCGCTATCAGGGCGAATACGTCGCCGGACTGGCGGTAAAACTGAACGGATAACCCACAGGAGAATAGTATGGCTACGCAACAATCTAAAGAACATCGCGTGGGAGAATGGGCAAGTATTCGTTCCACCTCCCCTGAAATTGCCGAAGCCATTTTTGAAGTGGCGAACTACGATGAAAAGCTCGCCGAGGGCATCTGGGAGCAACAGGGCAACGACGAAGTGCTGCTGCGCGCTTTTGAGAAGACCGATCAGGACGTGCTGACCTGGGATAATGTGCCGGTCGAGCGTAAAAACGTCTAGTCACAGGCTGGCGGGACAGCAGTTTATTCTGCTGTTCCGCCACATTCACAGCACAAACAGACACCTTCCCGCCTTGTTAAATCACCAAATCCTCTACTACGCTTATTCTCACCATTTAGCCTGACGGCCTTGAGAAGGAGCCATTATGTCTTACAAGACGATCAACCCCGCCAATAACGAGCTGATTAAATCCTGGCCGGATCATGACGACCGCCAGGTGGAAGCGGCGCTAAAAACCGCTGACGATCTTTATCACTCTTCATGGTCTAAGGGCCCGATGCAGCCACGCCTGCAGGTACTGGCAAAACTGGCCGACCTGATTGATGGCCGCGTGGACGAGCTGGCGAAAGCGGCCAGCGTTGAGATGGGTAAACTGATTGAGCAGAGCCGCGGCGAAGTGAAACTTTGCGCAAAGATTGCTCGCTACTACGCGGAAAACGCCGAGCGCTTCCTTGCGCCGACCTCTTATCCCAGCGATCTGGGCGAAGCCTGGGTCGAGAACCATCCGATTGGCGTGCTGGTTGCCGTAGAGCCCTGGAATTTCCCTTACTACCAGCTGATGCGCGTGCTGGCGCCTAACCTGGCGGTAGGGAACCCGGTACTGGCGAAACATGCCGCTAACGTGCCTCATTGCGCCACGCTGTTTGAAGAGCTGGTCACGGAAGCAGGCGCGCCAAAAGGCGCCTGGACGAATCTTTTCGTCAGCAACGATCAGATCGCTACGCTTATCGCCGACGATCGCGTGCAGGGCGCGGCGCTGACCGGCTCGGAACGCGCGGGCAGCGCCGTAGCGCAGCAGGCCGGCAAATATCTGAAGAAAACGACGCTGGAGCTGGGCGGCAACGATGTTTTCGTGGTGCTTGACGATTGCGATCTGGAGAAGGCCGTCAAGGCTGGCGTTGGCGCGCGTCTGAGCAACTGCGGTCAGGTCTGTACCGCCGCCAAACGCTTTATCGTGCATGAAAAAGTAGCCGATGCCTTTATTGAAAAATTCACTCAGGCTTTCCGCGAAGTGAAAATCGGCGATCCGCTTGATGCAAGCACTACGCTTGGCCCACTCTCTTCCGCCAGCGCTCGCGATACGCTGGTCAAACAGGTTGAGAACGCCGTGGCTAAAGGCGCTAAGCTGCTGTTGGGCGGCAAACCTGTGGAAGGCGATGGCTGTTTTTATCAACCGACCATTCTTACCGGCATTACGCGCGACAACCCGGCTTACTTTGAAGAGTTCTTTGGCCCGGTCGCGCAGATTTACGTCGTGAAGAGCGATGATGAAGTGGTGAAGCTGGCTAACGACTCGCACTACGGTCTGGGCGGCTCGGTATTTACCGGCGATATTGAACGTGGCAAAACGCTCGCCTCTCGCATTGAAACCGGTATGGTCTACATCAATTCCGCCAGCGATACCGCGCCTGAGCTACCCTTCGGCGGCGTGAAGCGCTCCGGCTACGGTCGTGAGCTTTCAGACCTGGGGATCAAGGAGTTTGTGAACCAGAAGCTGGTCGTGATCAGCAACGGCTAAGCGCAGGTAACAAAAAAGGCCGATAAGATCGGCCTTTGAATTCCCTTGCTATGACAAAGACCGGCAACGCGCCGGTCTTTTTTATGCCCGCAATCAGGAAGATTTATTCTCTGCCGGCGCGGTTTCAGACTTGCTGGCAGCTTCGTTTTCCTGCTTCGCCGCAGACTGTTCGGCTGGCGCCTTGTCCGCTTCGGCTTTCTCTGCCGCCGCTTTGTCAGCGGAGGCCTGTTTGGCCGCAGCTTTATCCGCCGCCTCTTTCTCTTTTGCTGCTTTCTCGGCTGCGGCTTTATCGGCGGCGGCTTTTTCCGCTGAGGCTTTCGCTTTCGCCGCTTTTTCCGCTGCGGCTTTATCGGCAGCCGCTTTATCCGCTTCAGCCTTATCGGCAGCGGCTTTCTGCTGCGCCGCTTTATCCGCTACAGCTTTATCTTCAGCCGACTTCGCCGGAGCCGCTTTGTCTGCCGCCGGCTTATCCGCTTCGGCTTTATCGGTCGCGTCAGCGGCAGCCGCTTCTGCCGGAGCCGCCTTGTCGCCTTCAGCTTTATCGCTTGCCGCCGCTGCCTGCGCCGCAGCCATTGGCGTACCGGCAATAGCTTTGTTCAGTACTGCTGTAAACTGATCCCACGGACAGAAACCGTTAGCGTCGGTTTTACAGCCGTTCATCTCCAGCGTCACGCGCTTGGGTGGCGTATCCAGCGAGAGCGGCGTGGCATCGCGCAGCTGATCGCTGCTCTGATAAACATATTCAACTTTTACCAGCTCGCGATCGTTTTTCTTGTCGTGCCAGCGCTGGAACTGAATCATGCCGCCAATCGGCGTGCGTTCAAACTGATCGGGCAGCGTATAGGCCTTGAAATCCAGCGCGCTCAGCAGCGAAGCGATATTGGAGTCGTGACCCACCATCAGCGTTACTTTCGGCGCGCTGGCCTTGTCTTCATCAACCAGCAAACTACGGATATAGTCCACCAGCGGCGCCGCTACATCGCGTGCCACCTCAGGCGAGGTAAACAGCGTATCCTGATAGCCGTTTTTAATAGCCGACAGCTCTTTCCACTGTTCCGGCGTTTTAATCTGTCCCCAGGCTACCTGATCCGCCGGCAGCCCTTCGTAATATTGCAGAGTAAAGGCATCGACCAGCGAATTGCCAATTTTCAGCGGGCCGCTCACCGTCGGCTCTTTGCCGTTCTCCGCAAAGAATTTATTCTGGTTAGCGCTGCTCAGATCGCACTGTTTCTTGCCGTCACAGGCCGGCGCGTTTTTGTAATCGACGATTTTTTCCAGCCGCTGGAACGCCGGTTTCAGCGTCAGCTTTTCCGCCGTACTGTTCATGGCGGTCAGCGCCTGCTTGTTAAAGGCTTCACTGTCGTCGGTAACGATTGGATTAAAGACAGGATCCATCGTGCCCATCTCATCCTGATGAGAAACCGGCACGTCGCAGCCGGGAAAAGCGCCGGCAATAAAGAACTGCGCGGTGGCGACGGTACGCTGCAGGCTGTTGGCATAGGCGTAAACTTCATCGCTACCCGGGCATTCATTCTCTTTAATCAACCCTTGCTGCGCCAGCCATTCACGGGTATAGCGCCCCATGTAGACTTCCAGCACGCCACCTTTGGTCGTGAGCTGACCGCCCGGCACATCCCACTGCGGCCATTTTTTCTTCGTGGACTGCGCCAGCACGCTGCCGTTGTCGGCCAGCGGCGCCCGAAGATTATGGCGGCTCATCATTAACACCTGCTCAAGCTGATAGTTATCGTCAGCGGCGTAAGCGGAAAAGCCGGTCAGGGCCGAACAGACCGCCAGTGCGCAAAGACTATACTTTTTAATCATGTGTTTTTTCCATTGATTCAAGGGTGGATCACCCGGCCAGCAAAGCGATGTGCCTGGCAAAAGACGGCGTCGAAAAGGCACCGCCGCGCGGCGAAAATAAGGGCCGGGTCCGGGCATTATCAGTGTTGAGAATATAGCAGACTATCGCCTTTGCCGTTACGACGCATCAGGAGATTGAAAAGAAAAGGGATGTTTTTCCCAGACGGGCTGTACGGCCGTTGAAACAGAGCCAGCGCATAGCAGAAAGCAAAACGGGCCGGCAATTGCCGACCCGTTGAATTTGATGGCGGAGGAGGAGAGATTCGAACTCTCGAACGGTTTCCCGTCGCCGGTTTTCAAGACCGGTGCCTTCAGCCACTCGGCCACCCCTCCGCACTTTATCACCTGCACTGCTGTGCAACTGATGACGCGCAGTATAGGGGGAAAGCCGACGGCTGCCAAGTACTTTTTTTGCTATTCTGTTGAATTTATGCGCTTTTATACGTCTTTTTTTAAGTTGTACAGAAAGCGTGCTGATACAGGGCAAGAAAACACCGCATAGCGGGCAATAGCAGGATAATAGCGACAGGCTTAACAAGCAGACAGCGGCATAAGACGCAAAGCAAAACGGGCCAGCTTTCGCTGACCCGTTGAATTTGATGGCGGAGGAGGAGAGATTCGAACTCTCGAACGGTTTCCCGTCGCCGGTTTTCAAGACCGGTGCCTTCAGCCACTCGGCCACCCCTCCGCAATGAGCCGAACTATAAACATCCTCCGCGCCGATGTAAAGCAAGCTTTGATTCAACTGCCTTAAAAACCATCAGTCCGGAACTATTTGCCGTAATAAGCGCCGCTTTGCTCACATTTTCTGCGCGGCGACGAGTAAAGAAGGGTAAAACGTCTTTCCCCTTAACAAAGCGCTGCATATTCTCTCAACAGTTTGATGACCTTAAGAGGCCCGTTATGGATCGCATTATCTCCGGCACCCGCGAAAGCTCCCTGCTTTCCACGCATAAAGTTTTACGCAATACCTATTTTCTGCTGGGGCTGACGCTTGCTTTTTCGGCCGTCACCGCCACGCTGAGTACTGTTTACGCCCTGCCCGCGCCTGGCCTGCTGATTATGCTGGCGGGTTTTTACGGCCTGATGTTTCTGACTTACCGTCTGGCGAACAGCCCGACCGGTATTCTGGCCGCCTTCGCCTTTACCGGTTTTCTTGGCTACTGTCTTGGCCCAATCCTAAACTCGCTACTGTCGGCTGGCATGGGCGACGTGATTGGCCTGGCGCTGGGCGGCACCTCGCTGGTGTTCTTCTGCTGCTCAGCCTACGTGCTGACCACGCGCAAGGATATGTCGTTCCTGGGCGGCATGATGATGGCGGGCTTTGTGGTGCTGTTGGTTGCAGTACTGGCCAATCTTTTCCTGCAGATCCCTGCCCTGCACCTGGCGATTAGCGTTATGTTCGTGCTGTTCTCTTCTGGCGCTATTTTGTGGGAAACCAGCAACATTATTCACGGCGGCGAAACCAACTACATCCGCGCCACCGTCAGCCTGTATGTCTCTGTCTATAACATCTTTGTCAGCCTGCTAAGCATTCTGGGCATGTCCCGCAGCAACTGATACTCTGGCGAATCTGAAGCTCCGCACTGCGGAGCTTTTTTTTGCCCAATCGTCGGGCGCAATTTTTGCTAGACTGCGCGCTGGTTACTGAAACAGAGGTTAGATGGTGTTTTTCGAAGGCAAAGAGATCGCGCGCGACGCACAGGGATACCTGATTGAAACCACGGACTGGAGCGAGGCGCTGGCGCCACTACTGGCGGAAGAAGAAGGTATTGAGCTGAGCGAGGCGCATTGGGAAGTCGTACGCTTCGTGCGGGATTTTTATCTGGAGTTTAATACCTCTCCTGCCGTACGTATGCTGGTTAAGGCGATGGCGAAAAAATATGGCGAGGAGAAAGGCAACAGCCGCTATCTGTTCCGCCTTTTCCCGAAAGGGCCGGCCAAACAGGCGACCAAAATCGCCGGCCTGCCTAAACCTGCCAAATGTCTGTGAGCCTGAGAGTTTAGCCGGTAGTAAAGCTTTCCGGCTGTTCCGGGCCGCACGGCTCCGTAAGCACTTTATCGACCCTGGCCGATCGCGGCCCGCCCGCTTTCAGCCAGGCGATCAGCGCCTCGACCTCTTTTTCCTCGCCGCAGGCCAGCACTTCCACGCTGCCGTCGTCAAGATTGCGGGCGTAGCCTTTCAGCCCGCGCGTTTTGGCTTCCTGCTGAGTGCTGTAGCGAAATCCTACGCCCTGCACGCTGCCGTGAACCCAGGCTCTTTTACAGATGGTCGTCATATTTCCTCCCGCAGAGACAGTTTGCTTTTTACGGCCAGGCACCGGACAATGGCGCCTGTTTTTCTGACTGTAAGCATAGCAAATATGACCGTTCGTTTGATTCTCGCTAAAGGGCGTGAAAAGTCCTTACTCCGCCGTCATCCCTGGGTTTTCTCCGGCGCCGTAGCCCGTCTGGAAGGCAAAGCTCAGCCGGGTGAAACCATTGACGTCTGCGACAGCCAGGGTAAATGGCTGGCTCGCGCCGCCTGGTCGCCCGCTTCGCAAATCCGCGCCCGCGTCTGGAGCTGGGAGCAGGATGAGGCGATCGATATCGCTTTCTTTACCCGCCGTTTGCAGGCTGCCCAACAGCTGCGCGACTGGCTGGCGGAGCGCGACGACCTCGACAGCTACCGTCTGATCGCGGGTGAATCTGACGGCCTGCCCGGCGTCACTATCGATCGCTTTGGCAATTTTTTGGTGCTGCAGCTGCTCTCCGCCGGCGCCGAATATCAGCGCGCCGCTCTGATTAGCGCGCTGCAAAGCTGCTATCCGGACTGCGCCATTTACGATCGCTCTGACGTCTCCGTACGTAAAAAAGAGGGACTCGAGCTGACGCAGGGCCTGGTGCTGGGCGACACGCCGCCTGAGCTGCTGCCCATTACCGAACACGGCATGAAGCTGCTGGTGGATATTCAGACCGGCCACAAAACCGGCTACTATCTGGATCAGCGCGACAGCCGCCTGGCCACGCGTCGCTACGCTAAAGACCGCCGCGTGCTGAACTGCTTCTCCTATACCGGCGGCTTCGCCGTTTCAGCGCTGCTTGGCGGCTGCCAGCAGGTCATCAGCGTGGATACCTCGCAGGCGGCGCTGGATGTGGCTCGTCAGAACGTCGAGCTGAACGGGCTGGATCTCGCCAAAGCGGAATTCCTGCGCGACGACGTTTTCAAGCTGCTGCGTCGCTATCGCGACAGCGGAGAGAAATTCGATCTGATCGTGATGGATCCGCCGAAATTCGTTGAGAACAAAAATCAGCTGGCCGGCGCCTGCCGTGGTTACAAGGACATCAATATGCTGGCGATGCAGCTGCTCAATCCGGGCGGTATGCTGCTGACATTCTCCTGCTCCGGCCTGATGCCTGTGGAACTGTTTCAGAAAATTATCGCTGATGCTGCGCTTGATGCGCAGCGTGATGTACAATTTATTGAGCAGTTCAGGCAGGCAGCCGATCATCCTGTGATCGCCAGCTATCCGGAAGGCCTCTATCTGAAAGGGTTCGCCTGCCGCGTACTGTGACTTGAAAACGCTGACCCTGCCCCCATATAGGATGGCAGAGCTATGTTTCTCAGGAGGTCGCAATGATTGCCAGCAAATTTGGACTTGGCCAGCAGGTACGACACAAGCTGCTGGGTTTCTTGGGGGTTGTCGTCGATGTGGATCCGGAGTATTCGCTGGAAGATCCGAAAATTGATGATATCGCCGAGGGCGCGCTGCGTAATGCGCCCTGGTATCACGTGGTGATGGAAGACGATAACGGCGAAACGGTGCATACCTATCTGGCGGAAGCCCAGCTTGGCTGGGAAACGCCGGGCGAGCACCCGGAGCATCCTTCCATGGATGAGCTTGCCGCCTCTATACGCGAGCAGCTTCAGGCACCGCGCCTCAGAAACTGACAAAAACCCCGCTTGCGGGGTTTTTTATTGCCTGCTCAACCCCAGCCGCGGGATTTCTATTTTCGGACAGCGGTCCATCACGACCTTCAGGCCCGCGTCCGCGGCCAGCACGGCGGCCTGCTCGTTGATCACGCCCAGCTGCAGCCATAATGATTTGGCGCCGATGGCGATCGCCTCCTGCGCCACGCCCCAGGCCGCTTCCGCATTGCGAAACACATCGACCATATCTACCGGTTCAGGAATCTCTTCCAGCTTCGCGTAGACCTTCTGCCCCAGCAGCGTCTGTCCGGCCAGTTTAGGGCTGACCGGCGTTACTTTGTACCCCTGATCCAGCAGATAAGCCATCACGTAATGGCTGGCCCTGGCGGGCTTGTCGCTGGCGCCCACCAGCGCGATATGACGGGTCGTCGTCAATACTTCGGCTATTGTTTTGTCATCCATAGCGGCTCCGTGAAGAAAGGGATGCGAAAGGTGATGATAGTTTGCGCTTATAATCATAGCCGCAAAAGATTTAGCACGAATAAATATGTAAAAATGTTAATATGCTGTCATACTGAAAGACTTTGATACATTCGCTCTTTTTCTACCTTCACGGGCATCTGGAGAAATAATGAAGCTGGGTCCGCTCCTGACAGGGTTGATGGCAATATGGGTTGCGGCCGCGGCCCAGGCAACCACCTTAAAACTCGCGCCCGATATCGATTTGCTGGTACTCGACGGCCACAAAATTTCCGGTTCGCTGCTGAAAGGCGCTGACGGTATCGAGCTGGAGCGAGGCCAGCATCAGCTGTTGTTCCGCGTGGAAAAAACGCTGGAAAGCGGCCACGCCACGCCGTGGAATTCGCCGCCCTTAATCGTCACCTTTACGGCCAACGTAAAATCCATTGCGATTACGCTACCCATTATTCGCACTTCTGGCGAGGCGCGGGCTTTTGCCCATCATCCCGATTTTCAGCTGCATGATGAGCAAGGTAAGGTTGTGGAAAACCAGCAGGATCGCCTGGCCGTCAGCGCCAGCGAAAATTTCGAACGGGCGATGGCCGCCTATAATATGCAGGGCCGCACGGCTTCGGTGCCGCGTTTTGCGCAACCGCACACTACCGGCAATGCGGTTGACGGCGATACCCTGAATTTCGCCAGCGGCGATTATCCGGGCGGTCGCGTGCTGCAGCTCTGGTATCAGCAGGTGGATTCCGCTACCCGCCAGCGTTTTGTGATGCTGTTAAGGGCGTTGCGCACAGGTTGAGCTTCGCCTGCTGGCGTCCGGGGATCGGAAGCCTTATAGTTTGCTTTTCAACGAGACAGGATACCGTTATGGAGCAGACTACCCGCAAAATCGGGGAAAAAAAACATATTGCGCTGGTCGCGCACGATCACTGTAAAGCTTCTATGATGGCGTGGGTCGACAGCCATAAAGCGTTGCTGCAGCAGCACACGCTGTACGCTACCGGCACCACCGGCAATCTGATCCAGCGTGCGACCGGCCTGCCGGTTACCGCGATGCTGAGCGGCCCGATGGGCGGCGATCAGCAGGTCGGCGCGCTCATCTCCGAAGGCAAAATCGATGTCCTGATCTTCTTCTGGGATCCGCTGAACGCGGTGCCGCACGATCCGGACGTTAAGGCGCTGCTGCGGCTGGCCACGGTCTGGAATATTCCCGTCGCCACCAATCGCGCTACCGCCGATTTTATTATCCACTCTCCGCTGTTTGCGCAGCCGCTTGATATCGCTATTCCTGACTATCAGCGCTATCTGCAATCGCGCCTGCAGTAAGCGCGGCGGGCGTGCCGGATTATGGCTTACGCAGTAGCGGCACGCCCATTGCCCTTAATTCCTCGACGAAACTGGACGGCCGCTCGCTGTCAAACAGCAGCCAGACCTGTTTTTTTGCGCGAGTCATCGCTACATAGGCCAGACGGCGCTCTTCGGCATCCGGAAAATCCTCCGGCGGAGGCAGCAGCGCCTGCTCAATGATCGATTCTCTGGCCGGTGCCGGAAAGCCCTCTTCGCCGCTTGTTAATCCGCACAGCATAACGTAATCCGCCTGCCGACCTTTACTGGCATGCACGGTAGCGAATGAGATATTCAGCCCCGGCCAGCGCGTTCTGGCTTTAGTCAGCAGCGCCGGCTGTTGATGACGGTAACGTGCGAGGATCAGAATTTGTTCGTCCGGCGCGGCATAGCCGCTGAGCTTATTCAGCAGCGCCTCCAGCTGTGAATCAGGCAAAAGCGAAATCGCTTTTTTATCGCCTTTGCGCGGGCTGTTCAGCGTTTTTTTCAGCTGGAACGGGTTGCGCTGAATAAACTCGTTGGCGATGTCGCCGATGCGCTGATTAAAACGCCATGTGGTGTCCAATACGCAGCGCTCGCCTTCGCCGAAATAGTGATGGAAAGCGGTAGTCAGCGTCATCTCCGCGCCGCAGAAACGGTAGATCGCCTGCCAGTCGTCGCCCACCGCAAACAGCGAAGTCTGGCTGTTTTGCCTGCGCAGCGCCGCCAGCAGAGCGGCCCGCTGCGGTGAGATATCCTGAAATTCATCGACCAGAATATGCTTCCACGGGCTGATGAAACGCCCCTTTTCCACGATAGCGATCGCCTGGTGGATCAGGCCGGAAAAATCTATGGCGCCTTCCTCTTTCAGCGCGTTTTTCCAGGCTTTCAGCAGCGGCGCCATCAGCTTTACTCTTTTGCTGAACAGGTCGCGAACCGCTTCCGGTGCAGATTCGATCATCGCGGCCTGCGCGCCGCCGTGCATGCGTATCAGCTCCAGCCAGCGTTCCAGCCGTCCGCCCAGCCTCTTAACCAACCGCGCATTCTGCCAGTAAGCGCCTTCGTCCAGTTCCCAGCCCAGCTCATCCTGCAGCCACTGCCGCCAGCCGTTGGCCTGCGCTTTTTTCTCGCTGCACTGCTGTTGCCAGGTTTCAATCAGCAGCTGCTGTCGACGCTCGCTGTCGGTTTCCAGCTTGCTGATAACGGGCGATTTATTGCTACCCTGTTGAATAATATGCAGCGCCAGCGAATGAAAAGTGCGGGCTTCGATATCGTCGTTATGCAGGCGCGCCTGCAGGCGTTGGCTCATCTCTTCCGCCGCCTGACGGCCAAAGGCAAGCAGCAGGATCTGCTCTGCGGTCGCTGCCTTGCGCTGCAGCAGCCAGCCCGCACGCGCGACCAGTACCGACGTCTTGCCGCTTCCGGCGCCAGCCAGCACCAGCAGCGCCTCTTCACCGTTGACGACCGCGCTCGCCTGCGCGGCGCTCAGCGGGGAACTTTCCACGCGGGCAAAAAAATCGGCGTATTGCGCCACCATTTTTTCCGTCCACCGCTCGTTACGCTGCTGACGCTGAGCTTCACTGTTTTCCAGCCAGCGCTGACATAAATGGTAGGCATCCCGGCAGCAGTCAAACTCCTCCAGCCGGACCACAGGCAAAGGCTGCGACGAGAAGGTTTCCTGAATTTTTTCCTGCCAGTCCGCCACTTCGGCACGCTTCAGCCATCTGTCCTGCTGCTCAAACTGATTGAGGCTTGCCACCTGCTGTTGCAAAACCTCCGCTGCCACCAGGCTCATCTGCTGGCTCCACGTCTGCCAGGCCTGGTTCAGATAGTGATAAAAACGCTGCGTCTCCTGCCATTCCGTGCCGTGCAGACGCACGACTTTGCCATCGGGCAAAGAGAATTCGAGTTCGCCCCATACCAGCCCGCGCTTGCAGCGAATCGCCAGCAGCTGATTAAAAGGGATCAGATATTCATGCTTCTGACCACTGACTTCGACGCCGGCAGAGAGCAGACGCACCCGGTTATAGGGATGCTGCGCCAGATGCTTACCCAGCGATGTTGCTTTCAGTTCCATTTACGGTCTCGGGCTGCGGTTAGTCTGCCGCACAGTTTACCCGGCAAGGATGTACCGCTCCAGCGTTAAAACACGGTATAATCAACGCATTGAATTTTCCTTTTTCCCGCAGCGCGAGGATCTGACCTGATGCGTACCGTTCTAAATATTCTGAATTTTTTCCTGGGCGGTTTTATCACCACCTTAGGCTGGCTCTTCGCTACGCTGCTCAGCATCGTCTTTATTATTACGCTGCCGCTGACCCGTTCCTGCTGGGAGATAACCAAACTTTCTCTGCTGCCCTACGGCAACGAAGCGGTGCACGTGGATGAACTTAATCCCGGCAAAAAAAACCTGCTGCTGAACACCGGCGGCACGCTGTTGAATATTGTCTGGTTTATCTTCTGCGGCTGGTGGCTGTGCGTGACTCATATCCTGGTCGGCATCGCCCAGTGTATTACGATTATTGGCATCCCTACGGGCATCGCTCATTTTAAAATCGCCGCTATTGCGCTCTGGCCTGTAGGTCGCCGCGTGGTCAGCGTCGAAGTGGCCAGAGCCGCTCGTGAAACTAACGCACGTCGCCGGTTTGACCGCGCATGAGCTTTTCGCTGACGCCGCGCCTGCGCCGCTACGCCTATAACAGCGCTCTGCTCTATAACCTGCGCATCTTCTTTGCGCTGGCGGGCACCGCAGGCGTGCCTCTGTGGCTGGGTCAGATTACCTGGACTATCCCGCTGACGCTGGGCGTGGTGGCGGCTGCGCTGGCCGATCTTGATGATCGCCTTAGCGGCAGATTGCGTAATTTGCTGATTACGCTGGTCTGTTTCTGCGTGGCTTCCGTTTCGGTCGAGCTGCTTTCTCCTTTTCCCTGGCTGTTTATCGTCGGCCTGGCGCTTTCCAGCTGGGGGTTTATTCTGCTCGGCGCGCTTGGCCAGCGTTATGCCACTATCGCTTTCGGCGCCCTGCTGACCGCTATCTATACCCTTCTTGGTCTGGGTCTGTTTCCGGAGTGGTATATGCAGCCGTCACTGCTGCTGCTCGGCGCTGTCTGGTACAACCTGCTGACCTTAATTGGCCATCTGATTTTTCCGGTGCGGCCGCTGCAGGAGAATATCGCCCGCTGTTTCGAAGGGCTGGCGCGCTATCTGGAAGCGAAAGCGGGCCTGTTCGATCCCGATACGGAAGAAAACGATGACGCTTCGCTGATTGAAACCGCGATGACCAATAGCCAGCTGGTCGCCACGCTCAATCAGACGAAAATTTCTATTCAGTCCCGCCTGCGGGGCGATCGCGGACAGCGCAGCACGCGGCGTACGCTGCATTACTACTTCGTCGCGCAGGATATCCACGAGCGCGCCAGCTCTTCCCATGCGCAATATCACGCGCTACGCAAAGAGTATCGCTACAGCGATATTCTGTTCCGCTTTCAGCGCCTGCTGACGATGCAGGCCCGCGCGTGTCAGCAGCTGGCCGACGCTATTTTGCTGCGCGAAGCCTGGCAGCACGATCCGCGTTTTGAGCGCGCTTTTACGCATCTGCAGGCGGCACTGGATCGCTTAACCGCCGCGCAGCCCGCCAGCAGCGAAATCAAAGCCATGCACTATCTACTGCATAACCTGAAAGCGATAGACGCGCAGCTGGCGACTATCGAATCCGAACAGGTTTTTCAGGATAACAGCGATGGCCGTCTCTCCAGTGAAGGTTTGACCGGCTGGGCGGACGTTCGCCTGCGCTTTAGCCGTCATCTGTCGCCGCAGTCGCCGCTTTTCCGCCATGCCGTGCGCATGTCGCTGCTGCTCTGTACCGGCTACGCCTTTATTCAGCTCACCGGACTGGAACACGGTTACTGGATCCTGCTGACCAGCCTTTTCGTCTGCCAGCCCAACTATAACGCCACCAAAAGACGGCTGGCGCTGCGCATCGTTGGGACGGTAGCCGGTATAGCCATCGGTCTGCCGCTGCTCTGGCTGGTACCTTCTGTGGAAGGGCAGCTACTGCTGATCGTGCTTAGCGGCGTGCTGTTTTTTGCTTTCCGGCAGTCGCAGTATGCCAACGCTACGCTCTTTATTACCCTGCTGGTGCTCTGCTGTTTTAATTTGCTTGGCGAAGGCTTTGAAATTGCGCTGCCCCGGATTATCGATACGCTGCTGGGCTGCGGCATAGCCTGGCTGGCCGTCGCCTTTATCTGGCCTGACTGGCGCTTCCGTCAGCTTGCCGCCGTCGCGGAGCGAACCCTTAACGCCAACTGCCGCTATCTGGACGCTATTCTGGTGCAGTACCATCAGGGCAAAGATAATCGTCTGGATTACCGCATCGCCCGGCGCGACGCGCATAACTGCGACGCGGAACTGGCCTCGGTGGTTTCAAATATTTCAGCAGAAAAGAATGCGAGCGGAAGCCTGCGCGAAGACGCGTTTCGCCTGCTGTGCCTGAACCACTCTTTCCTTAGCTATATCTCCGCGCTGGGCGCCCATCGGGAGAAAATTACCCGTCCCGCCATGCTGCAGCTGATGGACGACGCAGTCTGCTACGTTGACGATGTATTGCACGTCGACATTGTCGATGAAGACAAGGCGACCAGGCTGCTGGATAATCTTTCTGTTCGCCTGGCGGCGGCGGAGGCCGCGCCCGACACAAAAGAACCGCTGGTGTTGCAGCAGATGGGTCTGCTGATCGCGCTACTGCCGGAAATCGTCCGGCTGAAAAAAAAGAGGCTGGCCGCTTAGGATTTCTGCTTTTTCGCCTCGCGCCGCAGCGTCTCTTTATACCACTGGCGCAGCTCGGTCTTGACGCTCTCCGGCAGCGCTTCATGATGGCGGCCTGCAATAGCGCCTTCCAGCGCGAACAGCACTTTGATGCTTAAATTATTATTGCAGGCGCGCAGCTTCAACCAGCAGCGGCGAGCGCCCTGCTCTTTCAGCATGGCGATAGTGCTGACACCAACCTGGCGCAGCAGCATCTCCAGACGTATGGTCAGATTAGGCAAATCTTTCAGACGTTGGTTTTGCTGCTGCCGCACGCGTTGCTGCCGGGCGCCTTGCAGGCACAGACGAGAGAGCGCCAGCAGCTGGCCATGCTCATTCCAGAGCGGCTCATCGACGCGGTAGTAGTCCAGCGCGACCGGCATACCTCTTTTAGTAAAGTGCAGAGGCTCCATCTTCCGCTCCACGATATAAGGTTTTACCTGCTCGCAGGCGCGTAGATAAAGTTCGCCTTCCGCAACCAGCGCGAAAACCACACTTTCTACTGCGAGGCTGTAGCCGCCGAACTGGCTGCGGCACTCGATCTCACCCAGCTCGGCAAGCTGGTGCCGGGCTTTTTCAATCTGACTTTTTGAATCACTCATCATGTTCTCCCTGTGGACAGAATTAACCGGTTCTGTAGCTCCATTGTGGGAGGAAAAAGTATGCAATCGGAGTAACAGGTTCAATTAATAATTGTCGTTGCGGGGCGTTACATTGTGATTTTGCGAGACGTTTTCAAAAATTAAGGTTGATCTTTATGCATCGCCCTTATACTGTATATCCATACAGTGACCTGCGAGCGAAGCCGATATGCATACTCATTCCATGAAATCTCACTCTGTTAACAGCCGTTTACCTCAGCCCTGCGCTTCTTCATCCAGCAGCGGAACGACCGGCCTGATCAGCGAACTGATCTACAGCGAGAATCAGCCGGGCATGACGCAGATGCTGTTGCTGCCTCTGCTCCAGCAGTTAGGCATGCAGTCTCGCTGGCAGCTGTGGCTGACGCCGCCGCAGAAGTTGAGCCGCAGCTGGCTGGCGCAGTCGGGACTGCCGCTGGACAAGGTAATGCAGGTGCAGGGCACCGCCATCAATACGCTGGAAGCGATGATTAAAGCGCTGCAAACGGGCAACTACAGTGTGGTGCTCGGCTGGCTGCCGGAAGAACTGACGGCAGAAGATCGTCAGCGTCTGCACGATGCGGCACTCAGCGGCCAGGCATTAGGTCTGATTATGCGGCCGGATCCGGTCGAAATTGTCGCTGCCAGACCCTTTAATGGATTAAAAATTCACTCGAGTTTGTATCATTAAGTAAAAATAAGAGTTTTCTCATCACAAAATTATCCCCCGGGTAGGATAAGCGCCTGATAATGCTATGACCCGGCGGGACAATGGTTTAGCCCCCTTTTTTCCCATTACTTTCCCCTATCCCCCTTAAGCCAAATGTGTAAATTTGTGTGCAAATCCCCGTTTTTTTTCAGGTCGGCTTCACATCTTACTTGTAAGTTTGCTGGTACGTTGTAGACTTTACGTCGCCAGGGTGCTCAATAATCTCCCTTTTTTGGATGAGTCATAATCGAGCGTCATAACCCGGCGAAGGATTAATCAAAGAGCTAATGAAAGCTCATTGCCTATTTGGATGATAACGAGGCGCAAAAATGAAAAAGACAGCTATCGCAATTGCAGTGGCACTGGCTGGCTTCGCTACCGTAGCGCAGGCCGCCCCTAAAGATGACACCTGGTACACCGGTGCGAAACTGGGCTGGTCTCAGTACCACGACACGGGTTACTACGGTAACGGTTATGCAAACAACGACGGTCCAACTCACGAAAGCCAGCTGGGCGCGGGTGCGTTCGGTGGTTACCAGGCTAACCAATACCTGGGCTTCGAGCTGGGTTATGACTGGCTGGGCCGTATGCCTTACAAAGGCAACGTTGTAAACGGCGCGTACAAAGCACAGGGCGTTCAGCTGGCTGCGAAACTGAGCTACCCAATCTATGACGATCTGGACGTGTACACTCGTCTGGGCGGCATGGTATGGCGTGCAGACTCCAAGCAGAACAACAACGGCACCCGCATCAGCGACCACGACACCGGCGTTTCTCCGCTGGCGGCAGTGGGTGTTGAATACGCCGTTACCAAAAACTGGGCTACTCGTCTGGACTACCAGTGGGTTAACAACATCGGTGACGCAAACACCGTTGGCACCCGTCCTGACAACGCTATGCTGAGCGTAGGTGTTTCCTACCGCTTCGGCCAGGATGAAGCGGCTCCAGCACCGGCTCCGGCTCCAGCGCCAGCGCCAGTTGTTGAAACCAAGCGTTTCACCCTGAAATCTGACGTGCTGTTCACCTTCAACAAGGCGACTCTGAAGCCAGAAGGTCAGCAGGCTCTGGATCAGCTGTACACCCAGCTGAGCTCTCTGGATCCTAAAGACGGCAACGTCGTTGTTCTGGGCTTCACCGACCGTATCGGTTCTGACCAGTACAACCAGAAACTGTCTGAGAAACGCGCCCAGTCCGTTGTTGACTACCTCGTTTCTAAAGGCATCCCTTCTAACAAGATCTCTGCACGCGGTATGGGTGAATCTAACCCAGTTACCGGCAACACCTGTGACAGCGTGAAAGGCCGTAACGCCCTGATCGAATGTCTGGGTCCTGACCGTCGCGTAGAAATCCAGGTTAAAGGCATCAAAGACGTGGTAACTCAGCCTCAGGGCTAAGACTTCTCTTTGATAAAAAACCCCGCTTCGGCGGGGTTTTTTGTGGGCGCTAAATATGCTATGCCGGGTTACGCCTGCTGGCGCTCATTCATTCCGGCTTGCCCAGGATAGCCTGTAAATCCTGTTTCAGCAGCGACATCTGGCTGGCATACTTTTCTTTATGCTCCGCATCCTCAATCAGCTGCACAATAGTCTCTGAAAGCGTTACCTGCCGCCGCTGCGCCAGCGCAGCCAGCCGTTGCCATACCAGGTATTCCAGATCGATCGATTTTTTCCGCGTGTGCTGGTGTTCCGCGTTGAAATGGCGTTTGCGGCGCGCGCGAATGCTCTGCTTCATGCGGTTTTCCAGCGTCGGATTGATATGGCGAGCAATCCAGGTCGTAACCTCGCCGGGCCTGTGTTCTAACGCCTGTAGTTCACCGACGGCGGCCTGAGCCGCGCTTCGCTCCAGATAACGCGTGATCGCTTCACCTTCCCGATGTTTTTTCATCAGGTACGTCCATTTCCATCCGCTTTCAAGGTTTTCCAGTTGCTGATATTTCATCGGAATCTCATGCTAAACCTGTAACCTATTTAGAATAACAGCTTTTTTAACATCGCCGTATGGAAAACCAGAGCGAACTCGCAAATGCGGCTTAAGAGGCGGTTAAGGCGATCTCTGCGATGCTTAACAGGCTGAAATCTTGTATAATGCCGCATTACTCATTTCAAGAAAAATACGATAACTTTGATCAACAACCAACTTGAATGGCGCGCCCTGCAGCCCGATACCGACAGCGTTCAGTCGCTTTTCTCCTCGCTTCCTGATGATTGTGATTTCTCTGCGGTACAGCCACGTCTGTTCAGTACGTTGAGTCTGCTGCTGAACAGCCAGGCGAAACTGCCGCTAATGCTGGTTAAAATGCCGGAACATACGGCTTACCAGAGTATGTTGCAAGCTGTCATTTCAGGTTTTGATGATGAAAGCGCGACGCTTTATGGCGGTCATTATCATATCGAAGGCGCGACGGTTAGCTGGCGCCCGGCAACCTCGACGCAGGATAACTTCGCCTCTACAGGCGGCGTACAGAGTGCGGACTGGATTGAAGCAGAGCAGCTTTTTGGCTGTTTCCGTCAGTACAACAATACCTTAACTCTTGAGCCCGGACTGGTGCATAAGGCTAACGGCGGCACCCTGCTGCTTTCCCTGCGCACGCTGCTGGCTCAGCCGCTTCTCTGGCTGCGGCTGAAGCAGATCCTGACCACCGGTCAGTTTAGCTGGCACTCGCCTGACGAGTCGCGTCCGCTACCGATAGCAGTACCGTCAATGCCGATGCATTTCCGCCTGATTCTGACCGGCGAACGCGATGCGCTGGCCGATTTCCAGGAGATGGAGCCGGAGCTGGCGTCGCTGGCCTTCTACACTGAATTTGAAGAGAACATTCAGATAGTGGATGAAGACGCGTTCAGCCTGTGGATTAAGTGGGCGCGACTGGTTGCTGCCGATGCGGAACTGCTGATTGCCGACGATCTCTGGCCTGTCCTGATGCGTGAAGCGGTGCGCTATACCGGCGATCAGGAAACGCTGCCGCTCTGCCCTCTCTGGCTCACCCGCCAGTTTCAGGAAGCGGCCGCCAACAGTGACGAAAACCTGATTACCGGCGAGCATTTGCAGGACGCGCTGGAAAATCGTGAATGGCGCGAAAGTTTCCTTGCCGAGCGCGTGCGTGACGAGATCCTGCTGGATCAGATCCTGATCGAAACCGAAGGTGAAGCGATCGGCCAGATCAACGCCCTGTCGGTCATCGAGTTTCCCGGCCACCCGCGCGCATTTGGCGAACCTTCGCGTATCAGCTGCGTTGTGCACGTTGGCGACGGCGAGTTCAACGATGTGGAACGCAAAGCGGAGCTGGGCGGCAATATCCACGCCAAGGGTATGATGATTATGCAGGCCTGGCTGATCGCCGAGCTGGAGCTGGATCAGCAGCTGCCCTTCTCCGCCTCCGTGGTTTTCGAGCAGTCCTACTCGGAAGTCGACGGCGACAGCGCTTCGCTGGCGGAGCTGTGCGCACTGATTAGCGCGCTGGCGGGACAGCCGATCATCCAGCAGATTGCGGTGACCGGTTCGGTGGATCAGTTCGGCCGCGTTCAGCCGGTCGGCGGCCTGAATGAAAAGATTGAAGGCTTTTTCCACGTCTGTGCTCATCGCACCTTGACCGGCAGCCAGGGCGTTATTATTCCGGCGGCAAATGTGCGACACCTTTGCCTGCAGCAGGAAGTGGTGGATGCGGTGCGGGAAGGGAAATTCCATATCTGGGCGGTCGACAGCGTGCAGGAAGCGCTGCCGTTACTGACTAAAGTTGAATGGGAAAAAGAAGACGCGCCCTGTCTGCTAAGATCGATACAGGAGCGCATCGCGCAGATTAACCAGCAGGAAGGACGGCAGCGTCCCTGGCCGCTGCGCTGGCTGAACTGGTTCAACCAGAGCTAATCGGGCTTGCTCAGCTTACAGCTGTACGCTAACCTTCGTGCTTCATTAAAATAAGGCTTATTGAGAACATGGTAGATAAACGCAAATCCTATAGCAAAGAAGACCTGATTGCCTCTGGTCGCGGCGAACTGTTCGGCGCTGAAGGCCCACCGCTGCCGGCTGGCAACATGCTGATGATGGACCGCGTCATTGAGATGAACGAAGACGGCGGCAATTACGGCAAAGGTTTTGTGGAAGCGGAACTGGATATCAATCCCGACCTGTGGTTCTTTGGCTGTCACTTTATCGGCGATCCGGTCATGCCAGGCTGCCTGGGTCTGGATGCCATGTGGCAGCTGGTCGGCTTCTACCTGGGCTGGCTGGGTGCGGAAGGCAAAGGTCGCGCGCTGGGCGTGGGCGAAGTGAAATTTACTGGTCAGGTTCTGCCAACGGCGAAAAAAGTCTCTTACCGTATCCACTTTAAGCGCGTAATTAACCGCAAGCTGGTGATGGGCGTGGCCGATGGCGAAGTGCTGGTGGACGGCAATGTTATCTATACCGCTACCGATCTGAAAGTGGGTCTGTTCAAAGACACCACCGCTTTTTAAGCGTTCTTAAATACGAAACCTCCGCCCGGGCGGAGGTTTTCCTTTTCAGTAAACAGTGCGGATTACGCAGTAACCGTCCTGTCCTCCATGGCCTGTCGCCAGCCTCCCAACCAGTGAGATCTTGCATCTATCATTTGATAGGGACACATCTCTTTCGGGCGTCCGGTAATACCGGCCTGATAACCTCTGGAATGTGCCCGTTCTAGCCGATCTCGTTTCTGTCTCTTCATCATGCCTGTTGTCCCCTCTTCAGGTCAGGTGGAATCTGGTGGAAAGAAATCAGTGATTGCGTACGCAGCCACAATCTAGTTCTAACGCCATTTTCTCTTAAGATCAACGCGCAAATTTCACGCCAGTGTCATAAACCTGTGGCAGGATAGCGGCGGCATATTGACTGAAAACAGAGTAAAACACCGGATAACCAGCTGTATGACAATAAAAAAAGCCCCGTCTGCGCATGGTGTTGATATGCGCCAGAACGGGGCTTAACTACAACTATTAATTTTTCTAATTACTACGGATAGCGCCAGCGATATCCTGCGCCTCCTGCTGCCATCCCGCCGCCAGCGTTCTGACCAGCGCATCGTAGCCATCTTCATTTTGCGGCAGCGCCAGCGTAAACGAACGTTTGACGATCTCTCCCTGGCGTTCCAGCACCCAGTCGCCGCTAATTACCGCGTGACCATCGTAGCGACCATGAAAGCCGGTGACGTTCACATTCAGCGTTTCCTGCTGCTGGCCCAGTGGTGAAGACGATACCAGCCAGCCAGGCAGCGCTTCGCTCAGGTTAGCTACCAGCGTCTGCTGCAGCTGCTGATCCAGCGGGCTGGCCCAAAGGTTATTGGCGGCAATCACGTATTTTACGTCGCTGGTTTGATACACCAGCCCGTTACCGGACAGATAGTCCGGCACGGAGACGTGCTGTACGAAAACCGCTGGTCGCATAGCATCCGCGCTGCTGGCAACCGCGCCTTTCGCCGCAGAAGGCAGCTGGTAATAAGTCGTGTCCGGCGTGCTGCTACAGGCGCTCAGCGCCAGGGCCAGGGCCACAGGTATCCATCTTTTCATTATTTCGCCCTCTTCGGCTGTGGGTCCTGACCGGGTTTGGCTTCAAACACCAGCGCGTTGCTCTTGTTATTCAACGTTTTCAACACCGGCTGCAGCTCACGCAGTACCTGGTTGAGCTGCTGCATATCGCCGACCAGTTTGCTGTAGGCTGGCGCACCAGGCTGGAAGCCCTTCATACTGGTGTTCAGCTCGCGCAGCGTTTTCTGCAGATCGGCTGGCAGCTCTTTCATCGACTGGCTGCCGGTAATCTGATTGATGTTATCCAGCGTTTTTTGCAGCTCGCGAATAGTGCGCTGGCTCTCTTTCAGCGTGCCGGTCGCCTGATTGATCATCGGATTAAGCGGCAGCGAGTTGATCTTATCCAGCGTATCCATCAGTTTTTGCTGGATCTGCGCCAGTCCGCCGCTGGTCGTCGGGATCAGCTCATAGCCTGCGAAAGAAGCCGGGCCTTTAAACGGTTTGGCATTGCTGTCGAAATCGAGATCGATATAGAGCGAGCCGGTCAGCAGGTTGGCGGATTTCAGCGAGGCGCGCAGTCCGGCTTTTATACCGTCCTTGAGATGCTGCTCAATATCGAAGTCCTTGCCCAGCATACTCTGGAAGCGGTCCGGCTCGATGCGGATCAATACCGGAATGCGATAATCGTTGCCCAGCTGCTGCGCGACTTTGTTCGATTTGAACGGCACTTCGGCTACCGTACCCAGACGGATGCCGCGGAATTCTACCGGCGCGCCCGGCTGCAGGCCGCGAATGGAGTCGCTAAAGAACATCAGGAAATCTTTGTGTACGGTATAGAGCGAATCCTGGATGCTGCGCTGGTCGTCGAACAGCTTATATTCCGCTTTATTTTCCGCCGCCTGGCCCAGCTCCCAACCGTCCGGCACGTCAAAGCTGACGCCGCCGCTAAACAGGGTAGTCAGCGAACCCATCTCAACGCGCATACCCGAAGCGGACATATCCACAGCGATGCCGCTGTCCTTCCAGAAGCGCACGTTGGTGGTGACCAGACGATCGTAAGGCGCGGCGACAAACAGCTGATAGGTCATCATGCGTTTATCCGCGTCAAAGTGGCTGGTTTCAACGGAGCCAACGCGATAGCCACGGAACAGCACGGGATCGCCGGGATTAAGCTGACCCGCTTTCGCGCTGTCGAGCGTAATACGAATACCTTTGGCGTCCGGCGGCGCCAGCGGCGGCGCGTCCAACAGTTTGTACTCTTCCGGCTTCTCGCCTTTGCTGCCGGGCTGCAGTTCGATATAGGAGCCGGAAAGCAGCGTCCCCAGGCCGGTGACGCCTTCGCGGCCGATAGTAGGTTTCACTACCCAGAAGGCGCTGTCCGCCTTCAGCAGTTTCTCCATGCCGGAATTGAGGCGCGCGGTAATTTTGACGTGCAGCAGATCGTCGGTCAGCTCCGCGCTCTCTACCGTGCCAACATCCACACTGCGGCTTTTAATCGCCGTTTTACCGCCTTCAATGCCTTCGGCGTTGGTGGTGATCAGCGTGACCAGCGGCCCCTGATGGCTGAAGTGATATACAAGGATCCACGCGCCAATCAGAACGGTGACGATGGGTATGATCCAGACCGGCGACCAGCGTTTGATGCGATCGACCTTCGCGGTGCCGTGATTATTTTCCTGCAAAGTCTGGTTCCTCACTAGTTTTTGTACTTACCCGATCCCAGGTGAGACGCGGGTCGAAGGTCATGGCGGCGAACATCGTCAGGATGACCACCAGCGCAAACAGCAGCGCGCCCGTCGCGGGATAGATGTTCATCAGCTGGCCCATGCGCACCAGCGCGGAGAGCACGGCGATAACAAAGACGTCAATCATCGACCAGCGGCCGACGAATTCCACTACCTCATAAATTTTATGCATCCTTTCGCTGTCCTGATGCGGCTTGCTTTTACCGTTGGCATCCCAACAGAGCCAGCCGATAGCCACCATTTTCAGCGAAGGGACCATGATGCTGGCGATAAAGATGACCAGCGCCACCGGATAAGAACCTTCGCTCCACAGCAGCACCACGCCGGCCATAATGGTCGAGGTAATCTTATTGCCTAATGATTCGGTAATCATAATCGGCAACAGATTAGCAGGAATATATAAAAGCAGCGAAGTGAGCAGCAGCGCCAGCGTCCACTGCAGGCTGTGCCTGCGGCGAGCGTGGCCTGGCGTGCCGCAGCGCGGACAGTGGAGGCGATCGGCGGCCAGTACGGCCGTGCAGCAACTGCAGGAACGCATCTGCTGCTGCAGCCCGCTGATACCGGGCACCGGTTTGGCCGGCAGCGCCGGTAAAGGGGCGATACGTTGCCACATCCAGCGCCGATCGACGCACTGAAAAGCGCGCACCTGCAGCAGACAGAACAGGCACCATGGAATAAAGCTGCTGCCGATGCCGATATCGCCATAGGCCATCAGCTTCACAAAGCTGACCAGCACGCCGGCCAGGAAAATTTCCGCCATGCCCCAGGTTTTAATCTGGAACAGCACGCGCGCCATCGTTTTTTGCAACGGCGCGGGCAGGTCAACCGAATTGACCAGCAGTAGAATAATGATCATGCAAAGCGCGGGTACGGCCTGCACGAACAGCAGAAACAGCGTCGCCAGACTGCTGTAGTCAACCGAAACCATCACCTGAGGAATGCGCATCAGCGTGATTTCGCTGCTCATCCCCGCGACGTGCATATTGACGAACGGAAACAGATTCGCCAGCACCAGCATAAATAACGCCGCCAGCGCATAGCCGGTTGGCCGCTTGCGCGGCTCATCCCACTGCATCACCAGCGTGGTGTCGCAGCGCGGGCAGCTGGCTTTACTGCCCGGCGTCAGCGGCGGCAACTGTGTCATCAGGTCGCACTGCGGGCAAAGCATCCACTGGTCGGCCTGGTGCGATGAGCACATAGATTACCTCGGGGTTATTGGTTTTTTAGCGATTCCAGATATTCCCAGCGCTCGAATGCCGCTTCCAGCTCCTGCTCCGCGCGTGCAAGCGCGTCCAGCACCGGTTGCGTCGCGTCATGAGGCTGGCTGAAGAAGCTGGCGTCCGCCACTTTCGCCTGCAGCGATGCCAGTTCGCCTTCCAGCTGCTCCATTTTCTGCGGCATCTGCTCCAGCTCGCGCTGCAGGTTATAGCTCATTTTAGCCGCCGGACGCTTCGCCTGTTCGGTTTTTGCTTCCTGGGGCTGAGGCGCGGCCGCTTTGGCGGCGCTGGCGCTGCGGGTCTGTTTGTAGGCTGCCCGCTGCTGCTGCGCGTCGTGATAGCCGCCAACAAAAGCGCCGATCTCGCCGTTGCCTTCGAAAATCCAGCACTCGGTGACCGTGTTGTCGACGAACTGACGATCGTGGCTTACCAGCAGCACCGTACCCTGATAACCGTCCACCAGCTCTTCCAGCAGCTCCAGCGTTTCGACGTCCAGATCGTTGGTTGGTTCATCCAGAATCAGCAGGTTGCTTGGCTTCAGGAACAGACGCGCCAGCAGCAGGCGGTTGCGTTCGCCGCCAGAGAGCGCGCGTACCGGCGTCATGGCGCGTTTCGGATGGAACAGGAAATCCTGCAGATAACCCAGCACATGGCGTGGCTTGCCGTTGACCATCACTTCCTGCTTGCCTTCCGCCAGGTTGTCCATCACGGTGCGATCGGGATCAAGCTCCGCACGGTGCTGATCGAAATAGGCCACTTCCAGTTTGGTGCCGATATGCACACGGCCGCTCTCCGCCTTCAGCTGATCGAGCATCAGCTTCAGCAGCGTGGTTTTACCGCAGCCGTTCGGGCCGATCAGCGCAATTTTATCGCCGCGCTGTACCTGCGCGGAGAAATCGCGCACCAGCTGTTTGCCGCCAACGCTATAGTTGACGTTCTCCAGCTCAAAGACGATTTTGCCGGAGCGGCTCGCTTCGCCGACCTGCATATTGGCTTTGCCCATCACTTCACGGCGTTCGGAACGCTCGCGACGCAAGGCTTTCAACGCGCGAACGCGGCCTTCGTTACGGGTACGACGCGCCTTAATGCCCTGACGGATCCAGACCTCTTCCTGCGCCAGCTTGCGATCGAACTCCGCATTCTGCATCTCTTCCACGCGCAGCGCTTCTTCTTTCCCCAGCAGGAACTGATCGTAGTCGCCCGGCCAGGAGACCAGCTTGCCGCGATCCAGATCGACGATGCGCGTCGCCATATTGCGGATAAATGAGCGGTCGTGCGAAATAAAGATAATGCTGCCCTGGAAGGTTTTCAGGAAGGTTTCCAGCCAGTCGATGGTCTCGATGTCCAGATGGTTGGTCGGCTCATCCAGCATCAGCACGCGTGGATTGCTCACCAGCGCGCGGCCCAGCGCGGCCTTACGCAGCCAGCCACCGGAGAGTGAAGAGAGCGCCGCGTCGCCATCAAGGCCGATCTGCTTCAGGACGTCCTGAATGCGCGTTTCCAGCTGCCACAGATTCTGGTGGTCGAGAATGCTTTGCAGCCGTCCCATCTCGTTCAGGTTTTTCTCGCTGGGATCGGTCATCACCAGATGCGAGATAGCGTGATAGGCTTTCAGATACTCGGCCTGCTCGTTTACGCCCTCGGCCACAAAATCGTAGACCGACCCTTTCACATTGCGCGGCGGATCCTGCTGCAGACGCGCCACAATAAGATCCTGCTCATAAATAATACGCCCGTCGTCCAGCGGCTGCTCGCGGTTGATGATTTTCATCAGCGTCGATTTGCCCGCGCCGTTGCGGCCGACCAGACAGACGCGCTCGCCCTCTTCGATGTGCAGTTCAGTGTTATCCAACAGCGGCGCATCGCTGAATGAGAGGTAAGCGCCATGAATACTGATTAGTGACATAAAACTTATTCCTTACCGGCGTGGGTTATCAGCCAGCAGTTATGAATCTGGCGGTTGCGGGCGAAATCCTGTGACTGAGTTTTGGCCGTGATCTCCTGAGCATTCAGCTTCAGTTCGGCCAGTCCTTCAAGATCCATTTTAAAACCGCGTTTGTTGTTGGAGAACATAATGGTGCCGTGATGGCGCAGCAGCCTCTTCAGATCTTTCATCAGCAGCAGATGATCGCGCTGCACGTCGAAGCTCTCTTCCATACGTTTGGAGTTAGAGAAGGTCGGCGGATCGATAAAGATCAGATCGAACTGCTCGTCCGATTCGCGCAGCCAGCTCAGGCAGTCGGCCTGCATCAGACGATGCTGCCTTCCGGTCAGGCCGTTCAGGCGCAGGTTGCGCTCCGCCCACTCCAGGTAGGTGCGCGACATATCCACCGTGGTGGTACTTTTGGCGCCGCCCAGGCCGGCGTGAACGCTGGCGCTGCCGGTATAGGCGAACAGGTTCAGGAAATCCTTGCCTTTGCTCATCTGGCCCAGCATTTTGCGCGCGACGCGGTGATCGAGGAACAGGCCGGTATCCAGATAGTCGGTCAGGTTGACCCAAAGTTTGGCATTAAACTCAGAAACCTCGAAGAAATCGCCCTTTTCGCCCAGCTTTTGATACTGGCTCTTGCCTTTCTGCCGCTCGCGGGTTTTCAGCACCAGGCGGTTGGCCGGGAGATCCAGCACGCTCAGCGTGGCGGCGATAACGTCGAACAGGCGCTGACGCGCTTTTGTCGGCTCAATGGTTTTCGGCGGCGCGTACTCCTGCACGACAACCCATTCACCATAGCGGTCAACGGCTACGTTATAGTCCGGCAGATCGGCATCGTACACGCGGTAGCACTCGATCCCTTCCTGGCGCGCCCATTTTTCCAGCTTCTTCAGGTTCTTACGCAGGCGGTTGGCGTAGTCTTCCGCAATCTGCGCCACGCCGCCGTTAGTGTTAACGGCCAGCTGGTAGTTTTTCTGCACGCAGTCCAGCGGGCCGTTTTTCGCTTTGAACTGGCGCTCGGCGCGCAGCTGCAGGCAGCTCAGCAGCTCTGGTGAGGCGCTGAACAGCGACAGATTCCAGCCGCCGAAATGCTGTTTCATGATGCGGCCAAGCTGGCTGTGCAGCGCAATCAGCGCGGGCTCGCTCTCCAGACGCTCGCCGTATGGCGGGTTGCTCAGCACGGTGCCGGTCGCGCCTTCCGCCAGCGGATTAGTCAGCTTCAACACATCCTGAGCAGTAAAGCTAATCAGTTCAGCCAGACCCGCGCGACGGGCGTTGACGCGCGCGCGTTCAATCACGCGGCTGTCGTTGTCGTAGCCATAGAAGCGAGAGGTTGTTTCCTGTAGGCCGCGACGTGCGCGCACCTTAGCTTCGCTGGTGACTTCACGCCACAGCGCTTCGTCAAACTTGCTCCAGCCGGTAAAACCCCAATGGGTGCGATGCAGACCGGGCGCGCGATCGCTGGCGATCATCGCCGCTTCGATCAGCAACGTGCCCGAACCGCACATAGGATCGACCATTGGCGTACCCGCCTGCCAGCCGGAACGCAATACGATCGCCGCCGCCAGGTTCTCTTTCAGCGGCGCCATGCCGGTTTGCTGGCGATAGCCGCGCTGGTGCAGGCCTTCGCCGCTGAGATCCAGTGCGATGCTGGCGGTGTCTTTGTTCAGCCAGACGTTGACGCGAATATCCGGCTGCTCGCGATCCACATCCGGCCGCGGCAGGTTTTTACGGGTAAAGCTGTCCACGATGGCGTCTTTAACCTTTAACGCGCCGTACTGGCTGTTGCGGATCACCTCATTCAGCCCGCTAAAGTGCACGGCAAAGGTTTTATCGCTGCCGAACATGGCCGGCCAGTCGATGGCCTGCACGCCCAGATAGAGATCCAGGTCGCTGTAAACGCCGCACTCAGTCAACGGCAGCAGGATGCGGGAAGCCAGGCGGCTCCACATCAGGCTCTGATACATCAGACGATCGTCGCCCTGAAAATGTACGCCGCCCTGGACCACCTGGCAGCCTTCAGCCCCCAGCGCTTCCAGTTCACTTTTTAACAGCTCTTCGAGCCCACGCGCCGTACTGGCAAACAGAGAATTCATAACATCACTTATCATCTGGAAAATTGCTGCGCATTATAGCTAATCCGGGCCGCATGTCATAAAGTTAGCTTCTTTTCGTCAGCCGCTTCCGGCTCTTTTTTGCGCTGGCGCCCTCTTTTCTGCTGGAGAGTTTCGTGATTAGCCTGTCCCGACTGTTTATTCATCCTGTCAAATCGATGCGTGGCACTCAGGTTTCTCATGCTGCGGCGCTTGCCAGCGGCCTGGCTTTCGATCGTACTTTTATGCTTACCGACCCCGACGGCACCTTTATTACCGCTCGTCAGTTTCCTGAAATGGTGCTTTTCACGCCCGCGCTGCTGCCGGACGGCCTGCTGCTCATCGCACCAGACGGCAGCAGTGCCGTCATTCGCTTTGCGGATTTTAGTGCTGAACCTGCGCCGGTCGAGGTTTGGGGCAATCACTTTACCGCGCTGATAGCACCAGCAGAAATCAACAGCTGGCTGAGCGGCTTTTTTCCACGGCCGGTGCAGCTGCGTTGGGTCGGCGAGGAGATGACGCGCCGCGTTAAGCGCTTTGACCAGGTACCGCTGGGTTTCGCCGACGGCTATCCCTATCTGCTGATTAATGAAGCCTCACTGCACGATTTGCGCCAGCGCTGTCCGGCAGGCGTAAAACTGGAGCAGTTTCGCCCCAACCTGGTTATCACCGGCGCAACGGCCTGGGCAGAAGACAGCTGGTCCACGTTGCGCATCGGTGGCATCGTCTTTGACGTGCCTAAACCCTGCAGCCGCTGTATTTTCACCACCGTCAGCCCTGAGCGAGGTCGCAGGCATCCTACAGGCGAACCCCTGCATACGCTGCAGAAATTTCGTACCGCGACCGATGGCAGCGGCGACGTCGATTTCGGCCTGAACCTGGTGGCGCGCAGCAGCGGCATTCTGCGGGTCGGTGACGAGCTGGAGGTTATCGCCGATAAACCGGCGCGCGTTTACGGCGCGGGAGAAGTGGCGGAACAGCTGGAGCCGGTTACCCAGGCTCAGGAGAAAGTGGCTATTAGCTGGGAAGGCGAACGTTTTGACGGCAATAATCAGCAGGTGCTGCTGGATCAGCTGGAGATGCAGGGCTATCGCATCCCCTACTCCTGCCGCGCAGGCGTTTGCGGCAGCTGTCGCGTCAGGCTGACCTCCGGCCAGGTTCGTCCGCTGAAAAAAGGCGCGCTGCGCGAAGACGGCACGCTGCTAAGCTGCAGCTGCGTTCCCGAAGGCGACGTGGTGCTGACGGCTCGCTAAACGGCGCGGGCGAAGGTAAAGATATGTTTGCTGATAGCGGGCAGCAGACGATCGTGCATCACCTTAATAGCGTCGCCCAGCAGCATGGTTTTTCCTCCCAGCTGCAGTTCAGGCTGCGCCAGCAGGCAGAGCGCGGCGTTGTCACCCGCTTCCACCACCAGCAGCGTGGCCTCTTCGCCCGTTTCGCACAGGCGCACCGCCACCAGATCGCCATCCTGCGGCGTGCAGTGGCGCGGATGAGCGGAAAAGTGCCAGCTTTTCGGCATCTGCGGCTTCAGAAAACGTAAAGCGACCAGCGCGTTCAGGGCCAGCTCGCTACGCTGCGGCTCGGTTAGATCGCACTCCAGGCATTTTTCTGCGAAGGTGGAAAACAACGCGGCGTCGTCAACGGAGAATTGGGCGGCGTGAAAAGCATCGGGCGTCAGCATTTTACGGGGAAAGCGTGAGCAGAACAGCGTGCCTTCCGCCATATCCAACATCATGCGTTCCTGTTCGTCATCAAAAAACCAGCGCCAGCTGTCGTCAGGTTTAATCCTCATTGAAGTATCCCGTAATGATCGTCAGGGCGGCTATTAATCGCTCGGGCTGTCTGTTTCGTACCCGCTCAAAATAGTCTGAATAACAGATAAACAGGAGAAAATATAAACGAGCCAGCGGCGAAAATAAAGCCCCTGGCGCCGTTAAGCCCGCATTTAATCAGATATGGCTGACAATTTCTTTAATCAGCGGCGGCCCTTTGTAAATAAAGCCGGAATATATTTGCACCAGAGAGGCGCCCGCAGCCATTTTTTCTCTGGCCGCTACCAGCGAATCGATGCCGCCAACGCCGATAATCGGCAGACGTCCCTGCAGCTCTTGCGACAAACGACGAATAATTTCCGTACTCTTCAACTGCACGGGACGACCGCTTAATCCACCCGCTTCTTCACTGTGCTTCAGGCCGCTAACCAGCGAACGATCCAGCGTAGTATTGGTTGCGATAACGCCGTCAATATTGTGACGTACCAGGCTGTCGGCAATTTGAACCAGCTCTTCCTCGGAGAGATCCGGCGCTATTTTAACCGCTACCGGCACATATTTCTGGTGCGTTTTTTCCAGTTCCTGCTGCTTCTGTTTAATCGCATTCAGTAAATCGTCTAATGCTTCACCATATTGCAGCGTGCGCAAGCCCGGCGTATTCGGAGATGAGATATTGATCGCAATATAACCCGCCAGAGGGTAGATTTTTTCCATGCAGATTAAATAATCTTCTTTCCCCGCTTCAACCGGCGTGTCTTTATTTTTACCGATGTTGATGCCGAGTATGCCGTCATAGCGCGCCCGCTTAACGTTATTGACCAGTTGGTCCACGCCCAGATTATTAAAGCCCATGCGGTTGATGATGCCTTCCGCTTCGCGGACGCGGAACATGCGTGGCTTATCGTTGCCGGGCTGTGGACGCGGCGTCACGGTGCCTACTTCAATAAAGCCAAAGCCCATCGCGCCGAAAGCGTCGATGCATTCGCCGTTTTTATCCAGTCCCGCCGCCAGACCCAGCGGATTTTTAAACACCAGCCCCATGCAGTTAACGGGTTTGAAAGGCAGAGTCTGCCGCACCAGATGAATCAGCGGCGTGCCGGTTATCCGGTGCAGCTGCTGAAGGGTCAGTTCGTGGGCGCGCTCAGCGTCAAGCTGAAAAAGCGCATTACGGACCAGGTTGTACATGATCGCTCCTGAGTAGCCGGCAAAGCCGGGCCGCAATAAGAGTAACGGTTGCCTCGGCAACCCTGAAAACTGCCCGGTCGGCGCCCTTCCACCTTTATTATGAGGATTGAGAGGTAAGGGAAATAGCGGGCATCGACTGGCGCAGCGACGCTGCAGGCGCGGGGGAAAATGGTAAAGTCCTTTGCCGGGAAAGTAAAACGTTTGCGTCTGCTTATCCTCTTCTTTTTTGGCGCCTTCTGCGCGCGCGCCTCTTACTTATCCAAAAAGTAACTTAAATATGCCGGATAAATCATTTAAGCCGTTCGTCGCTCTCTGTCAGGATAGTTCCATAAATTCAGGAATTATTTTAATCAATAACTTTTGGTTATAAGGAGAGATGATGCGCGTTATTACTCTTGCAGGCAGTCCTCGCTACCCATCACGGTCTACCGCTTTACTGACCCTTTGTCAGCAGGCGCTGGAACAGCGAGGCGCAGAGGTCATCCCCTGGAACCTGCATAATTTTCATCCCGAAGATCTGCTTTACGCCCGCTTCGATTCTCCCGCTCTGCTGGCGTTAAAAGAGGATCTGGAAAATGCCGACGGTTTAATCGTCGCCACGCCTGTTTATAAAGCCTCTTTTTCCGGCGCGCTGAAGACGCTGCTCGATTTGCTGCCGGAACGTGCGCTGGAGCATAAGGTCGTGCTGCCGCTGGCTACCGGCGGCACTATCGCCCATATGCTGGCGGTGGATTATGCGCTTAAGCCGGTACTTAACGCGCTGAAGGCGCAGGAAGTGCTGCATGGCGTCTTCGCCGATGACAGCCAGATTAGTCACTACGACCGCCAGCCGGAGCTGTCGCCGCTGCTTGCCGAACGAATCGCGGAGTCGCTTGACACGTTCTGGCATGCGCTGACGCGTCGTCATCAGCTGCTGGCCGCCGTGGTTTGAGGAAACGCAAATGAGCCTGTTTTTACGTTTTTTCTCCGCGCTGGCTATCGGCGCGCTGCTGTCCGGCACCGCTTTTGCGGAAGAAAGGGCGCCAGCAACTTTTCATATTGGCTATCAGAAAGGTTCGGTCAGCATGGCGCTGGCCCGCTCTCATCAGCTGCTGGAGAAGCGCTTTCCCCATACGCAGATTAAGTGGATTGAGTTTCCGGCCGGCCCGCAAATGCTGGAGGCGCTGAACGTCAACAGCATCGACCTGGGCAGCACCGGCGATATTCCGCCTATTTTCGCTCAGGCGGCCGGTGCCGACCTGCTTTATGTCGGTTCTGAACCGCCGAAGCCGCAGTCCGAAGTGATTCTGGTAGCGAAAAACAGCCCGATTAAAAGCGTCGCCGATTTAAAAGGGCATAAAGTGGCTTTCCAGAAAGGCTCCAGCTCGCACAATCTGCTGCTGCGCGCGTTAACCAAAGCCGGTCTGAAATTCAGCGATATTCAGCCCGCTTATCTGACGCCCGCAGATGCCCGCGCCGCTTTCCAGCAGGGCGACGTTGATGCCTGGGCTATCTGGGATCCCTACTATTCCGCAGCGCTGCTGCAGGGCGGCGTTCGGGTGCTGGCCGATGGCGATGGCCTGAATCTCACCGGCTCTTTCTATCTGGCGACGCGTCCCTTTGCCGAAGCTAACGGCGCTTTTGTCACTGCCGTGCTGGATACCTTCAGCAAGGCTGACGAACTGACCCGTAGCGATCGCGAACGCAGTATCAAGCTACTTTCGCAAACTATCGGTCTGCCGCAACCGGTTATCGCCAGCTACCTCGATCACCGTCCGCCTACCGTTATCGGGCCGGTCAGCGCTGAAACAGCTCGCGCCCAGCAGCACACCGCCGATCTTTTTTACGCCAATCATTTAATGCCGGTAAAAGTTGATATCGCCAGCCGTATCTGGCGCGACACCGCCGCTAAACAAGGAGTTGCCCAATGAGCCTTTCTGTTTTCTGGTTTCTGCCTACCCACGGCGACGGCCACTATTTAGGAACCGCTGAAGGCGCGCGTCCGGTCGATCATGGTTATCTGCAACAGATTGCTCAGGCAGCCGATCGTATGGGATTCGGCGGCGTGCTGATCCCGACCGGTCGCTCCTGCGAGGACGCATGGCTGGTGGCGGCCTCGCTGATTCCTGTCACGCAGCGCCTGCGTTTTCTGGTCGCGCTACGTCCCGGTGTGATCTCGCCAACTCAGGCCGCGCGCCAGGCCGCCACGCTGGATCGCCTCTCTAATGGCCGCGCGCTGTTTAATCTTGTTACCGGCGGCGATGCGGAAGAGCTGGCAGGCGACGGCGTGTTCCTGGATCACCGCGAGCGTTATGTGGAATCGGCGGAGTTTACCCGCGTCTGGCGTCGCGTGCTGGAAGGGGAAACGGTGGATTACGAAGGCAAGCATGTGCACGTGCGCGGCGCGCGGCTGATGTTCAAGCCCGTGCAGCAGCCGCGGCCGCCATTATGGTTCGGCGGCTCTTCAGAACCGGCGCAGGATTTGGCGGCGGAACAGGTGGATGTCTACCTGACCTGGGGCGAACCGCCGGAACAGGTGAAGGAGAAGCTGGCGCAGGTGCGCGCGAAAGCGGCGGCGCAGGGTCGAACGGTGAAATTCGGCATCCGTCTGCACGTCATCGTGCGGGAAACCAATGAGGAAGCCTGGCAGGCGGCGGATCGGCTGATCTCGCATCTCGACGATGCCACTATCGCCAAAGCACAGGCCGCGCTGGCGAAAACCGACTCGGTCGGCCAGCATCGCATGGCGGCCCTGCACGGCGGCCGTCGCGACAAGCTGGAAATCAGCCCTAACCTGTGGGCGGGCGTTGGCCTGGTGCGCGGCGGCGCAGGAACTGCGCTGGTGGGTGATGGCGCAACCGTGGCGGCCAGGATGCAGGAGTACGCGGATTTGGGAATCGAGACCTTTATTCTCTCCGGCTATCCGCATCTGGAAGAGGCTTATCGCGTCGGCGAGCTGCTGTTCCCGCACCTGGACCTGAACGTGCCGGAGGTGCCGCAGCCGAATAAGATTACCGCGCACGGTGAAGCCGTAGCGCACGATTTTGCCCCGCAAAAAGTCTCACAGAGCTGAGGTAGCTATGAGTAGATCGCTTAAACGTATCGGCAATCAGTTAACGCCCTGGATTTTGCCTGTCGCGCTGGTGATAGTCTGGCAGATCGCTTCGCAAACTGGCTGGCTCTCTACCCGCATTCTGCCTGCGCCGGAAGCGATAGTGGTGACGTTCTGGAAACTCTCAGCCAGCGGCGAACTGTGGCAGCATCTGGCAATCAGCAGCTGGCGCGCCGCCGTTGGTTTCAGCATCGGCGGCTCTATCGGCCTGATTCTGGGACTGGTTACCGGCATGTCGCGGCTGGGCGAGCGTCTGCTGGATACGTCGGTGCAGATGTTGCGCAACGTGCCGCATCTGGCGCTGATTCCGCTGGTTATTTTATGGTTCGGCATCGATGAGTCCGCCAAGATTTTTCTGGTCGCTTTGGGGACGCTTTTTCCCATCTATCTGAACACTTACCACGGTATCCGCAATATCGATCGCGGCCTGGTCGAGATGGCCCGCAGCTATGGGCTTTCCGGCTGGAGCCTGTTTATTCAGGTGGTGCTGCCGGGCGCGCTGCCCTCCATTATGGTCGGCGTACGCTTTGCGCTGGGCCTGATGTGGCTGACGCTAATCGTGGCGGAGACGATTTCCGCTAACTCCGGCATCGGCTACCTGGCGATGAACGCCCGCGAATTTCTGCAGACCGATATCGTGGTGGTCGCCATTATTCTTTACGCCCTGCTCGGTAAACTGGCTGACGTTAGCGCGCTGTTACTGGAGCGCGTCTGGCTGCGCTGGCATCCGGCTTATCAACTGAAAGAGGAAAACGCATGAGCGAGTCAACGTCTTCTCCAGCGCGTCTCAACGCCGGTACGCCTCTGATTATCAACGGCGTCAGCAAGCAGTATCACGGGCGCACCGTACTGAACAGCATCGATCTGCATATTCCTTCCGGCCAGTTTGTGGCGGTAGTCGGACGCAGCGGCTGCGGCAAAAGCACGCTGCTGCGCCTGCTGGCCGGGCTGGAAAAAAGCACATCGGGCGAACTGCTGGCGGGCAGCGCGCCGCTGAGCGCAGCTAAAGATGATACCCGCCTGATGTTTCAGGACGCGCGTCTGCTGCCGTGGAAAAGCATTATCGATAACGTCGGCCTGGGCCTGAAAGGCCGCGCCTGGAAAAGCGCGGCGCTGGAAGCGCTGGAAGCCGTCGGCCTGGCAGAACGCGCCAATGAATGGCCTGCGGCGCTCTCCGGCGGACAAAAACAGCGCGTAGCGCTGGCCCGCGCGCTGATCCATCGTCCGGGTCTGCTGCTGCTGGATGAACCTTTGGGCGCGCTGGACGCGTTGACGCGTATTGAGATGCAGGATTTGATCGAGTCGCTCTGGCAAAAGCATCACTTTACCGTACTGCTGGTGACGCATGACGTCAGCGAAGCCGTAGCGATGGCGGACAGAGTGCTGCTGATTGAGGAAGGCAATATCGGTCTGGATTTAGTGGTCGATTTGCCGCGCCCTCGCCGCAAAGGGTCGGTACGGCTGGCCGAGCTGGAAGCGGAAGTGCTGGATCGCGTCATGAAGCGTTCGCCGGTTGAAGAGGAGAAGCGCTACGCGCAGCGCTAATCTTTAAGTCAGCGAAAAAGCCCCGAAGATCGGGGCTTTTTTACTGGCAAGGCAATTAGTCTTTCAATGCCTTACCGATCTTCTCATAGAGATCGCCGGAAAGATTATCCAGCGCTTTTAGCTGTTCCAGCGCCTTACGCATTAACGCCTGACGCTCTTCGTTATAGCGTTTAAAACGAATCAGCGGCTCGATCATGCGCGAAGCCACCTGAGGATTACGCGTATTCAGATCGGTCAGGATTTCCACCAGGAACTGATAGCCACTGCCGTCAGCCGCATGGAAAGCGGAAGGGTTGGCCGAGGCGAAAGCGCCAATCAGCGAGCGAATGCGGTTTGGATTGCTCAGCGTAAACGAACGATGGCTCAGCAGCGCGCGAACCCGGCTGAGGACATCGGCTGCCGGACTGGTGGCCTGTAGAGCAAACCACTTGTCCATCACCAGACCATCCTTGTGCCAGCGCTCGTCGAATTCGCTGAGCAGCGTTTCGCGGCACGGCAGCTGCGCCGCCACGGACGCCACCATTGCCGCCAGCGAATCGGTCATGTTATTCGCCTGGCGGAACTGGGAGGTGACCAACCTGTCGGCCAGCTCAACTTCGCCGAAAGCGAGATAGTGCAGACAGGTGTTTCTGAGCGCACGCTTGCCGATATCCGCATGATCGATGCGGTACTCCTCCACGCGCTGCGCGTTATAAACCGCCAGCCACTCATCCGCCAGCTCCGTAGCCAGCGTGCTCATCAGCGCCCGACGCACTTCCGCGATCGCGGTCGGATCGATAACGTCGAACAGCTCAGCAATCTCATTTTCCGCTGGCAGCGTCAAAATCAGCGCCATCAGCGCCGGATCGCTGTTCTCTTCCAGCAGAACGGCGCGGAAGGCGTCAGCAACGTGCAGCGGCAGCGAAAGCGGCTGTCCCTGCTGGAAACGCGCGACGTTGAGTTTGATATGAGTCGCCAGCAGGCTTTGCGCCGCATCCCAGCGTGAGAAATCGTTGCGCGCGTGGCGCATCAGGAAAGTAAGCTGCGCGTCGCTCCAGTTATAGTCCAGCTTAACCGGCGCGGAAAACTCACGCAGCAGCGAAGGAATCGGCTGATGGTAAACCTTGTCGAAAACAAAGCTCTGGAACTCTTCCGTCACGTTCAGCACGTGATGAACCGGATGGCCGTTGTGCTGCAAAGGGATTACGTTGCCTTCACTGTCATAGAGCTCGATATCCAGCGGAATATGCAGCGGCAGCTTGTTTTTCTGGTCGGCGGTCGGCGGCGTCATCTGGGTAACGTGCAGCGTGTACTGTTCCAGCTCGGCGTTGTAGTCGTCACGCACCGAGAGCACCGGCGTGCCGGACTGGCTGTACCAGCGGCGGAACTGGGATAAATCGACGTTGGAAGCATCCTCCATCGCCTGTACGAAGTCGTCGCAGGTAGCGGCGCTGCCGTCGTGACGCTCGAAATAGAGCTGCATCCCTTTCTGGAAGTTCGCTTCGCCCAGCAGCGTATGCATCATGCGGATAACTTCCGATCCCTTCTCATACACGGTCAGGGTATAGAAATTATTCATTTCGATAACCTGTTCCGGACGAATTGGATGGGCCATCGGGCTGGCGTCTTCGGCGAACTGCGCGCCGCGCATCACGCGGACATTATCGATACGGTTAACGGCGCGCGAGCCAAGATCCGAGCTGAACTCCTGATCGCGAAACACCGTCAGCCCCTCTTTCAGGCTGAGCTGGAACCAGTCGCGACAGGTGACGCGGTTGCCTGTCCAGTTATGAAAATATTCATGGCCGATAACGGCTTCAATACCCAGATAATCCTTATCGGTGGCCGTCTCCGCTTTCGCCAGCACATATTTGGAGTTAAAGACATTCAGGCCTTTGTTTTCCATCGCGCCCATATTAAAGAAGTCCACGGCGACGATCATAAAGATATCCAGATCGTATTCCAGGCCAAAGCGCTGCTCATCCCACTTCATGCTGTTTTTCAGCGAGGTCATCGCCCAATCGGCGCGATCGAGATTGCCGCGATCGACAAAGATTTCCAGCGCGACGTCACGGCCAGAGCGGGTTCTGAAGCTGTCGCGCAGCACGTCGAAATCGCCCGCCACCAGCGCGAACAGATAGCAAGGTTTTGGAAAAGGATCTTCCCATTTTACCCAGTGACGTCCGTTTTCCGCCTCGCCGCCGTCCACACGGTTACCATTGGAAAGCAGATAAGGATAGGGTTCCCGCTCGGCAATAATAGTGGTGGTAAAGCGCGCCAGCACATCGGGACGATCCAGATACCAGGTGATATGGCGGAAGCCTTCGGCTTCACATTGGGTGCAGAGCGCTTCGCCCGACTTATAAAGACCTTCCAGCGCGCTGTTTTTATCCGGATGAATGTCGTTGACGATTTTCAGGGTAAAAGTTTCCGGCAGCTGATAAATAATCAGCGCGCCTTCTTCCAGCGCGTAATCGGACCAGGGCTGGCCGTCGATCTCCAGCGCGATCAGCGTCAGATCCTCTCCGTCCAGACGCAGTGACGCATCCGCCTGACCCAGGCGCTTTACCCGGCTGACAGCCGTGACGCGAGTGGTAGCGGCATCCAGTTCAAACGTCAGATCGATGTCGGTAATGGTGTAATCCGGCGCACGATAATCATGGCGATTCTTGGCTTGTGGCAGTGACGTCATAAGTCCTTCTCTGGTCGGTAATTAGTTAACTTTCCAAGTCTATTCTGCTTACCGAAATGTTGCCATGTTGAATCGTGCCGCCGTGTGGGAATTGCTGTTAAAAGATACATTCTCTTAACAAGCGCACGGATTGCCCTCGACCTGCCCAATGGAATTATGCTGTGATCGGGTTCAATAAATGAGTATTCCAGTTATACTCCTGCGTCACTGCCACTTTTCAAACCAGGGATAACGCTCTTCGCCAGAGGATGCTGAAACGCACCATGACACGACATGCTTCCCCGATACTGACCACACTGCTGGATACGGACGCCTATAAACTGCATATGCAGCAGGCGGTATTTCATCGCTATCAGAACGTCTCCGTGGTGGCCGAGTTCCGCTGCCGGGGCGACGATCTGCTGGGCTTCTACGCTGACGAGATCGCCCAACAGGTGGCGATGATGCAGTCGCTGGCGCTCAGCGACGACGAGTGTCGCTATCTGGCCGATCTGCCCTTTTTCAGCGCGGACTATCTGCAGTGGCTGAAACAATTCCGCTACGATCCTTCACAGGTACGCATCCGTAATCATCAGGGCAAGCTGGATATCCGCATCGCCGGTCCGTGGCTTGAGGTGATTATGTGGGAAGTTCCGCTGCTGGCGCTGATTAGCGAGGTAGTGCACCGCCACCGTTCACCGCAGGCGCAGCCGGCAATGGCCGTTGAGCGTCTGCAAAGCAAGCTGCTCGACTTCAGCAGGCTGACGGCGGATATGGATATGTCGCGCTTTAAGCTGATGGATTTCGGCACGCGCCGTCGCTTCTCGCGCGACGTGCAGCTGGCGATTGTCAGCACGCTGAAAGCGGATTTTCCGTGGCTGGTCGGCTCAAGCAACTACGACGTCGCGAGGCAGCTGCAGCTGACGCCGGTCGGCACTCAGGCGCATGAATGGTTTCAGGCGCACCAGCAGATTAGTCCGGTGCTCGCCAATAGCCAGCGCGCCGCGCTGCAGGCCTGGCTGGAGGAGTATCCGCATCACCTGGGCATCGCGCTGACCGACTGCATTACCATGGATGCTTTCCTGCGCGACTTCGGCCTTAATTTCGCCAGTAGCTATCAGGGTTTGCGTCATGACTCTGGCGACCCTGTGGAATGGGGCGAAAAAGCCATCGCGCACTACGAAAAGCTTGGCATCGATCCGAAAGAAAAAACGCTGGTCTTCTCCGATAACCTCGATTTGCCAAAAGCGGTGGAGCTTTACCGCCATTTCGGCCAGCGCGTCGAGGTGATTTTCGGCATCGGCACGCGGCTGACCTGCGATATCCCACAGGTAAAACCGCTGAATATCGTGATTAAGCTGGTGGAGTGCAACGGCAAGCCGGTCGCCAAACTCTCCGACAGTCCGGGTAAAACTATCTGCCAGGATAAAGCTTTCGTACGCGCCCTGCGTAAGGCTTTCGATCTGCCGCTGGTGAAAAAAGCCAGCTGATTCCCCCGGAGAAAAAGGCATCTCGCCTTTCTCTCTGTGGACTATCGCCGTTAAGTCAACAAATCTCCCGCATCGCAACGAATTCTTCTTGTGTCTCGTCTCGCGGCAAGTAACATAGCATTGCCCCGGTATCGGGTAATTTTAATTCTGCATAAGAGAGACTTATATGAGCGTTGTGCCTGTAGCGGATGTACTGCAAGGCCGGGTCGCGGTTGACAGCGAAGTCACCGTCCGCGGCTGGGTGCGTACCCGAAGAGATTCAAAAGCCGGTATTTCCTTTATCGCCGTTTACGACGGTTCCTGCTTTAATCCTGTCCAGGCTGTGGTCAATAATTCTCTGAATAATTATCAGGAAGAAGTCCTGCGCCTGACCACCGGCTGTTCTGTCGCCATTACCGGTAAGGTAGTGGAGTCGCCGGGCGAAGGACAAAGTTTTGAAATCCAGGCCAGCGCGGTGGAAGTGGTAGGCTGGGTCGACGATCCGGATACCTATCCCATGGCGGCCAAGCGCCACAGCATTGAATATCTGCGCGAAGTAGCGCATCTGCGTCCGCGTACCAACCTGATCGGCGCCGTCGCGCGCGTTCGCCATACTCTGGCCCAAGCGCTGCACCGCTTCTTTGACGAACAGGGTTTCTTCTGGGTTTCCACGCCGCTGATCACCGCTTCCGATACGGAAGGCGCTGGCGAAATGTTCCGCGTCTCCACACTGGATCTGGAAAACCTGCCGCGTACGCCGGAAGGCAAAGTTAACTATGACGAAGATTTCTTCGGCAAAGAGGCTTTCCTGACCGTATCGGGCCAGCTTAACGGCGAAACCTACGCCAGCGCTATTTCCAAAATCTATACTTTCGGCCCAACCTTCCGTGCTGAAAACTCCCATACCAGCCGCCACCTGGCGGAGTTCTGGATGCTGGAGCCAGAGGTCGCTTTTGCCGATCTGGAAGATAACGCGGCGCTGGCTGAAGCGATGCTGAAATATGTCTTTAAAGCCGTACTGGCTGAGCGCGCTGACGATATGGCCTTCTTCGCCGAGCGCGTGGATAAAGAGGCAATTACGCGCCTGGAGCAGTTTGTGACTACCGATTTTGCGCAGGTAGATTACACCGACGCTATTGAGATCCTGAAAGCATGCGGCGAGAAGTTCGAAAACGCCGTGTCCTGGGGTATCGACCTCTCTTCTGAACACGAACGCTATCTGGCCGAGAAGCATTTTAAAGCGCCTGTGGTAGTGAAAAACTATCCAAAAGACATCAAGGCATTTTATATGCGCCTGAATGACGACGGTAAAACCGTGGCGGCGATGGACGTGCTGGCGCCAGGCATTGGCGAGATTATCGGCGGTTCACAGCGTGAAGAGCGTCTGGACGTGCTGGACGCTCGTCTGGCGGAGATGGGCCTGAATAAAGAAGATTACTGGTGGTATCGCGATCTGCGCCGTTACGGCACCGTCCCGCACTCCGGTTTTGGTCTGGGCTTTGAACGCCTGATCGCTTACGTCACTGGCGTGCAGAATGTCAGGGACGTGATCGCTTTTCCAAGAACGCCGCGCAACGCCAGCTTCTGATTTTAGCATTAAATATAAGAAATTCATATATATAACTAAGGCCAGCCTCGCTGGCCTTTTTTTATTTTTGTAAATTTAGATATAGTTCACAAAGTTCCGTATTATTTACATTTTGAAATACAAATTTTCCTTCTGTAACCAGAATAAGAGATTAGTAGCATTTTCGAGGTGGATTAACCGGACTGCCAATGGAAAGATGCGTGCAGACACAGGAAGACACCAAACTCTCATCGTAGTTCTGTAAAGAATTATTGACGGCAGTGGCAGGTGTCCAGATAACTCCAATGAGGGTAATAAATAATGATGAAGCGCAATATTCTGGCACTGGTTATTCCAGCCCTGTTAGCCGCTGGTGCAGCCAATGCAGCAGAAATCTATAACAAAGACGGCAACAAGCTGGACCTCTACGGGAAAGTTGACGGTCTGCACTATTTCTCTGACAACGACGGCGACGATGGCGACCAGAGCTATGTGCGTTTTGGTTTCAAAGGTGAAACCCAAATCAATGACATGCTGACCGGTTACGGCCAGTGGGAATACAACATCCAGGCTAACAATTCTGAAGGCGGTTCCGACGCGCAGGACGGCAACAAAACCCGTCTGGGCTTCGCCGGTCTGAAATTCGCTGAATACGGTTCTCTTGATTACGGTCGTAACTACGGCGTGGTTTACGATGCTATCGGCTGGACCGATATGCTGCCAGAGTTCGGCGGCTATTCCGGTAACTCCGATAACTTCCTGGTAGGCCGCTCTACTGGCGTAGCTACCTACCGTAACACTAACTTCTTTGGTCTGGTCGACGGTTGGAACTTTGCCGTGCAATATCAGGGCAAAAACGACCGTGACGATATTCGTCGCGCTAACGGCGACGGCTGGGGCGTATCTACCTCTTACACCTCACCAATCGGCGTAGCTATCGTAGGTGCTTACGCCTCCAGCGATCGTACCGATGCTCAGAATCAGGCTACTTATGGCCGCGGCGACAAAACTCAGCAATGGGCTACCGCGCTGAAGTATGACGCGAACAACGTCTACCTGGCGGCTTCTTACGGTGAAACCCGCAATGCGACTTATTTCAGCAATGCCAATGCCACTGACATTAACGGCAACACCGTTACTGCAACAGGCTTTGCTAACAAAGCACAGAACTTCGATATCGTAGCTCAGTACCAGTTCGATTTCGGCCTGCGTCCTTCTATCGCTTACGAGCAGTCTAAACTGAAAGACATCGAAGGCGTTGGCGATGCCGACCTGTATAAATACATCGATGTGGGCGCAACCTACTACTTCAACAAAAACATGTCCACCTATGTTGACTATCAGATCAACCTGATCGATGACAACAACCGTCTGGGCGTGAACACCGACGATATCGTAGCTGTAGGTCTGGTTTACCAGTTCTAATCAGTCAATACGCTATCATCTGACGGGGCTTCGGCCCCGTTTTTTTATTTCCGAATCTCGCGACGCTGTCTTGCCCTTCCACCTGCCCTTGATTTTTGCTGCTTCCAATGCAGTATCCGTTGCATAAAATTTCGAGCCGCGCCACAACCTCTTTATTCGGGCTAAACAAAATCTTGCCAGCCAAAAATGAAGATGAAAAAATCCTTGTCTGGTAAATAAAGGAGTTTCTATATGGATATATTTAACCCTTTTCGTCCGGTGCCAGCAGATAGTGAAAAGCAGGAAAAGAGATCGGCAAAAACGACGGAAGCGCGTTTTACCCGCATCGAAATGCACATTTCCTGGCTCAGGCATGACGTTAACGACATCAGACATGAACTGCAGGATATCCGCGGTGAAATTAAAGATGTGCGTAGGGAAGTCAAAGATATACGCGGCGAGATAAAAGACGTCCGCAAAGATATGCAGACGGATTTCCGGCTAATGTTCAGCGCGCTGATTGGCGTGGCCTTAGGGCTGGCCGGCATTATGGCTAAAGGCTTTCACTGGTTTTAAGCCTGCCGGTTAAAAGCGGCAAACCTTCTCAACGCTGGCGCAGCCTTACTTTTACCAGGCCGCTATTCTCTTTCTGTACATCAATGAATCTTTCGCAGTTTTAGCGCAAACGGTTGGCAATTTTTTCAGAGTGGCGTTACCCTGATTCCTCGCTTGGTTACAACGGACTTTTACTATGTTTGAACGCATTGCAGCTGCACCCGCCGATCCTATTCTTGGCTTAGCCGACCTTTTTCGCGCGGACGACCGTCTTGACAAGATCAATCTGGGCATCGGCGTTTATAAAGATGAAACCGGCAAGACGCCGGTGCTGACCAGCGTAAAAAAAGCCGAGCAATTTCTGCTGGAAAATGAAACCACTAAAAACTATCTCAGCATTGATGGCCTGGCCGATTTTGGCAAATGTACTCAGGAACTGCTGTTCGGCAAGGACAACGCTATCCTGCGCGACAAACGCGCGCGGACGGCGCAAACCCCTGGCGGTACAGGCGCACTGCGCGTAGCGGCGGATTTTATCGCTACGCAAACCGGCACGAAACGCGTCTGGGTAAGCAACCCGAGCTGGCCTAACCATAAAAACGTCTTTCAGTCTGCCGGACTAGAAGTCTGTGAATATCAATATTACGATGCGGCCAGCCACGCGCTGGACTTTGACGGCATGTTAAACGCGCTGCGTGAAGCGCAGTCAGGCGATATCGTGCTGTTCCACGGCTGCTGCCACAACCCTACCGGTATCGATCCTACGGCTGAGCAATGGCAGACGCTGGCCAAGATGTCGCTGGAAAAAGGCTGGCTGCCGCTGTTCGACTTCGCCTATCAGGGCTTTGCCCGCGGTCTGGAAGAGGACGCAGAAGGCCTGCGTATTTTCGCCGCTGGCCATCAGGAGCTGATTGTCGCCAGCTCCTACTCCAAGAACTTTGGGCTTTATAACGAGCGTGTCGGCGCCTTTACGCTGGTTGCCAGCGCGGCCGACATTGCCGACACCGCCTTCAGCCAGGTGAAAGCCACTATTCGCGCCAACTACTCTAACCCGCCTGCGCACGGCGCTGCCGTAGTGGCTACCATTCTGAGCGACGATTCTCTGCGCAAGCTGTGGGAGCAGGAGCTGACCGATATGCGCCAGCGCATCCATCGTATGCGCCAGCTGTTTGTTAACACGCTGCAGGAAAAAGGCGCGAAAGGTGATTTCAGCTTTATCATTAACCAAAACGGCATGTTCTCGTTCAGCGGCCTGACCAAAGATCAGGTGATCAGACTGCGCGAAGAGTTTGGCGTCTATGCGGTTAATTCAGGCAGGGTCAACGTGGCAGGAATGACGCCGGACAATATGGCGCCGCTGTGCGAGGCCATTGCCGCAGTTCTTTAGCCGATAATAAACGGAGGGCGGACAACCCTCTTCCGCCCTGTCGCGAAATAAAAAAGCCTGCGCATCGCAGGCTTTTTTACGCGTTGCTCATGAATTACTGCAGAAAAGGATTGGAAATTCTTTCTTTACCCAGCGTAGAGCTGGGGCCATGACCAGGCAGAAAAGTGACATTATCGCCCAGCGGCAGCAGCTTATTTTTAATGGCGGCAATTAAATCCGCGTGGCTGCCCTGCGGAAAATCGGTGCGTCCCACGCCGCCGTTAAAGATAACGTCTCCGGAAATCAGCAGACGGGAGGCACGATCGAAAAAGACGATATGGCCAGGCGTATGGCCCGGACAGAGCAGGATCTCCAGCGAAATATCGCCGACCCGCACCACTTCGCCCTCTTCCAGCCAGCGGTCCGGCGTCAGCGGCGCGCATTCCGGAAAACCGAACATCTGGCTTTGCATCGGCAGTCCCTGCAGCCAGAACTCATCCGCTTTATGCGGCCCAACGACAGGTACGGCATAAAAAGCGGCCAGCTCCGCCGCCGCGCCAACGTGGTCAAGGTGGCCATGCGTCAGCAGAACCTGCGTCACGGTGACGCCCTTTGCCGCTGCCTGAGCTTTGATTTTTTCGGCGTCGCCGCCCGGATCGACTACCGCCGCCTGCAGCGTGACCGGACACCAAATCAGCGAACAGTTTTGCGAAAACGCGGTTACCGGAATAGTTTCATAATTCATAGGGCTCCATTAATCCCGGTACGCCAGGATCTCTTACCAGTGCCTTGCGGGCCCGGTATCAATATGCACAAAGTTACTTCTCGGGTAGTATCCTACACCGCCTGCCTTCATGGAAAGCGCCGCTTTGCGAATATTGCTGAGAGCAATGCCCTCAATATGAAAATCCATTGCCTGGCCCAGCGTATGGTAGCTGTGCTTAGCGACGCCGCTGCCGCGTTCGCGCAGCGAATTGTTAGTAGCCAGCGTACGATAACCGGAAATCAGCTGTACGGGTTTACGCGTATCTAACAGCGCCTGCAGACGATAAAGCTGGTCAAAGAGATGCGGATCGATGCTCTTAACCTGATTGGCGCGATAATCACGAAAAAAATGGTTCAGGCGTGTCAGCTCATCTCTGTTATAGCTTTTACCATTGAAAAATTCGGTTTTCAGGCTTTCTCCGGTGTGGAGATTATTCAGCGTCAGTATGCGTGGACGTGAAGTGGAAAGCGAAGCGAAAGCCTGGCCCGGAAGCAGCGACAGGCCTAGCGCCGCGCCACCCAGAGCCAGTAATTTACGGCGATGAGAGTCGAATTTATCCATTAATCTGTGTTACCCAACTAAAAGTTCTGAAACGGCGGAAATGTTCACCGCCGGGAACCTTAACCGGGTAAAAAAGCGACGTCAACCGACGAAACGTGACGGATACGACAATTCACAGAAGGGCTGTCGTACCCGCCTGACGGCTTCACGATAACTTTCAGGCGTAACAGTTGAATAATCAACTACTAGAGCAGTAACTGACCGGCTTTAGCCAGTGCCTGCACGCCGGAGCGCGCCGTGACGTCATAATTGTAAATATCTGTACGAAACTGAGTGCGGCCATCATCAGCGACCCAGGCAGTCAGATAGTAGAGGTTAACCGGAATACGGTGACGAACCGGAATATAACGCGTGTCACCTTGCTTAAGCGTGCTGGAAATACGCGAATCATTCCAGCCTGCGTCCTGTAACAGCAAATTAGCCAGTTCAGACGCTTTATTCACCCTGACGCAGCCGGAGCTTAGCGCCCTGATATCCTTCTGGAACAGATTATGGTTAGGCGTATCGTGCAGATAAATGGCATCGGAACTTGGCATATTGAATTTATAACGTCCCAGTGAATTCGTGGCGCCTGGAGCCTGTCGAATACGATAAGGGAATGAGGCTGCAGAGACCATTTGCCAGTCAATCATGGAAGGATCGATCACCTCTGCATCGTTGCTCCAGCCGGAAAGCAGCGTGTAATTATGCTTATAGAGATAGCTCGGATCGCGCTTAACTTTGGGAATAATATCCTGCCGCACCAGCGTAGTCGGCACGTTCCACGGCGGGTTAAGCACCACGTTGTTTAATGCGCTGCGCATGAGCGGCGTTTTGCGATCGGGACGACCGACGATAACGCGCGAAGCTAAAATCTGATTGCCGTTCAGATAGTATTTCAGCGAGTAGTTGGCAATGTTGACCATAATGCCGTTGTGCATATCGTCCGGCAGCAGCCTTAAACGCTGAATATTCAGCGCCAGCAGCGAGGCACGCAGCTGGGGAGAAACATTAAGCCATTCACGCGTTCTGGGGCCGATCACGCCGTCGGCCTCCAGTCCCTGCCAGCGCTGGAATCGTTTTACGCCCTCAACCAGCTCGTCCGAATAGACATGCGTGGGATTGGCCGGCACGTCGTTTTGCACCAGCCCAACCGCGTCCGGCGTAGTGGTCAGCGGCGTCTGCGGGGCAGGAGAAGCGGAAGGACTGACCGTGACTTCTTCATCGACAAATCCCGCCGGCACCGGCGCGCCAGACACCACATCATCCGGCTTCGGCGTATCGCCTTCCGAGGTCAGCATATTAGTACGTTGCAGAATGTCACGCAGCGCGGGAACATCGTCGCTAAGCTGGCCAGGACGTAGACTTTGCCGGTTGGTCAACTGCGGCCAGGCGCGATTATCGGCCAGCAGCGCTTTCAGCGCCTGATGCATCAGCGGATACTGCGGATGCTGCGGAGCCAGCGAAGCCACAAAGGTATGCGTAGAGCCCTGCCCGACCGCGCGCTGCCACTGGTTGATCACCGATAAAGTCGGCACCTCCAGCTTGTAAGGCACGTTGCTGTAAAGCCAGGTTTCGCCTTTAGCAGGTACCAGCGAAGTGAATTGCAGATAGCCAAGCATGGCGTCTGAAAGTGCTACATCCCGCTGCATGCCGGTTACTGCGGGATCGGTAAGCATTTTAATCCACTGAGTAAATTGCGGCTGCACGCCGGAAATAGCCACTTCAGCCAGCTGCTGCTGAAACTGCTGAACCGCTTCGCGATCCTGCCACATCGGCTGCATATGATGTGCAGCGTAGAGCGATGCCAGCGTGTTGAGATAAAAAGGACGGTAGCCGCTGCTGTTAAACAACGACTGAAGCTTTGCCTGCGCCTGAGAGACGGAGACGGCGGCTTTCACTGGTGAATGCGGCGCGGCCACAGCCGCAGGAACACTCTGCCCAAGCGCTAATAGCAGGCAGCAACCTGAGCTGAACTTTGCCAAATAAGATCCTGTCAGCAACATCCCTTGCCTCCTGTAACGGGTCTGAACGGGCGACGACCCTGATTAATCACTGTTATAAGTATAGAAAAGAAAACGGCGTTTGCGTGTGCCGCAAGCGCCGTGAGAGAGAGTAATTCGGCGGCGCAAATTTTGCCATATCCGCCGCCGACTATTTTGTGCGGTTTACGTCACGAGGTCAGCTGCGGGGTGATATCCGCCGCTGAATTGGCCGAAGCCGCCGGTTCAGCCGCGAATCCGCGCAGGCCGACCACATGCACGTGTTCGCTGTTGTTGATCACTTTACGTACCAGCTTGTAGGTGGTGCCCTTCTCCGGACTGATATTCTCTGGCGCGGCGATTATCAGCTGCATCTCCAGACGGTCGCAAAGCTCGAACAGCGTGGCGATCGATTTCGCATCCAGACGCGCCGCCTCATCCAGGAACAGCAGTCGGCAAGGCGAGATATCTTTACCGCGCAGGCGACGGGATTCCTCTTCCCAGCTCTGCACCACCATTACCAGAATCGACATGCCGGTACCGATAGCCTCACCCGTTGACAGCGCACCGCTTTCCGCTCGCAGCCAGCCGTCTGAACCGCGGTTGACCTCCACCTCCATAGAGAGATAGTTGCGGTAATCCAGCAGCTCTTCGCCGATGGTTTGCGGCGTACGCTGGCCCATGTCAATCTGCGGATTCAGCCGCTGATAGAGCTTCGCCAGCGCTTCCGAGAAGGTCAGGCGCTGGCTTTTGAACAGATCCTGATGCTGCTCGTGCTGCTCGGAAAGCACCTCCAGCAACGTGGCGTGCGTTTCCCGAACGTTGACGTTAAGCCGTACGCTGTGCACCTGACCAAAGCTGACGTTTTGCAAACCCTGGTTCAGCTGGCGAATACGGTTCTGCTCGCGCTGAATGGTTTTGCGAATGATGTTCGCCACGCTGCGCGAGCTGATAGCCAGCATCTGTTCGCGGGCGGTCAGCTCTTCGCTCAGGCGGCTCAGCTCGATCTCCATCTGCTCAATCGCCTCTACCGGATCGTCCGTACGAATAATATCCTGACGGATGCGCTCGCGCAGATGCTGATAGACCGCGATAAAGAATTCGATTTTCCGCTCCGGCCGCTTTGGATCTTCCGACAGGCGCAGGATATCGCGCAGGTGTTCGTTATCGGCAACCGCCAGACGCAGCGCGCCCAGAGCCTTATCCGACATAGAGCGCAGCTCGTCGCCGCCCAGATAGGCCAGCTCGCGACGGTGCAGACGGCGCTCGACGCCGTTATCCTTCACCATACGCAGCACGGCCACCCAGCCGGCTTTGGCGCTGACTACCTGCTCGCGGCTCTGATGGTAGTCGCGTTCCACGCGCTTGAGTTTTTTCTGCAGCGCGTCCATTTCCGCTTCGCAGAAGGTCAGCTGTTTCTCCAGCTGGTTGCGGCGGCTACGATTATTGCTCAGCGCCGTGTAGAGTTCGTCACGACGCAGGCGCGCGCGCTCTTCGGCGCTGGCATCGGCCTGAACACCGATCGCCTGCATCTCCTGCTGCAGCTCTTTCAGCATATCCCGTTTGGCGTCATAAGAGCTTTTCAGCGAGGCGAGAACCTGGCTGTACTGCGTCAGCTGCGCCTGGTGACTGCGCAGCTGTTCGCGCGCTCGCGCGCGCTCCGCTTCCGCCTGCTCAAGCCGACGGCGCAGCTTCTCGTTCAGATCGCTGTTGCCGTCAAGCATACCCGCCGAATCGGCGTAGCTGAAGTGCGCGCGCCGCTGCACCACCTCGGTGATGGCAAAAGCCTGCTGCCGCGCATCGCGCTGCGCCTGCTGTGCCTGCTGATAATCCAGCATGAGCTGCTCGTGCTGCTCCGGATCGCTTTGCAGCACCGTAACCAGCGGCTCCAGTTTCGCCAGGCTGGCACCATGCTGCTGCAGGAAGCGCGCCGCTTCCTGCGCCTCGTCCAGCCGCTCCAACAGCTCTTCATGGCGATCCTGCAGCGTTTCGTCCAGCAGCAGACCAACGCGCGGCATCAGCCGGTTAAGCTGAGAAACGCCCTCTTTCGCCTGCTCGAACTGCTGGCGCTGCTGCTGGTTTTCGCTTTCGTGACTGCTGATAGCGCGCTCCAGCTCGCTGCGGCGCGCGTTCAGCTGACGAATTTCCGCTTCCGGATCCGAATCGAAAGCGATGCCCAGATGGCCGCCGATAAAGCGGCTGAACGCCTGATGCAGACGCTGCGTTTTCTGGACGTCAAAAGAGAGCGTAGCGTAACGCTCCGCCAGGGTTTCACGCTCGGCGCGCAGCAGCTCCAGCTGGCTCTCGCGGGCGGCACGGCCAAACAGCGGCACTTTAGGGAAGCGCGAGTAACGCCACTGGCGATCGCCAGCTTTAACCACCACCGCTTTTTGCAGCTCTTCAACGTTAAAGACGCTGTCGTCAAAAGATTGCGGATCGCCTTCGATCAGGTAGAGATCTTCCGGGCACTCTTCCAGGCCATCCAGCTGCTCGCGCACCAGCGACAGATCCGGCACCACGATCGCATGACGCGCCGGGCCATACAGCGCGGAGAAGTAAGGCGCATCCTCAATGGTGACGTCGTCATAGATTTCAGACAGCAGCACGCCGCCGAAGCGCTCGGCCAGCTGGTTCAGGCGCGCGTCTTCCGAACCGCCCGGCTGGCTCAGCCTTTCAATCTGGTTTTCAACCTCGCGCTTGCGGCTGGCGACCTCATCGCGCTCAACGGTGGTTTCGCGCTCACGCTCCAGCAGCCGCTGCATATGCTCGGTGACCTGCTGCCCGTTTTCCAGCGCTTCGCCAGTCTGCTCACGCAGCTGGGTCAGAATCTCCTGGGCATTGAGCCACTGCGGCGCCTGCCGCGTCAGGCGGGCGATGCGTTCGCGCACCTGCTCCAGCTCCTGCCGCATCGCCAGACGGCGTTCGCCCGCGTCGGCCACGCTTTCGGAAAGCTGCTCAATGCGTGCTTCCAGCTCGTACTGCAGGGCCTCCAGCTCTTCCGGCGCATACTGCTGGCCATGCTTTTTACAAAACTCGTTCAGCAGACGCTCGGCTTCCTGCTGCTCACGCAGCCGCTGCTCCATCTCCGCCAGACGCGAGCGCAGCGACTGTAGCTGGTCAGCATGGTAACGCTGATTGGCGGCATCGCGCAGCAGTTCGCGACCGGTCTGGTATGCTTCGCTGCGGCTCACCGGCCCGGCAATGCGCGCGACCAGCTCAAAGGCCTGCTCAAACTGGCTGTGCGCGGCCTGCGCCACGCTCATTTTTTGCTCCAGCATCAGCAGCCTTTCCGTGGCTTCCTGCTCTTTGGCCTGGAAAGTTTCCTGCCATTCCTGAGCGTTCTCGATGGTCAGCTCGCGGATTTGGCAAGTTTCCTGCGCGCGCTGCAGGGCAGCCAGCGCCTGCTGGTACTGGATCGCCCGCGTCTGCTGTACGTCCAGCGCCTGCTGATAGTCGGCCAGCTGGCTTTTCAGCTCGTCAACTTCCAGCTCGGCGGCCTCGGCGCGCGCTTCGTTCTCTTCCTGCACCTCGCGCGCTTCGGCTACCACTTCGTTCTGCTCTTCCAGACGGTAGGTCAGCTCGTCGATATCGCCTTCATAACGCTCGATCTTTTCCTGCTGGCGCATGGCGGTTTGCACCAGGTTCAGGTGATCGCTGGCGCTCTGATAGTCGGTTTCCAGATCGCTTTCCGCGGCATTGTGTTCCGCCAGCTCGCGCGCCATTTCCACATGGCGATACTGCTCGACAGCCAGCTGTTTACGGCTGCCGAACAGTTCACTGCGCTGCTGCAAAGCGCCATCCAGATGTACCCGACGCTCGTTGGCGTGGCGCATATAGTCGGCGGCGACATAGCTGGTCGCTTCAGAGATTAGGTGCTTGAAAAGATCGCGATCGGATTGCGTAACGCGAATCGCCTCCAGCGTCATGCGGTTTTCGCGCAGCGCCGCTTCCATATCCTGGAAGGCCTTACGCACGCCGCTGTTTTCCGGCAGCAGGTAGTCGCGCAGCGAGCGCGTAATGGCGCTGGAGATACCGCCGTACAGTGAGGCTTCGATCAGGCGATAATATTTGCTGCGATCGGCCGCTGAACGCAGGCGGCGCGCCACTATGCCCAGGTCGAACATCAGCGAGTGATATTCGGTAATGGAGTTAAACTGCCTGAACTGCACGCTCTCCATCGCCTCGAACTTCTCTTTCAGCTCGCTGAGCGGCAGCACGCGAGCCTGACGGGCATTCACCGTCTCGGTCAGGATTTCGGTCGGGTTAATCGAGGTTGGCAGACCGTGGATGCTGAAGGGTCTGATATCTACCTTACGATCGCGGCCAGCAATCTGCTGCAAACGTACGCCGACGATAACGCGCTGGTGCAGCGAGTTGACCACGTCCAGCGCCGCGTAGCAGACGCCCGGTTTGAGCTTGCCGTGCAGCCCTTTATCGCGCGAGCCGGAGGTGGCGCCCGCTTCCGTGGTGTTGCGAAAGTGCAGCAGCGTCAGATCGGGGATTAGCGCGGTAACGAAAGCGGCCATCGTGGTCGATTTCCCCGCGCCGTTGCCGCCGGAAAGCGTGGTGACCAGCTCATCCAGATCGAAGGTACGGGCAAAGAAACCGTTCCAGTTAACCAGCGTCAGAGAGCGAAACTTTCCGCGTTCAATCATTCTTCTTCCTCCGCCTGCACGGCGTCGTTGCCTTGTTCTTCTTCATTCTGCCGGGACGGGCCGTTTTCAATCAGCATCGCCTCGCCGTCCCGAATCATTCTCAACTGCGCTTCGCGCGGATCGTCTCCGCTGCGCACGTCCGCGCCAAAGCGGAACACGGATTCGGTAATGCGAAATTTGCTGCTGTCATGCCCCATAAACCACACCATGCCCAGACGACGCAGACGACTCAACGAAGCGCGCATTTTTTCCTGCAGCTTCTGACGATCGAGATCCGATCCCGTCGAGCGCTGGTTCACCAGCTTCAGCAGTTTGCCTTCATCCGCCAGCGCCAGCAGTTCGTCATACAGCTCCTGCTGGGTGAAGATGCCTTCGTTAGCCAGACGTTCCGGGCTGAGATAGAGCCAGCAGAGCACTTTGCCTACCATCATATCGAGTTCGGAAAGCACCGAACGCGCGATGAGCGTAGTGGAGCGCGGACGCAGATAGAAAAAGCCTTCCGGCGCGCGGATCAGCTCCACGTTGTAGCGCAGATAGAACTCTTCCAGGTACTCCTGGTAATCCATCAGAAAAGCGTGGTTGTCCAGCTCCTCAATGCCAATATGGCGGCCTGCGCGTAGCTGGCTGTCGAGCGCGGGAAACAGCGGATTGGCCAGCGCCATCGCCAGCTTAACCGGCATCACTTGTTCAATATTTATCGATGACATGCGCCTGTACCTTGGCTCCGTAATCATTAATGGCCTGCCACTCGGCGGGCAGACCGGAAAAATCAGCTTCGGCGACGCCTAAACGCACGGCCTGGTCAACGACGATCCTCGCCACGTCAAAGTGGCGGGCGCGTGGATATTGCGCCAGGTAGTCGCGCATCACCACGCCCAGGTTCAGCGGTTTTTGCTGGGCTTTATAGATCGCCAGCGCCTCTTCGATCATGGCCGCCAGCTGCTCGCGTATTTCGCTCAGCTCTTCATATTCCAGCTCGGAAGGCAGCTCGCCCATGACCTCTTCGTTGCGCAACGTCAGCTCTTCGTCGCGTACATCGTACAAACGCTCGGCGCTGGCGTAGGAGAGCGCCCAGGGCGCGTCGAAATAGCTTTGCATCGACTGACGCAGGCGCTGGGCGAAGACGCGGTTTTTATCCATATCGATCGCGGTACGGATAAATTTGTGTACGTGGCGGTCGTAGCCGATCCAGAGATCTATCGCCTGCTGGCCCCAGCTGATAATGCGGTCGAGCTTGTTCTGCAGATCGAACACCAGCTTATCGATAAAGCCTAAATCGGGGCTGCCCAGCGTCGCGTCCTGAATGCGCAGCAGGTTAGCCTGCAGCTTGTCGCCCGCCGCTTCCAGCGTATCCTGCAGCTCGCGCAGCGTACCGGAGGTTTCGTTCAGCAGCATCTCGCAGCTTTCGATGGCGGCGCGCCAGTCTTTATTCAGCAGCTGGGCGATATCGTCTTTCACCGCCTGCTGCTGCTCGTCCATAATGCGCTGGGTGATATCTATGCTGTCGAAAATCTCGGCGACGGAATATTTCAGCGGCGCGAAGACGTTGCGGTGCCAGTGAAAATCATCGCCGTCTTCTTCCGCCGCATCCGCCGCGCGCTTGAGTTCGCCGGCCACGATAGAGAGCTGCATGGAGAGCCGCAGCGTAGAAAATTCACGCTGACGGATATAGTAATCGGTGATGCCGATAGCGAGCGGCGTCAGACGATAGATTGCCTGACCTTCGGCATGTTCGCTGGTGAAGCGGTTAAGTAAACGCTGGCGTACCATATCGTTGATCGCGTTGTTGGCGCGCACGCTGACGGTTTCGCTGGTCTGTTCAAATCCTTCGCTAACGTGGCGAAAGGCGTCCGTCAGTTCGCCTTCGCTCATCTCGCCATCCATACGCTCGCCGTTAAGCGTGGCGACCGCCAACAAAAAAGCCAGACGTTCGGTAGGCAGCGAGACGGAAAAATCGTTTTTTCGCGCCCAGGCAACCAGCTCCGGCACTGTCTGGGAAAAATCACTCATGCTTCGTCCTTTATGGGCTTCCGCGCAGTTACGTGGATATAGCGACCCAAACTTAAAAATGGCTCCTGGCGACAGAAGCGTTTCTCCAGCGCCAGGATCTCTTCAAATCGTTCTGTTTGCTTGTGCTTTTCGCGCATATAGTCATGAAAGACGCGCACGCCGGCTCTGTCTTCAATAATAAATCCGGCTTCCGTCAGCCAGCGATAAACCTGCTCCGGATCGCGCGGATAGTCCGGCGACAGGGTTTTACGCTTGCGTTTGCGCAGGTCGGCCTGCATATAGCCGAAGTTGCCCAACACCAGCGTCTGCATCATCAGCCCGTTGAGGTTGTAGAACATCAGCGACAGTACGCCGCCCGGCGCCAGCGCGTCATGAAGCGCGGCCAGCGCCGCTTCCGGTTCGGCGACCCATTCAAGCACAGCGTGAAACAATACCAGATCGACGGGCCGATCCAAATGCTGACCGACCGCCTGCGCGCTGATTTGTCTGAATTCCATGTTGTCGCTCACACCTTTTTCACTGGCGTTAAGGCGGGCGCGCTGCAGCATTTCTTCAGAGAGATCACAGAGTAAGACCCGATGGCCGAGACTGGCGAGCCCGCAGCCGGTTTGCCCTTCTCCACCGCCTGCGTCGAGCACGCTCAGCGGCCTTTGCGGCAGCGTCGCCAGAATCGCTTCCAGCTCTTGCCAGACGATAGCCTGGCGAATACGGCCTTTAGTGGTGCCATAGATATTCTGCGAAAATTTTTCCGCCATATCGTCAAAGTTGCGATCCTGCATAAGCGGGCTCCGGGCTGGGCAAAAGGTGAATCCGGCGGCTATTTTGGCATACACTGAGGGAGAATGAACCTTTCCGTCACTGCTTCGCTTTCGGGTGGCGTTTTTTCGGACAAAAGGAAGCTGTTTTCATGCTTTTTACGCTTAAAAAAGCGATTGGCGGCCTGCTGCTGCCCCTGCCGCTGCTGCTGTTAATCATGGCAAGCGGGCTTTTTCTGCTCTGGTTCAGCCGCTGGCAGAAAACCGGCAAAATAATACTCTCTTCGGGATGGCTGATTTTGTTTTTGATCAGCCTGCAGCCTGTCGCCGACGCTTTGCTGGCGCCGGTCGAAAATCATTACGCTACGTGGCGCGGCAGCACAAAAGTGGATTATGTTGTGGTGTTGGGCGGCGGCTACACGTGGAATCCGCAATGGGCGCCCGGATCTAATATGATCGGCAACAGTTTACCCAGGCTGGTAGAGGGGATACGGCTGTGGCGAGAGAATCCGGGATCGAAAATGATCTTTACCGGTGCGGCCGCGCAGAATAATCCTGTCAGTTCGGCGGAAGTTACCGCGAGAGTCGCACAAACGTTGGGTGTACCACGCAGCGAAATCGTGACGCTGGATAAGCCGCGCGACACCAGTCAGGAAGCGGTCGAGGTAGCGAAAATCGTCGGCAGCCGCCCTTTTTTACTGGTGACTTCCGCTTCTCATCTGCCGCGCGCCATGCTGTTCTTTCAACAACAGGGGCTGCGCCCGCTGCCTGCACCAGCCAATCAGCTGGCGATCGCCTCGCCGCTTAATACATGGGAAAAAGCGCTGCCTTCCTCGCTCTGGCTGGGCCACAGCGAGCGCGCTGTTTATGAGTCGCTGGGCCGCCTCTGGCAGAAGCTGACCGCGCCTTCACGCCAGCCAGGGCAGCAGTGAATTGGCGGCCAGATCGAAGCGGGCGCGGTTGAACTCTCCGTGATGGATCAGCCGATCCACTTCTTCCCACAAAACATAGAGCCAGCGTCTGGCGATAAAGCCTTCCGCAACGGGCGCCTGCTGCAGATAGCGAAACAGCAGCGCCTCCGCCTGGCCTTCTTCGCACAGCCGGAACAGCTCATATTCGCGCGGCGCCCACAGTACCCTGCCGGGATTGATCATCGACAGCAGCTGATCGCTCCAGGCTTCTTTCAGCATGTTGCTCAGCGACAGATTGCCATGCACCAGCACGCAGGGATCGCTGAAGTCATCAAAAAGTGCGCACAGGTTCTGGCGACAGCGAAAAAGCAGCCGATGATCTTCCATCGTCAGCGGCTCCGGGCGCATATAGCCCAGCGTCGACCAGAGCACTTCGACACGCTGCTTGTACCAGGCGGGCCACTTGTTCTCCTGCGTGCTGTCCACCGTTCCCACCAGTCCATGACTGTCGATCCGGTGCCAGGCCAGCAGCGCGGCGACGATTTGATCCTGCAGCTGTTGCCAGCGTGCCGGCGTACGCGCTGGCGCCTCTACCGAAACGCCGCCCATCCTTTCAATCAGCAGGATCTCATGCTGCGGCGGCAGCTGGCTGACGATTAGCCCGTAAACCACGGGCATACGTACCGTGCTCTCGCGCGCCAGCATCGATAGCTTATAAGCTTCCTGCGAGGCTATGCCCCGGGTAGTGAAATATTTCGCCATCAGCGGCAGAGAATGGCCTTTGCCGTCATAAAGCGAATAAACGCTGGCATAAGGTTGCTCGCTGATACATTCGAGACGGCTGAGCGTCTCGCCCAGCACTATTGAGAGTTCTGAACGAAGTTGTTCCATCTGCTGCTCCTGATTACAAGCGAGACCAATTTGTTGTTTTTTACCTGGTAAAAGCAACGAGCAGAGAAACAGGGCCGTAATCGACCCTGAAAGTTTTACCGCATAGCGGCGCGAACGCGTTCTAAATCTTCCGGCGTATCCACGCCCGCGCCCGGAACGGCCTGGGCAACATCCACGTGGATTTTTTCGCCGTACCAGAGTACGCGCAGCTGTTCAAGCAGCTCAATCTGTTCCAGCGGGCTGGTCTGCCAGCTGACGTAGCGGCGAATAAAACCGGCGCGGTAGCCGTAGATACCGATGTGACGTAAAAAACTGTCGCCGATTTCATTTTTCGAGACGGCGAAGCGCTCGCGATCCCAGGGAATAGCCGCGCGCGAGAAATAAAGCGCGTAGCCCTCAGCATCCCTGACCACTTTCACCGCATTGGGATTAAACGCTTCAGCCGCCGAGTCGATCGGCACCGCCAGTGTCGCCATGCCCGCGCTGCGCTTCGCCAGATTTTCGGCTACCTGACGAATGATGACCGGCGGGATCATCGGCTCATCGCCCTGTACGTTGACGATAACCGTCTCGTCAGAAAACTGGTATTTCTCGATCACTTCGGCCAGCCGCTCTGTGCCGGACTGGTGATCGGCTCGCGTCATACAGACCTCGCCGCCTGCCGCTTCAACCGCGCGAGCGACTTCATCGTTGTCCGTAGCCACGATTACGCGTTCGGCGCCGGACTCACGCGCTCGCTCCATAACATGCACGATCATCGGCTTGCCATGAATATCCACCAGCGGTTTTCCCGGCAGCCTGGTAGAGGCATAGCGCGCCGGAATGATGGCGACAAAACTCATGGATGCGTCTCTTCCAGTGAAAGCGAACGCGCTTCGGTTTCCAGCAGCACCGGAATATTATCGCGCACTGGATAAGCCAGACCATCAGGCTTGCAGATAAGCTCCTGTTGATCTTTGTTGTAAAAGAGCTTGCCGTGGCAAACCGGGCAAGCAACGATTTCGAGCAAACGATGATCCATGGTATCTCCCTGGTGGATCCGGTCAGACAGAGCGTTAGAATATCATAGCTCGCGCTGAAGCAGTTAACCTCCCTGTCAGCTTAAAACATCCATTCCCGCGCCCAGTTCGCGGCTATTTCCGGCGGCAGTTTCTGCAGGTGAACCGCTTCTGCTCCCTGCCAGCGGGCAAAACGGATGATCGCCTGGCGCCAATCCGCCAGCAGTCCCTCGTTTATCTTCACGCCCGGTTCCAGCCAGAGCTGTTTGACCAGCAAAATTTTTTCTTTACGCAGCATTTTTGCGTCCAGCCGCCCTTTCAACGCCCCGCGATGAAGTATCGGCAGGACAAAATAACCGTATTGCCGCTTTGCTTCCGGCGTGTAGCACTCCAGCCGATAGGCGAAGTTAAATAATTCCAGCGCCCGCTTGCGATCCCAGACAAGCGGATCGAAAGGCGACAACAACGTGGTACAGGTTGCACGGCTGTTTTCTTCCAGCATCGACAGCCGGGAATGGTGCAGATAACACTGACCCAGCTTTTCGACGTCAACCGGCACGACCTCTCCCGTCTCCAGCCATTCCGCAAGGATGGTCTTAATCGGCGCGCGTTTCAGCCGATAATAGTCCGCCAGCCAGTCGGCGCGGAAGAGCCCGAGACTCTGCGCGCTGTTACGCAGCATCTGCCTGACCGCTTCTTTTTCTTCCAGCGCGTGAAGGGCGTCGTCCCAGTGCGGCAGCACACGCTGACGCAAATCGTAGACTCGCTGAAAGTTACGCCGCTCCACGACCATAAGTTCACCGGCGGTAAAAAGGTTTTCCAGATGACGCTTGTGCGGCTTCCATGACCACCAGCCTCCGCGCTGGCCGTCCGGCGAAGCGAAATCGGCGGATCTTACCGGCCCGTGCGCTTCGATATGCGCCAGCAGCTCCGCCACTTCCTGCTGTCTGGTTGCGGCCCATTCAGCGTTATATTTCCAGCCCATAGCCTGCGGCGAAAGCATACGATGGCGCAGCAGCGGATAATCTTCAGCAGGAATAAAGCAGGCTTCATGCGCCCAGTACTCAAACAGCTGGCCCGCCGCCAGCGCCTGTTCCAGCCACTCGGGCGGATAGTCGCCCAGCCGGCTGAACAGCACCAGATAAGGACTGCGGGCAACCACGTTGATGGTATCGATCTGCAGCAAAGACATTTGCCGCATGCTGCGGAGAAGATCGGCGAACTGCGCCTTTCGCCGTGGCGGACGCAGTAATCCCTGCGCAGCAAGATGAATATGACGAGCCTGAGTGAGCGGGAGAGATAGCATAATGCACCTGTACAGGTAAGGTGCATTCAGTTTAGCGGACTATTATCTCTAAGCGCAGCGATGCGATCCAGCAACGCACTGGCCTGCTCGGGTGGCAGTTCCGCATCTACCGGCAAATACCACCAGTTGGCGGCAGCGAAACGGCTTGCTTTGACCGCGTCTTTTTCCGTCATCAGCAGTTGCTGGCTCCCTGTGGTCAGCGCTTTGAGCTGCGCTTCGCTGTAATCCTGATGATCGGCGAAAGGCACTTCTTTAACCGGCGCAAGGCCATGCTGACGCAGCGTAGAGAAAAAGCGCGGCGGATGGCCGATACCCGCCATTGCCACCACTTCGGCAATCGCGTTCAGCGGCTGGGCCTGACGGGTCTGCAGGTTAATCGCCTGACCCGGCACAAGCCGCATCGGGATTTCACCAGCTTGCGCGCTGCCGCCGTTATTGATTAGCGCATCCACGCTTTTAAGACGCGAAGCCCGTTCCCGCATTGGGCCAGCCGGCAACCACCAGCCGTTGCCAAAACGTCGCTGACCGTCGATCACCACGATTTCAAAATCCCTTGCCAGCGCATAATGCTGCAGGCCGTCATCGGTAATAATGATATCGATATCGCCCTGCGCCAGCAGCGCCGCTACCGCCTCTTTTCGCCTGGGCGAAACAGCGACCGGCGCGCCGGTGCGCTGATGGATCAGCACAGGTTCGTCGCCCGCTTCAGCTGGCGTTGTCCGGCGATCGAGCATCAGCGGATAAGCCTGTGCTTTGCCACCGTAGCCACGAGAAACCACGGCAGGCCGCAGACCGCGCTGATGCAAAGCCTGAACCAGCCAGATCACTACCGGCGTCTTGCCGTTGCCGCCCGCCGTCAGATTACCCACAACAACGACAGGCACTGAAGCACGCCACGCTTTGCGCCAGCCAAGCCGGTAGCTCAACCGAATCAGCCAGCTAACGAGTCCGTAAAGCCAGCTGAGCGGCAGCAAAAGCCGCCACAGCCAGCATTCGCCGCTCCAGATGCGCTCAATCATTGCCCAAACTGCATTTTGTGCAGCTGGGCATAGGCGCCCCGATGTGCCAACAGTTCCGTATGGGTGCCGCGCTCCACGATATGGCCATCTTCGACCACAACGATTTCGTCCGCTTTTTCAATAGTGGAGAGACGATGCGCAATCACCAGCGAGGTGCGGTTCTTTTGCAGTTCGTCCAGCGCGGACTGAATAGCGCGTTCCGATTCGGTATCCAGCGCGGAAGTTGCCTCATCCAGAATCAGAATCGGGCAGTCGCGCAGCAGCGCGCGGGCTATAGCGATACGCTGACGCTGTCCACCGGAAAGCAGCACGCCGTTTTCACCAATCACCGTATCCAGGCCTTTATCCATTTTATTGATAAAGTCCATCGCATGAGCCATCGTTGCCGCTCTTTCAATATCTTCGCGGCTGTACTTTTCATTGCGGGCGTAGGCGATATTGTTCGCTACGGTATCGTTAAACAGGTGCACATTCTGCGAAACCAGCGCAACCTGATTACGCAGCGAGCTGAGGGTATACTCGCGTAAATCGTGACCGTCCATCAGGATTTCGCCCTGCTGAATATCATAAAAACGCGTCATCAGGCTGGCGATAGTGGATTTACCGGAGCCGGAACGTCCAACCAGCGCCACCGTTTTGCCTTCCGGGATAGCAAGATTGATATTATGCAGCGCTGGCGTTTCGCGCCCAGGGTAGGTAAAGGTGACGTTGCGGAACTCTACGTCGCCGCGGGCGCGCTCTACGACGCGAGTCCCGGTATCCACTTCCTGCTCGCTATCCAGAATGGAAAACAGCGTCTGGCAGGCGGCCATCCCGCGCTGGAACTGCGCGTTAACGTTGGTCAGCGACTTCAGCGGACGCATCAGCGCGATCATCGAAGAGAAGACGACGGTAATCGTGCCCGCCGTCAGCGTCGCCATTACGCTTGGGAAACTGGCCGCGTAGAGTACGAAAGCCAACGCCAGCGAGGCGATAAGCTGAATAATAGGATCGGAAACCGAAGAGGCGGAAACCAGCTTCATGCCCTGCTGACGCATGCGGTTGCTGACATGATCGAAACGCTGGCTTTCGATTTTTTGTCCACCGAAAATCAGGACTTCTTTGTGTCCTTTCAGCATCTGCTCGGCGCTGGTGGTCACCTGCCCCATCGTATTCTGCATATTTTTGCTGATATTGCGGAAACGTTTCGACACGGTGCGGATAGCGAAAGAAACGACCGGCGCCAGCAGGATCAGGATTAACGACAGCTGCCAGCTGTAGTAAAACATCATAATAAACAGGCCGATAATTGAAGCACCTTCGCGCACTACGGTAACCAGCGCGCTGGAAGAGGATGAAGCGACCTGCTCGGAATCATAGGTAATGCGCGACAGCAGCGTCCCGGTGGACTGCTGATCGAAAAACGCGACGGGCATTCCCATCATATGGCTGAACAGGCGGCGGCGCATCGACATCACCACGTTGCCTGAAACCCATGAGATACAATAGCTTGAGATATAGCTTGAAACGCCGCGCACCAGCATTAAGCCAATAACGGCCAGGGGCATCCAGACCAGCACGGAGGAGTCCGCTTTACCAAAACCGTCATCCAGCAGCGGCTTCAGCAGGGACATCATCAGCACGTCGCCCGCCGCATTGATAATAAGCGCAACGGAGGAGACAGCCAGACCCGCTTTGAAAGGTTTGATCATCGGCCAGAGGCGTTGAAATGTCTGCCAGGTGGAGAGATCTTTGTCCTGATGCATGAGTTAACCAGCTTCCAATTGAAATAGCCGCTCATTCTAACTGGAATAACGTGTCACGCCAAACCACTGATGATACCAACGGGGCATTATTTGCGCTCTTAACCTTAAAACGCGCCAGTTTTCCTTAGAAAATTCTACGCTGATTTGCCCCTCCACAGCCGTGTCGTACCAGCGGTAATGATTCGCCATATAGCGCTCAATTATCCTTTCCGCTGGCAGCTTCCAGGCGCTGTAGCGCGCGGCCGAAGCCAGCGCCACGCGACCAGAGACTCTTCTGAGTAAAGGCGGCGAGGACGACGTGGCGCTGCCATGATGGGGAACCTGAATGACTTCGGCGCGCAAAGCCTTGCCATAATGCCTGACCAGTTGCAGTTCCGCTGGCGCTTCAAGATCGCCTGTTAGCAGCACCCGCCATTTTCCGTCCGTTACCATGATGACGCAGGACTGGTTATTACCGCTCTCTTGCTGCGGCCGCGCCGGCCAGAGCGGCTGAAAAGTCAGCGTCTGCCAGCGCCAGCTTTGGCCCCGGTGACAGGGCAAGTGATCCTGCCAGCCCAGGCCGCTGTGGATTGTCGCAGCCGGAAATGCTTTCTGCAGGCTCTCCAGCCCGCCGATATGGTCGAGATGGCCGTGGCTCAGAATGATGTGCTGTATCGACAACCCTTGCCAGCGAAGCCAGGGAAGGATCTGACTTGAGGCGGCATCACCACCCGCCCACTTATTCCCTGTGTCATAAATAACCGCGTTTCCTCGCTGAGAAATCACCATGGCCAGACCGTGGCCGATATCCAACATATCCAGGCGCCACTCCGGCTGCCTGACGCTCAATCGCCAGCACAACAGCGCCAGACATAAACCGACCAGCGTAAAGGGAGAGCTTCGCCACCAGCTAAAACGCCATGCAATGGCGGCCAGCAGGCAAATTGGGCTCAGCCACAGTGCCTGCTGGCTAAATGCCAGCCAGCCGTCAGGCAACAATTGCAAAGGATAAAATAGCAGCGACAGCGACCCGTCGGCACCGCGCCACAACAGCTGGCTCAAAGGATAAAATGGCAGCGAGAGGATAGCGCCGAGGATCAGCGGCACGGTAATCAGCGTAACCAACGGCACCGCCCATAAATTAGCCAGTAGCGCGCTCAAACTTATGCCGTGAAAAACAGCTACCTGTAGCGGCATCAGAAGTAAAAACAGCCCCAACTGCAGATGTAGCAGCCGCAGCGGCAACCAGCGCTTGCTGTGGGTGAAGCGCCCTGAAAGCGGAAACCATTGATACCAGAAAAGCAGACCGGCAACGGCTGACGCAGAGAGCCACAGGCTATCTGACAAAATACTTAAAGGATCGAAAAAAAGGATAGCGCCGATACAAAGCTGCCAGACCTGCCAGCCGCTGCAGTTTCTTCCCTTAAGACGCAGCAGGCTCCAGCAGGCAATCGCAATAATTGCCCGCAGCGCCGGAGGGTTGCCGCCGGAAAGCCAGCAGTAGATCAGCGCCAGCAGAAAACCGCTGGCCAGCGGAAAACGATAGCCTGTACGTCTGGCAGGAAAGCAGAGCTGGATAATCCTTGCTGTCAGCCAGCCGACCGTAGCCGCCAGGCCGATATGCATCCCGGAAATCGCCATCAGATGCGCCGTTCCGGTTTCCTTTAGCAGCATTTTAATATCGCTGCCAAGTTCACCCCGCTCGCCAAATGCCAGCGCAAGCATGACGCCTTGCCAGGGCATAGCAGCAAAAATCCGTGTGCTTTTCTGGATTATTCTGTCACGCCAGCTGCAGCGGCCGTCGATCATCTGTAGCGTCAGCGCTTTGCCCGTCAGCGGCGTGCTGTTAGCCAGCGCAAAGCGCTGCGCGTCAAACCCGCCTTCGTTAAGACGTGCGTGAACGGGCCGTAGTTTCAGTTTCATCTGCCATCGCTGACCCGGGCAAAAGCTCTGTTTTAGCCCCTGGATACTGAGCAGTGCGTACACTGGCGGAAAAATTGGCTTTTTTGCTACCTCAATAACACGGACTTTGACACGCTGCGTTTGCGTCTGGAGCTGCTCAATCTCTGTTAAAGCTTCGACAGGGCCAGCAGAAAGCAGGGTTGTCTGCTGTAGCAATTTCTGCGCAGGTGAAACGGCCCAAAGAAAAAGCAGCAACACAACGGCAGCTTCCTTTAACCAGTTTCGTCGCATAGCCATCAGCAGCACGGCCAGAATAAATAGCAGACGAATTGTGCGGGCATCGGGTAAGGACGCAAGCCAGCAAAGCGGCAAGGCCGCAATGATCATCCACATAGCTAATCGACTAAGACTGTAGGGCATACTGCACTCTCCACTATTTATAGTGGGAGTCTGGCGGGATTTTGTAGCCAGCGCAGCCGAGGTTTTCTTGTTTTCAGCAGCGTTGCGCAAAGATTTCAGTGGTATTGCAGTGTGCGACAGGCTTTTTGCGAGCGGGCTTCTGACCTGATGACGATTAGCGATGGCAGATAGCAGATAGCAGACAAAAAAAAACGACACCGAAGTGTCGTTTTATTGCGTGGTAATGCGAAACCTTAGCCGTAAATATTAGCGCGATCGCGTAATTCCTTGCCCGGTTTGAAGTGTGGAACGTATTTACCTTCCAGTTCAACCTTGTCGCCCGTTTTCGGGTTACGTCCGGTGCGAGGCGCGCGATAGTGCAAAGAAAAACTGCCGAAGCCCCGGATTTCGATGCGTTCGCCCTGGGCCAGCGTTGTGGCCATGTGCTCCAGCATCTCTTTTACCGCATCCTCAACGACTTTCGCCGGAATATGAGAGTGCTGGCCAGCAAGTCTTTCAATCAGTTCTGACTTGGTCATAAATCCTCCGGTTAATCCCTGTTGGAATAAGCTCTGGCAGTAACGGCAGGTTCAGGGCAGCTTATGCCGCCCTGATGCAAGCGCAATTACTCGCCTTTAGCTGCTTTGAACGCTTCAGCCATTGCGTTAGAGAAGTTGCCTTCTTCCTGTTTGGTGTTAACAGTGTTGATGGCTTCTTTCTCGTCAGCCTGGTCTTTAGCACGAACAGACAGGCTCACAACGCGGTTTTTACGATCCACGCCGGTGAACTTGGCTTCAACATCGTCGCCTACGTTCAGAACCAGAGTAGCGTCTTCTACGCGGTCGATTGAAGCTTCAGAAGCGCGCAGGTAACCCTCAACGCCGTCTGCCAGTTCAACTGTAGCACCTTTAGCGTCAACTGCAGTCACTTTACCGTTAACAATGGCACCTTTCTTGTTCAGAGAGATGTAGTTGTTGAACGGATCTTCTGCCAGCTGCTTAACGCCCAGGGAGATACGCTCGCGCTCTGCGTCAACCTGCAGAACCACGGCTGCGATTTCGTCGCCTTTCTTGTATTCACGTACTGCTTCTTCTCCGGTAGCGTTCCAGGAGATGTCAGACAGGTGAACCAGGCCGTCGATGCCGCCGTCCAGGCCGATGAAGATACCGAAGTCAGTGATTGACTTGATTTTACCTTCAACGCGGTCGCCCTTGTTGTGGGTTTCTGCGAACTGCTGCCATGGGTTAGATTTGCACTGCTTCAGACCCAGGGAGATACGACGACGCTCTTCGTCGATGTCCAGAACCATAACTTCAACAACATCGCCAACGTTAACAACTTTAGACGGATGAATGTTTTTGTTGGTCCAGTCCATTTCGGATACGTGCACCAGGCCTTCAACGCCTTCTTCGATTTCAACGAAGCAGCCGTAGTCGGTCAGGTTGGTCACGCGACCAGTCAGACGAGTGCCTTCCGGGTAACGCTTAGCGATTGCGACCCATGGATCTTCGCCCAGCTGTTTCAGACCCAGAGAAACACGGGTACGTTCGCGGTCGAACTTCAGCACTTTAACAGTGATTTCGTCGCCAACGTTGACGATTTCGCTTGGATGCTTAACGCGTTTCCAGGCCATGTCAGTGATGTGCAGCAGGCCGTCAACGCCGCCCAGATCAACGAATGCACCGTAGTCAGTGAGGTTCTTAACGATACCTTTAACTTCCATGCCTTCCTGCAGGTTTTCCAGCAGCTGATCGCGCTCTGCGCTGTTTTCGGATTCGATAACCGCACGACGTGAAACCACCACGTTGTTGCGCTTCTGATCCAGCTTGATTACTTTGAATTCAAGCTCTTTGCCTTCCAGGTGCAGCGTGTCGCGCACTGGACGAACGTCAACTAGGGAACCTGGCAGGAACGCGCGAATACCGTTCAGCTCAACTGTGAAGCCACCTTTAACTTTGCCGTTGATAACACCGGTAACAGTTTCAGCATCTTCGTAAGCTTTTTCCAGCGTGAGCCAGGCTTCGTGACGCTTAGCTTTCTCACGGGACAGCAGGGTTTCACCGAAGCCGTCTTCTACTGCGTCCAGCGCAACGTCAACTTCGTCGCCAACCTGGATTTCCAGTTCGCCGGCTGCGTTCTTGAACTGCTCTGCAGGAATTGCAGATTCAGATTTCAGACCCGCATCAACCAGAACTACGTCTTTGTCGATAGAGACAACAACGCCACGAACAATGGAACCCGGGCGGGTTTCGATTTCTTTCAGGGACTCTTCAAAGAGTTGAGCAAAAGATTCAGTCATATTGATAATCTTCAGGATTCTTCAATTTAACGTCCATCTGACTTCCTGCCGGATGGGGTTGTTTCACATGCCCTGTGACGTCCATATCACAGGGTTAAAAAAATCGGTTCGACGACGCTACTGCGGCAGAGAAAGTTTTTCACGCGCATAATTCAGCGCTGTTTCTATTACCTGCTCGATCGACATACTGGTCGAATCCAGCACCAGCGCGTCTTCTGCCGGCCTTAACGGTGCGATAGCACGGTTACGGTCGCGGTCGTCTCGCTCTTTTATCTCGGATAAAAGGCGTTCAAAGTTAACACTAAAGCCCTTCTCCTGCAACTGTAGCATACGGCGATGAGCGCGCTCTTCCGAACTGGCATCAAGGAAAATTTTCACCTGGGCGTCCGGAAAAACCACCGTACCCATATCTCTGCCGTCTGCGATCAGGCCCGGCGCTTCGCGAAAGCCTCGCTGACGACGCAGCAGCGCCTCACGGACGCGAGGGAAAGCCGCAACCTTAGAGGCCGTGTTGCTGACCTCCTGGGTACGAATCTCGCCGGAAACGTCTTCGCCTTCAAGAATAACCGCCATTTCGCCATCAGCAGGCATAAAGCGGACGTCAAGATGCGCCGCTATCGGCACTAACGCCTCTTCAGAGGTAATATCCACCTGATGATGCAGCGCGGCCAGCGCCAGCACGCGATAAATAGCGCCTGAATCCAACAGATGCCAGTTCAATGCCTCAGCCATTGCTTTGCATAAGGTCCCTTTACCGGCTCCGCCTGGACCATCAATGGTGATCACCTGGACTATAGGCGTCATGTCGTTCTCCTGTTGGTGGGATGCCTGTACCCGCTCAGGCAAATAACGACGCATATTATACGCTGCTCCACTCGCGATAGTTACCCCTTAAGCGTAGACGCGCGAAAATATATGGCAGGGCCGTAATCTGTTTGATGGGAAATTGATGTGTAAAGCGTGAGAGAGCTCGCAACCCGCCGCACTCAGATACGGCGGGTTACCCGTTATGCCGACTGGCTAAGACGAGCGAGCTGGTCGAAATAGTCCGGGAAGGTTTTGGCCGTACATTTTGGATCAAGAATGGTGACCGGCGTACTGGATAGCGCCACCAGCGAGAAGCACATCGCCATACGATGATCGTTGTAGGTGCCTATTTCGGCATAGCGGATAGCTTCAGGAGGCGTAACGCGAATGTAATCGTGCCCCTCTTCCACTTCCGCGCCGACTTTGCGCAGCTCCGTCGCCATCGCGGCAAGGCGATCGGTCTCTTTCACGCGCCAGTTATAAATATTGCGCATTACCGTCGTGCCTTTGGCGAACAGCGCTGCCGTAGCGATGGTCATAGCGGCATCCGGAATATGGTTCATATCCAGATCGATCGCATTCAGCTCTCCGCGCGTACAGGCGATATAGTCGTCGCCCCACTCGATAACTGCGCCCATCTTTTCCAGCACGTCGGCAAAGCGAATATCGCCCTGCATACTGTTGCGGCCGATCCCCGTCACTTTCACCGTACCGCCTTTAATCGCCGCCGCCGCCAGAAAATAGGAAGCGGAAGAGGCATCGCCCTCAACGAGATAGTCGCCTGGCGAGGTGTAGCTCTGATTGCCGGCAATGCGGAAGACGCTATAGCTGTCGTTTTGCACCGTGACGCCAAACGTCTTCATCAAATTCAGAGTGATATCGATATAGGGTTTGGAAACCAGCTCACCTTTAATGGTGATAATGGTGTCGCGTGGAGCCAGCGGCGCGGTCATTAACAAAGCGGTCAGGAACTGGCTGGAAACGCTGCCGTCGACGGCGACATCGCCACCGCTAAAGCCGCCTTTGATCCGCAGCGGCGGGTAATTTTGCTGCTCCAGATAGTCGATTTGCGCGCCGCCCTGGCGTAAAGCATCCACCAGATGACCGATGGGACGCTCTTTCATGCGCGGCTCGCCCGTCAGCACGATATCGCCTTCGCCCAGGCACAGCGCGGCCGCCAGCGGACGCATCGCCGTGCCGGCGTTGCCCAGGAAAAGTTCCAGCGGCCCGGTCGACTGAAGCGGGCCACCTAATCCGAAAACTGCGCACTCGGTACGGTTTGCAGAGAGCGTGTAGCTTACGCCCAGAGCCTGCAGCGCGTTAAGCATATGGCGCACGTCATCGCTGTCTAGCAGATTGGTCAGATGAGTGGTTCCTTTCGCCAGCGCGGCAAGCAGCAAAGCGCGGTTAGAAACGCTTTTAGAGCCGGGTAGGTTGACGGTGCCGTCGATCCTGGCAATGGGCTGTAACGTCAGGGATTCCTGCATGTGAAACTTGTTCTCCAGATAAAATGCGATAAACCCTGCGGCCTGGCAGGGTTTTCGTTACAAAGCCGCAGCGGAGATTAACCGTGGCGACGTTCGAAGTCAGTCATAAAGTCGGTTAACGCCTTAACGCCTTCCAGCGGCATAGCGTTATAGATGGAAGCACGCATACCGCCGACCGCACGATGGCCTTTTAGCGCGTGCAGGCCTGCCGCAAAGGACTCCTCCAGGAAAAGCTTATCCAGCGCGGCATCGGCCAGCTGGAAAGGCACATTCATGCGCGAGCGGTTGGCCACGGCGACGCCGTTGCGGTAAAAATCGCTGTTATCAATGGTGCCGTACAGCAGATCCGCTTTCGCCTGATTGCGTTTATCCATTTCCGCCACGCCGCCCTGCTCTTTCAGCCATTTAAACACCAGGCCGGAAAGATACCATGCGAAAGTTGGCGGCGTGTTAAACATAGAGTCGTTTTCGCTCAGGACTTTGTAATCCAGTATCGACGGCAGTGCTTTCTGCGCTTTGCCCAGCAAATCCTCACGCACTACCACCAGCGTCAGACCGGCTGGCCCGATATTTTTCTGCGCGCCAGCGTAGAGCACGCCATAACGGCTGATATCAAGCGGTCGGGAAAGGATGGTTGATGACAGATCGGCCACGGCAATTTTGTCGCCGAAATCCGGTTCTTCATTAATAGCGATGCCATCAATGGTTTCGTTTGGGCAGAAATGGACATAGGCCGCTTCATCGGAAAGCGACCACTGATTCATTGGCGTAATAGCGCTTAGTCCGTCGACGCTGGTTTTGACGTCGATAACGTTAGGCGTACAGTATTTTTCCGCTTCTTTTATGGCGCTGTGCGCCCAGTAGCCGCCATCAGCATAGTCCGCAGTGCTATGACTACCCAGCAGATTCATCGGTATCGCGGCGAACTGCGCGCGTGCGCCGCCATGACAGAACAATACTTTGTAATTTGAGGGGATTTTTAGCAGATCGCGAAAGTCGCTTTCCGCTTCTACAGCCACCTGCGTAAACTCTTTGCTGCGGTGGCTGATCTCCATTACGGAAGTTCCTAATCCCTGCCAGTTGCAGAGTTCCTGTTCGGCACGACGCAGTACTTCCACCGGCAGCATTGCTGGTCCGGAGCTAAAATTGAAAACCTGGCTCATTTCCCCTCACCACATTCAGATCAATCGATTTCGAGTCTGCTATCGGTTTTATCATTGCCACCAGGCGGCTGCAATGTTTAATCGGGTCAGCCGACCAGTTATGCGGCCTGCGCTGCAACAGCTTGTAGGGTGAAACAGAGGAAGCACGATATTTTGTGAGGCGTCTTCCGGTAAGCCATTTTCATGGCCGATCTTTATTCAAGAAAATGCCACTATGGCCGGGATAAAACGGTTCGTCGGATAGCGAACAGGCGGGAAACCCCGTATCATGGCGCGCTTTCGACACAATCAAAACGAGTGGGCACTATGACGCAAACTTATATTCCAGGCAAAGACGCCGCTCTGGAAGACTCCATCGCACGTTTTCAGCAGAAACTACAGGATCTCGGTTTCCATATCGAAGAAGCTTCCTGGCTGAATCCGGTTCCTCATGTCTGGTCGGTACATATTCGCGATCGCGACTGCCCGCTCTGTTTCACTAATGGCAAAGGCGCCAGTAAAAAAGCTGCGCTGGCCTCAGCGCTGGGCGAGTATTTCGAGCGCCTGTCGACTAACTACTTCTTTGCCGATTTCTGGCTGGGCAAGGCGATCGCCAATGGCGATTTTGTCCATTACCCTGACGAAAAATGGTTTCCGCTGCCGGAAGACGACAGCTTGCCGGAAGGCATCCTCGATGCACGTCTGAAAGACTTTTACGATCCCGAGCAGTCATTAAGCGCCAGCGAGCTAATCGATCTTCAGTCGGGTAATGCCGCGCGCGGCATCTGCAGCCTGCCTTTTACTCGTCAGTCAGACCAGCAAATCGTCTATATCCCGATGAACATTATCGGCAACCTTTATGTCTCTAACGGCATGTCGGCAGGTAACACCGCTAACGAAGCGCGCGTTCAGGGGCTTTCCGAAGTCTTCGAGCGCTACATCAAAAACCGTATTATCGCCGAAGCTATCAGCCTGCCAGCTATTCCGCAAGCGGTGCTCGATCGCTATCCAGGCGTGGTTGAATCCATTGCGAAACTGGAAGCAGAAGGTTTTCCTATTTTCGCTTACGACGCCTCTCTGGGCGGTAAGTATCCAGTGATTTGCGTAGTGCTGTTTAACCCGCAAAACGGCACTTGCTTCGCTTCTTTCGGCGCGCATCCCGATTTCGGCGTAGCGCTGGAACGCACCGTAACGGAACTGCTGCAGGGCCGTGAGCTGAAAGACCTTGATGTCTTTACGCCGCCAACGTTCGACGATGAAGAAGTTGCCGAACACGCCAACCTCGAAACCCACTTTATCGATTCCAGCGGTTTGATTTCCTGGGATATGTTCAAAGACGAAGCGGATTATCCTTTTGTTGACTGGAGCTTCGCCGGCACCACGCAGGAAGAGTTCGCCACGTTAATGGCTATTTTCAAAGCGGAAGATAAAGAAGTCTATATTGCGGACTATCAGCATCTGGACGTCTATGCCTGCCGGATTATCGTACCGGGCATGTCCGATATTTATCCTGCGGAAGATCTGCTGCTGGCCAACAACAGTATGGGCGCCTATCTGCGCGACACCCTACTTTCGCTGCCTGACAGCCAGTGGGAAAAAGAAGATTACCTGGCGCTGATCGAACGCCTGGACGAAGACGGCCATGATGATTTTACCCGCGTGCGCGAGCTGCTGGGCCTGGCAACAGGTAAAGATAATGGCTGGTACACACTGCGTATCGGCGAGCTGAAAGCCATGCTGGCGCTGGCGGGCGGCGATATCGATCAGGCGCTGATCTGGACGGAATGGACCATGGAGTTTAATGCTTCAGTGTTTACGCCAGCCCGCGCCAACTACTATCGCTGTCTGCAAACGCTGCTGCTGCTGAGCCTTGAGGATGAGCGCGATCCGCTGCAGTATCATAACGCTTTCGTGCGTATGTATGGCCAGGAAGCCGTTGATGCCGCTTCCGCCGCCATTAGTGGCGAAGCGCCGTTCTACGGCTTGCAGAGCGTGGATGAGGATCTGCTCGCCTTCCCGGCTCACCAGTCATTGCTGGCCGCCTATGAAAAGCTGCAGCAGGCAAAACGTCGTTACTGGAAATAAAGTTTTCGGCCCGCCAACAAAAAGCGGGCCGTTATTCAGGACCAGTATTAAATAAAAGAAAATAAATTAACCCCGACAAAAGTTAATAAAAAGTAGCCCAATTATTTCCATAGATTAAATTTTTTATTCACTTCCGATCTTTATTGCCCTTTCCCGTAATAAAAAAATCCAGCGTTATTTAAAAAAATAATAGATATTTTAAAATTTATTTTAAACATAAATATCAACCACTTAAATCATATACCGCACCGTTTTTTTAACGTATTCAGGTCAACCAGGGTGCCAATATGATCCATATCAATTTCTTGCCTATACTCCTTTGTTAGTATTTCGTTGTTGATTAATTTTGGGAGAGGTTAGTGTGAAAGCTGGCAACCCGTTTGATTTACTCTTACCATCGGAAATGGCTAAAGTCGCTGAAGAAGCCGGCGTCTATAAAGCCTCAAAACATCCCTTCACGACATTTTTCCTCGCCATCACGGCGGGCGTCTTTATTTCGATTGCTTTTGTTTTTTATATCACCGCGACAACCGGGACGGAAGCTATACCGTTCGGCGTGGCGAAACTGATTGGCGGCATCTGCTTTTCGCTTGGGCTGATGCTGGTAGTGGTTTGCGGCGCGGACCTCTTTACCTCCACCGTATTGACTATGGTCGCTAAAGCCAGCGGCCGCATTTCATGGAGCCAGCTGGCCCGCAACTGGATCAATGTTTATGTAGGAAATTTCTTTGGCGCGATGTTTTTTGTCGGGCTGATCTGGTTTGCCGGCCAGTACATGGTGGCAAATGGTGCATGGGGTCTGAATGTTCTGCAAACAGCCGACCATAAAATGCACCATACTTTTCTTGAAGCTGTCTGCCTCGGCACGCTTGCTAATCTGATGGTTTGCATGGCGGTATGGATGAGTTACTCCGGCCGCAGCCTGACGGATAAAATGTTGGCGATGGTACTGCCCGTCGCGATGTTCGTTGCCAGCGGTTTCGAACACAGCATTGCCAATATGTTTCTTATCCCTATGGCCATCGTTATCAAAGATTTCGCCTCGCCAGAGTTCTGGCAGGCTACGGGAACCACGGCTGCGCACTTCTCCAGCCTGACGGTAGGCAATTTCATTGTTGATAATCTTATCCCCGTCACGCTTGGCAATATCATCGGCGGCGGATTGCTGGTGGGTCTGACCTACTGGGTTATCTATCTACGGGACGGCGATCATCACTGATTGCTGGCGACAGGATTAAGCCCTGCCGCCATGCGGCAGGAACGAAAGAACTTTATTGAAAAGGTGATCACATGAGCGAGCAAAATGTAAACCAGGCTGCTGCCTGGGCAGGCTTTGCAGAGGGCGAATGGCAGAACAGCATTAACGTCCGTGACTTCATTCAGAAAAACTACACGCCTTATGAAGGCGATGAATCTTTCCTGGCAGGCGCAACCGAAGCGACCAAAGCGCTGTGGGATAAAGTCATGGAAGGCATCAAGACCGAAAACCGCACCCATGCGCCGCTGGATTTTGATACCGATCTGGCCTCCACTATTACTTCCCATGATGCGGGCTATATCGACCGCAAACTGGAAACCATCGTCGGCCTGCAAACCGAAGCTCCGCTGAAGCGCGCGCTGATCCCGTTCGGCGGCATTAAAATGGTGGAAGGTTCCTGTAAAGTCTATGGTCGCGAGCTGGATGCCGGCCTGAAAAAAGTCTTTACCGAATATCGCAAAACCCATAATCAGGGCGTGTTCGACGTCTATACGCCGGATATCCTGCGCTGCCGTAAATCAGGCGTGTTGACCGGCCTGCCGGATGCCTATGGCCGTGGTCGTATCATCGGCGACTATCGCCGCGTCGCGCTTTATGGCATCGACATGCTGATGAAAGATAAGTTTGCGCAGTTCACCTCGCTGCAGAACGATCTTGAAAACGGCGTTAACCTTGAAGCGACTATCCGTCTGCGCGAAGAGATTGCCGATCAGCACCGCGCGCTGCAGCAGATCAAAGAGATGGCTGCGAAATATGGCTGCGATATCTCCGGCCCGGCAAAAACCGCTCAGGAAGCCGTACAGTGGACCTACTTCGGCTATCTGGCCGCTGTTAAATCGCAGAACGGCGCGGCAATGTCCTTTGGCCGCGTATCTACCTTCCTGGATATCTATATTGAACGCGATCTGCAGGCGGGCAAAATCACCGAACAGGATGCCCAAGAGCTGATTGACCATCTGGTAATGAAGCTGCGTATGGTGCGCTTCCTGCGTACGCCTGAATATGACGAGCTGTTCTCCGGCGACCCAATCTGGGCAACGGAATCACTGGCCGGCATGGGCGTCGACGGCCGCACGCTGGTGACCAAAAACAGCTTCCGCTTCCTGAATACGCTTTACACTATGGGGCCTTCGCCAGAGCCGAACATGACCATCCTTTGGTCAGAAAAGCTGCCGCTTAACTTTAAAAAATTCGCGGCTAAAGTCTCCATCGATACCTCCTCGATTCAGTATGAAAACGACGATCTGATGCGTCCTGACTTCAACAACGATGATTACGCTATCGCCTGTTGCGTCAGCCCGATGATCGTGGGCAAACAGATGCAGTTCTTCGGCGCCCGCGCCAACCTGGCGAAAACCATGCTTTATGCCATCAACGGCGGCGTGGATGAAAAACTGAAAATGCAGGTAGGTCCAAAAGATGCGCCAATGATGGATGACGTGCTGGACTACGATAAAGTGATGGATCGTATGGATCACTTTATGGACTGGCTGGCGAAACAGTACGTTACCGCGCTGAACATCATCCATTACATGCATGACAAGTACAGCTATGAAGCTTCGCTGATGGCGCTGCACGATCGCGACGTCTATCGCACCATGGCCTGCGGTATCGCTGGACTGTCGGTAGCCGCTGACTCCCTCTCCGCGATTAAATATGCCAAAGTTTCGCCAATCCGCGATGAGGATGGCCTGGCAGTCGACTTCAATATCGAAGGCGAATATCCGCAGTTCGGTAACAACGATGCCCGCGTAGACGATATCGCCTGCGACCTCGTTGAACGTTTCATGAAGAAAATTCAGCAGCTGCAGACCTATCGCAACGCTGTGCCAACGCAGTCAGTACTGACCATCACCTCTAACGTGGTGTACGGTAAGAAAACGGGTAATACGCCAGACGGTCGTCGTGCCGGCATGCCATTTGGGCCAGGTGCGAACCCAATGCACGGTCGCGACCAGAAAGGCGCTGTCGCTTCACTGACTTCCGTTGCGAAACTGCCTTTTGCCTACGCTAAAGACGGCATCTCCTACACCTTCTCCATCGTGCCTAACGCGTTGGGTAAAGATGACGATGTTCGTAAAGCTAACCTTGCCGGTCTGATGGACGGTTATTTCCACCATGAAGCCTCTATCGAAGGCGGCCAGCATCTGAACGTTAACGTGATGAATCGCGAGATGTTGCTGGACGCGATGGAACATCCTGAGAATTATCCTCAGCTGACCATTCGCGTATCGGGTTATGCGGTTCGCTTCGGCGCTCTGACCAGAGAGCAGCAGCAGGACGTGATTACCCGTACCTTCACCACCTCGTTCTAAAGACAACAAAGCTCCGGCTTGCCGGAGCTTTTTTTAGCCTGATTTGCCAGCCATCTCACTACAGGTTGCTGGCAAAACAGACTTAACGCAGCTGCAGACTGCGTACCAGCTTCCGGGCTGGTTTACTATGGAGAATTCATCGCAATGTCAATTAAAGGCCGTATTCACTCATTCGAATCCTGCGGAACCGTTGACGGTCCCGGCATCCGTTTTATTACCTTTTTTCAGGGCTGCCTGATGCGCTGCCTCTACTGCCATAACCGCGACACCTGGGATACGCATGGCGGTACGGAGATCACCGTAGAGGAGCTGATGAAAGAGGTAGTGACCTATCGCCACTTTATGAACGCGTCCGGCGGCGGAGTGACCGCTTCCGGCGGTGAGGCTATCCTGCAGGCGGAGTTTGTACGCGACTGGTTTCGCGCCTGTCATGCTGAAGGCATCCATACCTGCCTGGATACCAACGGCTTCGTCCGCCGCTACGATCCGGTTATCGACGAACTGCTGGAAGTCACCGATCTGGTTATGCTGGATCTGAAACAAATTAATGACGATGTGCATCAAATTCTGGTAGGCGTCTCTAATCGCCGCACTATGGATTTCGCCCGCTATCTGGCCAAAAAGAAAATCCGCACCTGGATACGCTACGTCGTGGTACCTGGCTATTCCGATGATGATGACTCAGCGCACCGGCTGGGAGAGTTCACCCGCGATATGGGCAATGTAGAGAAGATAGAGATGCTGCCCTACCATGAGCTGGGGAAACACAAATGGCTGGCGATGGGCGAAGAATATAAGCTGGACGGTGTTCATCCGCCCAAAAAAGAGACGATGGAGCGGATTAAACATATTCTGGAAGGCTATGGGCACAAAGTGATGTACTAACGAGCGGCAAGCCGCTCGTTGTTATCAGGCATGCGCAACAGGCGTGGCATGGCGATCCGCCTTGCGCAGCAGCATCATCAGGTAAATCAACGCAACCGCAGCAATCGTCACGAACAGCACCCGGTCAGAATAGCTCTGCATCAACATTGAGGTCAGCGCCGGGCCAGCCAGGCTACCGGTGGTATAGCTCAGGAGCAGCGCCTGATTCATCGCTACCAGCTCATGATGCGCGACTTTTTCGCAGGCCCAGGACATGGCAACAGGATAGAGCGTAAAGCCTGAACAGCCTAATACAAAGAGCGCTGGCGCCATTGCCGCGTTGCTGAGCATCGCCACAGCGCCCAGGATCACGCCAAACACCAGCACGCGCAGCACCAGCAGTCGACCATAGCGGTCAGCCAGACGCCCTACCGGCCATTGACCGATTATTCCTGCGCTAATCAATAATGCCATCCAGTAACCCACGCTGGAGTCGCTCATTCCCTGATGAGAGAGATAAAGCGGCATCAGACCGTACAGTGAGCCCAGCAGGATCCCGGAAATGATACAGCCGTTAATGCCCAACCGCGCGCTGCGACGACGCAGCATGGACCACATACGGCCAGCAGGCGCTTCTTCGCCTTCTTCCCTGCCGGTAACGCGGGTGAAAACCAGCGGCAGAATAGCGGCCACAATAAAGCCGGTGACCCAGGGCAAAGTATGCAGTAGCTCAGTTGAAACTTTGCTGACCAACAGTTGGCCAATTACCGTCGCTATATAGTAAACAATCATATAGGCCGCAAGCAGCTGTCCGCGGTTACGTAAGGTGCCATTGCACAACAGCGCGCTTTCCACCACTACCCAAATCAGCGCGCAGCCAATGCCTGCGACAAAACGCCAGATGGACCATGACCAGAAGCCCTGATCCAGACCCAGCGCAGCGGTAGCCAGGGCAAACAGCACGGTGGCAATATAGTAAGCGCGATTAAAACCCAGCCGCTTAATCAACCAGCCTGCCAGCAAGGTGCCAAGCAAGTTTCCCGTGAAATAGGCGGAACTGACCGTGCCGACCTGCCAGGTTGGCAACGAATCATGGGTAAGCCACAGCGGCACCAGCGTGTTAAGCACGGCGATAGCGATCGTCAGCAGCAGCAGGCCGCAAAGCAGCACAATAACGGGACGGGACCAGGTAGACATAGTCAGAAATGACCAAAATAAGGAAGATTTTGCGCGCATAATGCCATCGGGCGGATTATTGTCAACGGGCCAAATTTTACGACCGCACAATTTGCCGCGCGCTGATTTAATTCTTTTATCCGCTGTTGAGCAACTACCGATTAAAAGACAGGCAACCTTTATCTAATTAAATGAAAAACAGTACTTTATTTATAAAGAGCATTTTTAAATCGATAACTTTTATTGCTGGATGATCAGGCCGCAGACGAAAAAAAACCTGCAGGTTTAACCCACAGGTTTGTTCTCCGTCTGAAAGCGCTTAGCCAATAAACTCCAGCCCTTTCATATAAGGACGCAGCGCTTCCGGCACCTTAATGCGGCCATCCGCCTGCTGATAGTTTTCCAGTACCGCGACCAGCGTACGGCCTACCGCCAGGCCAGAGCCGTTGAGGGTATGCACCAGACGAGTCTTTTTCTCGCCTTTGCTACGGCAGCGCGCCTGCATACGGCGAGCCTGGAAATCCCCCATGTTGGAGCAGGATGAGATTTCGCGATAGGTGTCCTGCGCAGGCAGCCAGACTTCCAGATCGTAGGTTTTGCAGGAGCCAAAGCCCATATCGCCGGTGCAGAGCAGCACTTTACGATAAGGCAGCTCCAGCAGCTGCAGCACTTTCTCCGCATGGCCGACCAGCTCTTCCAGCGCCTGCATAGAGTCTTCCGGACGCGTAATTTGCACCATTTCAACTTTATCGAACTGGTGCATACGGATCAGTCCGCGCGTGTCGCGACCGTAGGCGCCCGCTTCAGAACGGAAACAAGGCGTATGCGCGGTCAGTTTTAGCGGCAGCGACTCTTCTTCCAGAATCTCATCGCGCACTAAATTGGTCAGCGGCACTTCTGCGGTCGGGATCAGCGCATAATTGCTGGAGGAAGCCTCTTCATCCAGCGGACGAGTATGGAAAAGATCTTCGCCGAACTTAGGCAGCTGGCCCGTACCATAAAGCGTGGCATGGTTCACCAGATAAGGCACATAGGTTTCCAGATAACCATGCTGTTCGGTATGCAGATCGAGCATAAACTGGCTGAGCGCGCGGTGCATCAGCGCAATCTGCCCTTTCATTACCACAAAGCGCGAGCCGGTCAGCTTAGCCGCAGCGGCGAAATCAAGACCAGCGGCCATCTCGCCCAGCTCAACGTGATCGCGCACGGCGAAATCGTATTTACGCGGCTCGCCCCAGCGACTGACTTCCTTGTTTTCGCTGTCGTCTTTGCCCAGCGGCACTTCGTCAACAGGGATATTAGGGATCGCTAAAGCAATGTCGCGAATTTCGTTCTGTAACGCATCCAGTTCCGCTTTGGCCGCGTCCAGGCGTTCGCCCAGCGCGTTCACTTCCTGACGTAACGGCTCGATATCTTCCCCACGCGCTTTGGCCTGCCCGATAGATTTGGATCGGGCGTTACGTTCAGCCTGCAGCGTTTCGGTTTCGACCTGCAGAACTTTGCGGCGCTCTTCCTGAGAGCGCAGCGTGTCAACGTCCAGCTTATAGCCCCGGCGTGCCAGTTTTTCAGCGACTGCGTCTGGCTCATTACGCAGCAGATTGGGATCGAGCATGCTTGTCCTGTGATTAGTAAAAAAAGTGGGCGCATCCGCCAGGCGAATGCATTGAATTCCTTGCTAACCTTACCGCAACGCCCGGATCAGCGATAGCGTTTTGTCGGGCTATTTTGATCCTGTTCAGCCAGCCAGGCCAGCTTTTCGCCAATCTTTCCCTCCAGCCCGCGCGAGGTTGGCTGATAATAGCGCGTCTGCGCCATTTCACCCGGAAAATAGTTCTCTCCGGCGGCGTAAGCGCCCGGTTCATCATGCGCGTAACGATATTCGGCGCCCAGCCCCATCTCTTTCATCAGCTTTGTCGGCGCATTGCGCAGATGTTCAGGCACATCATAATCGGGCCTTTCGCGCGCATCGCGCATCGCGGCTTTAAAGGCGGTATAAACGGCGTTGCTTTTCGGCGCGCAGGCAAGATAGACAATCGCCTGAGCGATAGCCCGTTCGCCCTCAGCCGGGCCTACGCGCGTAAAGCAGTCCCAGGCGGCGATGGCTACCTGCATACCGCGCGGATCGGCGTTGCCGACATCTTCGGAGGCGATAGCCAGCAGGCGTCGGGCGACATAGAGCGGATCGCCGCCGGCGGTGATAATACGGGCATACCAGTAAAGCGCAGCGTCGGGAGCAGAGCCGCGTACTGATTTATGCAGCGCGGAGATCAGATCGTAAAAACGATCGCCTTTGTTATCGAATCTGGCGCTGCGCTCGCCGGAAACTTCATTAAGCAGCTGCGGCGTCAGCAGACGCTCGCCTTTGTCGTTAACCTCCGCCATATCCGCCATCATTTCCAGCGTGTTCAGCGAGCGGCGGGCGTCGCCGTTTACCAGCTCAGCGATCATTCTGCGCGTCTCGTCCGGCAGAACGATATTCTGTTTGCCGTAACCGCGCTCGCTGTCCTTCATCGCCTGATCCAGTACGGTTTCAATATCTTCGCTGGTTAACGACTTGAGTAGATAAACGCGCGCGCGGGACAGCAAGGCGGAGTTCAGCTCAAATGAGGGATTTTCGGTAGTGGCGCCGATAAAAGTGATGGTGCCGTCTTCAATATGCGGCAGAAAGGCATCCTGCTGGCTTTTGTTAAAGCGATGAACTTCGTCAACAAAGAGTATGGTACGGCGTCCGGCATTGCGGTTCTGTCGTGCACGCTCGATCGCTTCGCGGATCTCCTTCACGCCAGAGGTCACGGCGGAAATACGTTCCACATCAGCCTGGCCGTAGCGGCCAATAATCTCCGCCAGCGTAGTTTTACCGGTGCCGGGCGGCCCCCACAGGATCATCGAATGCAAATGTCCGGCTTCGATAGCCCGCGGCAGCGGCTTACCCGCGGCCAGCAGATGCTGCTGGCCGATATACTCGGCCAGCGTACGCGGCCGCATTCGGGCAGCCAGCGGTTGAAAGTCATTGCTCGAGAAATCCAGAGAGAGTGTGCTCACGCTAACCTCACTGACGTTGATCGTCCAGCGTCACGCCTTTCGGCGGCGTAAAGCGGAACTTATCGGGACTCACCGCGCCGTTTTGCTGACTTTTCAGCGTATAGCTGCTGCGCTGCCCGTCCTGCTCAACCGCGCTGAACTGATTGATAGTGCCGTTAGAAGAAACGTTAATCGTAAACTGTTTCAGGTTGCCGTCGGCGGATTTAGGGGTCAGCTCGAAGTTGTCGCCCAGCTGACTGATATTATATTGCTTCCAGTCGCTGCGCTGATTACGAGCGATTAGCATAAACGGTGTATTGCTGGTGGCGTCTTTTAACCAGGTCGCGCTGACCTGCTCGACAAAAGGATTGTAGAACCACAGCGTCTTACCATCCGAGATCAGGATGCTTTCGTCCGGCGCGGTCATATGCCAGTTAAACAGATCCGGGCGTTTAACCCACAGTTCGCCTTCGCCTTCCTGTACGGACTGACCGCTGCCGTCGGTAACTTTTTGCTGAAAGCTGGCGTGAAAACTGGTGACCTTGTCCAGACGCTGTTGCAGATCGGACGAGGCGTCCGCCATTACGCTGGCGGAAGCTGCAAGCAAACAGCAGGTAATCGTGAGTTTTTTCATTTACGGCATCCTTATTGAAACTTTTGTATCCCGGTTAGCGGGCAGGCTTAACTGTAGCCAGGCAGCGACGAAAGCAACAGGGGAATAAGCTGATTACGATGGATATGAGATGGGGACAAAACGCTAAAATTCAACGGGCCGGATTAACCGGCCCGTTACTTTTGACAAAAAATTACATCTCGTGCGGCGGCGGCGAAAGCACCTCGCGGTTGCCATTATGTCCAGGCGGCGACACGATACTTTGCGCTTCCATCTGCTCAATTATACGCGCTGCACGGTTGTAGCCGATGCGGAATTGCCGCTGGACGCCGGAAATAGAGGCGCGACGCTTTTCAACCACAAAGGCGACGGCCTGATCGAACAGCGGATCCAACTCTTCATCACCTTCTAGGCCCAGACCTGCGCTTTCGCTCTCCTCGCCAGCGGTAATGCTTTCGATATACTGCGGACGACCACGCGCTTTCCAGTCCTGCACTACGGCATGCACTTCCTCATCCCGCACAAAAGCGCCATGTACGCGCATTGGCATAGAAGAGTTCGGCGGCATATAAAGCATATCGCCCATGCCCAACAGTGACTCCGCGCCACCCTGATCGAGGATAGTGCGTGAGTCGATCTTGCTGGAAACCGTAAACGCAATACGGGTTGGAATATTCGCCTTAATCAGTCCGGTAATCACATCGACCGACGGTCGCTGCGTTGCCAGCACAAGGTGAATACCGGCGGCGCGAGCTTTTTGCGCCAGACGCGCGATCAGCTCTTCGACCTTTTTGCCTACCGCCATCATCAGATCGGCAAACTCATCCACCAGCACGACGATATAAGGCAGTTTCTCCAGCATCGGCGGCGAGGTTTCCATGCTGTCGCCAGGCTTCCAGAACGGGTCAGGAATAGGCCGTCCCATCTCTTCCGCCAGCTTAACTTTTTCGTTGTAGCCTGCCAGATTACGCACGCCCAGCGCCGACATTAGTTTGTAGCGGCGTTCCATCTCGCCAACGCTCCAGCGCAGCGCATTGGCGGCGTCTTTCATATCCGTAACCACTTCGGTCAACAGATGTGGGATGCCTTCATAGACCGACAGCTCAAGCATTTTTGGATCGATCATAATAAAGCGCACTTCTTCCGGCGTGGCTTTATAGAGCATGCTGATAATCATGGCGTTGACGCCGACAGACTTACCAGAACCAGTCGTACCCGCCACCAGCAGATGCGGCATTTTCGCTAAGTCGGCGACGACCGGCTGACCCGCGATATCTTTACCTAACACCACCGACAGCGGCGAAGGATTGTCGCGGAACTTGTCGCACTCAAGCACTTCACGCATATAAACCGTCTGACGATGTTTATTCGGCAGCTCCAGTCCAACATACGGCTTGCCTGGAATGACTTCTACTACGCGTACCGCAACGGCGGAGAGCGAACGGGCCAGATCGCGCGACAGGTTGGAGATGCGGGCCGCCTTGACGCCAGGCGCAAGATCCAGCTCAAAGCGCGTGATGACCGGCCCTGGCGAGATCCCCACGACTTCCGCCTTGACCCGATAATCGGCAAGGCGCGCCTCCACCAGGCGAGCGGTCTGTTCAAGTGCGAACATATCGACAGGCTCGGCTTCCAGCGGCGGCGGCGTCAACAGATCAAGAGTAGGCAGCGGCGTAGTCGGCTTCTCCAACGGCTGCTCATGACGCACCAGGAAAGGATGGAACAGGCTGTCCTGCTGAATTGGCTCCGCAGGACGAGCAGGCTCCTGCTGCGCCGCTGGCTGCCACGATGGCGCCGCCGGTTGTGTCGGTTCCTGCTGTGCCGCTGGCTGCCACGATGGCGCCGCCGGTTGTGCTGGTTCCTGCTGTGCCGCTGGCTGCCACGATGGCGCCGCCGGTTGCGCTGGTTCCTGCTGTGCCGCTGGCTGCCACGATGGCGCCGTCGGTTGCACCGGTTCCTGCTGTGCCGCTGGCTGCCACGATGGCGCCGCCGGTTGCACCGGTTCCTGCTGTGCCGCTGGCTGCCACGATGGCGCCGCCGGTTGTGCCGGTTCCTGCTGTGCCGCTGGCTGCCACGATGGCGCCGCCGGTTGTGCCGGTTCCTGCTGTGCCGCTGGCTGCCACGATGGCGCCGCTTGTTTTACCGGTTCCTGAGGCTGGGTCTGTTGCTGCCACTGAGGCTGCGTTGTCGGTTCGATCTGACTTGTTTCCGGTGGCAGAGTAAACAAAGGCTCGCCCGGGCCGTCGTCGACAAGATCTGCCATCGGGGAAAAATCGAAGGCACCCGCGGTATCCAGCTTGAAAGCTGGCGAATCCGGCTGCGGTTGCAAATAACGCTGATTTTGCTGTCCGGCGAACTGGCGTGCCAGCTCTGCCTGATGACGGGCTTCCTCTTCGTCTTCAGTGGCGCCATCCATCCTCGATTCACTTTCAGCAGCGGCATGAGTTTCGCCATAGCGTGCCTGCTGCTGGGCTGCAAAAGCCTCACGCAAGTGCGTTTCGTCCTGACTCTGTTCCTCAGGCGTTACCGCAGAGGATTCCTGTAAACGCTGCTCCTCTTCCTTCGCTTTTTCCTCGGCCATTCGCTGTGAAGGCAGCTTGATACCATAAGAAGCCAGCTCGCGACGGGTTGGCAGCTTAACCGGGTTTGGTCGCGGCAGCGTTGGGCCGATCCCCTGCTTAACCTGAGGGTTAGCGGGCGCTGCTTCGCTGGTCGCACTAAAGCCCGGCATAAACGCAGCAGCAGCTGCAGACGCTTGTGCCGCGCTGGCCGCATGCTGCGCCACTTGTTCAGGCTGCGGTGTGGAAAAGTCGAATGGTGACGCTTCGGCTTCACGCCAGTTACCCATTCGCGGCGCATCATCCTCATCGGTGACGGGAAGTGACGGCGCAGGAGTTTCTGCAGGCATTTCAAAACGGTAAAGTTCCGGCGCTTCTGCAGCGGAAGCCTGGCCGACTGGCCGAGCGGAGGCTGGCTGCGGCTGCATCGTTGCGGACGCAGCAGCTGGCTGAACCGATGAAATAGCCGGTGCTGCCGGTGCTGCCGGTGCTGCCGGTGCTGCCGGTGCTGCCGCAGGTTTACTCAACAGCGGATCGTTGTCATCCTCATCCGCATAAATTTTTTCTGGTGCGGCCAGCAGAATATCGTCTTCATCATCATAACGAGCACGTTGATTTGAAACAGGTTTGGGTGCCTGCTCTTCTTCATCATCCTCATACCACTGCTCATCGCTGCGTGAACGTCCGCTGGCAAAGGTCAGTACGCCCATGACGGCCGCGCCGATTTTTTCAGCAATAGTCAGCCAGGACCAGCCGGTATAAAGGGTCAGCCCGGCTGCCCAGACGCAGAGCAGCGTCAGTGTGCCGCCCGCAGAGTTGAACCATGGCGTCATTGCATTGCTCAACAGACTGCCGATTACGCCGCCGGAAGCGAAATACCAGATATCATCGGCGTTAATCGCCGCCAGCCCGCAGGAGGTCACCACCAGCGCCAGCACGCCAATTAAACGCAGCGCCACGGCAAAATAGTCGATGTAATCCTGCGAGTGCCGCTGGCGGAACGTAATCCAGCACAGCCCCAGAATCACCGGAGGAATGGCATAGGCCATTACGCCAAAAATGAAAAACAGCGTATCCGCCAGCCATGCGCCGACGCCACCACCCAAATTATGGATAGGCTCATGCCAGGCGGTCTGCGACCAGCTGGGATCGGAGGGGTTAAAGCTCAACAGCGCGACCATCAGATAGACGGCGAAAAGAGCAACAACAATCAGTAACGCTTCGAGCAGTCGACGGCTGCTGCTGAGCGGCTGTAACGAAACGTCTTTATCTTCTGTATATTCCTGGCTCAAGAGTACTCTCCAGGTGCCTGTAAAATAGGGACGCGACAGCGTCGGGCAAGCCCGACGCTGAAACTGTATGAATTCACAGGAGTGTACCGAAAACTACCAGGTTTTGCACCTGCCCTGTGTTACCGTGTCTTGATGACTAAGCGGTTACTTTGTTTCACTTCTTCCATGACCACATAGGTCCGCGTATCGTTTACGCCAGGCAGGCGCAGCAGGGTTTCGCCCAGCAGTTTACGGTAGGCAGACATATCCGGTACGCGGGTTTTCAGCAGATAGTCAAAATCCCCTGAAACCAGGTGACACTCTTGAGTTTCCTCAAGTTTTTGCACGGCGGCGTTAAATTGTTCAAACACGTCGGGCGCGCCACGATTCAGAGTAATCTCAACAAACACCAGCAGCGAAGCATCCAGATAGTGCGGATTCAGCTGGGCGGTATAGCCAAGAATAAAACCCTGTCTTTCAAGACGACGAACACGCTCAAGGCATGGTGTAGGTGATAAACCTACGCGTTTGGAAAGCTCGACGTTAGAGATGCGCCCATCCTTTTGCAGTTCGTTGAGGATATTGCGATCGATTCTGTCGAGATCTTTTCCAGGTCGTTTTTTATTGTCTACCATTATTATTGTCTCTCTTAATGCCTTCCCTTTGCCTGCCACACCCTGAACGCCTTCTCTGTTGCAGGGTTGTTCTAAGTGAAGTCTGGAGCCTGCTGCGGTTTACCACGCCCATCCGCCTGACGCATGCTGTCTGTCCACACCATGCGTCATGACCAATGACAGACCGAGTCGACCGGGCTGGATGCAGCGCAACAGGGATTATTTGCCCTGTCAGCCCGAATGTCCTCTGCTTCCCACACTGTTTTCGCAAAAGCGCAGCCGATTGTCAAAGTAAAACAACCAAAATCAGTACAACATGCCAGATGTTAAACTGCGTCACTGTTTTATAATGAAAAAATTTCCTTACTGCACCATTTGAATGCAGCTTTTTCCCCGTTTTGGCACAGGCTTGTTGAGGCTCCATAAGGTAAATTGGTTAAACCTTTTGCAGCTATCGCTAACAAAATCGCAGAATGCTTTTTTTGCCGCCCTAAATTCCCTACAATCGAAAAAATGGTTGTCAGCTAATTAATGAGGGTCTCATGAGCAAGGCCAGACACAGTAAATTACTTATTTTAGGATCCGGCCCCGCTGGATATACGGCAGCCGTTTATGCTGCACGTGCCAATCTGAATCCGGTATTGATTACCGGACTGGAAAAAGGCGGTCAGCTGACCACGACCACAGAAGTCGAAAACTGGCCGGGCGACCCGCACGATCTTACCGGCCCAGGTTTGATGGAGCGTATGCACGAGCATGCGGTAAAATTTAACACCGAGATTATTTTCGATCATATCCATAGCGTGGATTTGCAAAACCGCCCTTTCCGTCTGATTGGTGATAGCGGCGAGTATACGGCTGACGCGCTGATTATTGCGACGGGCGCCTCTGCCCGCTATCTCGGTTTGCCTTCCGAAGAAGCCTTTAAAGGACGCGGCGTCTCGGCGTGCGCAACCTGCGACGGATTCTTCTATCGCAATCAGAAGGTTGCCGTTATCGGCGGCGGCAACACGGCCGTAGAAGAAGCGCTGTATCTGGCGAATATCGCTTCGGAAGTTCATCTGATTCACCGTCGCGACAGTTTCCGTGCGGAGAAAATTCTGATCGATCGCCTGATGGAAAAAGTGCGCAATGGCAATATCGTGCTGCACACTAATCAGACGCTGGATGAAGTCATGGGCGACCAGATGGGCGTTAGCTCGCTGCGCCTGCGCTCCACGGTGGATGATTCGCAGCAGGAGCTGAGCGTAGCGGGCCTGTTTGTGGCGATTGGACACAGTCCCAACACGGCGATCTTTAAAGATCAGCTGGAGCTGGAAAACGGCTATATCAAAGTTCAGTCCGGCCTGCATGGCAACGCGACCCAGACCAGCATTCCGGGCGTGTTCGCCGCAGGCGATGTGATGGATCATATCTACCGCCAGGCGATCACTTCCGCCGGCACCGGCTGCATGGCGGCGCTGGATGCCGAGCGCTACCTGGACGGATTGGTTAAAGAATCTCAGTAAATTTTATTACTTTGATGCGATCTTAATGAAGGCGGCCTGTTCAGGTCGCCTTTTTGCTTTCTGCGCTGTACCATTGCCCGCGATTATCCCTGTTAAAGATAAGGCATTCAGTTTTTATGCTGACTGTTTGGCACGCTGGTAGATCATGAAGACATCACGGCAGCAAGAACTTCTCCGCTGGTTGAAAAAACAGCGCGTATACGGCAACGTCTGGTTCAGAGTTTCGCTGCTACTGGGCGTTTCAGGCGCCCTGCTTATCCTTTGCCAGGCGTGGCTGCTCGCTACGCTGTTACAGGCGCTAATTGTCGACGGTGTTTCCCGCGCTACGCTTTTACCCCAGTTTCTGCTGCTTTTTTCCTGCTTTTTCCTGCGCGGATTGCTGGTGTGGCTGCGTGAAAAAGCCGGTTTCGCCTCTGGCTGCGCCATCAGAAAGAAACTGCGCCAGATCTTGCTTGATAAACTCGAAGAAGTGGGGCCGGCCGTTATTTATGGCAGGCCTGCCGGCAGCTGGGCCACGCTGTTACTGGAGCAAATTGAGGATATGCAGGATTACTATGCGCGCTATCTGCCGCAAATGCTGCTGGCGGTGCTCGCGCCCTGTTTTATCCTTATCCTTCTTTTTCCCGTCAACTGGGCGGCGGCGCTGATTTTACTGGTGACAGCGCCACTTATTCCGCTCTTTATGGCGCTGGCGGGCATGGGCGCAGCCGAGGCAAGCCGACGCAACTTTCAGGCGTTGGCGCGGCTTAGCGGCTATTTTCTGGATCGCCTGAAAGGGCTGGATACGCTGCGGTTGTTCAGTCAGGCCGAAGCGGAAACCGGACGCATCCAGACTGCTTCCGCCCGCTTTCGCGAGCGGACGATGGAGGTGTTGAGGCTGGCTTTTCTCTCTTCCGCCGTGCTGGAGTTTTTCGCCTCCGTTTCTATTGCGGTCGTCGCAGTGTATTTCGGCTTTTCCTACCTCGGCGAGCTCGATTTTGGTCACTACAACGCTGGCGTATCGCTCTTTGCCGGCTTTCTTTCGCTGATTCTTGCGCCGGAATTTTTTCAGCCGCTCAGGGAGCTTGGCACTTTCTATCATGCCAAAGCCCAGGCGACAGGAGCGGCCGATACGCTGGAAACATTCTTGGCCGCGCCTCATTTGCAGCCGCAAACCGGTACGCTGACACCCGATTTTAGCGCAGGCATCGCTATCGCTGCTGTCGATTTGATTATTGTCACGCCGCAAGGAACTCCGCTCGCCGGGCCGCTAAATCTTACGCTGGATGCGGGAAAGCGTGTAGCGTTGATTGGCCAAAGCGGCGCGGGAAAAACATCGCTGCTGAATGTTTTATCAGGCTATCTGCCCTATCAGGGATCGCTAAAAATCAACGGCGTTGAGCTACGCGATATTTTGCCGGCCTGGTGGCAGCAGCAGCTTGCCTGGGTAGGACAGAACCCGCACCTGCCCGCAGCGACGCTACGCGAAAATATTGTGCCAGATGGCGCCTGCGATCCGCTCAGGCTGCAGCAGGTTTGCGCGCAGGCTGGCGTGGACGAATTCCTGGCGCGTCTGCCCGCTGGTCTGGAAAGCGTCATTGACGAACAGGCAGCAAACCTGTCTGTGGGACAGGCGCAGCGTATTGCTGTCGCCAGAGCGCTTTATAAATCCTGCCGTTTATTATTGCTGGATGAGCCCGGAGCCAGCCTCGACGGGCCGAGCGAACGGCACGTTAATCAGGCGCTGCTCGCCGCTTCTTTTAATCAAACCACGCTGTTGATTACCCACAGGCTCGATCAGCTTGAAGAGTGGGATGAAATCTGGCTGATGCAAAATGGCAGGATTGCGCAGCAAGGCAATAAAGCGAGCCTGCTGCAGCAGGACGGGCCTTTTAAAGCGCTGCTGGCGCGACGTAAGGAGGCGCTGCTATGAAGCTTTTGCGCCCCTGGCTTGCCCTGCTTCGTCTGCACGCGGGACGCCTGACGCTCGGCATCCTGCTGGCGGTTATCGCATTGCTGGCCAGCATTGCGCTTCTGACGCTTTCCGGCTGGTTTCTGGCGGCCTGCTCACTGGCTGGCGCCGCCGGACTTTACAGCTTCAACTACATGCTGCCCGCCGCTGGCGTCAGAGGCGCGGCTATCATCCGCACTGCCGCGCGTTACGCTGAAAGGATCGTCAGTCACGACGGCACTTTCCGTATCCTGGAACGTCTGCGCGTTTTCACCTTCAGCAAGCTGATTCCCCTTTCTCCCGGCGCGCTTGCCGGTTTTCGTCAGGGTGATTTGCTTAACCGGCTGGTAGCGGACGTGGACACGCTCGATCATCTTTATCTGCGCCTGCTTTCTCCCCTGCTGGGCGCTTTAATCGCGATTGCTGCAGTAACGCTTTTTCTGGGATGGCTGAACTGGCCGCTGGCGCTGATGCTGGGCGGCGCTATGCTGCTGACGCTGCTGCTGCTGCCGCCACTGTTTTACCGGCTGGGTCAAAAAAAGGGCGAAGCCCTTATCCGCTTGCGTTCGCACTATCGCAGCCAGCTGACGACATGGCTGCAGAGCCAGGCGGAACTAAGAATTTACGGTGCCGCGCGGCGTTTTCGCGACCGGCTTGATAAAACTGAAATCCAGTGGCTGCAAGCCCAACGCGATCGCGCCGCGCTGGTTGGCCTGTCCCAGGCGCTGCTGACGGCTATTACCGGCGCAACAGCCGTTGCAATGCTCTGGCTGGGCGCAGGCTGGTTTTCTCATGACGCCAGCCTTGCGCTCTTTCTGTTTTGCGCGCTGGCGGCCTTTGAAGCGCTGGCACCCGTGGGCGGCGCATTTTTACATCTTGGCGAAGTGTTAGCCTCCGCCGCTCGGGTCAATGAAATCATTACGCAAAAGCCGTCCGTGATTTTTCCAGCGGCGAACAGGCAGGCCACTCAGGGCGTTCGGCTGAGCCTGCACAACGTCAGCTTCCGCTATGACAACGGCTTTATGGCGCTACAGGGCATTTCTTTGGATATTGCCCAGGGCGAACATCTCGCGCTGCTTGGCAGCAGCGGCTGCGGTAAATCCACGCTGCTCCAGCTGTTAACTCGCGCCTGGGATCCGCAAAAAGGAAACGTTATTTTTAACGGTCGTCCGCTGTCCGAATGGGATGAAACCGCTTTACGTCAGGCGACCAGCGTTGTTACCCAGCGCATTCACCTGTTCAGCGCCACGCTTCGTGATAACTTGCTGATCGCTGCACCGCACCGCACCGATGAAGAGCTGATCCTTATGCTGCAAAAGGTAGGGTTACAGCAGCTACTTAACGATCCGGAAGGGCTTGACGCCTGGCTGGGCGAAGGCGGCCGCCAGCTGTCCGGCGGGGAGCTGCGTCGCCTGGGGCTGGCCAGAGCGCTGCTGCACGACGGCTGCCTGCTGCTGCTGGATGAACCAACCGAAGGGCTGGATGCGCAGACTGAACATCAAATCCTGGCGCTGCTGCGTGAGGCCGCCTGCGGCAAGACGATGATTCTGGTAACGCATCGTCCGCAGGGCCTGCAGCATTTCGACAGGATTTGCCTTATGGAGAACGGCGCCGTAATCGAACAGGGGTCGCACGTCGAATTAATCTCAAAACGCAGCCGTTATTACGCTTTCCTGCAGCGTATTGCGTTATAGTCATAGCCTCTCGTATTACAGAGACCGTTACCATGCGTCTGATGCAGCTCTCCAGAGAATCATTTAATTTTCCGCCGCCGGAAATGGCGTTACGCGAGCCTAATGGGCTGCTGGCAATGGGCGGCGACCTGAGCGTGCCACGCCTGCTTAACGCCTATCATCGCGGTATCTTTCCCTGGTTTTCGCCGGGCGATCCGATTTTATGGTGGTCGCCCGATCCGCGCGCGGTGCTCTGGCCGGAAAAATTCCATTTAAGCCGCAGCATGAAGCGGTTTCATCGACATTCGCCCTATCGCGTTACGCTAAATCAAAGTTTCAGCGAGGTGGTTGAAGGTTGCGCCAGCGATCGTCATGAAGGAACCTGGATTACGCCTGCGGTGAAACACGCCTGGCAGAAACTTTTCGATGCCGGCGACGCGCAGTCGATAGAGGTCTGGCATCACAATGAGCTGGTCGGCGGCATGTACGGTCTGGCGCTGGGACAAATTTTTTGCGGCGAGTCGATGTTCAGCCGCTGCGAAAATGCCTCAAAAACGGCGCTGCTGGTTTTCAGTCGCTACTTTGCGCAGCAGGGCGGCAGGCTAATCGACTGTCAGGTACTGAATCCCCACACCGCTTCGCTCGGAGCCGAGGAGATCTCTCGCGCCGACTACCTCAAACAGCTTGATTTACTGGCTAAGCAGCCGCTCCCGGTGGAATGCTGGCGGCAGCAAACCCTTTTTTAAAGCCGCGTAACGATGTTTTCCACGCAGAGCGGGATAATAATGGTATAATAAGAGAGCTTGGTATGCGTAAATAAGCCTTTTTGAAGACCGCACTTTCCCCCCGGTTTTGTACCAACTCTTGATTACGTGTTTTCCTGCGCTGCCTGTGCCGCAGGAAGGCCGATGCTGGTGGAATCATCAGCAATTCTTTACATAACGTTCTTAAGTCGGCATTATTTGCCGATTAGAGACAAAGGTTATAACACCCAGAGGATTTGATGGCCAAAGAAGATAATATTGAAATGCAGGGTAAGATAGTGGATTCGTTACCTAACACTATGTACCGTGTTGAGCTGGAAAACGGACACATCATCACTGCCCATATCTCCGGAAAGATACGCAAAAACTATATCCGTATCTCAACGGGCGACCAGGTTACCGTAGAACTGACGCCATACGATCTGAACAAAGGTCGTATCACCTTCCGTATCCGCTAACCTACTCTTTACTGCAGATGCTGGCGCCTGACGCGCCGCACGAGTAAAAAAAAGGCCGAAGAATCTTCGGCCTTTAGTTTTTAGTGCACTGTACCTTCCGCTTTGCGCTTCTCGGCGCTAAGGAAGTGGTAGGTCAGCTGGTTTTTCTCTTTGTCGAGCGCCACCGACACCGACCCGCCATCCACCAGCGAGCCAAACAGCAGCTCGTTCGCCAATGGCTTCTTCAGGTTTTCCTGCACCGTACGCGCCATCGGACGCGCGCCCATCGCTTTATCGTAGCCTTTTTCAGCCAGCCAGTTGCGCGCTTCGTCGCTGACTTCCAGCGAGACGCCCTTCGCATCCAGCTGCGCCTGCAGCTCGACGATAAACTTGTCCACCACCTGATGGATCACCACGCTGTCGAGGTGTTTGAACCAGATAATGTTGTCGAGACGGTTACGAAACTCTGGCGTAAAGATCTTTTTGATCTCTTCCATAGCATCGGTGCTGTTGTCCTGCTGAATCAGGCCGATCGATTTACGTTCGGTTTCGCGCACGCCTGCGTTGGTAGTCATCACCAGCACCACGTTGCGGAAATCGGCTTTACGACCGTTATTGTCGGTCAGCATACCGTTATCCATTACCTGCAGCAGCAGGTTAAAGACGTCCGGATGCGCCTTCTCGATCTCATCCAGCAGCACCACCGCGTGCGGATGCTTGATAACCGCATCCGTCAGCAGGCCGCCCTGATCGAAACCAACATAGCCCGGAGGCGCACCGATCAGGCGACTGACGGTGTGACGCTCCATATATTCCGACATATCGAAACGCAGCAGCTCAATGCCCAGCGCTTTCGCCAGCTGTACGGTGACTTCTGTTTTACCTACGCCCGTCGGGCCGGCGAACAGGAAAGAGCCTACAGGCTTGCGTTCCTGACCCAAACCGGCGCGGCTCATCTTGATCGCTTCGGTCAGGGCTTCAATCGCATTATCCTGGCCAAAGACCAGCATTTTCAGACGGTCGCCAAGCGTTTTCAGCGTATCGCGATCGGTCGCGGAAACGCTTTTCTCCGGGATACGCGCAATACGCGCCACCACGGATTCGATATCCGCCACGTTGACCGTTTTCTTACGCTTGCTGACCGGCAGCAAACGCGCCCGCGCGCCCGCTTCGTCAATCACGTCGATCGCTTTGTCCGGCAGATGGCGATCGTTGATATATTTCACCGCCAGTTCGACCGCTGCCCGTACCGCTTTCGCGGTATAGCGTACGTCGTGATGCGCCTCATACTTAGGCTTAAGACCGTTCAGGATCTGCACGGTTTCATCTACTGACGGCTCGGTAATATCAATTTTCTGGAAACGACGCGCCAGCGCGCGATCTTTTTCAAAGATATTGCTGAACTCCTGATAGGTCGTGGAACCCATCACGCGAATTTTACCGCTGGAAAGCAGCGGCTTGATCAGGTTAGCCGCATCCACCTGGCCGCCGGAAGCGGCGCCCGCGCCGATGATGGTATGGATCTCATCGATAAACAGGATGCTGCTGTTGTCCTGCTCCAGCTGCTTGAGCAACGCCTTAAAGCGCTTTTCAAAGTCGCCGCGGTATTTGGTGCCTGCCAGCAGCGAACCGATATCCAGTGAATAGATCGTGGCGTCTTTCATGACTTCCGGCACGTCGCCCTGCACGATACGCCAGGCGAGCCCTTCGGCGATGGCGGTTTTACCTACGCCGGATTCGCCCACCAGCAGCGGATTGTTTTTCCGGCGACGGCAAAGCACCTGAACGGTACGTTCCAGCTCTTTATCCCGCCCAATCAGCGGGTCGATGCCGCCTACGCGAGCAAGCTGATTAAGATTGGTGGTGAAGTTTTCCATACGTTCCTCCCCGCCTGCTTGCTCTTCGTTAACAGGATTTTCCGCGCCCGAAGCGGGACCGGATTCATCTTTACGCGTACCGTGAGAAATAAAGTTGACGACGTCAAGACGGCTGACTTCATGTTTGCGCAGCAGGTAGGCCGCCTGAGACTCCTGCTCGCTGAAGATGGCGACCAGCACGTTGGCGCCCGCGACTTCGCTGCGGCCTGATGACTGCACGTGGAAAACGGCGCGCTGCAGGACGCGCTGGAAGCTGAGCGTAGGCTGCGTGTCGCGTTCCTGTTCGCTGACCGGCAACACCGGGGTCGTTTGTTCAATGAAGGCTTCAAGCTCCTGCCGCAGAGCCACGATATCAACCGTGCAGGCCTCCAGAGCCTCTCTTGCCGATGGATTACTGAGTAACGCCAGCAGCAGGTGCTCGACGGTCATAAACTCATGTCGGTGCTCGCGCGCTCTGGCGAAAGCCATGTTTAAACTGAGTTCCAGTTCTTGATTGAGCATAGGCACCTCCCCCAATAGATCGCCTTATTCAGGCTTTTTCCAGCGTACACAACAACGGATGTTCGTTCTCCCTGGCGTACTTATTGATATGCGCGACCTTGGTTTCCGCCACCTCAGCGGTGAAAATGCCGCAGATCGCCTTTCCCTGATAGTGAACCGTCAGCATCAGTTGCGTTGCACGTTCAACATCATAAGAAAAGAACTTTTGCAGTACGTCAATAACAAATTCCATAGGTGTATAATCGTCATTATTCAGAATAACTTTATACATTGAAGGTGGCTTGAGGCCTTCACGGAGCTTGTCATCTGCAAGATGTTCAAAGTTAAGCCAGTCGTTAGTGTTTCCCATACGTATCCACTATGAAAACCTTGCCGCCAGCAGCAGACTAACATCATAAAGCGTAAGTTTAGCACGCCCAAAATGCTGTCCGAAGCCGGTGAATATTTGCAACAACCTGCAACTACGCGACCTTCATCACAAAAAAAGGCAATAGCGTTAACTACCTCAAATTTTGATGATTTCGTCCCGGCCCTGACCCTTCATTCGCTTGACGCCTGGTACGATTTCTCTACATTACAGGCGTGTGCTGGATGCGTTTTGACCAGCTTTGAGGCCAATGCCTCACTACCTCACCCATTTGAATGTCTTGCGAGGGATCCAAAAGCATGGAGACGGGTACTGTTAAATGGTTCAACAATGCCAAAGGCTTCGGCTTTATCTGTCCGGTTGGTGGCGGCGAAGACATCTTCGCTCATTACTCCACTATCCAGATGGATGGCTACCGAACGCTGAAAGCCGGGCAGCAGGTTCAGTTTGATGTGCATCAGGGGCCAAAAGGCAATCACGCCAGCCTAATCGTTCCTGTTGATGCCGCAGCGGCAGCCGTTACTGCCTGACCGCTTAATGACTCATTCTGACCAACCTTGCAATAAAATGCCAGCCAGCGTTGCTGGCATTTTTATGGGTAACTTTTACCAACACTAGTAAATTGGCGTCGTCCTGTCATTTTTCAAGGCCATTTCTGCGAAAATTAATTGGCCATGATGCTTTCCGGGTTTCTCTCCTTTATCAGCAGACAAAAATTGTTCTGAATCAAACTCAGCTCGTTTTTTCAGCGCACATGCCCGCTTAAAGGATTAAAGTTGCATTTTAAATGCAACTTTATGGAGGCAGCACCATGTTTTGCGTACAGTGTGAACAAACACAGCGTCGCGCCACGGGCAACGGTTGTACCGGCACGCAGGGCGCCTGCGGAAAGTTAGCGCAGACGTCGGATCTACAGGATTTACTTATCGCCACCCTACAGGGGCTTTCCGCCTGGGCTATAGAGGCGCGTAAGCAAAATATTATTTTGCATGAGATCGATAGCTTCACGCCAAAAGCGCTGTTCGCCACCTTAACTAACGTCAATTTCGATTCAGAACGTATTGCGGCTCTGGCTAAGCAGGCCATCAGCTATCGGCAAGCGCTGCAGGCGCGCTGCCAGCTACCCTGCAACGCGCAAGATCATCCAATGGCGGCAATCGAGCTGGAAAGCGGGGATCTGCAGCAGCTTCAGCGTCAGGCTCAGGCGTTTCGGCCCAATCGTGGAGAAGCGCATGAGGATATTCTCGGCCTGCGCCTGCTCTGCCTTTATGGGCTGAAAGGCGCCGCCGCCTATCTGGAACATGCTCACGTGCATGGCTATTTCGACGAATATATTTATAAGCAGTTCCACCAGATTATGGCCTGGCTGGGCACCGAGCCGGATGAGGCCAGCGAACTGTTGGCGACGGCGATGGCCATAGGCAAAATGAACTTTGGCGTGATGGCGATGCTGGATAAAGCGCAAACCACAGTTTACGGCGCACCGCAACCAGCAATGGTCAACATCAGCCCGGTCGCCGGCAAAGCGATTCTGGTTTCAGGACACGATCTGCGCGACCTGCAACTGCTGCTGGAACAGACCGCGGGCACCGGCGTCAATATCTATACGCACGGCGAAATGTTGCCTGCGCACGGTTATCCGCAGCTGAAAAAACACGCCCATTTGGTCGGCAACTACGGCAGCGGCTGGCAGAATCAGCAGAAAGAGTTCGCCGCTTTTCCCGGCCCGATCGTCATGACCTCCAACTGCATTATCAATCCTTTCCGGGGCGCTTATCAGCAACGTATCTGGACGCGCAGCATTGTCGGCTGGCCCGGCGTTAATCATCTGCCGGACGACGATTTTTCAGCGGTGATCGCTCAGGCGCAGAGCATGGCGGGATTCGCCGACAGCGAACCGGCTCAGACCATCACGGTTGGCTTTGGCCGTCAGGTGCTGCTTGATACCACAGACAAACTGCTGGATCTGGTCGCACAACGGCAGCTCCGGCATGTTTTTCTGATTGGCGGCTGCGATGGCGTCCGCACGCAGCGCAGCTATTTTACCGATTTAGCAAAGTCTGTGCCGGACGATTGCCTGATCCTGACGCTGGGCTGCGGAAAATACCGCTTTAACAAACTCGATTTCGGCACGCTTGACGCGCTGCCCCGTTTACTCGACATCGGCCAGTGCAACGACAGCTACGCGGCTATTATGCTGGCGGTCAGGTTGGCGGAAAAACTCGACTGCGGCGTCAACGAGCTGCCTTTGTCGCTGGTGCTCTCCTGGTTCGAGCAGAAAGCTATCGTGGTGCTGCTTACGCTGCTCTCTTTGGGCGTAAAAAACATCTATACCGGCCCGACGGCGCCCGCCTTTTTGAGCGACAATCTGCTGGCGCTGCTGAACAAGGAGTTTGGTCTGCAGCCCATTTCCACGCCGGAAAACGATCTGGCGACTCTGCTAGGCTGAGCCGGCCTGATAAAAGCGTTTACAGATTAAAGACGGCGCGGAACACCGCTTCCCGCCCTCTTCTTCTTCCAGCTTCGACTATGCTTTTTGCTGAAGATCATCCTGCCATCGGGACGATGACTCATTAAAACCGTAAAGGAGCCAGAGATGAAGCAAACGCTAGCCGCACTGGTGGCTAAAACGCTTGAAAACGCCGGCGTTAAACGCATTTGGGGCGTCACCGGGGATTCGCTTAACGGCCTGAGCGACAGTCTGAATCGCATGGGCACCATTGAATGGATGCCAACCCGCCACGAGGAGGTCGCCGCTTTCGCTGCCGGCGCCGAAGCACAGGTCAGCGGCCAGCTTGCCGTCTGCGCCGGTTCCTGCGGGCCTGGCAACCTGCACCTGATTAACGGGCTATACGACTGCCATCGCAATAACGTTCCCGTGCTGGCTATCGCCGCCCATATTCCCTCAAGCGAGATCGGCAGCGGCTATTTTCAGGAGACGCATCCGCAGGAGTTATTTAAAGAGTGCAGCCATTATTGCGAACTGGTTTCTAACCCCGAACAGCTGCCACAGGTTCTTGGCATCGCTATGCGCAAAGCCATTATCAATAAAGGCGTTTCGGTAGTGGTTATCCCTGGCGATATCGCGCTGCAGCCTGCGCCTGAAGGCGCCAGCGCCGAATGGTATCCGCCGCAGTTCCCTATTGTGCAACCGCCGTCGGCCGAGCTGGCTAAACTGGCTCAGGTGCTTAACGAAGCGAAAAACATCACGCTGATGTGCGGCTACGGCTGCGCGGGCGCCCATGAAGAAGTGGTGCAGCTGGCGGAAACGCTCAAGGCGCCCATCGTGCATGCGCTGCGCGGGAAAGAGCATATCGAATATGACAATCCCTATGACGTCGGTATGACCGGCCTGATTGGCTTCTCTTCCGGCTATCACGCCATGATGAACGCCGATACGCTGGTGCTGCTCGGCACGCGCTTCCCCTATCGCGCCTTTTATCCCACCGACGCCAAAATTATTCAGATCGATATCGATCCCGGCAGCATCGGCTCCCACTGTCATGTCGATATGGCGCTGGTGGGCGATGTCAGAGCCGCCCTGTGCGCGCTGTTGCCGAAACTTGAAGTGAAGCAGGATCGCGCTTTTCTCGATAAGGCGCTGAAACACTATCAGGAGGCCAGAAAAAGCCTGGACGATCTGGCCACCGCTAACGATAAACAGGCGATCCATCCGCAATATCTGGCGCAGCAGCTCAGCGAGCTGGCCAGCGAGGATGCCGTTTTCACCTGCGATGTCGGGACGCCGACCGTCTGGGCCGCGCGCTATCTGAAAATGAATGGCAAACGTCGTCTGCTGGGCTCTTTCAATCATGGCTCCATGGCCAACGCCATGCCGCAGGCGCTGGGCGCGCAGTCGATCGACAGGCAGCGCCAGGTTATCGCCATGTGCGGCGACGGCGGTTTTTCCATGCTGATGGGCGATTTTCTGACCGTGGCGCAGCTGAAGCTGCCGGTAAAGCTGGTGGTGTTTAACAACAGCGTGCTGGGCTTTGTGGCGATGGAAATGCAGTCCGGCGGCTATCTGACCGACGGTACCGAACTGCATAACCCCGCTTTCGCCGATATCGCTAAAGCCTGCGGCGTCAAAGGCATCCGCGTGGAGCGCGCCTCTGAACTGACCGGGGCGATTCAGGAGATGCTGGCGCACGACGGCCCGGTGCTGCTGGATGTGGTCACCGCCAGCGAAGAGCTGGTGATGCCGCCGCAGATTAAAATGGAGCAGGCGAAAGGCTTCAGCCTCTATATGCTGCGCGCCCTGATTAACGGTCGTGGCGATGAAGTCGTCGAGCTGGCAAAAACCAACTGGCTGCGGTAAAACCTTGTAAGAGCTACTATTACGGACGCTGCGGCGTCCTTTTTGCCATTTAAGGAGCGCAACAGTGATCGATCTACGCAGTGATACGGTAACCCGCCCTTCCGCCGCCATGCTGTCAGCAATGATGGCTGCTGAAACCGGCGATGATGTCTATGGCGACGATCCGACGGTGAATGCCCTGGAGGCCCGGGCAGCCGAACTTAGTGGTAAAGAGGCAGCGTTGTTTCTGCCGACGGGCACCCAGGCCAACCTGGTGGCGCTACTCTGCCACTGTCAGCGCGGTGAGGAATATATCGTCGGTCAGCTGGCGCATAACTACAAATATGAGGCGGGCGGCGCGGCCGTGCTCGGCAGCATTCAGCCGCAGCCGATTCTGGCGGCAAAAGACGGCACGCTGCCGCTGGATATAGTCGAGCAGTTTATCAAGCCGGATGACTTTCACTTTGCGATAACCCGATTGCTGAGCCTTGAAAATACCCACAACGGCAAGGTGCTGCCGCTGAGCTACCTACAGGAGGCGTGGGAGTTTACGCGTAAGCATAAACTGGCGCTGCACGTTGACGGCGCGCGAATTTTTAACGCGGTGGTCGCGCTTGGCGTATCGCTGCGCGACCTTACGCAGTATTGCGATACCCTGACGATTTGCCTGTCAAAAGGGCTTGGTACGCCGGTTGGCTCGCTGCTGTGCGGCAGCAAAGAGTATATCGAACGCGCAAAACGCTGGCGCAAGATGACCGGCGGCGCGATGCGCCAGTCAGGTATTCTGGCTGCCGCAGGCCTCTATGCGCTGGAGCACAACGTGGCGCGGTTGCAGGAGGATCACGACAACGCCGCCTGGCTGGCCGCGCAGCTCAAGGCAGCTGGCGTGCAGGTTTCCAGCCAGAATACCAATATGGTATTTGTTCACCTGCCGGAAAACCAGGCGGCGCCGCTGCAGGCCTGGATGCGCGAGAAAGGCATCGTGCTGCATACCGGCGCCGTCACGCGTATGGTCACGCATCTGAATGTGGATCGTCAGGCGCTGGAAAAAGTGGTGGCGGAGTGGAAAGCCTTTTTAGCCAGCCAGCCGGACTAATCGCTATATTTCTCCAACAGCGCGGCGGCTATCGCTTCGGTTTCCGCGTCCGCGACGCCTGAATAATTCGCCGGGCGATAATGCATTTGAAAAGCGGCAATGACTTTCTGTTGCTGCTTATCTGTCATAGCGGACGAGACCTCGTAGCCGTAATGCGCCAGCAGCTTCAGCAGATAAGCGCCGTCCGTAGGCTGCTGCGGCGCTCTTCCCGCCAGGTAATAACGTACGCGTTCCGCATCCGGCCAGGCGCCAATACCCTGCTGATAAAGCCAGTGCCAGGGGAAAAGCGGGCCGGGATCCTGCTTACGCTGCGGCGCGATATCGCTGTGTCCCACAATATCCTGTGGCTGTATGTTGTAACGAATCACGATATCGCGCATTAGCGGCAGCAGCGCGGCCATCTGTTTATCGGGAAAGGGATACCAGACCCGAGCGCCGGCTACACGGCGATAGCCCTGATTTTCCAGCTCAATGCCGATTGAGGTGTCGTTGAGCCTGGTGGCGCCGCGCCAGAAACTATTCCCCGCGTGCCAGGCAAGCTGCGATTCCGGCACCAGGCGCAGCACCAGCGGCTGCCTGCCGTAGAGCGGCGGATTAGCGGCGATCAGATAGTGCGCGCTGACCTCTTTATCGGTAAGCGTGGCCAGCGAGCGGGGAAAGTCTTCGGCGGTATAGTGGATCACCAGCGCTTTAATGCGAGGACGAGCGCCGTAAGCGGCATGACGCGTATCCACCACGTACCCTTCTTTTTTCTCCAGCCCGGCTGTACAGGCGCTCAGCAGCGCGGCCGCAACCAGCGCTATCAGCAGACGAATCAACGGCGTGTCTTGACGGCGGTGCCGCTGACGCTGACCATCAGCATACTGCTGTCCTTGCCGACGGTTTCATAATCGATATCAATGCCGACCACGGCGTTCGCACCCAGCGCTTTCGCCTGCTCTTCCAGTTCAGCGAAGGCTATCTGGCGAGCCTTGCGCAGCTCTTTCTCATAGGCGCCCGAGCGGCCGCCGACGATATCACGGATACCGGCGAAAAAATCGCGAAAGATGTTGGCGCCCAGAATCGCTTCGCCGGTAACAACGCCGCAATATTCCGTGATGGGTTGGCCTTCCAGCGTTGGGGTAGTGGAAAATTGCATGATCTCTCCTTTACTACGAATATTGGGTTTTAGCTCTTATCGCCAGGCAGAGCAGCTATACTGTATGCTAAAAAACGCCATCCAGAAACCATAAGGAAATCAAGATGAAGTTACAGCTTGCCGCTCTGGCTCCGCTGGCGCTGCTGCTCAGCGCCTGTACCTCGGTACAACCTGTCTATAAGGATAATGGCAGCCGCACCTCGCCCTGCGTTGATGGCGGCCCGGATTCTGTTGCCCAGGCGTTTTACGATCTCCGTCTTGAGCAGCCTGCTCAGGGCCTGCCGGACGCCGCGCAGTTGGCTAAGTATCGCCCTTACCTTAGCGACAGGCTTTATCAAACCCTGCTCAAAGCCAACAGCGATCCGCGAAAAGAGGCCACTTTACGTGGCGATATCTTCTCCAGCCAGCCGGCAGGCGCGACCTCGGCCAGCGTGGCGGACGCTTCCACTATTCCTAACCGCGACGCGCGCAATATCCCGCTGCGTGTCAAACTCAGCCGGGACGGCGACAAGCCGCAGACCTGGCAGGACGAGGTGCTGATGATCCATGAAGGCACCTGTTGGGCAGTGGACGACGTGCGCTATCTTGGCGCCGCGCCGCATATCGACGGCGGCTCGCTCAGCCAGCGCCTGCTGCGCTAGCTTTTCCCGCGTACCGCCTGTGCCGCGGTACGCGTTTTACCCTGCCGCTTTTTCGTTCGACGCCCCTGATTTTGTGCTAGCCTTGTAGTTAACTTCCCTGCATAAGCGAATTTTCCGCCGCGCTGATTGCATAACTATGCCGTCGACGTTAAGATTCGCAGAACTAATCGCTATTCACTTTTTGCGCATGAGTATTCAACTTAACGCTGTAAACTGCTTCTACGGCGCCCATCAGGCGCTTTTTGATATAGAACTCGCCTGTCCGGAGGGCGAAACGCTGGTTTTACTGGGCCCAAGCGGCGCCGGTAAAAGCTCGCTGCTGCGCGTGCTGAATCTGCTTGAGATGCCGCGTTCCGGCACGCTGGGCATCGCCGGGCATCATTTTGATTTCAGCCGGGCGCCAGGCGACGCCGCGATTCGGGAACTGCGGCAGAACGTCGGCATGGTGTTTCAGCAGTATAACCTCTGGCCGCACCTGACGGTGATGCAGAACCTGATCGAAGCGCCCTGCCGCGTGCTGGGATTAAGCAAGGATCGGGCGCTGGCCCGCGCCGAAAAACTACTGGAACGTTTACGGCTGACCAAATTCGCCGATCGTTTTCCACTGCATCTTTCCGGTGGTCAGCAGCAGCGTGTGGCCATTGCCCGCGCGCTTATGATGGAGCCGGCCGTACTGCTGTTCGATGAGCCGACTGCGGCGCTGGATCCGGAAATTACCGCGCAGATAGTGGCGATTATTCAGGAACTTTCCCAAACCAATATCACTCAGGTGATCGTTACCCACGAAGTGGAAGTGGCACGTAAAACGGCCAGCCGCGTCGTCTATATGGAAAATGGTTATATCGTGGAACAGGGTGACGCCAGCCGCTTTACACAGCCGCAAACCGAAGCGTTTGCTAACTATCTTTCGCACTGATGCAGGACATAATGATGAAAAAAATCGTACTTGCCGCGCTGTTAGCCAGCGTGAGTTTAAGCGCAGGCGCCGCGCAAACCATTCGTTTCGCTACCGAAGCTTCCTATCCGCCTTTTGAATTTGTCGATTCAGATAATAAAATTCAGGGTTTTGACGTCGATCTGGCGAACGCCTTATGTAAAGAGATTAACGCGACCTGTACTTTTACCAACCAGGCCTTCGACAGCCTGATCCCCAGCCTGAAATTCCGTCGTTTCGACGCGGTAATGGCCGGAATGGATATCACGCCTGAACGCGAAAAACAGGTGCTGTTTACTAAAGCCTATTATGACAACTCCGCGTTGTTTATCGCGCAGAAAGGCAAAGTTGCTGACGTAGCCGCGCTGAAAGGTAAACGCGTTGGCGTGCAGAACGGCACCACGCACCAGAAATATCTGACCGAGAAGCTGACGGACGTGAAAATCGTGCCTTACGATAGCTATCAGAACGCTATTCTGGATCTGAAAAACGGCCGTATCGACGCTGTGTTCGGCGACACTGCGGTTGTCAACGAATGGCTGAAACAGAATGCCGCGCTGGCGCCGGTCGGCGAGAAAGTCACTGATAAAGCCTATTTCGGCACCGGCCTGGGTATCGCTCTCCGTCAGGGCAACACCGAGCTGCAGAGCCAATTCAACGCCGCGCTGGAGAAAGTCAAAGCTGACGGCACCTACAAAACCATCTACGGCAAATGGTTCCAGCAATAACGGAATGAACGAACTTTATCCTCTTGCAAGCGCCGCCGGGATGACCGTCGGCCTTGCTGTTTCTGCGCTGGTCGCAGGACTGATTCTGGCGATGATTTTCGCCGTCTGGGAATCCGCGCGCTGGCGGCCAGTGGCCTGGTTCGGCACTGCGCTGGTGACGCTCTTTCGCGGGCTGCCGGAGATCCTGGTGGTGCTGTTCGTCTATTTCGGCGCTTCGCAGCTGCTGCTGACGCTTTCCGACGGCTTTACGCTGCATCTGGGCTTTACTACGCTGCCGGTACAAATGACGATAGAGAACTTTGACGTCAGCCCCTTTCTTTGCGGCGTGATCGCACTGTCTATCCTTTACGCTTCCTACGCTTCGCAAACGCTGCGCGGCGCGTTAAAAGCCGTGCCTCAGGGACAGTGGGAATCGGGCCAGGCGCTGGGAATGAAAACGCCAGCGATTTTCTTTCGTCTGATCCTGCCGCAAATGTGGCGCCACGCGCTGCCGGGTTTAGGCAACCAGTGGCTGGTGCTGCTGAAAGATACGGCGCTGGTTTCGCTAATCAGCGTCAACGATATCATGCTGCAGACCAAAAGCATCGCTTCCCGCACGCAGGAGCCCTTTACCTGGTACATGATAGCGGCCGTGATCTATCTGGTTATTACGCTGCTCAGCCAGCAGGTTTTGCAGCGTATTGAAACGCGCGTCACTCGTTTTGAGCAGGGAAATAACTGATGCTGAGCTATTTACCCGAGTTGCTGAAAGGATTACATACCAGCCTGACGCTGACGCTCGCTTCGCTGCTGCTGGCGCTGCTGTTGTCGCTGCTGTTTACGGTGATCCTGTCGCTAAAGTGGCCGGTGCTGAGCCAGCTGGTGCGCGGTTATATCACCATCTTCACCGGCACGCCGCTGCTGGTGCAGATTTTTTTGATTTACTATGGGCCAGGCCAGTTTCCGGCTATTCAGGCGATCCCGTGGCTGTGGAACCTGCTTTCGCAGCCCTGGCTTTGCGCTCTGCTGGCGCTGTCGCTTAACAGCGCCGCCTACACCACGCAGCTTTTTTACGGCGCGGTCAGGGCGATCCCGGCAGGCCAGTGGCAATCCTGTGCCGCGCTGGGCATGAATCGCTGGAACACGCTGCGTATTCTGCTGCCCTATGCTTTTAAACGCGCGCTATCCTCTTACTCCAATGAAGTGGTGTTGGTGTTTAAGAGTACTTCGCTGGCCTACACCATTACGCTGATGGAGGTGATGGGTCAGGGGCAGCTGCTTTACGGCCGAACCTATGACGTCACGGTTTTTGCCGCCGCCGGCGTGATTTATCTGTGCGTGAACGGTCTGCTTACGCTGATGATGCGGCTGATCGAGCGGCGGGCGCTGGCTTTTGAGCGTCGCAACTGAGGATTTGCCGGCGGCGTCTGTCGCCGGCATTCGCCTGAAAACAGCGCTTAACTACCAGCTATTTAGCGGATAGGCCCTTGTCTGCTACAGGCATACTACCCCGATAATAATCACGCAGGAACCGGAGTCATGCTTAAGGTTTGCGTTTTTCTTCTTCTGGGATTGACCACCAGCGCGCTGGCCAGCGCTCCGCTTCGTTTCGCCACTTCCGCGACCTACCCTCCCTTTGTTTATCTTAGCGCCACACATCAGCTGGTTGGTTTTGATATCGATCTGGCGAAAGCGCTGTGCGAAAAGATCCAGCGCCAGTGCCTTTTTACCAATAACGACTTCGATCGCCTGCTGCCGTCGCTGAAATATAATCGCTATGACGCGGTAATTTCCGGAATGGATATTACCGAAGAGCGTCAGGAAGAAGTGAGTTTTACCCATCCCTACCTGGAGAGCTCCGCGACGATGATCGCCGTTAAGGGTAGCTACGGCTCTTTAGAGCAGCTGCGAGGCAAGCGCGTGGGCGTCGCTGACGCGACAACTTTACAGGCGTGGCTGCAAAGCTCATGGCCGGATATCATTCCCGTCGCTTATGACAACTATCAGAACGCGCTGCTGGATATCCGCAACGCCAGGCTGGACGGCATTTTCGGCATGACGCCTTCCATGCAGACGATGCTGAGAAACAATGCTGGCTTGGCCGCAGTAGGCCAGCCAATCAAAGATGGTCGCTACTTTGGTTCCGGTATGGGCATAGCGGTGCGCAAGAATGATAAGGCGCTGCAAAGTCAGCTGAACGAAGCGCTACAAAGCCTGAGCGAGGACGGCACGCTGCAACAACTCAAACAGCGCTGGTTCGGCTCCTCGGCCAGCCTGCCTGCTGAATCACAAACGCCTTAGCAGCGTCAAAACCTCGCTATGCGCGGTATGGGGAAACATATCGAACAGCTGTACTTTAACGATGGCGTAATCGCTGAGTCGGGCGATATCGCTGGCCATCGTCTGCGCGTTGCAGCTGGAGTAAAGAATAAACGGCGGCGCCACGCGGCTTAAATAGTCGCAAAGCGCGGTGCCGATGCCGCGGCGCGGCGGATTAACCAGCACCAGATCCGGCGCGCTGCCTTCGCCGGTAGCGAAAGCCGTGGAGTCAAGCGCGGCAAAGCTGACACGCTGTAGCCCCATTTTTTCAGCCGAGCGCCTGGCGCAGGCGATCGCTTCCGCGCTGATTTCAATGCCGGTCAGCGCCATCTGCGGCGTAGCGCAGTGCAGGCCAAAACCGCCTACGCCACAAAACAGATCCCACATGCTGCGGATATCCAGTTCGCTTACCCAGGCTCTGGCCGTGGCGTACAGCGAAGCGGCTACCGCCGGGTTGGTCTGAAAAAAGCTTTGCGGTCGGATCCACAGCGGGACGTCATTTAGCTGTTCGGCCAGCGCCTGATTTTCCGTCAGCGGAATTTCCTCTTCGCCTTCCAGAATCGCCATATGCACCGGCTGGATATTGGCGGATATCACGCTTAACTGCGGCAGCTGCGCCTGCAAAGCGGGCAGCGCTTTAATCAGCTGAGCCAGCTTTTCTCTGGAGCGCAGCACAAAACGCAGCATCAGTGCGCCGCTGCTGCTCTCGGTCAGCAAAATGAATTTCAGCTCGCCGCGTTTGCGCGCTACGTTGTAAGGCGTCAGGCCTGCACGGGCGATAAAAGGCTTAAGCTGCGCAAAAACGCCGGCGAAACTGGCGGGATAGAGCGGGCAAGCGCAAAGATCGATCGGCGTGCCGTCAGGATGCGTGATACCCAAAATAGGCCGCTCTACGCTACCGCTAACCACCATTTTCGCTTTATTACGAAAACCCTGCTGCGCTGAAGTGACCGGCGGCAGCCATTCGCTTACCGCCTGGGCTGAAAGCAGGTCGCGCAGCTGAGACTGCTTCTGTTCCAGCTGTTGCGGATAGGGGCGATCCAGCCACTGGCAGGAGCGGCAGCGATCGGCATCATAAAGGGCGCAGTGCATGTAGAATCTCGTCAAACCAAAACGGGCGGGGATTGTATCACTCCGGATTCAGCGCTGCCGAAAAAATTCCCGACTGCTGGCAGGCAAAAACAGCAGCGTCAGCACCAGCAGGTCTGGCAGCTTTTGTGAAAGCAGCAGGTGGCTCTTTTCGCCGCTGAGATTGAAGATTACCGGGCTGGCCCAGCCAGCAGCGACGAACAGCATATAGCCTGTTACGATCAGCTGCGAGCAGCCGTAGCCCAGGCGCCCCCAGTTATGGCCGCGCAGCAGCGCAAGCGCGCAGCGTAGTTCGATAAAAAAGAGCAGCTGGCTGGCGATAAATATCAGGGTAGCGCTCCAGCTTTGCGCGGCAAGCCGCACAAACATCAGCAGCCCGTTGATGCCCATTTCATGAACTTCCAGCGCCACGCCGAGACAGCGTGTCATAATGATAGCGATCGCCGCGACCATTATCGGTACGGGAACCTCATAACCAGGCAAACTCCCCTGCTTAAGCGCTTCTGACATCGCTTCCTCCTGACTATGCCCCTTTTTAGTGCAGCCGCGCCAGCATAGCGTTCGCCTGCCCCTTTTTGGTCTTTCTCAGGAAAATCCCCTTATTTCGCCGCTGTCTGGTCGCAGGCATACGCGGCCTCGGGAGGCGATTTTTTCCTGGCTGTCCTTTCTGGCACGATATCTGCTTTATCCCTGTTGAAAAGACAGCAATTTATGTTTAGTCCAGTTTGCGCACTATTTCCACTGGGCGAATTCACTACTCGTTTTGCAGGGAGTTATCAGATGGATACAGAATCGGCGAAAGCCCGGCAGTCATGGTCGCCTGGCGTTGGCGCTTACCTGGCCCTGATCGTGGCCATCCTCTTTTTTTCCGGCCTGTTCTTAAACGTTGAAAACGCGAAATGGCTGGGCGCTTTTGACTTCACGACGCTTGGCGGCAAGTTCGGCACCATTAAAGATGCCGCTCACGCCACCTTTCTGGGGGCCGGCGGCACGGGCGCTAAAGCCGGTTTTCTGTTCGCGCTTTCGCTGGTGCCTACGGTAATGCTGGCGCTCGGCCTGTTGGAGATATTTACCCACTATGGCGCTATTCGCGCCGCCCATAAGCTGCTTACGCCGCTGCTGAAACCGCTGCTCGGTATTCCGGGGCGCTGCGGGCTGGCGCTGATTACCGATCTGCAAAGCACTGACGCGGGCGCCGCGCTGACCAAGGAGCTGCACGACGAGAAACAAATCAGCAAAAAAGATGTGGTGATCATGGCCGCCTGGCAATATTCCGGCGCGGGCATGATCAATAACTATTTTGCCATCGGCTCGGCGCTGTTCGTCTCGCTTTCCGTTCCGGTATTGATACCGCTGGTGCTGATGTTTGTGCTTAAGTTCGTCGGCGCCGCCATCGTGCGCCTGGTGTTAACCACTTTTTATAAGCAGGATTTCCAGCATGAAAAATAACCCGCCGGTCGCCGTTTCCAACAACCCTTTTGATGTCTTCGTTATCGGCGCGCGTAAAGGTTTCCATATCGCCATTCACAACCTGATGCCCAACGTCATCATGGCTTATGTGATTGCCGAAATGCTTAATTTGCTGGGCGTAATGGCGTTTATCGGCAAGGTCTTTGCACCTGTCATGGGTCTGTTTGGGCTGCCGGGCGAAGCCGTGACGGTGCTGCTGACCGCCTGGCTCTCCTCTTCTGCCGGTACCGGCGTAGCGGTGAGCCTGCTGGCGAAAGGCGTGCTGACCGGCGCCGATATCACCATCCTTGCTCCGGCTATCTTTTTAATGGGCTCACAGCTGCAATATATGGGTCGCCTGCTGGGCGTCGCCGACGTGCCGAAAAAATATTGGCCGCTATTGATGCTGACCAGCATTCTGAACGCCGTTATCGCCATGCTGGTGATGCGTCTTATCGCCTGATCGCTGAAGGGAGAACTTACCTTGTTAAAAGTTTTGGAGCATTACGCTAATCTGCACGAAATCCCGGAGCTGGGTTTTCAGGAGTTTAAAACCTCGGCTTACCTCAGCCAGCAGCTGAAGGCCGCCGGTTTTCAGGTGAAGGAGAACGTTAACGGCACCACCGGCATCGTCGCCCTGCTCGACAGCGGCAAGCCGGGCCCTACGCTGGCGCTGCGCGCCGATATGGACGCGCTTGGCCATATCATTGACGGCGAAGCCTGCGCGCGTCACACCTGCGGCCACGACGCTCACTCTTCCGTGGTGCTGACCGCCGCGCAGGAGCTGATGGCGGAAAACGCGGTAAAAAAAGGCCGTCTTAAGCTGATTTTCCAGCCGGCGGAGGAGTTAGGCACCGGCGCGCTGGCTATGGTGGAAGGCGGCGCGGTGGATGACGTGGATATGCTGTTGGGCTTTCATCTCCGACCTGCGGAAGAGTGCGCTGTCGGCACCGCCATTCCCGCGATGTACTACTCCGCCTGCGTCACTATTGAAGCCACAATTCGCGGACAAACCGCTCACGCCGCGCGGCCGCATCTGGGCATCAACGCGCTGGACGCTGCCGTCAGCGCCGTGCAGGCAGTGAACGCCGTGCATCTGCCGCCGGGCAAAAGCTGGAGCGCCAAGGCAACCCGCTTTTTATGCGACGCGGGCGTTACCAACTCGGTGCCTGATGTGGCCCGCGTGGTATTCGACCTGCGCGCGGCGGAAAACGAAGAGATGACGCTGCTGCAAAGCCGGGTCGAACGGGCGATTAGGCAGAGCGCGTTGGCCTATGGCGCTACGGCAGAGATCGAAGTGATGAAAGCGATGCCTGCCGCAGAAATTAACGGTGAGATGACCGCGCTGGTAGCGGAAGCCATTAAAGAGGTATTGGGCGAAGCGGCGCTGATGCCGGAACGCTCGACGCCGGGCAGCGAGGATTTCTTTCACTACGCCGTCCAGCGCCCGACGGTTAAATCAGGTTTCTGGGGACTTGGAACCGGTTTAACGCCAGGCCTGCATCATCCGGAAATGCGTTTCGATCTCAACGCGCTGCCGGTTGGCGTAAAGATATTTAAAGCCTGCGTGGTTAAGGTATTAGGCTAATAAAAAGCCGGTCATCGCTGACCGGCTCAGACTGCTGACAAACCCAAACCGTTTCTGGATTTTGGTTTTTTCTGTAGCAACACGGCAGCTTGATAGCGGCAGAGGCTGAACGGATAAATGGACCGTTTGGCGCAGGGAGGCGCCAACCGAGCCTCCAGGGACGGATTAACGGCGAGTCCATGTTCCGATCTGCCTCTGCCGCTCCGTCATCAATTTAAACGCGGCCTCATCAACCTCAGCCGGTCATCGCTGACCGGCTCGGTTTTAGCGTCCGCCGCGTGCGCGCTGGATATCCCGAATGCGCTGCTTCTCTTCATGCGCCATAAACCGCCAGGCGATAAAGCCAACAATACCCACCACAAACAGGATCAGCGAAGCCAGCGCGTTAATTTCCGGATTGATGCCGCGCCGCACGGTGGCGAAAATTTGCATCGGCAGCGTGGTGGCGCCTGGCCCGGTAACAAAACTGGCGATCACCAGATCGTCCAGTGAAAGCGTAAAGGCCAGCAGCCAGCCGGTGACGATCGCCGGCGCGATCATCGGCACGGTAATCACAAAAAAGACCTTTAGCGGTGTGGCACCCAGATCCATCGCCGCTTCTTCAATCGAGCGATCCAGTTCGCGCAGGCGCGCATTGATGACGACCGCTACATAGGCGGTACAGAAAGTCACGTGCGCCAGCCAGATGGTCAACATGCCGCGATCGCCAGGCCAGCCGAAAGCATTGCCCATCGCCACAAACAGCAGCAGCAGCGACAGGCCGGTAATCACATCCGGCATCACCAGCGGCGCGGTGAGCATAAAAGCAAAACCAGTAGATCCCTTGAAACGGCCAAAGCGCACGATAACCACCGCCGCAATGGTGCCCAGCACCACCGCCGCCGTAGCCGATAAGGCGGCGATGGTCAGACTCAGCGTCACCGCACTAATCATCGCATCGTCGTGGAACAGCACCTTGTACCAGTGCAGCGAAAAGCTTTCCCACGCCGCCAGCTGTGACGAGTTAAAAGAGTAAACCACCAGCAGCACCATCGGCGCATACAGGAAGAAGAAGCAAACCATCAGGATGGCAATGCGCCACGGAGAACGCACGGTTGGCAAACTGCTCATGCTTTTTCTCCCAACTCTTTGTTCTGATGCTTATGGAACCAGATAATCGGCAAAATAAGGATCAGCAAGATAATAACCGCCAGCGCCGAGGCTACCGGCCAGTCGCGGTTGTTAAAGAACTCCTGCCACAGCACGCGTCCGATCATAATGCTGTCCGGCCCGCCGAGCAGCTCCGGGATCACATACTCGCCAACCGCCGGAATAAAGACCAGCATCGAACCAGCGATAATGCCGCCCTTCGTCAAAGGCACAATCACGCTGAAAAAGGTTTTCAGCGGACGGGCGCCCAGATCCAGCGAGGCTTCCACCAGCGAATAGTCGATGCGCGTCAGCGCGGTATAGATGGGCAGCACCATAAAGGGCAGATAGCAGTAAACGATGCCGATATAGACCGCAAGATTGGTATAGAGAAGCGCTATCGGATGATCGGTAATGCCGCTCCACATCAGGAAACGGTTCAGCACGCCGTTATCATTCAGTAGCCCCATCCACGCGTAAACGCGCACCAGGAAAGAGGTCCAGGAAGGCAGAATAACCAGCAGCAGCAAAATGTTGCGGGTCGAGGGCGAGCTGTAGGCCACGGCCCAGGCCAGCGGATAGCCGATAACCAGACAGACAACGGTGGAGATGGCCGCCACCTGCAGCGAATGCAGATAGGCGTCGATATAGAGCGGATCGTCCGTCAGCGTCAGATAGTTGCCGAAGTTGATGACCGCGGTCAGTTGACCATCCGCCCAGCTAAGCAGATCCGTATAGGGCGGGATCGCGCGAGCAATATCGGCGAAGCTGATCTTCAGCACGATCATAAACGGCAGCAGAAACAGCAGCACCAGCCATAAATAGGGCAGCGCGATAACCAGCTTGCGGCTGGATCGCACTCTGTTCAGCCAGGTCGGACGCCGCATTGGCGCAGCACGTTGAGTCATAAAGCTTCCCCCGCTACTGCGTCAGCACAACGCAGCTATCCGTATCCCAGCAGAGACGAACTTCATCTCCCCAGGTCGGCGTGCCTTTACGAAAGCGATAAGCATTCTGCAGCTGCGCGCTAATCATCTGCCCGCTGTGCAGACGCACATGATAGATGGAGAGATCGCCCAGATAGGCGATATAGACCACCTCGCCTACCGCAAAATTGCAGCCGTCGGCAGGCACTTCGTCGCAAAGCATCACTTTCTCCGGGCGCAGCGCCACGTGGACGGGCACGCCATCCACTATCGAAGCGTCGGAATCCACCTTCAGCGGATGGATCAGGCCGGGACTGTCGATAATCAAACCGTCAGGCTGGCGTTCGCGCAGCATCCCCTGGAAAAGATTGACCGAACCGATAAACTCGGCGCTGTAGCGCGTGGTCGGATGCTCATAGATCTCTTCCGGTTCGCCGATCTGCACAAACTTGCCGCGGTTCATAATGGCGATACGTCCCGCCATGGTCATCGCCTCTTCCTGATCGTGCGTCACCATAACGCAGGTCGCGCCGACGCGCTCCAGGATATCCACCACCTCCAGCTGCATACGGTCACGCAGCTTTTTATCCAGCGCGCCCATAGGCTCATCCAGCAGCAGCAGCTTGGGACGTTTAGCCAGGCTGCGAGCCAGCGCCACGCGCTGACGCTGACCGCCGGAAAGCTGGTGCGGCTTGCGTTTCGCGTACTCTTGCATATGCACCAGCGCCAGCATCTCAGCCACGCGCGCGGCGATTTCCGCTTTCGGCAGCCGATCCTGCTTCAGGCCGAACGCGATATTCTGCTCTACCGTCATATGTGGAAACAGCGCGTAGGACTGAAACATCATATTGACAGGACGCTGATAGGGAGGAACATGCGAGAGATCCTGGCCGTCCAGCATAATCTGCCCGGAAGTGGGCGGCTCAAAACCGGCCAGCATACGCAGCAGCGTCGACTTGCCGCAGCCGGAAGCGCCGAGCAGGGCAAAAATTTCGCCTTTATAAATAGTCAGATTGACATCGTCAACGGCATGCTGTCCGTCAAAGGATTTGGTGAGATTACGAATTTCCAGCAGCGGCGTAACGGCCTTGCTGACTTTTTTTTGCGGACGAGGGATCGCGTCGTTCACTTCCATTACACTCCAACGCTTTTAAAACGGCCATGCCGTATAAAAAAGAAAACAGAGGCGAATGCGCCTCTGTGATAACTCAGCGGGGCTTCAACTACTTGCCGCTTTTAACTTTAGTCCACGCTCGCGTACGCACACGATCGAGTTTCGGATCCTGGACTTTCAGCACAAACAATTTCGCCATCGTTTCGGGCGTTGGATAAATCCCCGGATTATTACGCACGGCGGCATCCACTAACGGCACTGATGCTTTATTGCCGCTGGCGTAAAAAATCTTGTTGGAGATGTTCGCCATAACGGCCGGTTCCATCAGGTAGTTCAGGAACTGATAGGCTTCATCCAGATTTTTAGCGTCTTTCGGGATCGCCAGCATATCGAAGAACGCCAGCGCGCCCTCTTTCGGAATGCTGTAGGCGATATTCACGCCGTTTTTCGCGGCGGCGGCGCGATTCTTCGCCTGCAGCACATCACCAGCCCAGCCGATAGCCACGCAGGTGTTGCCGTTCGCCAGATCGTTGATGTATTGCGAAGAGTGGAAATAGCGAATATTCGGACGCAGCTTCAGCAGCAGGTCGGTCGCGGCGCCAGAATAATCTTTCGCATCGCTGCTGTTAGGATCTTTACCTAAGTAATTAAGAACGGTAGCGAATATCTCTTCAGGCGCGTCCAGGAAAGAGACGCCGCAGCTTTTCAGCTTCTCCAGGTTTTCCGGCTTCAACACCAGATCCCAGCTGTCTACCGGCGCGTCTTTGCCCAGCGCGGCTTTCACCTTATCGACGTTATAGCCGATGCCGGTGGTAGCCCACAGATAAGGGATGGCGTATTTATTGCCCGGATCGTGCTGTTCGACTTTTTTCAGCAAATCGGGATCGAGATTTTTATAGTTTGGCAGCTTGCTCTTATCCAGCGGCTGAAACACGCCGGACTGCAGCTGACGCGCCAGGAAACTGGAGGATGGCACCACAATATCGTAGCCGGTGCTGCCGGCCATCAGCTTGCCTTCCAGCACTTCATTGGAATCAAAAACGTCGTAAACCACCTTAATGCCGCTCTGCTTCTCGAAGTCAGGTACGGTATTGGGCGCGATATAGTCGGACCAGTTATAGACGTGCAGAGTTTTATCCGCCGCCATCGAGCTGGCGGAAACCGCCATCACCAGGCCTGCGATCGCAACCGACCATTTCTTACGCTGGTTGAACATATTTTCCATCCTCCTGAACAGAGCTAACTACGGCTAAAAAGGCCAACGGCTGACTGGCTAAATGTAAGGCGTGTTCGCCGCGTTGTTTAATAGAAAAAACCTATGTCCGTTGCGACGTTGCGCCCAAAACGCAGTTTCGCAAGAATAGCCCTACAATCCGGGCCAGACCAGATGCGCACGCAAAAAACGCCATTTATCGAGTTTTAGCTGGATTTACTCTATATGGAGAAGGCGCTGGGGTAAAAAGGCCGTGGAAAATAGGGAAAAAGCGGACAGCGGTAGCATAAACGCGGGTGAAAAAGGCGAGAAAACCTGGTGAAATAATGAGTTTCGCTGTTAAACGGGGAAATATGCGCCAGTCAGAGCCGGACAGCTCTGACCGTTGAGTAAAAATCAGTGCAGCATTGAGTGCGAGGAGACGAATTCGCCGCGCTCTTCTTCTTCGCTCATCATCAGCAGGTGGTTGGCAAAGGCTTCCATCACCACCATTGAGATCTGCTCTTCGCTCTGCTTCATAAAATGCACGAACTGACCATAGGTCAATCCGGCCGTGACGCTGAGCGACTGGCAGACAATCAGCTTGGGCAGATTGTCATCCTGAATATCGACGAAAGCCTTGACGGTCAGCGAGCTGGCATTGATTTGCGAAAGATCGCCCACCAGCGGGATCAGCGCGGTGGGTTTAACCTCCGCCAGGGCGGAAAACAGGATGACGTTGTCCACCAGATCCAGCTTGGCATCAAACACCCCGTCGAAATTTTGCATATGCGGCAGGTGAAGCGCCTGACAGGAGTCGCACTCAAACCAGGTGATGCTTTGCTGATCCAGCCAACGTCGTAGAAGGTCAATATCGGGAACGACGAGTGAATCCATGTAGTTGGTCTCTTACTGCCTTAAAATTGCGCCCTAGCTTACGGAAAAAAGCCTCTGAACACCACGATTGTGTATGAAATATCGGGTCAACCGCCCGTTTTCAGACAGAAACCCGGCTTTGCCTGCTGTTCAATCCAGGCAATCATCTGCGTGGCGATATCTCTGCCCGTGGTTTTCTCAATGCCTTCCAGGCCGGGCGAAGCGTTGACCTCCATCACCAGCGGCCCGCGCGCGGCGCGCAAAATATCCACGCCTGCCACATCCAGCCCCAGCGTTGCTACGGCCCGCAGAGCGATCTCCTGCTCGCTGGCGGTGATTTCCACTCTGCGCGCCTTTCCGCCACGGTGCAGATTAGAGCGAAACTCCCCTTCTTTGGCCTGCCGCTCGATAGCCGCCACTACCCTGCCGCCGATCACCAGGCAGCGAATATCTTTACCTCTTGCCTCTTTAATAAACTCCTGCACCAGAATATGGGCATTCAGACCGCGAAAAGCGTCGATGACGCTTTCAGCCGCCTGCCGCGTTTCCGCCAGCACCACGCCGATCCCCTGCGTACCTTCCACCAGCTTGACCACCAGCGGCGCACCGCCAACCATCTCTATCAAATCGCGGGTATCGTCCGGTGAATGAGCGAAGCCGGTAACGGGCATCGGGATCCCTTCTCTGGCGAGCAGCTGCAGCGAACGCAGCTTATCCCGCGCTCGGGTAATGGCGACCGATTCGTTTAGCGGATAGCTGCCGCAAACTTCGAACTGGCGCAGCACCGCCGTGCCGTAAAAAGTGGTGGCCGGCCCGATACGCGGTATCACCGCATCGTAATGCCCCAGCTGCCTGCCGCGATAGTGAATGGCTGACGAACCGGGATTGATATTCATATAGCAGGACAGCGGATCGATGACTTCAACGCAGTGACCGCGCAGCTGTGCGGCCGCCAGCAGCCGCTTGCAGGAGTAAAGCGAGCCATCCCGGGAAAGAATCGCTATTTTCACCCGATATCTCCAGAAAGGTTTTTAACGGGTCGCCCAACCCTGCTTATGCAGATAATCCAGCATAAACGGACGGCTTTCTTTGATAATGGTTTTCTGGATATGCTCGCTCCAGCTTTCGCGCCGCGCGTTGCTTTCCCGCGTCAGGTAGTACTCTTCATGCTCCGCGTCGTACGCGGCCAGCGTTTGCGGATCGATCGGCTGATAATGATTTTCATGCACCAGCATAGCCGCCGGCATACGCGGCTTCAGCTGCGGCGTCTGCGCAGGCCAGCCGAGACAAAGGCCAAACAGCGGCAGAACGAATTTCGGCAGCCCCAGCAGCTCGGTCACCTCGGCGATACCGTTGCGGATGCCGCCGATATAGACGCCGCCCAGCCCCAATGACTCTGCGGCAACCAGCGCGTTTTGTCCCATCAGCGCGGTGTCCACGCAGCCCAGCAGCAGCTGCTCCGCCAGGCCCAGCTGTGCTTCCGGGCAGATCTGCTGATGACGATTAAAATCGGCGCAGAACACCCAAAACTCAGCGGCCTGCGCAACATATTTCTGGCCGCCGGTCAGCTCAACCAGCCGGTCGCGCATCGTCCGGTCTGTCACGCGGATAATGGAGGAGCACTGCAAAAAGCTGGAGCTGGAAGCCGCCTGTGCAGCGGCGATAATTGCCGCACGTTCAGCCTCGCCCACGGGCTGGTCGGTAAAAGATCGAATGGAACGGTGGGCGCAAAGTAGGTCAATGGTCGGCGTCATGCTTCTCTCCTGATTGGTGCTTTTCTGACAAAGTAAACAGCTCCGGCGCCATTGCTTTGGCCGTACGCCACATCATCACGGCGGCGGCTGGCAGCATCAGGATAATGCCAGTGATAAACAGAATCGCCGCGGCGCCAGGGCCGGAAAAAGATGCGGGCAAGGGTAGCATTTGATGCAGCACGAAGTAAGAGAGCAGCAGTATAATTCCTCCCAGCGCTTCCGCCACCAACACCGCTTTAGGCATTCCGCTAAAGGTAAGGCCGCGCATATCGACTCCATCCTGATAATAAAAGGGTTAATAAAGCGTAACCTGTTTTCTCTACATAGATGAAACGAATCGAAGCGACAGGCAATTCCTTCTTTCTTTCACGGTCGGAAGTGGGCATGATAAGCGCCATTACGTGATAAGTTGTGATGCATATCACACAAAATCTGGACTTTGAGGAGAAACCTATGTTTGCCGTAATTTTTGGACGTCCTGGCTGTCCTTATTGTGTCCGCGCAAAAGAACTGGCAGAGAAGCTGACCGAAGAGCGTGAAGACTTCAACTTCCGCTATGTGGATATCCATGCCGAAGGCATCACCAAAGCCGATCTGGAAAAAACCGTGGGTAAGCCGGTGGAAACCGTGCCGCAGATTTTCCTGGATCAGACCCATATCGGCGGCTGCACCGATTTCGAAGCTTACGCTAAAGAAAACCTGGGCCTGTTCCAGTAAGCCATCCGCTACGGATTGGTAAATGAACGATAAAAAAGAGGATCGCCTGGCGATCCTCTTTTTTTTGCTTCTGTTCCGTCTTAGCTGTGCGAATGCCAGAACAGCGTACGGCAGAGCATTACGATCAGCGCGCCGGAGCCGCACCAGAAAATGGCGCTGGTGTCGAAAGCCAGCTCCTGAAAAGGCGCATGGTAATGCAGTGAATAATAGTGCAGGAAGATCAGGCAAAACGGCGTAGCCAGCAAGGCGCCCAGCAGCGCTACCGACAGCGGATGCTCCTTTGAAATCAGCGCGGCGACGCCGCCGGGCAGCGTAAACATCAGCAAACCCGGTCTTGCCTGCGCCCAGGCGGATCCTTCAATCACCATGCCATAGCGCACTGCCAGGAAAACGATGCTGTAGAGAACAAAACTAAATGCTACGCTTGTCCAGGACATACCCTTAAACATAATAGGATCTTCTCTCGGTAATGGATGTTATCACCTGGCCGGAACAATACCGGACCGATTTTCCCTGTTTTGAATAAACAAAAGCCGTGGCTTTTACTGGCTGAAAAAGCGTGATGCGATTAAAATGACGGCCGTTTTATCTGACGCTGGGCTGTAATTCGCGGAAAATCCTGAATGTTGCCGCTGCTCTGCTGGCAGTGCAATAAATTTATCGCAAAACACCCACTAATTCAACATCTTACTAGTAAACAAGAAGTTAAACCGTGAATATAAACGTCGCAGATTTGTTAAGTGGAAATGACATTCTGTTATTATTCGTCGTACTGGCGCTGGGACTGTGCCTGGGAAAATTACGCCTTGGTTCTGTCCAACTGGGTAATTCTATTGGCGTTTTAGTGGTTTCTCTTCTGCTTGGCCAGCAGCATTTCACTATTAATCCCAACGCGCTTAATCTTGGCTTTATGTTATTTATTTTTTGCGTGGGCGTGGAAGCCGGGCCTAACTTTTTTTCTATTTTCTTCCGCGACGGCAAAAACTATCTGATGCTGGCGCTGGTGATGGTGCTTAGCGCCGTCCTGATCGCGCTGGGATTGGGCAAGCTGTTTGGCTGGGATATCGGCTTGACGGCCGGGATGCTGGCAGGCTCGATGACCTCCACGCCGGTGTTGGTGGGCGCAGGCGATACGCTGCGGCATACCTGGCCAGGCGGCGCGGTACTGAGCCAGGCGCAGAACAATCTCAGCCTCGGTTACGCGCTGACTTATCTGGTCGGCCTGGTAAGCCTGATTTTCGGCGCACGCTACCTGCCTAAACTTCAGCATCAGGATCTGCCTACCAGCGCGCAGCAGATTGCTCGTGAACGTGGCCTGGACGCCGAACAGCGTAAGGTCTATCTGCCGGTTATCCGCGCCTACCGCGTAGGCCCGGAGCTGGTTGCCTGGATCGACGGTAAAAATCTGCGCGAGCTGGGGATCTATCGGCAAACCGGCTGTTACATTGAACGTATTCGCCGCAACGGCATCCTGGCCAACCCCGATGGCGATGCGGTGCTGCAGCAGGGCGACGAAATCTCGCTGGTAGGCTATCCGGACGCTCACTCTCGTCTCGATCCCAGCTTCCGCAACGGCAAAGAGGTTTTCGATCGCGATTTGCTTGATATGCGCATCATTACCGAAGAGATCGTGGTCAAGAACAATAACGCGGTAAACAGAAGGCTCAGCCAGCTGAAACTGACAGACCACGGCTGCTTCCTCAATCGCGTGATTCGTAGCCAGATTGAGATGCCGATCGACGACAGCATCATTTTAAACAAGGGCGACGTGCTGCAGGTCAGCGGTGAAGCGCGCCGGGTTAAAACGGTGGCGGATAAGATCGGCTTTATCTCTATTCATAGCCAGGTGACCGATCTGCTGGCTTTCTGCGCCTTCTTTATTATCGGGCTGATGGTCGGCATGGTCACTTTCCAGTTCAGCAGCTTCAGCTTTAGCGTCGGCAACGCCGCCGGGCTGCTGTTTGCCGGTATCATGCTGGGCTTTCTGCGGGCGAACCATCCCACCTTCGGCTATATCCCGCAGGGCGCGTTAACCATGGTGAAAGAGTTTGGCCTGATGGTGTTTATGGTTGGCGTTGGCCTGAGCGCGGGCAGCGGTCTCTCACAAGGTATGGGCGATACCGGTCTGCTGATGCTGGTGGCAGGATTGATGGTCAGCCTGCTGCCGGTAGTAATCAGCTTTGTTTTTGGCGCCTGGGTGTTGAAAATGAACCGTGCGCTGCTGTTCGGTGCGATCATGGGCGCGCGCACCTGTGCGCCGGCGATGGAAATAATCAGCGACACGGCCCGCAGCAATATTCCCGCACTCGGCTACGCGGGTACCTACGCCATCGCCAACGTGCTGCTGACCCTTGCTGGTACTTTAATCGTTTTAATCTGGCCGATGATCGGCGGCTAAAATAATTTCTGTCTGGTCGCGAACTTTTGCAACGGCCCGCAGTCATAATTAATGCCACTGCTTTTCTTTGAAATCCCCGGATTGTGGAGCCCGTCAATTTTTTGATTGACGGGTTTTTTTCGTTCTTTTTCTGGCATTTAGCTCTGCGCCACGCTTTGTTTGTCATCAAACCTTAACGAAACTGCAACCGCCTGCCGAATTAAGAACGAGACTATTTATCTTTTATCAACCCGCTTCTACCTTATCCGGCTGACAGTCAGGGAGACCGTTTACGCCTGTTGAAAAGCGACCGGTAGACGAGGCCAACCTCTGCTCAGATAAGCACTATGTTATGGCCTGACCCGGCCTGTTTTCACCTGCAGATACATCGCGTACCTGCTGAACGAGATGAGGAAATAACCATGCTGGAAGCGCTGAACCGGACGCTGTTTCTCTGGATTAACGCCACGCCCGACACGCCCGACTGGCTGATCTCGCTGGCTACTTTGGTGGCCCGCGATCTGATCACCATAGTGCCGGTGCTGATTGTCGCCCTATGGCTGTGGGGCCCGGAAAATCAGGTAGGTTCGCAGCGTCGCCTGGTGTTGAAAACCGCTATCGCGTTGGCCTGGGCGCTTACCGTCTCCTGGCTTATCGGCAACCTTTATCCTCATCCGCGTCCTTTCGTTGTTGGTCTGGGCCACCAGTTCCTTGCGCACGATGCGACGGAATCTTATCCCAGCAATCACGGCACCATTATTTTCACTTTCGCTATCGCCTTTTTCTGCTGGCATCGTGTCTGGTCGGGCATAGTGCTGCTGGCTGTCGGGTTGGCAATCGCCTGGTCGCGAATTTTCCTGGGCGTTCACTGGCCGATGGATATGCTGGGCGGGCTGCTGCTTGGCGGGCTTTCCTGCCTGATAGCCCAGATCGCCTGGCACTTCTGCGGACAGCGTTTGCTGAGTAATATTTCATCGCTCTATCGGCTGCTTTTTGCTTTTCCTATTCGCAAAGGTTGGGTAAGAGAGTAATAGTTTCTTAAGCGTTTATTGCACCTGCAATAAATGAACAAAAAACAAACGCGCTATTGCGCAACAGGTCAAAACAAAAAAGCCTTTTTATTTCCCTGTTGCGCAAGCGAGTAAAAAAACGACAAAGCCTGCTTGACTATAATCATAACTTATTGTTTTTAATGAATTAAAACTATCACCTCGGTTATTTGGTCGTTTCAAAACGCGAAACTTAACTATTTACATCCTGTTAAATACGGTTTTTATCACTACGGTAATGGCCTGTCACCAGCACATCAAACCAAATAGAAAATAGCCTGTAGCTTATTAAACTAAAAAATAGTGTTACGCTGTTCTCACCTTTCTCACCTGCCGCCTATTTTTCACTTTCTTCTTCCGTTGCTAATGGTAGAGTGTTGCTCGCCTCGGCCAGAGTAGTTAATTAAATAACGACTGGTAAGAGGATTTTCCTGCGCCAGGTTCAGGTTATTTAGCTCACTATTCTCAACCGGGAGATCTTAATGGAATCCACCAAAACGGCTAAGTTGTCGTCGACGGAGACATCGACAGCGTGGCGCAAAAGCGATACCACGTGGATGCTGGGTCTGTATGGCACCGCCATCGGCGCCGGCGTGCTGTTTTTACCAATTAACGCCGGTATCGGCGGGCTGATTCCGCTGCTGATTATGGCGGCTCTCGCTTTCCCAATGACTTTCTACGCTCATCGCGGACTCTGCCGTTTCGTCCTTTCCGGCCGTGGCGATCGCGATATCACCGGCGTGGTGGAAGAGCATTTCGGCGCAGGCGCGGGCGCGCTGCTGACTCTGCTCTACTTTTTTGCTATTTATCCTATTTTGCTGGTCTACAGCGTAGCGATCACCAATACGGTGGAAAGCTTCATCACCCATCAGCTTCATCTGCAGGCGCCGCCGCGAGCGCTGCTATCGCTGATTCTGATCGCCGGTCTGATGACGATTGTCCGCTTCGGCAAAGAGATGATTGTCAAAACCATGAGCGTGCTGGTTTACCCTTTCGTTTTAGTTCTGATGGCGCTGGCGCTGTTTCTGATCCCACACTGGAACAGCGCGATTTTCCAGCATGCGGCAGTCAGCGGCAAAGGGCTGTGGCTGACGCTGTGGCTGGCGATCCCGGTAATGGTGTTCTCTTTTAATCATTCGCCGATTATTTCAGCTTTTGCCGTCGCTAAACGTCAGGAGTATGGCGAGAAAGCCGCGCAACAGTGCTCTCGCATTCTGGCGCGCAGCCATCTGATGATGGTGATAACGGTGATGTTTTTTGTTTTCAGCTGCGTGCTCAGCCTGTCGCCAGAGAACCTGGCGGAAGCAAAAGCGCAGAATATCTCTATTCTTTCCTATCTTGCCAACCATTTTGACACGCCGCTTATGGCGTGGCTGGCGCCGCTGATTGCGATGGTCGCCATTACCAAATCCTTTTTGGGGCACTATCTGGGCGCACGCGAAGGGTTTAACGGTCTGCTGGCGAAAGCGATGCGAAATCCACCAGCAGAAAGTCGGCTGAACCGCATAACGGCGATCTTTATGTTTCTGTCCACCTGGCTGGTCGCGACGAAAAACCCCAGTATTCTGGGCATGATCGAAACCCTGGGCGGCCCGATTATCGCCGTGCTGCTGTTCCTGATGCCGATGTACGCCATTAATAAAGTGCCATCAATGCGTCAGTACAGCGGTAAAATCAGCAATCTTTTCGTGGTGGTCTCCGGCCTGATCGCTATTTCCGCGATCGCTTACGATCTGTTCTGATCGTCAGCAAGCCGGCGCCACGGATGGCGCAACCGCCCTGCTCTTTTCCTGATTTCCTCAGCCAAACCATTTACTGAACAAGCCATTCAGCTTCATCAGGACAAAATCCGCTATCCGGCTAAAGAATCCGCCCTCTTTGACTTCTTCCATCACCACCAGCGGACGCTGCTCGACGATTTTGCCATCCAGCTGAAAATCGATGGTGCCAACAACCTGATTTTTACGTAACGGCGCGCTCAGCTGCGGTTCGTTCAGGGTAAAGCTGGCCTTCAGCCCTTTTAGCTGGCCTTTAGGCAGAGTGATGGCGGCATCTTCCGCCACGCCCAGGCTGACCTCTTTACGATCGCCATACCAGACACGCTGCGTGGCGAAAGGCTTATCCGCTTTAATCGGCGTAACGGTTTCATAAAACCGAAATCCCCACGTCAGCAGCTTTTCGCTTTCGCGAAAGCGGATAGCGTCCGTTTGCGCGCCCAGTACTACGGAGATCAGGCGCTGATCCCCTTCCGTGGCCGAAGCTACCAGGTTATTGCCCGCGCCCGCCGTATGGCCGGTTTTGATGCCGTCGACATTCAGATTGGTGCTCCAGAGCAGGCGGTTGCGGTTGTACTGTTTGATATTGTTAAAAGTGAACTCTTTCTCTTTATGTAGCGCGTATTCCGCAGGGACGTCGCGGATTAAAGCCTGGCCCAGCAGCGCCATATCGCGCGCGGTGCTGTACTGCCCGGCGGAATCAAGCCCATGTACGGTTTTAAAATGGGTGTTTTTCAGGCCAAGCGCTTTCACATAGCTGTTCATCAATCCCACAAAGGAGTCCTGACTGCCCGCAACGTAATCCGCCAGCGCGATGCTCGCGTCGTTGCCGGACTGGATCACCACGCCCTTATTCAGTTCAGATACGGGAATGCGATCGCCCGGTTTTAAAAACATCAGCGATGAGCCTTTCAGTACCGGATTGCCGGTCGCCCAGGCGTCTTTGCCAATGGTGACCAAATCGTCATCATGGATTTTTCCGGCCTTCATCGCCTGCCCGATAACATAGCTGGCCATGATTTTTGTCAGGCTGGCCGGATCGTGGCGTTCGTCCGCATTAAACTCGGTCAGCACCTTGCCGCTGCGGTAGTCCATCAGAATCCAGGCTTTGGCTTCGATTTGCGGCGGCATCGGTACTTCCGCCGCACGACTGGCAGCGGCGGTTAAAAGCAGCAGAACGGGTAAGGTAGGGGCGACGGAAAGGCGCGTATTCATCATGGCGGTTCTCGGATATCCTTATGAAAGATAATAAATTTATAGCTAAACCAGGCAGAGTGCCTCCTACGCTATCGTTTACCGACGCTAAAAAGAACCGCGTTTCGGTAAAGTTTCTTAAAATTTATTAGAGAAATTTAGATGCGCGAGGCAGGCGTATTCTGATTTTACGGTGTGCTGTTAAGTCGATCACAAAACTCCGCTACGCTGAATAAAATGTCACAGTGGAGTAAGAACCATGGATTTAGCTCTGTTCGATCTTGATGAAACGCTGATCTGCGAGGACAGCGCCAGCCTGTGGTCGCGCTGGCTGGTTTCACAGGGCTATGCGCCCGCCTCGCTGATAGAGCAGGAGAGAGCGCTGATGGCCCGCTATGATCAGGGTCTGCTGTCAGCAGAGGAGTATATGCAAACCACGCTCTCGCCGCTGACGGGCATGAGTACGCTGACCGTTTCCGGCTGGGTCAGGCGTTTTATTCAGCGCGATATTCTGCCGCGCGTCTATCCTGCCGCTCGCGAGAAACTGGCCTGGCATCAACAGCGCGGCGACAAAATCATGCTCGTTTCGCCAGGCGGCGATCACCTTGCTATGCCGATTGCGCAACAGCTTGGCGCCCATGGCGCGCTGGCGGTCAGCGTAGAGATCGTAAACGATCGCTATAGCGGCCAGATCTGCGACAACTGCGCTGGTAAGGAAGATCGTATGGTGAGATTAGCCGACTGGCTGGCGTTACAGAGTCACGCTCCTTTTGACTCTGTCTGGGCCTATAGCGACTCTATTACCGATCTGCCGCTGCTCGAACAGGCGGATCGCGCGCACGTGGTGAATCCCGCTGAACCGCTTTATCAACTGGCGCAGCAGCGCGGCTGGGAAGTTTGCCGCTGGGTAAAATAGTCTCGCCACAGCATAGGCAGAACCGGCCAGGCGGCCGGTTTTATTGCAGCCCGATTTTGAGCAGCTTGCCGTCGGTTTCATCCGTCAGCACATAGAGATAGCCGTCCGGCCCGACGCGCACATCCCGAATTCGCTCGCCGAAATTTTTTAACATGCGGGATTTTTCTTCAACCTTATTCTCGTTAACGGAGAGATGAATCAGGCTTTTATCTTTCAAAGCGCCGACGAAAAGTGAATTTTTCCACTGCGGGAAGCGATCGCCCTGGTAAAAAGCCATGCCGCTGAGAGCAGGCGAAACCTTCCAGTAAAATTGAGGCTGTAACGTACCCGGCGCTTCACCGCCCTGAGAGCCGGGGACTTTGTCGCCGCTGTAATCCACTCCCCAGGTCGCCAGCGGCCAGCCGTAGTTTTGTCCCTTGCGCAACGGGTTGATTTCATCGCCGCCGCGCGGGCCATGTTCACTTTCCCACATCTCACGCGTTTGCGGATTTAGCGCCAACCCTTGCGGATTACGCATGCCGTAAGTCCAGATTTCAGGCCGTGCATCCTTTGTGTGTGCGAAGGGATTATCCTCAGGCACGCTGCCATCAGTCTTTAAACGTACGATTTTACCAGTAAGGGTTTTTAAATCCTGCGCCGTAGCGGCCTGAAAGTTATCGCCGAAGCTGGCATAAACATAGCCGCGGTCATCAAAAGCCAGTCGCGTTCCCAGGTTGGCGCCGCCAGAGAGTTTTGGCTGCTGACGCAAAATGACCCGGAAATTTTCCAGCGCGGTATTACTCTTATTCAGCGTACCGTAACCTATCACCGCGCCAGCCCGTCCATCGCTGTCGGCTTCGGTGTAGCTGAGCCAGAGTCGCCGGTTTTGCGCAAAGTCTGGCGCCAGCGCCACGTCCAGTAGACCGCCCTGCCTTTCGGCCCACACTTTCGGCACGCCCGACAGCGGATCGGACAGCCCTTTCCCCTGCTGCCATAAACGAAGCTGTCCCTCGCGTTCCGTAATCAACATTCCCTGGTTGTCGGGCAGAAAAGCGAGTGACCAGGGATGACGTAAGCCTTTTTGCAACTCGGTGACGCTCACCTCTTCAGCGACAACGGCGCCGGTTGCCAAAAGAGAGAGGCTCAGCAGACAGGTTTGCAGCGGTCGGGACATGCTTTTTCTCCTGATTAACAAGGGCTGAAATAACCTTAGCGAAGATGCCGCGGCGGCGCGTTACCTTTACAAAAAATGAAAATGAGTAAGCAATTCATATAACTCGATCGCTTAAAAAAAGTACTGGATATTTAAACAGGCAACTGTATAATATTTCTACTGCCCGCTCGGGGCTCTTTTGAAAAGCTTGGGGGTAAAACCTATGATGATTTCGACAGAAAACCTCAGCTCGCTGAATCAATCGGTCACGATGAGCAGCCGCGAAATCGCCAAATTAGTCGGCATCCCGCATGGCGAAGTAAAACGGCTGATCAAAACGCTGGAAACCACGCAGCGTCTTTCTCAACCGCTGACCATCGGAGTCTACGAGCGTGAGGGCGAAGCGCGTCAGGAGTATTGCCTGAACAAACGCGATTCGCTGCTGGCGGTTGCCCGTCTGGCGCCCGCCTTTATTGCCCAGGCGCTGGATAGCTGGCAGGAGCGTGAAAGAAACACTCGTCTGCCGGACTTTACCAATCCTGCAGCGGCGGCACGCGCCTGGGCTGAACAGTTTGAACAGCGTCAGGCGGCGGAACAGCAGCTGGCCCTTTTCGCCCCAAAAGCGGAATTCTTCGACCGTTTTGTGCAGGTAGAGGATTCGCTGGGTTTTCGCCAGCTCTGCAAGATGCTGAAAGCGAAAGAGCCTGAGTTCCGCCAGTTCCTGTTTGAGCGCAATATTATGTATCGCGCCAACGGCACGCTGATGCCGCAGCAGCATCACGTTCAGGCGGGCTACTTTACCGTTCGCACCAGCGTGGGCGAAAATCTGCATGCTTTTTCCCAGGCGCGTTTTACCTCGAAAGGCGTCAAATGGGTGACAAACCTGTGGGCGGCGCACCTCGCTACTCAGCCAAAAGGCGCGGCGGCATAATCGCTATCACCTTACTCAAGCCACGGACAGGCTTGTTATTTAGTATGTTGTAACTATAAATGCAGATGTTGTGCATGTCACCAAAACCCGCCGCGGTGACTATGTGGCATGATGATTTCGCAGTTTGCACTTTGATATTGCCCTGGTCGCGGTACTGAAAACCAGGCATAACGGCCGGTTACATAATAGCTCCTGCCTGAAAATTACTCTCATCATCGTCGTTATTTATTGATTTTAATAAGTTTTTACGACAAAAGCCCGTTTGCATCCTGCTTGTTTTTCGATCGATCACACCAGCAAAATGAGAATCTGTTGCATTTACCTTTCATTCTGAGCGATTTCAACCAGGCTTAATGCGTTGCTTAACTTACGTAACCCACCAGGAGGAAATCATGTTTCATCATTCATCGAAACTGCAATATCCGGTAAAAGTCGACAAGCCCGATCCAGAGTTTGCCATGCTTCTGCAGCAGGCCATCGGCGGCGTTGAAGGGGAAATACGTGTTGCCATGCAATATTTTTTCCAGGCGATGGGCACGCGCGGCGATCCGCGCATCAAGGATCTGCTGATCTCCACAGCCACCGAAGAGCTGGCCCATATCGAAATGCTTGGTCATGCCGTCGCGCTTAACCTGGAAGGCGCGCCGCTTTCTTATCAGGAAGAATCCGCAAAAGATCCCGTGGTTAACGCCATCATGGGCGGTATGAATCCGCGCCATATTCTGTCGTCCGGCCTGGCGGCTATGCCAGTCAACGCTAACGGCATGGCTTTTGATATGAGCCATATCTACGCTTCCGGCAACGTTGCTGCCGATATGCTGGCTAACGTGACTGCAGAGGCGACGGGGCGCGTACTGGCGACACGTCTCTATAACCTTACGGAAGATAAAGGGATGAAAGATTTTCTTTCCTTCTTGATCGCCCGCGACACCATGCACCAGCAGCAGTGGCTGGCGGTGATTGAGGATATGGGCGGCATCAGCGCTTCTATGCCCATTCCTAACAGCTTCCCGCAGTCGGAAGAAGCGCAGGAGCATTCTTACTACTGTCTGAATACTTCGCTGGATAAGCCGCTGCCGAAAGGCCGCTGGAGCGAAGGCCCGGCTTATGACGGCGTAGGTGAATTCACGGCGAAAGAGAAACCGGAGATTCTGGGACAGGAGCCTCTTCTTGGCCCGGCCAGGCCTGGCTCCGGCGCGCAGAAAGAGCAGATGCTGCCTGACGATGCCGCCGCGCTAAAAAAATAGCGCCGCTTAATTGCAGATCGACTGACAATTTAGCTATTAAAAAGCCGCGGCGGATAACGTCGCGGCTTCTTTTTTTGGGTAGGTGAATACTCTGCATCACGACTGGCAGCGGTAGCAGGCCGCCGAATAGCGGCCTGCTCCGTTCATCCATACTTTGCCTGATGCGCTTTTTTCCGTTTCAGATAGTCTTCATCTTCACGGATCTTGTCCCACCAGCCTTTGAAGATGGCGGCGGCAGCGGCTTTTTCTTCATTAACGTGATAAGGCAGCACTTTGCGATCTTCATCATATTTGCGGCCGCCTTTGTGGTTGGCATAGCGCCGGGCGCGGGTATAGCCCATCTGAATAAATTTACGCGCCATATCCATGCCGACAAAATCGTCTTTCGCTCGGTACTCTTCAAACAGCTCCATAATTTTTTTCGCGGAAGCTTCCGCGATCGCGGGGGTTTTGAAGCGCCAGTGCGGCAATATTTCGCCTTTATAGGGCTCCACCATCAGTACGCCCTGCTCGCCGCGACCTACCTGATAGCGTTCCGGATGCTGACGAAAGTCGATGGTTTTAAAATCCTGCTGATAATCAAATTCCTTCATGGCCGACCTCCGGGTAAAAGAGTAAGTCTGGCACAGGAAAGCGAAAACGCGTCGGCGGACGCGGCTCAGTTTTTTAGTTTGGGATCCAGCGCGTCGCGCAGGCCATCGCCCAGCAGGTTAAACGCCAGCACGGTAAAAAAGATCGCCAGGCTCGGGAAGATCGCCACGTGCGGCGCCATCACCATATCCGCCCGCGCCTCGTTCAGCATCGCGCCCCACTCCGGGGTCGGCGGCTGCGCGCCCAGCCCCAGAAAAGAAAGGCTGGCAGCGGTAATAATGGAGGTGCCGATACGCATGGTGAAATAGACCACGATGGAGGAAAGCGTGCCCGGCAGAATATGCCGCAGAATAATAGTGATGTCGCTGGCGCCGATGCTTCTGGCGGATTCAATATAGGTCATCTGTTTCAGCACCAGCGTATTGCCGCGCACCAGTCGGGCAAAGGCGGGAATGCTGAAAATCGCCACGGCAATCACCACATTCGCCATACCGCTGCCCATCACAGCCACAACCGCGATCGCCAGCAAAATGCCCGGGAAAGCAAACAGCACGTCGCTGATACGCATGATAATTCGATCCCACCAGCCTTCGTAGTAGCCCGCCAGCAGGCCCAGCAGCGTCCCGATCGCCGCGCCGATAGCCACTGAAAAGAAACCGGAGATGAGCGACAGCCGGGTTCCCAGCAGCACGCGGCTGAAAATATCGCGGCCCAGCGAATCCACGCCGAACCAGTGCATGGCGGAAGGCCCTTCCGTCAGGCGATCGTAATCAAAGTAGTTTTCCGCGTCGAAAGGCGCTAACCAGGGCGCGAGCAAAGCGATCGCCACCAGCAAAAGTACAAAAACTCCGGCTACCATCGCCACCGGCTGGCGCTTAAAACGCCGCCAGAACTCCCGCCACGGCGTGCGTACGCGATGTTGCTCTATTGTCGGCATCGCGGCCAGAGCCGCGTTACGTCGCCAGTTTTTCATCGCCCGTCCTTATTTGTAGCGAATCGCCGGGTTTATCGCCGCGTAAAGCATATCGACAACCAGGTTGATAAGAATAAATTCCAGGGAAAACAGCAGCACTTCCGCCTGTACCACCGGGTAATCGCGCATCTCTACCGAATCCACCAGCAGGCGCCCCAGGCCAGGCCAGTTAAAGACCACTTCCACCACTATCGAGCCGCCCAGCAGAAAGCCGAACTGCAGCCCCATCATGGTGACCACCGGGATCATGGCGTTGCGCAAACCGTGTTTAATCACCACCAGCGTTTCACGCACGCCTTTCGCCCGCGCGGTACGCATATAGTCTTCCTGCATCACCTCGACGAAAGAGGCGCGGGTAAAGCGCGCCATAACGGCGGCGACGGCCGCGCCCAGGGTTATTGAAGGCAGAATATAGTTGCGCCAGCCGTCCGCGCCAACGGTAGGCAGCCAGCCCAGCTCGACGGAAAAAATCTGCATCAGCAACATGCCGAGCGCAAAGGCGGGAAAAGAGATGCCGGAAACCGCCAGCGTCATGCCGATACGATCCGGCCAGCGGTTGCGCCAGACGGCAGAGACGATACCGATCGCCATGCCAAAAATCACCGACCAGACCATGCTGCTCAGCGTCAGCCATAAAGTCGGCAGAAAGCGCTGGGCAATTTCCATGGAAACGGGTCGGCGGGAAACCATTGACTGACCGAAATCGCCCCGCAACGCGTGGCTGATAAAGTGCCAGAACTGCTGAATTAGCGGCTGATCCAGGCCAAGCTGCTGACGTACCAGCGCCACCACGGTCGCGTCCGCTTCCGGCCCGGCCACCAGCCTGGCCGGATCGCCCGGCAGCATATGCACGAACAGAAACACCAGCACCGCCACAATGAGCAGCGTGGGGATCAGTCCCAGCAGACGTTTAATAAAATAATTAAGCATACTTTTCCCTGCGCTTTACGGCGGCGCCGGCATCTACCGATGCCGCCGTGGCGGCTACTTCAGGTCGGCCTCGTCAAAGTTGAAAGAGGTATCCGGCATCACATAAAAGCCCGTCAGGTTTTTACTGTTGGCCGACACCAGCTTTTCCACCACCAGCGGCGCCCACGGACGGTCGTTCCAGATACGATCCTGCGCGTCTTTATACAGGGAAGCTTTCTTTGCATCGTCGGTGGTTCGTAGCGCGTCGGCTAAATCTTTATCCACCTGAGGATTGCTGTAGAACGCGGTGTTAAAAATGGTCGGCGGCCAGGACTGCGTAGCGAAAAGCGGCGTTAAGGCCCAGTTGGCTTCCCCCGTCGAGGCGCTCCAGCCGGTATAAAACATTCTTACGCCGCTCTCTTTCTGGCCTTTATCCTCCACCTGGGCCGCGCGCTGGCCAGCGTCCATCGCCGTGACTTTAACCTTGATGCCGACCTGCGCCAGCTGCTGCTGCGTGAACTGCAATACTTTCTGCGCCGTGGAGTGATTGTGGGAAGACCACAGCGTGGTGCTGAAGCCGTTTGGATAGCCCGCTTCCTTCAGCAGCTCGCGCGCTTTCGCCGGATTGTACTCCGGCGCCGGGTAGCTCTGCGCATACTGGATGGATGGCGGCACAATGCCGGTAGCCGGTTCCGCGTAGCCGGCAAACGCGACCTTCACCAGCGCCTGACGATTGATGGCGTAGTTAACGGCTTCACGCACTTTCGGGTTATCAAACGGCTTTTGGGTGACGTTGAAACTGATATAGCGCTGCATAATCGACGGCGAGGCGACCAGATCCAGCTTGCTGTTTTTCTCCAGCAGTTTCGCCTGCTCGTAAGGAATCGGGAACGCGAGGTTCGCCTCGCCGGTTTGCAGCATCGCTGCGCGGGTGTTGTTATCCACCACCGGACGCCAGGTAATGCTGTCCAGCTTCGGATAGCCCTGTTTCCAGTATCCCGCGAATTTTTTTACCTTCACAAAGTCGGTCTGATTCCACGTCTCCAGCTCGTATGGGCCAGTGCCCACCGGATGGAAGCCGATCTCTTTGCCATATTTTTTCAGCGCCGTCGGCGAGATCATCGCCGCCGCCGGACTGGCGAGCGTGTTGATAAACGCCGAGAACGGCTCTTTCAGCGTAATTTTTACCGTGGTGGGATCGATAACTTCAGTGGTCGCCACGGATTTAAACAGGTTGTAGCGTTTCAGATGATTATCGGGATTGCTGGCGCGATCCAGATTTACCTTTACCGCTTCGGCGTTAAAGTCCGTGCCGTCCTGAAACTTGACGCCGCTACGCAGTTTGATGGTGTAGGTCAGGCCATCCTTGCTGGCATCAAAGCTCTCTGCCAGCACATTAACCCGCTTCATCTCTTTATCGAAGCCGAACAGGCCCTGGTAGAAGGATTTGGCAACCGCCTGCGACAGCGTGTCGTTAGCGTCGTAGGGATCGAGCGTGGTGAAGTTAGAACCTACGGCAATGACCGCGTCCTTCGCCGCCCAGGCCGGCAGTGCCGCCAGGCTGCTCAGGATCCCGGCAGCCACCAGCAGCTTGCGTTGAATCATCATGCTTGTTTCTCCTGTGATTTTATTATCTGGCCTTTTCAGACGCTGCCGACGACATGACGCGCAACGTAGTGTCCTGCGCCCACTTCCACTAACGGCGCCACTTCCGGCTCATCGCCGACGGGCCGAATCGGGCTGGGTATCTCATCCACCAGCAGCGCCCGCTCGCGGCGACGATGGTGCGGATTAGCAACGGGCACGGCGGACATCAGCTTGCGCGTGTAGGGATGCTGCGGGTTTTCGAACACCGCCTGACGCGAACCGATTTCAACGATCTGCCCCAGATACATCACCGCCACGCGATGGCTGATCCGTTCCACCACCGCCATATCGTGAGAAATAAACAGAAAGGCGATACCGAATTCCCGCTGCAGATCCATCATCAGATTGACGATCTGCGCCTGTACGGATACGTCGAGCGCGGAAACGGATTCATCGGCGATCACCACCTTAGGGTTAAGCGCCAGCGCTCGCGCAATGCAGATCCGCTGCCGCTGGCCGCCGGAAAACTCATGCGGATAGCGGCGCGCGTGTTCAGGCAGCAGGCCAACGCGCTCAAGCAGCCAGGCTACTCTCGCCTCCGCTTCTTTGCCTTTCGCCACGCCGTGAACCAGCAGCGGCTCCATAATCGAGAAGCCAACCGTCAGACGCGGATCGAGCGAGGCGTAGGGATCCTGAAAAATAAACTGGATATCGCGCCGCAGATGGGAAAGCGCCGCGCCGGTAAGGTTATCGATACGCTGACCGTTGAAGGTAATAGTGCCGCTCTGGCTGGCCACCAGCCGCAGCAGCGAACGACCGGTCGTGGATTTGCCGCAGCCCGACTCGCCCACCAGCGCCAGAGTTTCGCCCGCATACAAATCGAAACTGACCTTTTCTACCGCATGTACGCGGCGCGTAACGCGATTAAGGATGCCGCTGCGAATATCGAAACGCGTCACCAAATCGCGCACCTGCAGCACCGGCGGCGCATCGGCCTTCACCGTGTTTTGGCTCTCTTCTTCCTGCGCATCGGCGGAATTTATCAACGGAAAACGCGCCGGAAAAGGCTTGCCGTGCATCGCGCCCAGCTTCGGTACCGCGGCCAGTAGCGCTTTGGTGTAATCCTGCTGCGGGTTCTGAAAAATGGCTTCAACCGGGCCGGTTTCCACGACCTCGCCGCGATACATGACCTGGACGCGATCGGCCATTTCCGCCACTACGCCCATATCGTGGGTGATAAAAATCACCCCCATCTGCATCTCTTTTTGCAGGACGCGGATCAGCTGGAGGATTTGCGCCTGAATAGTGACGTCCAGCGCCGTGGTAGGCTCATCGGCGATCAGCAGCGCCGGACGGCAGGAGAGCGCCATCGCGATCATCACCCGCTGGCGCATGCCGCCGGAAAGCTGATGCGGAAAGCGCCCCAGCACGTTTTTGGCTTCGGGAATGCGTACCAGATCCAGCATACGCTCCGCTTCCTTCAGCGCCTCGCGACGGCTTTTTCCCTGATGCAGAATAATGGATTCCGCTATCTGGTCGCCGACGGAAAACACCGGATTCAGCGAGGTCATCGGTTCCTGAAAAATCATCGCCATATCCGCGCCGCGCACGCGGCGCAGCGCGTGTTGCGACGAACGGGCGAGATCGACCACTTCGCCATTGCGGCGCCTGAGTAAAATTTCGCCGCTGTCAATACGCCCGCCGCCCTGCTCCACCAGCCGCATCAGCGCCAGCGAGGTGACGGATTTGCCCGAGCCGGATTCGCCCACGATAGCCAGCGTTTCGCCGCGCCCAACCTCCAGCGACAGATTCTTCACCGCGCGCACGGTTTCGCCTTCCTGCGCGAAGCTGACGCTCAGATTACTGACCGACAGAACCTGCCCGTCGGGCAGATCGGATCCACTGGTCATCCTCTCTCCCTATTCTTCGCGATAGATTCCTACGTTCGGCGCTTCGCCTACGTAGCCAAAACCCCGGTACATGCCTTCGCTGTTGAAAGGCAGCGCGATATTGCCTTCGCGATCTATCGCTATCACGCCGCCGCTGCCGCCCAACACTTTAATTTTTTCCATTACTACGCGCTCGCTGGCCTGCTTCAGCGACAGGCCGCCATACTCCATCAGCGCCGCGATATCATAAGCCGCCAGCGTGCGCATAAATACCTCGCCGCTGCCGGTACAGGAAACCGCCACGTTGGCGTTATTGGCATAGCAGCCTGCGCCCACAATGGGCGAATCGCCTACGCGACCGGCCTGTTTGTTGGTCATGCCGCCGGTTGAGGTAGCGGCGGCAAGATTACCCTGGCGATCGAGAGCCACCGCGCCCACGGTGCCGAATTTACGATCGGGATCGAGCGGATCGTCCGGGGTTTGCGCCGCGCCGTCGTGATCCAGCAGCGTTTGCTGCGTCGCCAGCGCCCGCTGGAGCTGTTGCCAACGTTCAGATGTAGAGAAGAAATCGGGCGACACCGGCGTCAGTCCTTGCTCAACGGCAAACTTTTCCGCGCCCTCGCCGATCAGCATCACGTGCGGACTTTTCTCCAGGACGGCCCGCGCCGCCAGCACCGGATTACGTACCTGCTTCACGCCCGCCACCGCGCCTGCGTCCAGCAAGCGCCCGTCCATTACGCAGGCGTCGAGCTCGTGCGTGCCCTGGTGAGTAAATACCGCGCCTTTACCCGCATTGAACAACGGGCACTCTTCCAGTAGCCGCACGGCTTCCGTTACCGCATCCAGCGCGCTGCCGTTTTGAGCCAGGATAGCCTGGCCGCTGGCTACGATGGCCGAAAGCGCCTCGATATAAAGCCGCTCTTTTTCCGCGCTCATGCTGGCGCGGGCGATTGCGCCAGCGCCACCGTGAATGACAATCGCTGCTCTGCTCATAATTCCCTTACCCTGCCCGCCAAATTGGCAATAAAAACACTGTGTTAGAATAGTTTTGCCGACCTGTTGCCGTTTTTGACTATAGGCAGGCTGTAAAGTGATGTAAAGCGGAAAGTGGGGGGAGCGGTAATAACGAAAGCTTATGGTTTATAACCTGACGGCGGCTTTTCGTGACCGTACCGATAAATCACGCCATAATAATGGCTATCTGAAGTCTATGCCTGTCCGCGCTGCCGGATACGCTGAGGAAGTTATGGAAGCTTTTACTGCGGGACTTATCTCCCTTGACGATGCGCTCTCCACCATGCTGGATCGCGTTACGCCGGTTGCCGAAACGGAAACGCTGCCGCTGACGGCGGCCACAGGCCGGATTACGGCTGCTGCTGTTATTTCCCCCATCGACGTTCCGCCTTTCGCCAACTCCGCGATGGATGGCTACGCCGTTCGCCTGGCCGATCTGGCGATGGAGAGACCTCTGGCTATTGCCGGGAAAGCCTTTGCCGGATCGCCTTTCAGCGGCGACTGGCCTGCCGGCAGCTGCATCCGCATTATGACCGGTGCGCCGGTTCCGCCAGGCGCCGAGGCCGTTGTGATGCAGGAAGAAACTGAGCTGACGGAAGATAAAGTGCGTTTTCTCTCCGGTGCGAACGCCGGACAAAACATTCGCCTGGCCGGCGAGGATATTGCTCGCGGCGCCAGCGTGCTGGCTGCCGGCATTCGTCTGGGCGCGGCGGAACTGCCGCTGTTGGCCTCGCTGGGCGTGGCGGACGTCACCGTCAAGCGTCGGCTGCGCGTGGCGGTTTTCTCCACCGGCGATGAGCTACAGCCGGTCGGCAAGCCGCTGGCCGCCGGACAGATTTATGACACCAACCGCTTCGCGGTGCGTTTGATGCTGGAAAAGCTGGGTTGCGAAGTCATCGATCTGGGCATCGTTCGCGACAACCAGCCCGCGCTGCGCGCCGCCTTTATCGAAGCAGACAGCCGGGCCGATGTGGTTATCAGCAGCGGCGGCGTATCGGTGGGCGAAGCAGACTACACCAAAGCGATGCTGGAAGAGCTGGGCAAAGTCGGTTTCTGGAAACTGGCGATCAAGCCGGGCAAACCCTTCGCCTTTGGCCGTCTGCAAAATAGCTGGTTCTGCGGCCTGCCGGGCAACCCCGTTTCCGCCGTGCTGACCTTTTATCAGCTGGTACAGCCGCTGCTGGCGAAACTCAGCGGCCTGACGGCGCCCGCGCTGCCGCCGCGCCAGCGGGTGAAAAGCGCCAGTAGCCTGAAGAAAACGCCGGGCAGGCTCGATTTTCAACGCGGCAGGCTGACGCGTAACGCTCAGGGCGAGCTGGAAGTCAGCAGCACCGGGCCACAGGGCTCGCACGTTTTCAGCTCGTTCAGCCAGGCAAACTGCTTTATCGTGCTGGAGCGCGAACGCGGCAACGTCCAGGCTGGCGAGTGGGTCGAAGTCGAACCCTTTAACAGCCTGCTGGAGGGATAATGCAGCCGGAGCTTAGCGATGAAGAGATGCTGCGCTACAACCGCCAGATTGTGCTGCGCGGCTTCGATTTCGACGGTCAGGAGAAGCTAAAGGCGGCGAAAGCGCTGATTGTCGGGTTGGGTGGTCTGGGCTGCGCCGCCAGCCCTTATCTCGCCTCCGCCGGCGTGGGTCAGCTAACGCTGCTCGATTTCGATACGGTTTCCGTTTCCAATTTGCAGCGGCAGATCCTGCATCGCGACGCGCAAATTGGCCTGCCGAAAGTGGAATCCGCCCGCCAGCAGCTCAGTGAGATCAATCCGCATATCAGTGTGGAGACGATCGATCGCCAGCTTGACGATGCGGAGCTGGCCGAGCTGATCGCGCGGCATGACGTCGTGCTGGACTGCACCGATAATGTCGCCACCCGCGAGCAGCTGAACCGGCTCTGTTTCGCCAGCAAAACGCCGCTGGTATCCGGCGCGGCCATCCGTATGGAAAGCCAGCTCAGCGTTTTCACCTGGCAGGAAACGGAACCCTGCTATCGCTGCCTTAGCCGACTCTTTGGCGACGCGGCGCTCAGCTGCGTGGAGGCTGGCGTCATGGCGCCGCTGGTTGGGGTGACGGGTTCGCTGCAGGCGATGGAGGCGATTCGCCTGCTGGCGAACTATGGCGAGCGCGTGGCGGGAAAACTGCTGATGTACGATGCGATGACGCTGCAATTCCGCACGCTTAAGCTCGCCCGAGATCCGCATTGTGAAGTTTGCAGCGATCGTCCCGCCTGATTTGCTACAGCGCGTCCGTTCCCCGCCAATTTGGCCGTAAAAACAACCTATTCTTCTGGCTGCCGCTATAGTTAGATCACAGCGAATTTCGCGCCAGGGAGAATTTCATGAGCGAGGAGCATCATCCGCAACCTGATGTCAGCATGCAAAGCCTGCGTCGCCTGCTGATTCTCTTTTTGCTGGTGATAGGCTGTGCAGTCGTGCTGGTAAACGGCTGGGTGGTTTACAGTATCTGGCAGCGTATTGTGAACGAAACGCAGAACGACGCCCATAATTTATCCCAGTCGCTGTCACGACAATCTGAAGATACGCTGCTACCTGTCGAACTGACGCTGCAGGATCTGCGCGATCGTATTACGCTGGTCGGCCTTGACGCCGAGCGGCAAAACTACCTGCGCACGTTATTAATGGAAAGAAAAGCCTCGCTGCCGCAGCTGCACGGGCTGTTTGTCTATGACAGCGCCGGCAACTGGGTGCTGGCTTCGCAGAGCATGTTGAGCCAGCATAATAACAACGCCGATCGCGCCTATTTTAAATATCACCAGCAGCACGACGATCTTAGCCTGCATATAGATGAGGTGATCCGCAGCCGCTCTACCGGCGAGCTGATTATTCCGCTGTCGATGCGGCTTAATAACCGCGATGGCTCTTTTCGCGGCGTGCTGCTGGCGACGCTACGCGTTGACTATTTCCGGCAAATTTTTGGTTACTACAATCTGGGCGACAAAGGCCTGCTGGCGCTGATGACCCATACCGGCGACATCCTTTACGTCCGTCCTTTTTCCGAAAGGCTGCTGAACCGCAATATCGCCTACAGTCCGCTGTTTACCCATTTATTAAAATCCTCCTCCAACGGCACGGCCAACTACAAAGCCGCACTGGACGGCGTCGAGCGCCTGTTTGGTTACGCCAGCCTGAAACGCTATCCGCTGGTGGTCACCGTCGGCTACGACAAGCAGCAGCTGGTGCAGGACTGGCTTACGGAACTGGTGGTTTACCTGACGTTATGCGCGCTGCTGCTGCTGGTGATCGCCGCGCTGGGCTGGCTGCTGATGCGCAATATCGCCCATACTATCCGCGATCAGAAAGAGCTGGCGCTGGCGCGCGACAGGCTGACGGCGATGAATCGCACGCTGCAAACGCTGGCGCTGGTTGACAGCCTCACCGGGCTCGCCAACCGCCGCCAGTTCGATCTCTATCTGGATCGCAGCCTCGAGCGCGCCCACAAGCTGCGTTCTTCGCTGGCGTTGCTGATGATCGATGTGGATTCTTTTAAGCGGTTTAACGATACCTATGGCCATCTGGCAGGCGATGAGTGTCTGAAGTATGTCGGCAACGCGCTGCAAAGCATTGAGCATCGCACCGACGATCTGATTGCGCGCTATGGCGGCGAAGAGTTCGCGGTGATCCTGTACGACTGCAACCAGGACGTTGCCAGACGGCTGGCCGAGCGAATCAGGGAGGCCGTAGCCGCGCTGGCGATCCCGCATCGCAACAGCGAAAGCGCGACGAAAGTGGTGACGATTAGCATAGGCCTGCATGTCATGCAAAGCGAACAGCCGGAAGATCGCCAGACGCTTATCGGCCAGGCGGACAAAGCCCTCTACGCGGCAAAAACAAAAGGACGAAATCGCACAGAGGTCAGGTGAGGCGTTGTAGCTGCAGAAATGTCAGTAAGCCAGAGGGCAGCGCGGCTAACCGAATCGACCGCTAAACGCCTGCGGGTAAAATCCCCGCTTAGCCAGAAACAAAGCCGCGAGGCTAAAACCTCGGCCCGCAGTCGTCAATTACTCGCCACCTTTTTTAACTCCCCTTTTTTCAACCTAACGTCCGACCAGCAACCCGCCTGAATCTCTTCAATACCTTTTCAGGAAAATAAGCAATATAACAAGATATAATCAGTCTATGTATATTTTAAAAAAATAAAAGAATATTCCTGGAATTCTGCTTTCCCCCTACAGAATAAACGCGATATTTTTTGTAATAACTGACGACTCGCCGGCTGACCTTCTTATATTGCCTTGTTTTATGAAAAAAACAGGAAATATATTAACAAAGCGCTTAATTATACCTAAAGTTTTCATAATGAATTCTTTACAAAATAGTTTAACAAAGCTAACTTAAGCGCCAGAATAAAACTGCCGATGAAACAGGTTATTTAATATAGCGAAAAGTCTTCGCTACACTGTTTTCTGTGGCTTTATAAACTGGCATTTCAATCATTTTCTGTAACCTCTTTCATATCTGGCAGGCCGTCAATTTTATTATTAGTAATATTCAGAAGGATATAATATGACTAAGGAAATAAAGCGTTTCCTGCCCGGTATTTTAACGCTGGGATTACTCCCGTTCTGTTGCGTAGCGGCTTCGCCGTGGAAAGCGACTGAAGGCGCGACCCTACAGGTTACTTCAGGTTATACCTCAACGGAATATGGCGACAAAATTCTGGTAGCTACCGGCGCGGGCAGTCAATTGATTACCAATAACCGGTTGACGTTTAACAGCGTTGCCGCCGCCACCGCTGTCGCTTATATAACAGAGGAGGCGGCTATAAGCCTTAACGATGCCACTATCGTGGCTACAGGAAAAGATGCAGACGGGATTATTGCAGAGAGCAACGGTAAAATTAACGTTACCGACAGTCTGTTTGCGGTGACAAACAACGGTCGCGCTATCTATGCCACTGATGCTGAGGTTGCCGTCAGCGGCTCGACTTTCTGGAATAGCTTACGCAAAGGCGCTGTCGCGCTAAAAAGAAGTACGCTCCGCCTTACCGATTCATCCATTAATAAAGCGGATGCCGGTATTTTACTCTCCGATAACAGCAGTGCTGTTCTGGAGAATGTAGAGATCAACACGCCTTACGAAACCAGCATAACAAGCATCAGCCTGGTTAACAGCGATCTGACGGGCGTTAACGTTACCGTTAATAGCGGCTCGACAAATTACGATGCCATTCACGTGGGTAACGGTAGCGGAAGACGAAGTACGCTAACGCTGACTGACAGTAGCCTTAATACGGCGTTTATCGGTATTCGCGCCATGAATGGCGATATGCAGCTAAATAACGTTGATATCCACACTACTCTGGCATTCGGCAAGGCTATCGACCTTAATTTCAATGCTGACGCGGTGATTCGTGGCGGAAGCTTTCAGACAGCCGGCGATTACGCGGACGCCGTTATTTTTTCCGGAAAAACCGACAGGCCTACCACGCTGGATGCCTCTGGCGCGATTTTTGCCACTAACGGTGCGCACGCGCACGCCATTAACGCGCAATATGGCACGGCGACGATTGCTGACAGCGTCATTACTACTTCCGGAATGAGCAGCTACGGCCTGACGACCAGCTACAGTATCACCGGCAGCAATCTGAGCATCGCGACTTCAGGAGAAAAAAGCCATGCTGTGGTCGCTTATAACGGCGGAACCATTACCCTCTCCGACTCAGAAATCAACACAGCCGGGCAGTACAGCGTTGGGGTAATAGGAACGAAAGATCATCGTTTACTGCTGGAAAACCTCACGGTAACGACCGCAGGCGATACCGCGCACGGGTTGCAGGTTTCTTCAGGCGTGGGCCAACTCTCTGGTTCGGTACTGACCACTTCCGGTAATGCCTCTCATGGCGTAACGAATATCGCCAGTATGCTGGATATCCGTGAAACGACTATTTCTACCTCCGGCGAAAAGAGTAACGGGATAGCCGTTTCTTCTGACGGCGTGCTTACCGCGGAAGGATTGACAATCACCACCTCCGGAGAGAAAGCTGCTGCTTTAGTGGCCAACCGCTCTTCCGTCACTCTCTCTGACGCAGCGTTATCCAATACGGGCAGCGGCAGCACAGGGTTGTTTGCTTCAGGAAATGCGACCATTAGCGCGGATAACCTGACGCTGACCAGCTATGGCAACGCTTCGCGGGCGATGGTTACCCGTTCAGCCTCTTTAGAGATCAGCGACAGCCAGATTGAGACTCACGCCGGTTCTGATGGAATTTCCATTGGGCTGCTGGCGCAACAGGAAAACAACGTCGTTAAGCTCTATAACAGTAGTCTGCGTAGTGAAACAGGCTATGCCGTTTACGCGGAAGACGCCGCGCTTGATTTAACGTTGAGCAACGGCTCCGAACTCGAGGGCGTCGTCAGAAGCCTGACCAGCCTGACCCTGGATGAAAGCAGCCGCTGGCTGCTGACCGGCAGTTCCGACGTCGGCTCGCTGCAACAAATCGGCGGCTCGGTTATCTTCAGCCATCCTTCCGACTTCAGCACCCTTACCGTAAAAGGTAATCTCACCGGCTCCGGCGAGTTTGTCCTTAACACTCGTCTCGGCGACGATAATTCCGCTACCGACAGGCTGCTGGTTAAAGGCGATGCCTCCGGCAGCTATGGCGTCACCGTCAACAACCGTGACGGCACGGGCGCGCTTACCAGCCTCGGCATCCCGGTCATCAGCGTTACCGGCAGTACGCAGGACGCCTCTTTCGTGCAGCGAAACACTATCGTGGCCGGCAACTACCAGTATCTGCTGAATAAGGTCAGCGACCACGACTGGTATCTGCAGTCTTCACTGACTCCGGTGAAAAAGGGCCGGGCTTTCAAAACCGCCGCGCTCGCCACAACTGCCACCGCACAGGCTGTTTCAACCACTGAACAGGCTGCGGCAACCCCCGTGACCGTAACGGTGAAGGCCACGGAAAGCGCCGCCGCAACCGTGATTGCCGCTGAAATCCTGCCCGAAACCCAGGCTGAGGATATCGCGATTTCTTCTCCCGTGCTCGCTTACCGCCCGGAAACCGCCGGCTACCTTATCGCACCTTACCTTAACGCCTCGTACGGCTTTGACAGCGTCGGCAGCTGGCACGAGCGACAGAGCGCCCGCCACAGCGGCGCTGCCTGGGGCAGAATCGAGAGCCGTCGCGACGAGCATGACGCCGGACGCTTTGGCTTTAAGGTCAATACCTCTTTTGTTCAGCTGGGCGGCGACCTGCTGCAGGCAGAGTTGGCTACTGGCTGGCACCTCAGCGCCGGCCCGATGCTGACGCTTGGCCATCAGCGCAGCAACAACCGGGATAACGCGCGCAGCATCCGACCAGAGCTTTCTGCGGACGTCGGTAAAAACGTCACTCATGCCTATGGCTTAGGCGGCTACCTTACTGCATGGAGCGATGAGGGCGCTTACCTGGATGGCGTTATCCAGGCGACCCGCTACCGCAACAAATTCTCCAGCCTCACCGAAGCCACCATGAACAGCAACGGCGTGGTGGCTTCCCTGGAAGCGGGCCTGCCCGTAGCGCTGGGCGGCAGCTTCTGGCTGGAGCCGCAGCTGCAGGCCATGGGGCAATATCTCAATACCCGCGAACTGAACTCCGGCGGCGTGAAGCTCACGGCGCAGGATTTGACCACCGGCCGGATGCGCGAAGGATTACGCCTTTCCTACGGCGGCGCCGCGCTTAAACCCTGGCTGCAGGCGGATGTAGTACAGTTTGTTGGTCGGATGCCGGGCGTGGAGATGAACAACGAGGGACTGAAACCCGATTTGCGTCGTAACTTCTGGCAGGCAACCGCAGGCGTCAGCGGCAAGCTGAACCAGCGCGTCAACGCTTATGCTCAGGTGAAATATTCGCACAGCTTCGGCGCGGGTTCGAAAGGCTACACCGGCAATGTCGGCGTGGAGTATAAGTTCTGACAAGACCTGTAAACAGTGCCGACCGCCACGGGCGGGTTTAATTCCGGCCACCCTTGATCAAAACGGCGATATTAAACTGACCCGGCTCTCTGCCGGGCCAGCATAATAGCAAGGCAAAGCGGGCGCTTTGCCTTCTGTTTCCTCAGACAATACCTTTGCTGCGCAGGTAGTCTTCGTAGTTGCCGGTAAAGTCATGGATTTTGCCCGGCGTCATTTCAATCACGCGGGTTGCCAGCGAGCTGACGAATTCACGGTCGTGAGAAACGAAAATCAGCGTGCCTTCATACATCTCCAGCGCCATATTCAGCGCCTCGATTGACTCCATATCCAGGTGGTTAGTCGGCTCATCCATAATCAGCACGTTCGGCTTTTCCATCATCAGCTTGCCGAACAGCATACGGCCCTTTTCACCACCGGAAAGCACTTTGGCCGGCTTTTTAATGTCATCCTGGCTGAACAGCAGACGACCCAGAATGCTGCGCACCGCCTGCTCATCGTCGCCTTCCTGCATCCACTGGCTCATCCAGTCGAACACCGTCAGGTCGTTGGCGAAGTCATGCGCGTGATCCTGCGCGTAGTAGCCAAGACGGGCATTCTCTGACCACTTAACCGTGCCGTTGTCCGACTGCAGTTCGCCTACCAGCGTTTTCAGCAGCGTCGATTTACCGATGCCGTTCGGGCCGATAATCGCCAGCTTCTCGCCGACTTCCAGCAGCAGGTTGACGTTTTTAAACAGCGGTTCGCCATCGAAACCTTTGGTCAGAGACTGAAGTTCAAGCGCGTTGCGGAACAGCTTTTTATCCTGCTCAAAACGGATAAACGGGTTCTGACGGCTGGAGGCTTTTACCTCGTCCAGCTTGATTTTATCGATCTGTTTGGCGCGAGAAGTCGCCTGACGCGATTTAGAGGCGTTAGCACTAAAGCGGCTGACAAAGGACTGCAGCTCGTTGATCTGCGCCTTTTTCTTGGCGTTATCGGCCAGCAGACGCTCGCGCGCCTGAGTCGCCGCCGTCATGTATTCGTCGTAGTTGCCCGGATAAACGCGCAGCTCGCCGTAATCGAGATCGGCCATATGGGTGCAGACCATGTTAAGGAAGTGACGGTCGTGCGAAATGATGATCATGGTGCTGTTACGCTCGTTCAGCACCTGCTCCAGCCAGCGGATAGTATCGATATCCAGGTTGTTGGTTGGTTCGTCGAGCAGCAGAATTTCCGGGTTCGAGAACAGCGCCTGCGCCAGCAGCACGCGCAGCTTCCAGCCTGGCGCTACTTCGCTCATCGGGCCGTAGTGCTGCTCCAGCGGGATCCCTACGCCCAGCAGCAGTTCGCCAGCGCGGGACTCGGCGGTGTAACCGTCCATCTCGCCATACTTCTCTTCCAAATCGGCGACTTTGTAGCCATCCTCTTCGCTCATTTCTGGCAGCGCATAGATGCGGTCGCGCTCTTCTTTCACTTCCCACAGCTCGCTGTGACCCATGATCACCGTATCCAGCACGGAATACTGCTCAAAGGCGAACTGATCCTGGCGCAGCTTACCGATGCGTTCGTTTGGATCAAGGGAAACATTCCCCGCTGTCGGCATCAGATCGCCGCCGAGGATTTTCATAAAGGTGGACTTGCCGCTACCGTTGGCGCCGATCAGGCCGTAGCGGTTGCCGCCGCCAAATTTGACGGAAATATTTTCGAACAGCGGCTTACTGCCAAACTGCATGGTGACGTTGCTGGAAACTAGCACAGGATAGCCTTTCGTTTGCGATGGGGAAAAATCAGCGCGTAGTATGCCAAAAAAAAGGGGCGGCGAATACACCGCCGCCCGCTGAAGGCTTCCCTTTTCGTTAGTGGCTTTCCGCTTTGCGTCGGGAAGCGGGCGCCGGTCGCGACTCGGCATCGTTGCTTAGCCAGTCATGCAGATAGTGCTCGATCTGTTCCAGGCTACGGTTGCGCGTTTCCGGCACGCATTTAATCACAAAGACGGCGCCGAACAGGCCGATAAAGGCGAAAATAAAGAAGGCGCCGGAGAGGCCCACGCTCGCCAACAGCAGCGGAAAAGCCAGCGAGATAAGAAAATTGGCGATCCACATGGCGAATACCGCGCCGCCCATAAAAATACCGCGCAGGCGCGTTGGGAAGATTTCGGAAAGCAGCAGCCAGGTTACCGGCGACAGCGCGCCCTGCTGGAAGCTGAGAAACATCAGCATCCCCAGCAGCACCAGATAGCTGCGCATCACGTCCGGCTGGCCATTGACCGTTTCCGGCATAAAATAGCTGATACAGCCGATAAATAGCAGGCAGGCGGTACAGCCGAACTGGCCGATCATCGTCATAGTGCGGCGACCCAGCCGGCCCAGCAGCCCGATGCCGACAAAGGTCATCAGCACTGAAATCGCCCCGTTGGCGATGGTGGCAAACAGCGCGGCGTCGGTGCTCATGCCAACCGCCTTCAGCATGGTTGGCGCGTAGTACATGATGGTATTGACGCCGGAAAGCTGTTGAATAACCGCCACGCCGATGCCGATAAGGAACAGCTTGAACAGCCAGGGTTTGCGCAACTCTCTCAGGCTGGGCTTATTTTTGTTCTCTTCTTCGCTGAGCGTCTCTTCAATCTCGGTCAGCTCCCACTCAACGTCGCTTTTCGCTCTGGTACGCTCCAGCACCTTGCGCGCCTCGGCCAGGCGCCCTTTCATCGCATACCAGCGCGGCGTATCCGGCATAAACATCATGCCGAACCAGAGCGCCACGGCCGGCACGGTGGCGACAGCCAGCATCCAGCGCCAGGTCTGCTCGCCGCCCCAGGCGGCGTTAAAGCCCGCGTTAGAGATATAGGCCAGCATCTGTCCGGATACGATCATCAGCTCCTGCAGCGTAACCAGCTGACCGCGCTTGTTCGCGGGTGCGATCTCCGCGATATAGACAGGCACGGTCGCCGCCGCGCCGCCCACCGCCACGCCTAATACCAGGCGGAAGAAAATCATCCAGTGCACATCAGGCGCCAGCGAAGTCCCTAATGCGCCAATGGCAAAAATCACGGCAAGCACGACAATGATTTTTTTCCGTCCGGCAGCCGCAGCGAAATGCCCGGAAAGCAGCGCGCCAAATGCCGCGCCGAACAGCAGCGAGCTGGTTACCAGACCGGTGGTAAAAGGCGTAAGATGCAGCTCCGAGCCCATAAACAGCAGCGCGCCGGAGATCACCCCGGTATCGTAGCCAAACAGCAGGCCGCCCAGCGTGGCGATAACGGCGATAACCTTAACAAAAGGCTCTGTTCGCGACGTGCTGTTTGGCCCTGAAGCCCGGTTGGGCGTGAGATATTGTTCTTTCGGCATAATGATCGACCTCTTATCGTTATTCGCAGGTCAGGCCGCCAACGAGGCCCGATATAATCTCCAGGCTCTTAAGTTAGTCTGTTTTTTTCATTTGAAATAACAATGAAAATTAAATTTTGCGGCATAGCTCTCACACAATTGCTGATTTTGTGATGCCCGTATCAAAAAACGGCGGTTTAATCCCGGCATTACTCATCAAACTGGCTTTCCGGCACAGATAACAAGGAAAAGCGAAATAAAAAATTCATTTCATTTTGATGGGATAACATCAGGATAATTTCAGCAAGCGCGCTGTTTTGCTTGCAAAACTGCGATGCCGCAAAGCGAAGACGGTTTCCGGTAGCGAGCTGTACGCGTTAAGCGTTGAGGAAGGAAATTTAATGAGGTGGTGCAACGACGGCACGAACCGGCGGCACCTTATGTTGCCGCCGGTCAGTGAAAGGCGTCAGCCTGCAGGCGTATAGCCGCTTTCCGCCGGGCCAAATACGGAGTAGTCCGGCAGCTGTACGTTCTGGTAAAGCTCCCAGCCGCCGCCCAGCGCTTTATAGAGCGCGACCAGATCCAGACTGGTCTGTACCCTGGCGGAAGCGGCCTGCTGTTTCGCCTGCGACAGCTGGCGCTGTGCGGTTAACGCGTCGATAAAGGAAGAAAGTCCCTGACGATAGCTGTCGTTGGCCAGGTCGAAAGCGTTTTGCAACGCGTCGACCGTTTGATCCAGCCCTTCAACCTGCTGCTGATCGGTGCGATAGCTGACCAGCGCGTTTTCCACGTCCTGCAGAGCGGTCAGCACCGTCTGACGATAGCCAAGCGCGGCGCTGGCCTGTTCCGCCCTTGCCAGCTTCACGCCCGAAACCAGCCGACCACCCTGAAAAATGGGCAGCGAAACCGAAGCGCCATAGCTGTAAAAGTGGCTGCTCCAGTTATCGAGATAGCTGGCTTCGGTATTGCGCAGGCCAAACTGGCCGGTCAGCGAAAAGTCCGGGAAGAGCTGCGCGACGGAAACGCCGATATTAGCCGTAGCCTCATGCAGTCTCGCTTCGGCCTGACGCACATCCGGACGTCGCCGCGCCAGCGTGGACGGTAGCCCTACCGCCACCGCTTTTGGCAAAGCCGGCATCGCTTTCGGCGCGCTCAGTTCCGCATCCAGCGCGCCAGGCGGCTTGCCGATCAATACCGCCAGCCCGTTCATCGCCTGGTGAATTTGCGCTTCATACTGCGGTAGCTGGGCGTTCAGGGAATGCAGCTGCGCGCGGGCGTTTTCCACGTCCATCTGCGGCGCCAGCCCGTTACGCTGCTGGCTCTGCGTCAGCTCCAGCGTCTGTTGCGCTACGTCGATCTGCGTCTGTAGCGTCTGGCTGACAAGCTGGGCGCCGCGCAGCTGAAGATAGGTTCGGGCCACTTCTGCCTGCAGCGAAACCAGCGCGTCGTTACGGCTTTCCAGCGATTCCTGCTGCTGTGCGCCCGCGGCTTCAACCTGGCGACGTACCTTGCCCCAGAGATCCAGCTCCCAGGAGGCGTCAAAGCTGCCCTGATAGAGCCCGACAGGTTTTGTCAGGCCATCCAGCGCCGAACGGACGTCGCTGCCGCCGTCAACCTGGTCCAGCTGGCTATAGACGCCGTTGGACTCCAGCTCGCCTTTCAGACCGAGCTGCTGGCGCTGCGCGGACGCCTGGCCGTTAACGGCAGGGAACCAGGCGCCGCGAGCCTGATTAAGCTGCTGCCGCGAACCGGCAATACGCAGTACCGCCTGCTGCAGGCTCAGATTGCCGGCAATAGCGCGGTCGACCAGGCTGTTCAACTGCGGATCGCCGAAGGATTTCCACCAGCCCGGATTGGTCACGGTGGGCTGAGGACGCGACGCGCGATCGGAGGCCAGCGAGTTAAAAGCGGCCGGCGTGGAAGGTTTCGGCGCGCGGTAGTCCGGCCCAACGCTACAGGCCGACAGCGTGATAGCGGCGACCAACAGCACGCCGAGTCGCGAACGCGTAAACAGAGGAGAAACGTTCATGTCAGTGTGCTCCTGCACTGCCCTCGCTCTTAATCGGCGCCAGCAGTAAACAAAATGGAATAAGGATCAGGGCGAGAATGCTCAGCCCCATAAAGACATCGATATAGGCCAGAATTCGCGCCTGGACGATCATCTCTTTATAAAGCTGGCCGGTGGCGATAGTAATCGGATCGCCGACGGCAGAGGTAAAGTCTTTGACGCCCTGCGCCCAGCGCTCCACCGCCAGGTTAAAAGGCTCGTTCAGCGGCGTCATGTTATGCACCATATGCGCGCTGCGCGCCTGTTCCCGTTCGGTGATCATCGCGGTGGAAAGCGAGATGCCGATTGAGCCCGCCACATTGCGGCACATGGTAAACAGCGCCGAAGCGTCGGCATTCAGCCTCTGCGGGATAGTGACAAAAGCGATCGTGGTCAAGGGCACAAACAGGAAGCCAAGCCCGATAGTCTGCGCGCTGCGCATCATCACCAGCGTGGTGAAATCGATATTGGGCGTCAGCTGCGCTGAATAAATAAATGAAACGAACAGGCAGGTGAAGCCGAAGGCGATAATCCAGCGCGTCTGCACCAGCGGCATCAGCTTCAGTACCAGCGGAATAGTCAGAACGATCAGCACCGCGCCGGGCGAGAGCACCAACCCAGACCAGGTTGCGGTGTAGCCTAAGTCCTGCTGCGCCAGTTGTGGGATCACTACCGAGCTGCCATAAAGGATGGCGGCCATGCCCGACATCAGAATACTGGCGACGGCGAAATTGCGATCCTTCAGCACGTGCAGATCTACTACCGGCTTTTTGGCATAGAGCAGCCAGTAAACCGCGCCGACCAGCCCGATGGCGCTCAGGATGGCAAACGTCACGATAAAGTGAGAGCTGAACCAGTCGTCGTCTTCGCCGCGATCCAGAAATACCTGCAGGCAGCCGAGTCCCAGCGTAATCAAACTGATGCCGATATAGTCGATTGAGAGCTTGCCCTTCGCCATCTTGCGCTCCCACGGCGGATCTTCCAGCAGCTGATAGATAGCCAGCACGCTGAGAATGCCTACGGGAATATTGATAAAGAAGACCCAGCGCCAGCTGTAGTTATCGGTGATCCAGCCGCCTAGCGTCGGGCCGAGCACCGGCGCGACAATAATCGCGATAGAGGAAAGGCCAAACGCCTTGCCGCGATCTTCCGGTTTAAAATAATCGAGCAGCACCGACTGCTGCACCGGCTGCAGGCCGCCGCCAAAAAAGCCTTGCAGCACCCTGAAGAGAATGATTTGCCACAGTTCGGTAGCGATGCCGCACAGGAAAGAGCAGACGGTGAACATCACAATGCAGATCAAAAAGAACTGCTTGCGGCCAAATACGCGGCTGAGAAAGGCTGAGATCGGCAGAACAATGCCGTTCGCCACCAGATAGGATGTCAGCACCCAGGTCGATTCGTCATAGCTGGACGACAGCGAACCGGCCACGTGCGGCAGCGCCACGTTAACGATGGTGGTGTCCAGGATTTCCATAAACACCGCCAGCGTCACCGTCATGGCGACCAGCCAGGGATTACTGGCCGGCTGCCAGCTCTGGCTGTGACTCATTCCACTGTTACCTCAGGCTCTACCGACAGTCCAATCGGCAGCGGCCTGTTGGGATCCAGTCCTTTATCAATCACGATTTTTACCGGTACGCGCTGCACGATCTTCACGTAGTTGCCGGTGGCGTTCTCTGAAGGGAAAGTGGAGAAGCGTGAACCGGAACCCATCTGGATGCTGTCCACATGCCCTTCCAGCTTCATATCCGGCCAGGCATCCACGGAAATTTCCACTTTGTTACCTGGCTTCATGCGCTCCAGCTGCGACTCTTTGAAGTTAGCGGTGATCCAGACATCAGGCGAAACCAGCGAAAAGAGCGAGGTTCCGGCCTGCACCAGCGTACCGACCTGCACGTTGCGTTTGGTCACAAAGCCGTCGTAAGGCGCGCGCACTTCAGTGTAGGAGAGGTTCAGATTGGCGGTGTTCAGCTGGGCTTTCGCCTGCTCGACCTGCTGCTGGCGCGCTTCCACATTGGTTTCCTGCTGACGGATCTGCAGCTGGATTTGCGAAGCGACTTCTACCTGCGCTTTCGCGCTTTCCAGCTCGGCTTTGGCGCTTCGCAACTGTGCGCTGGCGGCATCAATATTGCGCTGCGAGGTGGCGCGAGGATCGACGCCGCGCTGGCGCTTGTAATCTTCCTGGGCGTTGAGCAGATTCGCTTCCGCCTTCGCCTGCTGAGCCAGCGCCTGATCGCGCTGCGCCGGATACTGCACGCGGGAAAGCGCCAGCTGGGCCTGAGCCTGATGCAGCTGCGCTGTCGCCAGACCGAGCTGCGCCTGCGCCTGATCGCGCTGGGCCTGATTATCCTGCGGATCGATAACTACCAGCAGATCGCCCTTCTTCACCAACTGGTTATCTTTCACCAGCAGCTGCGTGACGTAGCCGGAAGCCTTCGGCGCGATGGTGACCGCGTCCGCTTCGGTAAAGGCGTCGTCGGTGGTTTCGATATTGCGGCTGGTAAACCAGAAATAAAAGCCGACAACGATCATCACGATGACCACAATTGCCAGAATAATCAGCGGTTTTTTGCCGGGGCGTTTGCGCTCCGGCTGCTCATCATCCTGCTGTTTATTGTCGTCCTGCTGACGCTGGTTATCACCCTTGTCGGACTGAGCCTGGTTATGCGGATGACGCTGGTCATCATCTGAGGAAGAATTTGATTGATTAGCCATAGTTCTCATCAGGTTACGGCGGGCTCAAGCCGAGCCCGCAGGATTCACGCTGCTATAAACATAGGGCTTAAATTGACAAATGCCAGCATTTCTTTACGAAGTCAGAGTAGCCTTAGCCTGACAAAGCACCAATCACTAAAAGCAGCGCCCAACCCAGCGCCATCGCCCACAGCAACATCGGCAGCGAGTAATAGTGAAAACGCAGCCAGACGCTGCGATCCTGCGCCATCCGCAGAGCGATCAGATTCGCCAGCGAGCCTGGCAGCAGGCCAAAGCCGCCAATATTGACCGCCCAAGCCAGCAGCGTAGTAGCGGGAAGATTCGCCAGCAGCAGAATGGTCGCCGGGACGTTGCTGATCGCCTGCGACAGTCCGATCGCCAGCAGATATTGTCCGCCTGCTGACAGCTGCGGAATTTGCTGTAATAAATGCTGTGAGGCGGGCAGCCGCGTTAGCAGAAAGACATCCACAAACATAGCGATAAACACCGCCAGCAGGCTCCAGTCAATCGCCAGTAAAATACGGCGCGCCATCAGAAGAAAGACGAGAAAGACGCCCAGCACGCCCCAACCCGCATAGCCAAACTCCAGCGCGGCAATAAAGAGCGGATAGAGCACTACGCTGGTAATCAGCAGCGGGCGTTGCCACTGCGCCTCCGGTGAGTGCTGCGGCCGCTCAATGCGTTTCGCGGAGAAGCTGAAAGCGGTAAGCAGCAGCAAACTTAGCAGCAGCGTGGCGCCCAACGGCAGCATTTGCCAGATAAACCCGGCGAAACCGGCTTTGCCATGCTGCCACAGCAGGATATTCTGGGGATTACCGATAGGCGTCAGCAGCGAACCCGCGTTGACGGCCAGCGCTTCGAAAATCACAAGCCGGGTTATGGGTAGCGAAGAGTAGCGGCGCAGCGTCAGCGTTAACGGCACCAGGATAAAGAGCGCGACATCGTTAGTCAGAAAAGTCGAGAGCAACGCGGCGGCGGCAGTCAGAAACAGCGCCAGCGAGCGCTGAGAATCAAAACGCTGGATCAGCCGCCTGCCCAGCACGTCAAAATAACCGCTGGCCTCGATGCCTTTGGTCAACATCAGCAGTCCGCACAGCGTCAGAATGGTTGACCAGTCAACCGCTGCCGGCAGTTGACGGAGCTGGAAAGGCGCAAAAAAGGCCAGCAGCAGCCCCAATAAAACCAACAGATGCAAAAAGCGATCGTGCAAAAAAGGCCTGAGCAGCGCGGTCATTTATCACCCGTTATTGGCGGCTTTCGTAAAATTGCTGAAATATGGCCAGCGTTTCATCGCTGACGTGGTGCTCCAGCCCTTCGGCATCACGGCGAGCCGTATCGGGGCTGATGCCCAGCGCCAGCAGAAAAGTTTCCACAATGTGGTGTCGCTTGCGGCTCTCTTCCGCCAGCGCCTCGCCTTCGGCGGTCAGAAAAACGCCGCGATAGGGAACCTGCTCGACCAGCCCGCCCGTCGCCAGCCTTTTTAACATTTTTGCTACGGTAGGCTGAGAAACGCCAAGACGCGCCGCCATATCAACCTGACGGGCCTCGCCGAATTCACGGATCAGATCGGAAATGAGCTCAACGTAGTCATCGATCAGCTCGCGACGATGGGCTTCACGCACCTGCCGGAAGCCTTCGACGTGCTCTTCAATTTCTTTCAGTGGCGCAGGCACTGCGGTTTTCGCGCGACGACTCATTAAGCTTCCTCTTTATTATCACTAACGCGCATTACCATTCGCATCAGCCTTCAGGTGCAACAGTGTAAACGAAGCTCGGGGAAGCACAAAATTTCGCGCAACAGCGCTGGCTATGAATTATAGCCTGTGCTATACCTGTCTATAAAGCGACCAGAGGAGAACGCGATGAAAAAGCCCCTTTTACTGCAGCTGTTCTGTCGCTCGCCTTTTACGCTGCGGCTGATGCTGCTGGAGATGCTGAGCGAGCGGCGAAAAACCTGCCGCTGAAACAGCCATAAAAAAATCCGCCACTTGGGCGGATTTTTTATCGACCGGTCGAAACCGGCTCTCAGCAAACCTTAGAAGCTGTAGCCAACGCCAGCGATCCAGGTGCCAACGTCTACGCTGCGGATGCGGCTCTGCTCGTAGCCAACGTCCAGAGCAACGTTTTCGATGCCTGGGTTGAACTGGAAGCCTGCACCGTAGGAGAAGCCAACATCGCTTGAGTCAGACTTCACGCGATCTGCTGCGTTCTGCTGGAATTTACCGTAACCGATACCCACCACGCCGTAGATGCTCGCCCAGTCGTTTAGACGGAAAGCAGGACCACCGGTGATGCCGTAGTACTGGCCTTTGTTATAGACGCCAGCGTCGGTACGATCTTTCTCGGTGTAGGTGAAAGAACCGATCCAGCCCAGTGGATCGCTGCCGTTTTCGTAGCGGTATTTCAGGTTGAAACCGTTAGCTTTGTTAGCCACGCCCTGCATATCGCTTTGTGCGTAACCACCGGAAACAGTGCTCTGTGCCATTGCTGAACCAGCAGAAACTGCCAGTACACAAGCCAGTGCTGAAAGACATGCAATTTTTTTCATAACCACCTCAAATGTGAAAGTACTTATCTCCTGACAACGCTGAAAATATAACAAAACTCAGACAGAAACTCTGCCCCGATTTTGTTGTCCAAGACAATGTTTGGTGTAACAGGACGTTAATGAATCATTGTATGTCATTATTATTTCTTATTTTTTTCTGTTTACCGCTTCGTTATGTCTGGAATGTAAAAAATTGTTCATTGAGATAAATCTTAAATAAATTGACAATTCTTTACCTGCGCGCCACAAAATCTCCGAATTTTCTTAGCCTTTTTTCGGCGGTTTTTGCTGTTTCAGCGCGATCTGTTGATACACTGCTGGGAACTTTTTCCTCGTTCAATGGACAAACAAGGTTGGTCAACAGGATGTCTTCCCCTTCTCGTGCTTCCTCAATCTGGCTTCCCGTTTTACTGCTGCTTCTTGCCATGACCTCTATTCAGGGCGGCGCAGCTCTGGCCAAAACGCTGTTTCCGGTGGTTGGCGCGCCTGGCATTACCGCGCTGCGTCTTAGTCTGGGCACGCTTATCCTCTGTGCGATCTTCAAACCCTGGCGCCTGCGCTTTAGCCGTCAGCGCCTGCTGCCGCTTATTATGTACGGCCTGGCGCTGGGCGGAATGAACTATACCTTCTACCTGGCGCTGCGCACCGTGCCGTTGGGTATCGCCGTCGCGCTGGAGTTTGTCGGCCCGCTGACGCTGGCGCTGGCAGGCTCAAGAAGGCCGCTTGATTTCCTTTGGGTGGCGCTGGCGTTGGGCGGGTTATGGTTTCTGCTGCCGCTGCATCAAAGTCTTTCCGGCGTCGATCCTGAGGGCGCGCTGCTGGCGTTGCTGGCGGGCGCCTGCTGGGCAGTCTACATCCTCAGCGGCCAGCGCGCCGGTGCGGAGCATGGGCCTGCGACCGTAGCGATGGGTTCGCTGGTAGCGTCACTGATTTTTGTGCCGGTTGGCTTCACTTTTGCTGACAGCGGCGTCTGGAGCCTGTCGATTCTACCGGTCGCCCTGCTGGTGGCCATCCTTTCCACCGCTTTTCCCTATACGCTGGAGATGATGGCGCTCACCCGGCTGCCGGCTAAAACCTTTGGGACGCTGATGAGCCTGGAGCCGGCGATGGGCGCGCTTTCCGGTATGCTTTTCCTGGGAGAGCTGCTGACGCTGCCGCAGTGGCTGGGCCTGCTGGCGATAGTTGTTGCCTCAGCGGGAGCGACGCTGACGCTGCGTCCCGCAAAAAACAAAATCGATCCGGTTAGCGAAATCCGTGAATAGCGCTAATTCCTTGTTATGACGCAGCCTAATAAAATAATCCTCTGTTTCAGAGGATTGATTTAACTTTAATCGGATTATTCTGAGCAAAACGAATAAAAGAGGGTGAATTTCATTCATATTGTCAGGGAATAAACAGCGAACGGATAAATTTAAAAGAGGCTTATTATCAGTAAGTTAATAAAAAGGTGTAAATGAGAATATTTATTATTAACACTTGCCAGTTTATTTAGTTGAAATACCAGTGAGTTGAGGCGCAAGATCGTCGCTATTTTTGCAATAGGCAGCATCTTCATGGCAAGAGTGGAAAGCGCTGCTATACTTAATCGGTACATTTCAGGACAACTGACATTAAGAGGATATTAATGATGAGTACCGCAAAACTGGTAAAAACGACTGCAACCGATCTGCATTATACCCGCAACGACGTGGCCGACGAGGAAAAGAAAGCCACCATCGAGGTGCTGAATCGTCTGGTAACGGAATTCATTGATTTGTCCCTGATCACCAAACAGGCGCACTGGAACATGCGCGGCGCAAACTTCATCGGCGTACATGAAATGCTGGACGGCTTCCGTACCACGCTTACCGATCACCTTGACACTATCGCCGAGCGTGCGGTGCAGCTGGGTGGCGTGGCGCTGGGTACCACTCAGGTAGTGAACGACAGAACACCGCTGAAAAGCTATCCGCTGAACATTCATACCGTTCAGGATCACCTGAAGGCGCTGGCGGAACGTTACGCTATCGTGGCTAACGATACCCGTAAAGCGATTACCCAGGTAGAAGATGAAGATACCGCCGACATCTTTACTGCGGCCTCGCGCGATCTGGACAAATTCCTGTGGTTTATCGAATCTAATATCGAATAAATCGCAGCAGGCGGTCAAAGTGGCCGCCGTTTCATAGAGTAGTTACAGAGCAGATGAGGCCTTCATCTGCTTTTTCTTTTTCTTATGGAGGATTAACGATGGCCAGTGGTTGGGCACGTGATGATGCCGTACAGGAACAGATTGATTCGACGGTGGAAGATGCCGTTAATCGTGCAAGGCGCGCCATTCACCACGGCGTCAGCGCGGAGTATTGCGAAGAGTGTGGCGAACCTATTCCACAAGCACGTCGCATCGCCTTACCAGGCGTGCAATATTGCATCCAATGTCAGGCGCAGCGCGATAAGCAGCAGGCCGCCTCACTTTATAATCGCCGTGGCAGTAAAGACAGCCAGCTGCGCTGATCAATTAATTTTTCTTATCAGATTTTTCCGTCTTTTTCACTTTGTTTTTTCTTCCCGCCAGGTTACAACAGATATGCACCATGATGAAACTAATGCACCATTTTGGTGATCCATTATGGTGCATAGCGCCGCTACGGGCGCTGTTATCCCGGTTAAATTGACTCAACGTGCTGTTTTCAATATATTTCGAAAAACTGGCATAGTTTTTTCATATGGCTGCTGGCATTCAATCGGACAAATGCTTGTCCGACTGCATAAGGATAAAAAGATGAAGTCACTTGTTAAGTTTTCCCTGGCTGCGCTGACGCTGGCGTTTGCCGTCTCTTCTACCGCCGCAGAAAAAAAGCTGGTTGTCGCTACCGACACCGCCTTCGTGCCATTCGAGTTCAAACAGGGTAACCAATACGTTGGCTTCGATGTGGAACTGTGGGCCGCTATCGCGAAGGAGCTGAAGCTGGATTACACCCTCAAGCCGATGGATTTCAGCGGTATCATTCCTGGTCTGCAAACCCGCAACGTCGATCTGGCGCTGGCCGGCATTACCATCACCGATGCCCGTAAAAAAGCGATCGATTTTTCCGACAGCTACTACAAAAGCGGCCTGCTGGTAATGGTTAAAGCCAACAACGACCAGGTTAAAAGCATCAAAGATCTGGATGGCAAAGTCGTTGCAGTGAAAAGCGGTACCGGCTCGGTGGACTACGCTAAGCAGAACATTAAAGCCAAAGATCTGCGCCAGTTCCCGAATATCGACAATGCCTATATGGAACTGGGTACGGGCCGCGCTGACGCCGTCCTGCATGACACGCCAAACATCCTTTACTTTATCCATACCGCTGGCAAAGGTCAGTTTAAAGCGGTAGGCGACTCTATCGAGGCGCAGGACTACGGCATCGCCTTCCCGAAAGGCAGCGATGAACTGCGCGAGAAGGTCAACGGCGCACTGAAAACCCTGCGTGAGAACGGCACTTATAACGCTATTTATAAAAAATGGTTCGGTTCAGAACCTAAATAAGAGTGTTTTACTTTTGCAGGCGCGCGCCTCGCGCCTGCTTTTTCCACACCAACAAATGGTTTTGAACCGGAGAAATAAGAATGCAGTTTGACTGGAGCGCCATCTGGCCATCTATTCCGGCCCTGCTTGAGGGCGCCCGACTGACGCTGTGGATTTCCGTCCTCGGCCTGATCGGCGGCCTGATTATCGGCCTTATTGCGGGTTTTGCCCGCGCCTACGGCGGCTGGCTGTCGCGCAATATCGCGCTGGTTTTTATTGAGCTGATCCGCGGCACGCCGATTGTGGTGCAGGTGATGTTTATCTACTTCGCGCTGCCGATGGCGTTCAGCGATCTGCGCATCGATCCCTTCAGCGCGGCGGTGATCACTATTATGATCAACTCCGGCGCCTATATCGCCGAGATCACTCGCGGCGCCGTGCTTTCCATCAATAAAGGCTTTCGCGAAGCGGGCCTGGCGCTGGGGCTCTCCAGCCGTGAAACGCTGCGCTATGTGATTATGCCGCTGGCGCTGCGCCGTATGCTGCCGCCGCTGGGCAACCAGTGGATCGTCAGCATCAAGGATACCTCGCTGTTTATCGTTATCGGCGTGGCGGAGCTGACTCGTCAGGGCCAGGAGATCATTGCCGGTAACTTCCGCGCGCTGGAAATCTGGAGCGCCGTAGCCGTTATCTATCTGTTTATTACGCTGGTGCTGAGCTTTGTTCTGCGTCGCATTGAGAAAAGGATGAAAATCCTGTGATTGAATTTAAGAACGTCTCCAAGCACTTTGGCGAAACCCAGGTGCTGCACAATATCGATCTGACCATTAAACAGGGCGAAGTCGTGGTGATTATCGGTCCGTCAGGCTCTGGTAAATCCACGCTGCTGCGCTGCATCAACAAGCTGGAAGAGATCACCTCTGGCGAACTGATTGTGGATGGCCTGCGGGTTAACGATCCGAAAGTAGATGACCGCCTGATCCGTCAGGAAGCGGGCATGGTGTTTCAGCAGTTCCATCTTTTCCCACAGATGAGCGCGCTGGACAACGTCGCTTTCGGCCCCATCCGCGTGCGCGGCACTAATAAAGCCGACGCGCAAAAGCTGGCGAAAGAGCTGCTGGGCAAGGTTGGCCTGGCGGAGCGCGCACACCATTTCCCTTCAGAGCTTTCCGGCGGCCAGCAGCAGCGCGTTGCCATCGCCCGCGCGCTGGCGGTTAAGCCCAAAATGATGCTGTTTGACGAGCCGACTTCCGCCCTCGATCCGGAACTGCGTCACGAAGTACTGAAAGTGATGCAGGATCTGGCCGAAGAAGGCATGACGATGGTGATCGTCACGCATGAAGTGGGCTTCGCCAAAAAAGTAGCTTCCCGTCTGATCTTTATCGATAAGGGCCGTATCGCGGAAGATGGCGATCCAGCAGCGCTGATCGACAATCCGCCAGGCGCGCGCCTGCAGGAATTCCTGCAGCACGTTTCCTGATGTCACGGGGCGGTATCGCCGCCCCGCTTTCTTTGCGCTAAAAAAGCGCCCTTCCCGTTTCTCCCGGCAGACTATACTTGCTGGTCGATGCTTGTTTTGCGTCGTCTCAGGAGAAAATAATGTTGGGAGCTGCCCCATTCTGGCGCCATCTGCTCAGATGGCTACTGTTAGTCGCTGTTATCTTTTGCTATCAGGCGCGAGCCGTCAGCCCATCCGCCGCCATAGCGGCATCCCAGACCAACGCCGCCAGCGCGCCCGCTGAACCCAGCCTCGCCGAGAAAAAAGCCGCTTACGCCGCGCTGGCTAATATTTTGCAAAATGACCAGTCGCGCGCGGAACTGATCGAGCAGCTGCGCAGCGCTTCCGAAAGCGCCTCCAAAACCAAAGATCCCGTGCTGACGCCGCCGGACGAGGAAGATAAGACGGTGCTGGAGAGCGTAACGGACGTCAGTCGCCATTTCGGCAGCGAATTTTTGGGCAAGATAGAGAGGCTTCAGCGCAATATCGCCAGCGCGCCGCACAAGGCTTTTAACCCCACCACCTTTTATAATGCGCTGAGCCATTTCGCCATGCTCGCCGCTGCGCTGTTCGCCTTTTACTGGCTGCTCTGTCGGGCTGTGGCGCCGCTCTATCGCCGCATGGGCGCATGGGGAAGGCGTAAAAACAGCGAGCGCACCAGCTGGCTACATCTGCCCGCAATGATTTTGGGCGCCTTTATCATCGATCTGCTGCTGCTGGCGCTGGCGCTGTTTGTCGGTCAGTTGCTTAGCGATATGCTGAACGCGGGCAGTCGAACCATTGCTCGCCAACAGGGACTGTTTTTAAGCGCCTTTGCGCTGATTGAATTCTTCAAGGCGATCCTGCGGCTGATCTTCTGCCCGCGCTATCCGCAGCTACGCTTTTTCCATCTTTCCGACGAGCGCGCCACCTACTGGAATACCCGGCTTAGCTGGCTGAGCGGCGTTATCGGCTATGGCCTGCTGGTTATCGTCCCTATTGTTTCCAATCAGATTAACGTGCAGATTGCGGCCGTGGTCAATCTGGTATTGATGTGTGTGATTACTGCCTGGGCGCTCTGGCTGATCTTTCGCAACCGCCGTGCCGTACAGCTGGCGCTGACGCAGCTGGCCGATCGGTCGATGAGCTTTTTCTCGCTGTTTATCCGCGCTTTCGCCCTGATCTGGCACTGGCTGGCCAGCGCCTATTTTATCGCGCTGTTTTTGCTTTCGATCTTCAACCCTGGCGACAGCCTGAAGTTTATGATGTCCGCCACCGTGCGTTCGCTGGCGATAATCGGCCTGGGCGCGCTGGTTTCCGGTATACTCAGTCGCTGGATCGCCAAAACCATCATTCTTTCGCCGGAGCTGCGCCGCAACTATCCCGAGCTGCAAAAAAGAGTCAACGGCTGGGTTTCTATGATGCTGAAGCTGGCGCGCACGCTGACGGTCTTCGCTGTCTGCCTGCTGCTGCTCAATGCCTGGAATCTGTTTGATCTCTGGCACTGGCTGACGGTCGGCGCGGGCGTGAAAATGGTCGACGTGATTATCCGTATCGTGATGATCCTGTTTTTCTCGGCGGTCGGCTGGACGCTGCTAGCCAGCCTGATAGAGAGCCGTCTCGCTTCTGATTCGCACGGCAGGCCGATGCCCAGCGCCAGAACCCGCACGCTGTTGACGCTGTTCCGCAATGCGCTGGCCGTGGTCATCAGCACCATCACTATTATGATCCTGCTGTCGGAAATCGGGGTGAACATCGCGCCGCTGCTGGCGGGCGCAGGCGCGCTGGGTCTGGCGGTGTCATTCGGCTCGCAAACGCTGGTGAAGGATATTATTACCGGTATTTTTATCCAGTTTGAGAACGGCATGAATACCGGCGATCTGGTCACTATTGGCGCGATTACCGGTACGGTGGAACGCATGTCGATCCGTTCGGTCGGCGTGCGCCAGGATACCGGCGCCTACCATATTATCCCGTGGTCTTCGATCACCACGTTCGCCAACTTTGTACGCGGCATCGGCTCTTTTGTCGCCAACTACGATGTGGATCGCAGCGAGGATAGCGATAAAGTCAACGCCACGCTGCGGGCGGCGGTTAGCGAGCTAATGCAGGATGAGACGATTCGCGGCATGGTCATTGGCGAACCCAACTTCGCGGGGCTGGTAGGATTGACCAATCAGGCTTTCACCGTACGCGTCTCTTTCACTACACAACCGCTGAAGCAGTGGACGGTGCGTTTTGCGCTCGACAATAGGGTGAAAAAACATTTCGACGCGGCCGGGATCAAAGCGCCGCACCCTACCGTGCAGGTGATGCAAACGGGCAGCGAGCTGGACGCCGCCGCCAGCTATCCTTCTTTGCCAGCGCCGGAATAACGGCCATAGCCCGCGTCATTGCAGAGGCGGGCTGGCAACGCCGCGTGGGTCAGCTGCGGCTCATCTGACGCTCGCGCGCCGGTTTTTCCATAAAGGTCCAGGCGATAAAGCGGCTCTGTTTCTGGCCCTGCGCCATTTCCACGGTGCGTACCGCAACCGCACCGACCTGCTCCAGCGCGCGCCACAGCTCGGGCAGATTTTCGCGTCGCGATACCAGCGAGGTAAACCAGACGCACTGCTTCGCAAAATCCACGCTTTCGTTAATCATGCGGGCGATAAACGCCTTTTCACCGCCTTCGCACCACAGCTCATCCTGCTGGCCGCCGAAATTCAGCGGCGCGTTTTTATCCAGGCCGAGATTGCGCACCTTGCGCTGGCTCCCCTGCTGCGCGTCGCTGGCGGAAGCGTGAAACGGCGGATTGCAGATCACAGCATGATACTGCTCGTTTTTATGGATAACGCCGTGGAAAATAGCCTGGCTGTTTTTCTGGCGACGCAGGCGGATAGCGCGGTTCAGTCCGGGATTAGCAGCGATAATAGCGTTGGCGGCACGCACGGCTTCTTCATTGATCTCGCTGCCGGTAAAGCGCCATTCATATTCACGGTGACCGATCAGCGGATAGATGCAGTTAGCGCCGCAGCCAATATCCAGCACGTTAATATTGCGTGGCGGCACGGAGCGGTTATCTTCCGCCAGCAGGTCGGCCAGATGGTGAACATAGTCCGCCCGGCCCGGCACCGGTGGGCAGAGAAAGCCGTCCGGGATAGCCCACTGCTCAATCTGGTAGAAATGCTTCAGCAGAGCCTGATTCAACATCTTTACCGCGGCCGGATCGGCGAAATCCACCGACTCATCACCGTATTGATTCACGGCCACAAAAGCGGCCAGCGGCGGATGGCTGGCGATCAGGGAAGGAAAATCATAGCGGCCGCGATGGCGGTTACGGGGATGAAGCTGGGCTTTTTCAACACTTTTTTTCATGAACGGCTCTCTTATCTGCAGGCGCGTAAGATACCTGCTGCGGTAAAGATCGTAAACAATTCCCGCCTTTTTTCCCGCGCCTGAACGGCTACTATGTAGTAACTATCCTTTAAAAACAGGAGTTATGATGTCATCTTCCCGCCACTCGTATCAGCCTCGTCTGGGCCACGGTCTGCCTCACGATCCGCTTAACGCTATTATCGGGCCGCGTCCCATCGGCTGGATCAGTTCGCAAAGCGCCAGCGGCGAGCGGAATCTGGCGCCCTACAGCTTTTTTAACTGCTTTAACTATAAGCCGCCGATTATCGGCTTCTCCAGCCAGGGCTGGAAAGACAGCGTGGCGAACATTGTGGAAACCGGCGAGTTTGTCTGGAACCTGGCGACCCGCGAGCTGGCTGTCGCGATGAATGAAAGTTCCGCTTCGCTGCCGCGCGGCGAAGATGAGTTCGCTTTCGCTGGCGTGACGCCCATTCCCGCGACTCAGGTGGCGGTCAGCATGGTGGCGGAAAGCCCGGTCAATTTTGAGTGCAAGCTGACGCAGGTTATTCAACTGCAGGATGCCGACGGCGGCAAGCTGGAACAGTGGCTGGTGCTGGGCGAAGCGGTAGCTATCCATATCGACCACGCTCTGCTGGAAGACGGGATCTATCAGACGGCGAAAGCCAACCCCATTCTGCGCGCCGGCGGCCCAAGTGCTTACTACGCCATCAGCGACGAGCTGCGTTTTGACCTGGTTCGTCCGGATGCCCGCAAGTCCTGATATTCATCGTGGCTTTCGCCGATAGAACACTTTCTTTTAGCTTATTCACAACCGCTATCGTTGTAGCCTGAAAAAACGCCCGCTAACGGCCGATGCGGCCTTGCTGCATCGGCTTCCGGCTGTTTTACCCCTGGCCGACGCGAAAGCAGGTGCGTCTCTTTTTCCCTCTTCTCCTGCGATTTTCGGTCAGCGCCTGAAGCCGGGCATCGGGCTTTTTTGGTATGATAGAGAAAAATCCCGAATGCAGTCATGGAGCGATAATGAAAAGAATTGCTATTGATATGGATGAGGTCATCGCCGACTTCCATCCCAAGATGGTTGCCACTTTCAACCGCCATTTTTCGCTTGAACTGACGCACAGCGAGCTGAATCTGTTCAGCCTTTCCCGGGAAAAGCCGGAGATGCTGCAGGAAATTTTTAGCCTGGTGAGCGAGGATGTGGATTTCTTTGGCGATCTGCCGGTTATCGCCGACAGCCAGCGCGTGATTGAGGCGCTGAGCCGCCGCTACGAGATCTTTATCACTACCGCCGCCATGCAGATGCCAACTTCATTTAACGCCAAGTTCCGCTGGCTGAATACGCATTTTCCCGCCATCAAACCGAGCAACATCGTGTTCTGCGGCAATAAAAGCATTATCAACGCCGACTATATGATCGATGACAACGCCCATAATTTCGAAGGGTTTTGCGGTGAAGGGATCCTTTACAGCGCTCCGCATAACGCAGAGGTAACAGGCTACCGTCGGGTTAAAAACTGGCAGGAAATAGAGAATCTGCTGCTCTGACTTTCCGGTAAAAATTATCGCCCGGCGCGCTCTCGCGCCTGCCATCCAGCTTATCGTCCGCTAAGGAGAAAATATGATTCCCGTTTCGCTGATTCAGGAAGCTATTGCATGGCGCAGGCAGTTTCATGCCCAACCTGAGCTGGGCTATCAGGAGCACCACACTTCTCAGCGGGTCGCGGCGCTGCTGCGCGAGTTTGGCCTGCAGGTACATACGGGCCTGGCCGGCACCGGCGTGATCGGCACGCTGGAAAACGGGCTTGGCCCGACAATCGGTTTCCGTGCGGATATGGATGCGCTGCCGATCACCGAACTGGGCGATGCGCCGTGGCGTTCTGGTCAGCCAGGCGTCATGCACGCCTGCGGACACGATGGTCACACCGCCATGCTGCTGGCTGCGGCGAAGCACCTCAGCGCGACGCGCCGCTTCAGCGGCACGCTGCACTTTGTTTTTCAGCCTGCGGAAGAGAATCTGGGCGGCGCCAGAAAAATGGTCGCCGACGGTTTGTTTACCCTGTTTCCGATGGACGCCATCTATGGATTGCACAACTGGCCTGGCCTGCCGGTCGGGCATCTGGCGGTAAACAGCGGCCCGATGATGGCCTCGCTGGATGCCTTTGCCATTACGCTGCGCGGCAAGAGCTGCCACGCGGCGATGCCGGAAAACGGCGCCGATCCTGTTGTCGCCGCCGCGCAGCTGATTTTAGCGCTGCAAACCATTCCGGCCCGCCGTTTGTCGCCGCTCTCTTCTGCGGTAGTCAGCATCACGCAAATCAACGGCGGCGAGGCGATTAATGTTATCCCGGAAAGCGTAGTGCTGCGCGGTACGCTGCGCTGTCTGCAAAGCGATGTAAGAACGCGGGTGCGCACTATGATCGATGACTTTGTCACGACCTTTACCGCGCCGCTGGGCATCGACGGCAGCATTGAGTATCTGACTGACTATCCCGTGACCTGCAACGACGCCGCCGCCGCACAGCAGGTTCGCGACTGCGCGCTGGCGATGCTGCCGGCGGAAAAAGTGCACTGGGAAACCAATCCTTCCATGGCTTCTGAAGATTTCGCCTGCATGCTGGAAGCCTGTCCCGGCGCCTATTTCTGGCTGGGCGCGGATGGCGAGCGCCCTTCCGCCCCGCTGCACAATGCCCGCTACGATTTTAATGACCAGCTTATCGCGGAAGGCGTCGCGTTCTGGACGGCGCTGGCGGAAAAGCTTCTGCCGATGCGGTAAAAATCGCCGCTACTCGCTATCCGCAAATTCAGATCCACTGCAAAAAAGAGAGCAAAACGCCTGGGCTCGTAAAATATTTTGCGTAGCCCATTCCTGTTTGGCAAAACGTCACTGGTATCCTCGCTTTACCTGTCGCCTGAGTTTGCTTAAGCTTTGCAGAAGCCTGCCGCACCGGATAGCGGCCGTTTACCAAAACCTTGATCCTCACAGGAGGGGTTATGCCATTAAACTCAAATAAACGCACCAGACCGCTGACGCTGGAAGAGGCGATAGCCCTTAAGGCCCGGCGGATGAAAGAGGTTCACGCGCACTTTCAGAAGCTGGATAAAAAACGCACTGAAAGCGTGATTTTTCTTACGCCGCAGGCGTAACCGTAAAGTAAGGCTCGACGAGCCTTACTTTTGTCTTCTTCAGCCAACTTCCGTTTGCCTGAAGAGCAGGCCAGTCGTCGCTTCTCTGTCCACGGCTGAGCGTTTTTATTGCTTCTGCCCGACTGTCGCACAGGAGTGACGTTGGCCTCTCTCAATATCCCGCCTTTGCGATTTGCTCCAGCGCGCTTTCCACATCCGCCGCACGGCCTGTAGCAACATAGCAGCAGGCGATCTGCTGACGCAGCGACTGCGGCACCGCCACTTCACGATTCAGGCAGCGGCTAATCCATTCAGCGGTAGTCTGCGCATCTTTGCCCGCGGGCAGCGCGTCGCGAGCGATATCGCTCTCCAGCTGGCGCGCCAGCAGCACTTCCGGCTCCTCGCCAGCGATCAGGTTTATCGCCGGGCAGCGCTGCGGGTTGGCGTAGACCTCGCCTTCCGTGCCGTTCAGCAGCAGCGCGCGGCCACCGACCGCATGAAAAAACTTGCCGACGCGCGGGATATATTCCGGGTGCGACACGCTGGAGAGTCGCAGCGCCGCGTCTTCGCCAAAAGGCGTCAGCAGCTTGGCCAGCGTATGGGCGCTGTTACGCACGCCAAGCTGCCAGCGCAGCGAAAGCTGTCGCGCCAGCGGCGCACAAAGCGTATCGACGGTGAGGAACACCAGCTTGCCCGCTTCCAGCCGCTGCTGCGCTTCTTCCAGTGAGGACGCGGCTTGTATGCCCATTTCAGCAAAGATCGCCTCGCTGGTGACGCGGGTCGGATCGTCGCTGACGCCGTGTACCACCACCGGAAAACCCTGCGCGGAAAGCAGCAGCGCCAGCAACGGTGTCAGATTAGCCTGCTTGCGCGCGCCGTTATAGCTGGGGATAACCACCGGCATCGGCAGGCTGGCCGGCGGCTGCAGCTTCAGCACGCGCTCCTGCGTGGCCTGATAAAAACCGCGCATCTCCTCTTCGCCTTCGCCTTTGATACGCAGCGCTATCAGGATGGCGCCCATCTCCAGCGGCGGCACCTCGTCCGCCAGCATTCGACGATAAAGCTCGCTGGCGGCAGCGGCATCAAGATCGCGGGCATGATTTTTTCCGCGGCCGATCTCTTTAATGATTTTTGTATAGTCCATGCTTCTGCTCTGTTTGGTTGTTAGCGACGTCGACGACGCAGGCTTTTCTTACCCTGAACGCTTGCTACCGGCTTCGGCGGCTCGCCTGGCGGCATCGGCGGCTGCTCAATCGGGAAAACCGGCAGCGCGCCCAGCAGTCGTGCGCCATAGCTTTTGCTGAGCAGGCGACGATCGTAGATCACGATTTCGCCGAAACAGTCGTGACTACGAATTAGCCGACCTACCTGCTGAATCAGGTTAAAAGAGGCGCTGGGCAGGCTCTGTACTTCAAAAGGATAGCGCTTCAGGCTTTTCAGCCATTCACCCTCGGTCAAAATAACCGGACTGTCCACCGGCGGAAAGGCAATTTTATGGATATGCACCTGAGACAGCAGTTCGCCTTTTAAATCCAGGCCTTCGGCGAACGACTGCAGGCCTACCAGCACGCTGGTTTCGCCCTGCTGCACCTTCTTGCGGTGCAGCGCCACCAGCGCCGGACGCGGCTTATCGCCCTGCACCAGCAGCATCAGCCGCAGCTCCGGCAGGTAAGAGATAAACTGCTGCATGGCGCGACCGCTGGCGAAGAGCACCAGCAAACCTTTATGTTTGCCTTCTTTAATTTGGTGACGGAAAAAGTGCGCCATCTCCGCCAGATGCTCCACCTCGTTAGCCAGCATCGGCTCGTAGCGCATCTGCGGGATAATCAGCTTGCCCTGCTCGACATGGTTGAAAGGCGAATCCAGCGCGATAAAGCGATCGCCCGGCTTGTCGCTCAGTCCCGACATCTCCTGCAGGCGCTGGAAGCTGTTCAGCGAGCGCAGCGTAGCTGACGTCAGCACCACGTGCGGGATCTTGCGCCACAGCAGCTTTTCCAGCTGTTCGCTGACGCGGATGCCGGCGCAGTGAAACAGCAGATGGGCGTTGCCTTCGCGCAGCTCGCGGGTCACCCATTTGGAAACTGGCGCGCCGGAAGCCTGCGCCATAGAGGCGAGCCGCCAGAGCTTGCTGCTGGCTTCGAACCAGCCCAGCGCGCGGTTCATCTGAATCAGCGTGCGGTGCAGCCGCACCACGTCAAACTGGCCGGTTTTTTCGCTAAGATCGTTCAGCAGCGCCTCCGCCAGCCCGCGCAGGCCGTCGCTCAGCTTGAACAGGCGGGCGCACAGCGTCATTACCTCTTCCGGCAGCTCGCCCATCTCAAAGCGGTATTCGCCTTCCTGATTGCCGGGCGGCAGCAGCTGCGTCAGGATTTGCGACAGCTGCTGTAGCTGCTCGCGCACCTCTTCGCAGTGCGCCTTAAGCCGCTCGGGATTGCCGAGATGCGGCGGCTTCTTCGGCCGGAACTGCGCCATGCACTGCTCCACCAGCCGGCAGAAAAGATCGAGCTGCAGCGTGCTCCAGGCCGGCGTGATATCGCCGCTCATTTCCAGCGCGTCGCGCGCCACGTCCGGCAGATGATGGCCCTCGTCCAGCACCAGCAGCAGGTTTTTCGGCGGCGGCAGCACCGACTCCGTTTCCAGCGCCGCCATCACCAGCGCATGGTTGGCTACCACGACGTCGGCGTTTTCGATCTCGCGGCGAGCAAGATAAAAGGGGCATTCGCGAAACCAGTGGCAGTTGCTGCCCAGACAGTTGGCCTTGTCGGTGCTGATGCGCTGCCAGAGCGAGTCTTCTATTGTCTCTTCGCAGTGATCGCGCAGACCGTCCCACTGATGACGATCGAGATTTTTCGCCAGCGTGGTGCAAAGCGCCCGTTCATCTTTGCTGGCGGTCATTTCGTCGTCCAGAAACAGCAGCAGATCGCCCTGTTTCTCTTCATCGCCGCCCAGCGCGGAGAGGTTGCGCGGACAGACATAGCGTCCGCGACCAAAGGCGGCGGTGAATTGCAGATCGGGAATGATCTTGCGCAGCAGCGGCAGATCTTTGCTGTAGATCTGATCCTGTAGCGCCACGTTGGCGGTGCTGACCACCAGCGGCTTATCTTCCGCCCGGCTGACGGCGATGCCCGGGATCAGATAGGAGAGCGTTTTCCCCACGCCGGTCGGCGCTTCAATCGCCAGATGGCGGCCTTCATCGCCCGCCAGCGTTTTCGCCACTTCGGCAATCATCTGCCGCTGCGGCGCGCGGGAAATAAAATCGGGGATCTGCTGCTGGAGAGCTTTGTACCAGCCGGCAATTTGCGCTTTTAACGCGGCATTTAGCGCCATAACAACCACTTTTTATTGAAACGGCCTGTATTTTTACACAGTATTCCGTTCAGCAATAGCCCCTGAAAGTGAATCCTTCGGCCCGGCTCGCAACTTATCGCTCTGGCCGCCGCGCCGGTTAATCGCCGTCGTCCGTCTCAAGCTTGCTGCTGCCCAGCCTGCCGGTAAAAGGCAGCCGCAGCGCTGGATGCCTGAAATCGATGCCGAAATTAAAGGCGAGGACGTTAAACTCCAGCCCCTCTTCCGCGCCCAGCGTCAGGCCAAGAACGCCCAGTAGCGAAACCTGCAGGCCTCTGCCTGACGCAGGCAGGCCAACAGGACGACTCAGCGGACGAAAATCCTTGCCGATGGCGTTGGCGGGCAAATCCAGCTTCAGTGCAGGCACTTCCCTGCCGATATGGGCCAGAAAGGTATTGCTGTTGGGGCCGGGCCAGACGCGGTAGCTGTGTGGCCAGGGATAGCTGGCGATAGCGGCCTCAATCTGCGGGATCATCATTGCGGCGCGCTTGCCGCGATGATCGACCAGTAGCCTGGGCTTAGCGCCAAACCAGTAGCCATCAGGCAAAGCGTAGTTATGGCGCACGACATTGCTGCTGCCCCAGCTGACTACCTCATAGCGGTTGAAGCGGCTTTCGCCCGCTTTTTTATAGATAATCCAGGGATGAACGGCAAAGAGTCCGCGCCAGCCGAAAGTCGGCGCGGTATAGACCTGAACAATCGCCGTATTGATAAATTTTTGCGGATCCGGCGCTATCTCTGCTGAATCACGTCGTGCCGTAGACCAGTGCTGTCCGGTGATGGCTACGCCGCTGTGCGTGGCTTTGATATAGCTCTGTACGAATGAGAGCAGCAGCATACAGAGAAAACCGATACTGATGACTTTTGTAAGAAACATAATACCTTTAGCCGCCCGCGACAGCAGGCCTGGTCAGGAATGAAAAAAGTTAGCGAGCAGCGTTCCGTCGCTTAGGATGTGAGCAGAATCACACTACTGAAAATCGGGCCGCCATTCAATCGCTATTAGCCGAATGGTGTAATGAGGAAAATGAATAAATCCGCCTACGAGCTGGATGCCGCGGGTTCCGACAGCTTGTACATCACCGTGGTGGCATCCAGGTCGCCCTGCGTTGAGCGTGCAAAACAGGGGATCTGTCCGCAGACCTGCCAGCCCTGCGCCAGGTAAAGCTGCTCTGCCGCGTCGCCGCTGCGCGTATCCAGCACCAGCAGCGTTTTCCCCTGCTCTTGCGCCAGCTTTTCCGCCCGGGAGAGCAGTTCGCGCGCGATGCCCTGACGCCTGGCGTCTGGATGCACCAGCAATTTGGCGATCTCCGCGCGGTGAGCGCCGTTCGGCTTGCCGCAATACTCCACGATCACCGTCCCGACAATCTCCTGCTGACGACGCGCCACCAGCAGCTGCTTCTCGCCGCTGGCGAGGCTGGCGATAATACCCCGCCAAAAATTTCGCATAGGTTCAGGATTGTTATCAGTAAAACCGATACTGGCGCCCAGAGCGACACAGGCGCTCAGCACCCGGTAGAGCTGCTCGAGGGCGGATTGCGCCTCTTCTTCGCTAAGGAGCTGGCAGGTAATAGTGGTCATAATCAGCAAAATATCCTGTAAATCGTGCTTTGGCGGCACGGAGATTAGCGGGTAAACTATCGCGGTCGTTTAAAGGGCGGCCAGCGGTTTTCCGGCGCCTTTCAATAAGATATACGATGTCGTCAATCGCGCCGCAAGTTGTACAGTTAAATAATAGTTGTACAACAATGGAGAGTTGGTTAGGCTCAGGGAAGTCAAACGGGTTTTAAGGAAATGCATGGCTTTATACAGTATTGGTGACGTCGCCGAACGCTGCCGGATAAATCCCGTCACGCTGCGCGCGTGGCAGCGCCGCTACGGTTTACTGAAGCCGCAGCGCACCGAAGGCGGCCATCGTCAGTTCGATGATGAGGATATTCAGCGCATTGAAGAGATCAAGCGCTGGATTGAGAGCGGCGTGCCGGTAGGTAAAGTCAAAGCCCTGCTGGAAGGCGAAAGTGTTAACGTTCATGACGGCTGGACGGCGCTACAGGAAGAGCTGATGGCGGTGCTGCGCCACGTCAGGCCGGCGAAGCTAAGAGCGAAAGTCGCGGCCGCCGGCAAAGAACATCCCGCCGACGCGTTAATCGATCATGTTTTTATTCCTATCCGCCAGCGTCTGGGCCTGGATCAAAATACGGCCAGAACGATGTGCAGTCTGCTTGACGGCATCCTTATCGACTACGCGACCTTTTGCCTGGCGGGCAGCCGCAAAAAAATGGGCAAGGACGCGCTGATTATCGGCTGGGGCACGGAAGACCGCACGCGCATCTGGCTGGAGGCCTGGCGTCTTTCGCAGCAGGGCTGGCGGATGGAAGTGCTGGCTGAACCTTTGGATCTGCCGCGGCCCGAGCTTTTTCCCGGTCAGCAGCTGTTTATCTTTACCGGCAAGCCGCTAACCCGTCGCCAGCAGGAGCAGATCGTTCACTGGCAGGAACAGGGCTACGCCGTTACCCATCAGGCGGGTTAACGCTCGCCCCGCGTTTTCCCACAAAAACTCAGCAAAGGCTTAACGTCCGTTAATGAAAAGCGATATACTTTGCCCTCTTTTTGGCGGCAGATGGACAACGGCATGAACTGGCAGAAAATCGGCGTAACCCTTATCTTTTTAATGATGGCGCTGGGCGGCATCGGCGGCGTAATGCTTACTGGCTACACCATTCTTATTCGTTCCTGAAGCGGCGCAGCAGCCGTTCGAAAAGGCGATCCGTGATAATCGCCAGCAGCGCCACCAGACAGGCGCCCTGCAGAATATAGGCGGTATTAAAGCCGCTCAGCCCGATAATCACCGGCGATCCCAGCGTTGTGGCGCCCACCGTGGAAGCGATGGTGGCGGTGCCAATATTGATAATCACCGACGTGCGGATACCGGCCAGAATAACGGGCGCGGCCAGCGGCAGCTCTACCCTGAACAGAATCTGGCGCGGACTCATGCCGACGCCCGCCGCGACTTCTCGCACGCTGGCCGGCACGGCGCCTGTACCTGCCAGCGTGCCCTGTAGTACAGGCAGCAAGCCATACAGCAGCAGCGCCATCATCGCCGGTTTTTCGCCAAAGCCCATCACCGGTACGGCCAGCGCCAGCACGGCTACCGGCGGAAAAGTCTGTCCCGCGGCCACCAGCGTCTCCACCACCGATCGAAACTCTTCTCCCGCCCGGCGCGTGACCGCGATACCGGCGCTGACGCCAATCACCACGGCGGCAAAGCTGGAGAGCGCCACCAGACGAATATGCGCCAGCGCCAGCCTGGCGAAGCTCTCCTGCTGATAGAGCGGCCTGTCGAGCTCCGGAAACCAGCGTCCGAACAGCGGGCCGCTGTAGGGTAACAGCCACAGCAGCGCCGCAAACAGCAAAATAAGCCAAAGAAGCGGATCGCGGAACAGGCGCATGTTAATCCCCTTTCTGCCGCAGCAGATCGGCGAAATGCAGCACGCCCAGCGGTTGTTGCCCGCTGTCCCGTACCGCCAGCCGATCGGTGCCGCGCGCGATAAAGACCGACAGCGCTTCTCTCAGCGTCAGGCTGGCCGCGATGCCTTCCTCTTCCAGCCACTCTCCGCGCCGCGCCGCTTCGCCAGCCAGCCTCTGCGACAGCAGCCGAATGCCCCATTCGCTCTGGCCGAAAAAGCGCCGAACGAAATCGCTGGCTGGTTGGGTCAACAGCTCTGTCGGCGTGCCCTGCTGTACAATCCTGCCGCCGTCCATCAGCACCAGCCGATCGGCCAGCGCCAGCGCTTCATCGATATCGTGCGTCACCAGCACGATAGTTTTGCCGGAGAGCTGATGAATACGGGCAAGCTCCTGCTGCAGCGCGGCGCGCGTGACCGGATCGAGCGCGCCGAAAGGCTCGTCCATCAGCAACACCTCCGGATCGGCCGCCAGCGCTCTCGCCACGCCGACGCGCTGCTGCTGACCGCCGGAGAGCTGATGGGGATAGCGATGGCGAAAAGCCTCTTCCATATTCAGCAGCGCCAGCAGCTCGCTGACGCGTTCGGCTATCCGCGCCCTGCTCCAGCCCAGCAGCGTCGGCACGGTGGCGATATTTTTCTCTACCGTCCAGTGGGGAAAAAGCCCCGTCGACTGAATCACATAGCCCATCCGGCGGCGTAAAGCCTGCGGATCGAAGCGCCTGATCTCTTCGCCGCCAAAGCGAATCGCGCCCGTATCGTGCTCCACCAGCCGGTTAATCATCTTCAGCGTGGTCGATTTGCCGCAGCCAGAGGTGCCAATCAACACCGTCAGTTCGCCTTTAGCGATACGCAGCGTCAACTCGCTGACCGCCGCTTTGCCTGCAAAATGTTTGCTCACGCCCTGAAATTCAATCACTGAACTTGTTTCCCGGTTATGGAGAGTAAAAGCTTAAACAGCGCGTCCACCGCTACCGCCAGCGCGATGACGGGGATAACGCCCAGCATCACCAGATCCAGCGCGCTGCTGAGCAGCCCCTGAAAGATAACGGCGCCAAAGCCGCCAGCGCCGATCAGCGCGGCGATAACCGCCATGCCGATAGTCTGTACCGCCGTGACGCGCAGCCCGGTCAGCAGCACCGGCAGCGCCAGCGGCACCTCGACCTGCCAGAAAATTTGCCGGCCGCTCATGCCCATTCCCCGCGCGCTTTCCGTCACCGCGGTCGGCACGTTCTGCAACCCTGCCACCACGCTGCGCACCAGCGGCAGCAGCGCGTAAAGCACCAGAGCGAGCAGCGCAGGCGCCATGCCGATCCCGCTGATGCCGAGCGAGGCCAGCGCCGGAAACTCGCGAGCCAGGCCGCTGAGCGGCGCGATAAGCAGGCCGAACAGCGCAACGGAAGGCACGGTTTGAATAATATTCAGCGTGGCGAACACCGGGGACTGAATGCCCGGACGACGGCAGCAATACCAGCCCAGCGGCACGCCGATCAGCAGCGCCGGCAACAGCGTGCCGCCGAGGATCAGCAAATGCCGACCAAGCGCCTGGTCGAAAACTTCCTGCCGGTTAGCGTACTCTTTCAGCAGCGACAGCGCGTCAAGCTCGCCGCTCAGCAGCAGAAAAATAACGGGCAGCCAAATCTGGCCGTTCAGCAGTAAGCGCCACAGCGGATGTTGCGTAAGGCGGCTGACGGCATCCGCCGCAATCAGTAACGCCAGCGCAGAGGCCAGCCAGAAGCCGCTGCCGTAAGAGGTTCTCGCCAGCGGATGTCCCTGCTGGGCCAGCGAAGCCGCCGCAAAACCGCCTGCGGCGACCATGACGATAAACAGCGCCTCGCTACAGCACAGCGTCAACACAGGCCCGATGCGCCGCTGCGGCAGAAAGGCCAGCAGCATCAGTAAAACGGCGGGCAGCAGCAGCAGCCAGCCGAGGCCGTTCGCTATCTGCCCCAGCGCGACGGCCTGGCCGGAAACCAGTCGGTTTGGCGCCCAGTTAAGAAAAGGAAGCGCGACAAGCGCTGCGGCCAGCAGCAGCGCCAGCGTCAGCGCGACGCGGTTATAAACCCGGATAGTCATCCTGCAACGCGCGTCTACAGCTTTTTCTGCTGCAGGTAGTCGGCGGCCACTTGTTTGGCATCCATTCCTTCCACGGCGATTTTGGCATTCAGCTGCTGGAGCGTCTGCTCATCCAGAGAGGCGAAAACCGGCTGCAGCCAGTCGCCGATCTGCGGATAAGCTTTCAGTACCGCCTCGCGGATCACCGGCGTTGGCGCGTAAACAGGCTGCACGCCCTGCGGATCGCTCAGTGTTTGCAGACCAAGCGCCGCTACCGGGCCATCGGTGCCGTAAGCCATTGCGGCGTTGACGCCGGACGTCTGCTGGGCGGCCGCTTTCAGCGTTACCGCCGTATCGCCTCCCGCCAGCGAGAGCAGCTGATCCTGGCTCAGCTTAAAGTTGTAGGCGCGCTCAAAAGCGGGCAGCGCGTCGGGCCGCTCGATAAATTCCGCCGAGGCGGCCAGCCGGAATTCGCCGCCTTTTTTCAGATAAGCGCTCAGGTCAGCCAGCGTGGCCAGCTTGTTCTTTTGCGCCAGCTCGCCGCGCACCGCAATCGTCCAGCTATTGTTGGCAGGCGAAGGCGTCAGCCAGATCAGATGATTTTTCTCGCCGTCGAGCTTTTTCACCAGCTGATAGCCCGCCTGCAGGTTCTTCCAGGCCGGATTTTTCTCGTCATGAAAGAAAAAGGCGCCGTTGCCGGTATATTCCGGATAGATATCCAGTTCGCCTGCGGTAATCGCGCCTCTGACCACCTGAGTGTTGCCCAGCTGGATTTTATTCACCGTCTTGACGCCGTGCTTGTCCAGCACCTGCAGAATAAGGTTGCCCAGCAGCGAGCCTTCCGTATCGATTTTCGAACCCACTTTTACCGCTTCCGCCGCCTGCGCGCCGCCGGTCAACGCCAGCCATACCGTCAGCGCCAGCGCGCTGCCTAATCGGGTACCTTTTGCCATTTCGTCTGTTCCCTGTTGTCGACTCAGCTTCAAGAGTAGTCGAATTATTAATCGCTTAAAACTTCTTCTTTACAACCTCATACCGTTGCGCCATTTGGTTGTAACTTATAACCAGCCGGAATTTAACTCTGTTATGACCGGGAGTATGCTCACCTACCCCACACTTAAAAATGAACCTGACGCCATGACTGACTTATCCTCTTCGGCTCATATCGCTACGGCAGGCAGCGAGCCTGCGGGCGAGATCTTCACTCTTCGTCAGGCTGCCGACGTTTCAGCGCTGGTCAACAACAGCAACCAGGCGCGCAACAACGCGCATATCGTTATCGCTATCGCGCTGGGCGGCGTTTTTTTGGACGCTTACGATTTGGGCGCGCTGGCGTTCGGCATGAAAGACGTCACCAAAGAGTTTGGCCTGACGCCGACCGGCGCCGGCATGGTAGCTTCCGCCATCGCTTTCGGCGCTATTGTCGGCGCGCTGATCGGCGGCTATCTCACCGATAAAATCGGCCGCTACCGCGTTTTTATGGCCGATATGTTTTTCTTTGTGGTGGCTGCGCTGGCATGCGCCTTCGCGCCAAACGAATATGTGCTGACCGGCGCGCGTTTCGTCATGGGATTGGGCGTCGGTATCGACCTACCGGTTGCGATGGCTTTCCTGGCCGAATTTTCAAAGCTAAAGGGACGAGGCAATAAAGCCGCCAGTATTGCTATGTGGTGCCCGACCTGGTATGCCGCGATCTCCGTCTCTTATCTGCTGGTGCTTTTTTTCTACGCGGTGTTGCCGGAAGCGCATACGGGCCTGTTGTGGCGTATCATTCTCGGCTTCGGCGCCGTGCCCGCGCTGCTGATTATCGCTATCCGCAGCCGCTATATGAGCGAATCGCCGGTCTGGGCGGCCAATCAGGGCGATCTGCACGGCGCCGCCGCGATCCTGCGTCGCTCCTGGGGGATTAACGCCCGGGTGGCGAAAGAGGCCGATTTGCAGCCTGTTGCGCCGGTTCGCCGCGCCGGCTGGCGCAACTATGGCGAATTATTTAAGGGCGTTTACCTGCGCCGCACGCTGCTTGCCGCAGTCACCGCCATCGCTTCCGCCTTCGCCTATAACGCCGTCGCCTTTGGCCTGCCGGTGATCCTTTCCAGTTTTCTGGCCCAGTCGATGCTGAGCACTATTCTGGTTTCGCTGGCGCTGAATCTGCTGTTCGCCTTTGTCGGCGGCCTGCTGGCGGTGCGTCTGGTGCCGCGTTTCGGCGCCTGGAAAATGACGGTGACGGGCTACGGCTGCCAGTTTATCGCGCTGCTCGGTCTGGCGCTGATTGGCCGACCAGATGACGGCGCGCAGGCGGCGGTTTCCATTGCCATGCTGGCGCTGTTTCTGCTGGGCCAGGGGTTCGGCCCTGGCTCTCATACCATGACCTTAGCGTCGCTGAGTTATCCGACTTCGCTGCGCGGCGTGGGCGTTGGGATGAACCAGACGCTGATGCGCGGCAGCTCAACCCTGTCGCTGTTTCTCTTCCCGCTGCTGTCGGCGGCGCTGGGCACCAATGTCTTCTGGATTATCGGCCTGGCGCCGCTGGCGGGATTACTGGCGCTGCTGCTGGTGCGCTGGGAGCCTTCAGGCTATGACGTGGATGCCGAAGATTTCAGGCCGGCTGGTTCGTAGCGGCGCGGGTAAAGCGGGCGAATTCAGCGGGGATGCGCGCAAAGGTAAGCAAAAACCAGGGCGTAAAACGCTCCGGATGCTCGGCGATTTCCTGGCGGATTTCCGCCAGCGAGGCGTAGCGCCAGTCGTCCGCCTCTGCCGGATTAGGCTGCGGTAGCTCGTCGCTCAGGGTAAACCAGACGTGGCCATACTCATGCTCGATCAGGCCGTTGTCCAGCGGCAGCCGGTAGCTGAGTTCAAACATCGGGCTCAGCGTCAGGCTCAGCCCCATCTCTTCGTACAGGCGTCTTTCCGCTGCGTCGCGCGTCGATTCATCGGGATAAGGATGGCCGCAGGTCGTATTGCTCCACAGCCCGCCGCAGTGATATTTGCCGCTGGCGCGCTTTTGCAGCAGAAGCTGATGGCGAGAGTTAAAAACGTAAACGGTTACCGCACGATGCAGTAGCCCTTTCTGGTGAACCTCAAGCTTTTCCATGCGACCTATGGCGCGATCCTGACCGTCGACCAGGATGACTTCAATTGCAGACATGCACACCCCTTCAGAGTAATCTCTGATAATTGTGGCATATCTTCCGTCACCCTGGCTGAAGAAATTCGTGCGGAAGTATGAAGGTTTACTTAGCGGGTTCCACCAGCTCGGGCCGCGCCCGAAAAATATGATTGTTGCCGGATTCAGTAAAACGTTCCACTAACGCCTGGCCGCCACGCGGCTCTTCTTCCACAAATGCCTGCTCGGCCGCGGTCACCGGCGTTGTCCATAGCAGCGTGACCTTATCGCCTTCGCGCGGCGGCAGCCGGACAGCGTCGCCCAGCGCGGCGGAAAGCAGAAAACCTTCAAAGCCGACCGGCGCGACGGCAGAAGAGAGCGTATGACCTTCGCCCAGCCAGCTCAGGCGCGCCCAGGGAAAATGCGCGAAGCCCGCCAGCGCGCTGGCCATCTGCACCGCGTTTTCTTCGCTCATCACTTCGGCGTCGATCGCCATCGCCAGCTCGATGCGGCGATGATCGGCCGCCTCTTTATCCTTGTAGAGAAAATCGATCCACGGCATCGGACGAATGCTCATGCCCAGCGTCAGGAAAAACCAGCTGCCCTGATGGTAGTGCTGCGAAATCGCCATCGGCGGCCAGCTGCCCTGATCGATGGCGTAATATTTCAGCGATTCGCCGTAGTGCGTCTCATAACAGCGCAGTATCTCGCGCTGGATCGCTTCCCACGGCTGACCATCCTGCCAGTCGCGCCAGAAAAGCCGATCTTTTTCCGCACGCGCGTACCAGCTGTTGGTGGACGCGGAGCCGAGCGGCGCGGTCAGACGATTCTCTTTAATACAGCCGGCCGAAAAGCTGACCTGCTTATCCTGATAGAGGCTCCAGCCAGGAATAACCGCCAGCAGCTGTCCCTGATACCAGAGCGACGCGCCGTCGTCGCCGGGCGTCCAGACAACCTGTAGTCCGGCGGGATGCAGAATCGGCTCGGCTTCCAGCGTGCGGCAATATTCCGCGCTGAGCAAAGGCGGCACGCCCTGCTCCATCGCGGCGATATCTTCCTGCGCGGGCGCGGGCAGCAGGTTTCTCAGCCAGCAGCCGCGTACGGGGAACTGACCGCGAAACGGCTCGGCGGGACGAAGATAGAAATAGGCGGTGCGCTCATCCTGCTCAACCGTGGCAATAAGGGTTTGTTGCTGATTAAAGACTTCAGCCAGCCGGTACGTCTGTGTCATAGCGCCTCGACAAGGGTTCAGGGGCATCCCAATCCCGGAGAATAGAGCAGGATGCCCGCGCGCGCCATGTTACAGCAAGGGTAAAACTCTCAAATTTCGCCTTATCCTGTTGAATAACCGGCACGTCCCCGTTGCCGACTATTGCCGTTTGATAGCGCCACTGGAAAGCGCTTTTACCATTTCGCCGTTAGCGAAGCAGCGCAGAAAATAATCCGGCGAGACGGTATAAAAGCTTCGGTTATCGTCGGCATTTTTGGTTGGGCAGGTTACCAGTTCGCCGATAAATTTTTGCTCCACCGACTGAAACAAAGGATGGCCTTTGGTAGCAAAAGACCAGCCGTTATAAAAAGCGATGGCGTCGGAAACTCTTAATTCTTTCAGCAGCAGCGTAATGTCATAATTAATCCACTTCAGGTTATCTGATTTCAGCCCATCGTTAACGATAAAAAGTTGATTATTATATGTCGCCTGACCTTGATGAAAAAAGATAGCCTTACGGGAATTTCCTGATAACAGGGGATTCGCTGCCAGCACCGCGTCTGTTATGGTCAGATCAACCGCAGGCGAAGTCATATGGGCGAAGAAATCATATCGACGAAGCAGAGCGAAATACTTGTGGTAATCATTGTAAATAATTTCATTAATATCTTTACTCAGAGAAAGCTTGCCAGCATTTTCGCTATAAAAAAAGAGAGTATTAATAGAAATTAACTGCAGCACATTATCAGGGATCAGTGACCTGACTATATTTGAATAGCTTTTCTCTTCCGGTTTAGCGTAAGAAAACCTGTCGCCAGGCGAAAAGTTATCCGCTATTCCTTTTAAAAGATGATAGAGAACGCGCATGTAGGGGCTAAAGACAATATGGCCTCGGATAAGATCGGTCACTTCCCCTGCCGTGCAGAGTTTGCCGTTTTCGGTTAAGGCATTCAGGTTGTTGAACCTTTTACCCTGTTTTGACTCAAGGTAGCTGAGGACAAGCGTCAGCTGGCGGTTATGCTGCTCCAGCAGCAGCGTAAAGCGGCGATCGAAAGCATCCTGCTGATTTTTCTTTTCGTTTTTATCATTGCTGCGTTGCGCGGAAATAGCGGCCGAGGCGGCCGAGAAAGCAGCGAGAGCCGTAGCGAAGGTCGTTAACACCTCAAAGGGTTTATCTGAGGAATAGACGCCCTTAATAAAATAAAAAATGACACTCGCCAGCGCCAGCCATACCAGCAAAACGCATAATAAATCTGCAATCCTTCTGTCGCTGGATAAATTATCTTTTTCAGGCGGCTTTGCCGTTATCACTTTATCCGCCAGCGCGAGCGCCTTCCCGCTTAGCCACGTATTTTTCTCGATTCGCTTTGCCAGCGAATTAACGTACAGAACATTTTTTTCCCTGAGAAAAGTTGCCCATTCTGACAGATATTTCATTTTGCTACCCCGAAAGTGTCATTTGCTGGCATTAGAGTATGCAGAGAGAGGCAGAAATTAACAAACTTCACGTCCCATTCGCTTCATTGCCCGATAGTAACCACCGCGCCGCACGCACCAACGCAGCCCGGCGGCGAGCCATTTCATCCGTTGCTGAATCAGCTTTCGCCGCCAGCCCGGAAAGTCGAAGCCAAACTGCTGCTGAGCCCATTCCGGCAGCAGTTCAATGCCCGCCATCATCATGGTGCGCATCGCCGGACGCGCCTGCCAGCTCGGCGCAGGCGTCTGCAGCAGAATGTTCAGCACTTCCCTGGTGCGCTCGTCACAGCGCAGCTGCGGCCGCATCGCCGTCAGATACGCTGCCACTTCGTCTGCTGTTTTCGGAACCTGCCGCGCGCCCAGCGCCTCGGCTACTCTCGCCGCTTCGGCGTAATAACGATTCTGCTCCTGCAGGCTTAAATCAGGGTTTTTATAGCGCAGATGGGCGGCCAGGAAACGACTGGTTTCCGCTACGTGTACCCAGGTCAGCAATGCAGGATCGCTGGCGGCGTAGGCGTTGCCCTCATTATCCACGCCGTTAATTTTTAAATGAATGCGCTTAACGCGCTCAATTAAGGTATGGGCGTCCGCCGTGTTGCCGAAGGTGGTGACGGCGATAAACTGGCTGGTGCGCCGCAGTCTGCCGAACATATCTTCGCGGAAGGTGGAGTGATCCCAGACGCCCGCCAGCGCCTGAGGATGCAGCATCTGCATCAGCAGCGCCGAGATACCGCCGCACAGCATCGAAGAGAAGTCGCCGTGAACCTGCCAGATAGTGCTGTCCGGCCCGTAAAGACCGGGATCGCCCGGCGGCTGGCTGAGGTCGAAGTCGTTCATCGCCAGACCGTTAAGGCGAAAGACCTGCTGCTGGATCCTGTCTCTGAGAGAAAGCATAACGCTCCACGAATAAAAAAACCGGAAGCGCTGAACGGCGGCTTCCGGCCTGGTTTTGCCTTAGCTTAACAGTTTTCGCCAGCCTCAGGTACGCACCCTGAGCGCCGCCTCGATCTTATCGGCCAGTTTAGTCACTGCCCACGCGATAACCATATAGAACACTACCGCTACCGCAAAGGCTTCCAGATAGTAAAAGTTCAGTGCGGCAGTCAGCTGCGCCTGCGCGAAAATATCCACGACTTCGATGGCGAACGCCAGCGACAGCGCTTTCATAATCACCATAAACGCGTTGGCGAGATCCGGGATTGCCGCCACGATCATCTGCGGAAACAGCACCCGTCGAAACAGCTGGCCGCCGGTGTAGCCCAGCGAACGCGCCGCTTCAGCCTGACCTGCGTCGAAGGAGTTCAGCGCCCCTTTCACCACTTCCGCCTGGAAAGCGGCCATGCAGGCGGTCAGCGCGACGATAATAATGACCCAGCCGGGTACGGCGTGCGCGTTATAGTCAATACCGAACAGCGAGACGACAAAATGCAGCGCCGGCGGCAGGCCATAGTAGGCCAGGAAAATCACCACCACCATCGGCACGCCTTTAAAGGCAACCTTATAGGTCACTACCAGCTGGCGCAGCAGCGGCAATTTTTTATGTTCCACCAACGCGAACAGGCCGCCGAGCAGCGTGGAGAAAATAAAAATGGTCAGCGCCATCGCCAGCGTAACCGGCACCGCGTCCAGAATGCTCCAGAAGTCGGGCAGCAGCAGATCTAACTCAAACATGATTTTCTCTCTTTATCAGACGCTTGCCGTAAACCTGACCTTCGCCGTGTCGCTTTTCGCGCCCCAGGCGTGGCGACGTTCAAAGAAGCGCACGATCAGCCAGGCGATCAGGCAAAGCAGCGAATAAAGCACCGCCAGCACCAGGTAAGTGCCGAACTGATACTGGTTATAATCGCGTTCCATAATCAGGTGGGCGGTAGCCATAACATCGGCCGCGCCGATATACATAACCAATGCCACATTGTGGATCAGATAGATAAGGGCATTACCGTAGCCGGGCAGCCCGACATGCAGCGCCTGTGGCCCAATGATGCGGGTCAGCTTCTGGCGAAAGCTATAGCCGAGGCTGTCCGCGGCGTCATGCTGACCGCGTTCGACCGCCAGAAAGGCGGGCCGCATTACTTCGGAAAGGTAGCCGCCGTGATAAAGGCTCAGGCCCACCATTGAAGCCGTGGTCGCCGAGAAAAAATCGTCCAGGCCGAACGCACCGGCAATCAGCGGCAGACCGTAAAAGGCTACGAACAGCTGCAACACGACCGGCACGCTGCGCGCGTAGGAGACGTACAGATCGGCAAACAGGCTCAACAGCGGTATTCTGCGCACGCGCAGCGCGGTGGCCGCCAGCGCCAGAAAGAAACCGGCGATCAGCGCGACAAACACAATCGCAAGCGTCAGCGGCAGCGCCGACAGCAGCTCGGGGATCATGGCGGAGAGGTTCATGCAGGACTCCTTTTATCGCCCGGCCGTCAGCAGCCGGGCGAAGCAATTACTTCATGTATTTGACGACTGGCTCGCCAAACCACTTCTGCGACAGCTTATCGAGCGTGCCGTCATCCTTGAGTGCTTTCAGCGCCTTCGTCATATCCTCGTTCAGCGCTTTGTTCTTATCGGACTTATGGATCAGTACGTATGTGTTGTTAGTGACCACCGGCTCGCTCGCTTTAATGGCCAGTTTCTGGTTATCGATCACCGTTTGCTCGCCCAGATTTGACGGCAGGATCAGCGCGTCATATTTGCCGTTCTGGACTTCCTTCAGGCGATCCGGATAGGGAATACCGGCGCTGGAGGCCTTAATGGTGATTTTGTCGTCCGGATTATCCTGCTGCCACTGGGTGACGAATTTATAAACGCCGCCGCCAGCGGTTACGGGCACGATATTTTTGCCGACCAGATCCTTCATGCTGTTGATGTTGCTGTCTTTACGACTGTAGATCTTCATCAGGCTCGCGCCGATGGGCGCGTCAGGGATCAGGAACTGCTTGCTGCGCGCGGGCGCTTTGTAATAGCCGCCGGTTGCCATATCGTATTTGCCGGTTACCAGACCGGTCTCCTGCGCGATATCCGCCGCGCCTTCCATCACAAATTTATACTGCGGCAGTCTGGCGTTGATCGCCTTCAGCACGTCCGGCTCGTAACCCTGCGGCTCAACGCCGATAGCGCCCCACGACAGCGGTTTGGATTCCGCCGCGGTTGCGATTTTAATAGTGCGAACGCCGTCGGCGGCATGGGCGCCAAAAGCGGTAAACAGAGCGATGGCGACGCCGCCGGAAAAGGCCAGACGACGCAGAGTGGTGATTGCAGGCATAGTATTTCCTTTTATTATCAGAGTTCGCGTTCGGCGTTCAGGAAGCGGGCGAGGCGCGGCAGCGTCGGCTTATCGAAAATCGCTTCCGGCGAGCCTTCAGCGGCGACGACGCCCTGATCCATAAAGACGATGCGGTTAGAGATGCTTCTGGCAAACTGCATTTCATGGGTGACCAGCAGCGAAGTGATGCCGGAAGAGGTGACGTCTTTAATCACTTTCAACACTTCGCCGACCAGCTCCGGGTCGAGGGAAGAAGTCGGCTCGTCAAACAGAATTACGTCCGGCTTGACCGCCAGCGCGCGGGCAATGCCCGTACGCTGCAGCTGCCCGCCGGAAAGCTGCGAAGGATAGTGATGCTCTTTGTTGCCGAGGCCAACACGCGCCAGCTCCTGCCGGGCGATAGCTTTCGCTTCCTCTTTGGTTTTGCGTTGCACCACCACCAGCGGGTCCATCACGTTTTCCAGCACCGTCATATTGCGGAAAACGTTGAACTGCTGGAAAACCATCGCGGTTCTGAGGCGGATCGCCTGCACCGCGCTTTTGTTAACCGCCTGATAGTCCATACGGATATCGTCAAAGGCGATAGAACCGGCATCGGGCTTCGCCAGATAGTTAATACAGCGCAGCAGCGTGGTTTTGCCGGTGCCGCTGGGGCCGATAATAGAGACGACGTCGCCGCGATTGACCGAAAGATTGACGCCTTTCAGAATCGGGTTATTGCCGTAAGCGAGCTTAATATTATTAAGTTCAAGCATTTGCAGACCCTTTTGCAGAAGAAGCATGGCCGAGCACGTGCATCAGGCGGTTGGCCCAGCCGAAGATAGCGATAGCGTGGATCAGATCGACAATTTCCCGATCGTCCATCCCGTGTTCGCGCAGCGCGGCAATATCCTCAGCCGTAGCCTGCGAAGGCGTCACCGACAAGCGGCAGGCAAAGCGATAGATCGCCGCATCGCGCGGGCCCAGCTCTTCCGGCCTGCTGAAATAAAGCGCGCTGACCACCTGCTCGCTTTTGCTCAGCTGAACATGACGACGCGCATGAACCACCGCGCAATATTTGCAGCCGTTAACGATGGAAGCGCCCAGCGCCCCCAGCTCGCGATCGGCGCGATTCAGACCGCCTTCCACGTACATAATGGCGTTAAACAGCACGGTGCGTGCGGTATAGCTTTCCGGGTCGTGCGCCAGCGTGCGGACATAGTCAGAAATTTTCTTGCCGGATGGCGTCACTTCCATCGCCGCGAGCTGCTCCTGCGTGGCGTCGGCTATGGCCAGCGGCGCGATATAAGGATGCCAGACCAGCGGCTTCAGGCGAACTAAAGGCGTCATGAAGACCTCATCAGGCGCAGCCCTGCGGCCACGCGCGTCTGGAAATTAACGAAAGCAATCAGCTCGGAAAGCGCGACAATTTGCGGATTGTCCAGCCCGGCTTTTTCCAGCTTGCGGATATCGTCGGCCTCTGCTTCGCTCGGCGTCAGCGTCACCAGATCGACATGGCGCACTATTGTCGCCAGCGGCTCCGCCAGCGAGGTTTCGCCTGCGGCAATCGCCAGCAGCGCTTCTGCGGGTTTTAACGCGGCCAGCTGCGTCTCGTAATCTGCCGTAAGCGCTGCGTCGTTGTTCAGCGTCGCCATACGACACGCCAGCGCAACCCGCAGTTCTTTCGCCAATCCCTGCTCGTTCGCAGGCTGCAGCACGGAAAGGCGACACTGCTCCGCGCCCTGCACAAACTCGGGCCGAAAGCGGCGGGCGTTGAACAGCGCCTCGTCCGGCGCTAAACCGGCGGCTTTATCGATAGCGTCAATCACAACGCGTTCTCCTGTAGCAAAGGGGTGGAATCCGTCCATTCGTCGCCTTCCAGCTCGGGCTTGTCGTAAGCGACCAGGCTGGCGAAGTGGCTGTCGACATCCTCGGCGAACAGCGAGGCTGTGATGCCGCGCACCAGACGATCCGCGCCAGCGCTCACCGCCGGAATATCGCCGGAGACTTTGCCGTGCGTTAGCATGGCAGCGTCGTTGAAGCAGTAAATATGCGCCAGCAGCGGACAGCTACCCGCCACGCGTTCGCGAAATTCGAAAGATGGCCCTAAGTCCGGCGCGTCCGTCATGCCCGCGCGCGGCGCGCCCATTTCCGGCTGATAACGACCGTCGGCCCAGCTGCGAATATGCGGCGCGATAGCGGCAAATTCCGGGCGACCGTTAAAACTATTGGTGAAGCCGGTGGCCGCAATCAGATAGTCGTAGCGCATCTCGCCCTGGGTAGTTTCGATAAGCAGCCCCTCTTTTTCCTGCTTCACCGCCCTGATGCCGCAGTTCAAAAAAAAGCGCGCATTGGCGTGGCGGGAAACGCGCAGCGTAGAAGAGCGCGGCGGCGGCGTTTGGGTCGTTGCGGTGTAGTCGACGAACTTCCATTTCCAGGCGTCCGGCAGATGCTGCATGCCGTGCACCACGCCCTGGCTGCCGATGCCGGTCATCTTGTTGATGCGCGGCATCTCTTTGCGGCGAATTAACAGATCCACCGCGCCTGCGCCTGCTTCCAGCGCCGTCGCGGCGTTGTCCATAGAAGAAGCGCCCGCGCCGATCACCGCCACGCGTTTGCCTTTCAGGGCATTGAAATCGATATCGTCCGCAGAGTGCGCCCAGTAAGCGCGATCGACGTCTTTCAGGAAATCGGGCACGGCGAAGCCGCCCAGTCCTGAACGGCCGGTCGCCAGCACCAGCCGACGAGCGTAAATTTTGTCGGTGGCAAAGCCTTCCAATTCCAGCGCAATCAGGTCGTCCTGCTGGCTGATGCCGGTCATGCGCACGCCGTTGCACACGGGCAGCTTCAGCACGCGGCGATACCAGACCAGGTATGCCATCCATTGATCTTTGGGAATTTTATCCAGCGCCTGCCAGGCTTCGCTGCCATGCTGCGCGATAAACCAGGCGCGGAAAGTGAGCTGCGGCAGGCCCAGCGCCGGGCCCTGCAACGTTTTAGGCGAGCGCAGCGTCTCCATTCTGGCAAAGGTGACCCACGGCCCTTCCTGTCCGGCCACGGCCGCGTCCAGCGTTAGCACATTATCAATGCCGCTCAGTATCAGCTTTGCCGTCGCCGCCAGTCCGCACATGCCTGCGCCGATAACCACGACGTCATGCACCGGCTCGCCCTGGTAAGTGCGCGACGGCACCCAGGATTTGGCGGGTAGCTCAAGATACTCCAGATCCTGCTGAAGCTGAGCCTCAAGAGCGGCCAGCCCGGCTAACGATTCAGCGTGCGCCATCATAATAATCCCTGGTTTATTCCCGAGTCGGGAGCGTTACAGCGGCTGGCGTAGTCGCACCGGCCGGTCGCCTTTAATGATTCCGTTACCACATAATTGCGCATTAACTATCACAAATACGCATAGTAACGGCTGAGGTCTGGAATCATCCTTTTCACAGCGGTGAGCGTCAAGCAAAACGCCGCTGAAGGGATCGACCTATTTCTTATAACTTATGCCGGAAAAGATATAAGGCGTGGACGGTTCGCTTAGTCCTGATTGATTAAACGCATAATGCGAGGATGCTCGCTGGCTGCAAACTTTTGAAAGAAAGGAAGAAGCTCACTGGCTGCGGTTTCCAGCGCATCAATCAACGCCTGCGCGGCGGCGGAAAGCTGACGGCCCTGCGGCGTAATCACGCCGAAAAAGTAAGGGATATCTTCGTCCAGCGCGCGGATAGCGACGCCTTCCAGCGGCATGCCCCAGGCCGTTACCGGTTCCAGAATAGCCACGCCTAATCCGGCCCGCACACAGGCAAGAATATTGGCGGAGGAGTTAGTTTCAATGGTTTCATGCGGCGGCGTTTTCAGCTTTTTTAACGCTTTGGCAAAACGTCCGCGCAGACGCTGTGGGTGCCACGGCGCGATTAAACGTCGTCCGGCCAGGCTGGCCAGCGCGACCTGCTGCTGCCGTGCCAGCGGATCGTCCTGCGGCAAGGCGACAACGCAGCGCGACTGCCCGATCCAGTGCAGCTGCACCGCATGGTGCTCCAGCGGCAGGCTGCACAGACCCACTTCCGCTTCGCCGGTAATCACGGCATGGGCAGTTTGCTCGGCGGATTCGCTGAGGATCTGCACCTTGTTCTGTAGCCCCAGCGTAGAGAGCGCCTGCGGCAGCAGTCCGGCAGCCAGGGCTGGCGTGGCCACGATGCTGAGCGGACGATGCTGCTGCTGGCCTATCTCCTGCGCGCGCAGCCGAATTTGCTGCAACGACAGCAGCGCTTTTTGCACGTACTGATGCAGCTGCAGCGCCTCTTCCGTAGGATGAATACGCGGCCCGTTACGCAGGAAAAGCGGATAGCCCAGCGTCTGTTCCAGCTCCTGAATCAGGCGCGACACCACGGGCTGCGAACGGTTCAGCGTTCTGGCGGCGGCGGTGACGCTGCCGGCGGCGATCACCGCGGCAAAGGCTTCCAGCTGTTTCAGATCCAAATCTTGTAGGCTCATACGGCGCGGGTTTCCTGACTGAGTGAACGCTTCCGCCAACTGGCGGAAAGGCCTCATCATAGAGTGACTTAGCCAGCCTGGCTACCGGCAACCGCGATTTGTTCCGGGCTTATATGCCTGCCGGGATTATGGATAAAAGTGATAGCGCTTAATTCCTTGCGCAATAACCTTTATGCTTGTCCGCTTCAATCCGCAGGAGAAAAGAAAAGCCATGAGTATCTCTATCCGCCAGGCTCGTCCGGCAGACGCGCAAACCATCTATGACATGATTTATGAGCTGGCCGTCTATGAAAAAGCGCCGGAAGAAGTGGTAACTACGCCGGAGGAAATTCGTGAAACGCTGTTTGGCGCAGAGAGCAAAACCGAAGCGTTGATTTGCGAAGTGAACGGCGCGACCGTCGGCTACGCGGTATTTTTCAGCAGCTATTCCACCTGGCTTGGCCGCAACGGCATCTACCTGGAAGATCTCTATATTTCACCTGACGCGCGCGGCAACGGCGCGGGCAAGGCGCTGATCCGGCATATCGCGCAGCTGGCCGTACAGCGTCGCTGCGGCCGCCTGGAGTGGAGCGTGCTGGACTGGAATCAGCCCGCCATCGATTTCTATAAAAGCATCGGTGCCGAGCCGCAGAGTGAATGGGTGCGTTATCGCCTGGCCGGCGACGCGCTGGTGAACTTTGCCGAAGGCGGCAAGTAAAAAAAGAGGCGAATACTCGCCTCTTCCGTTTTACAGGTAATCGAACTCGGCGTCGCTGGTACGCACGGAATCCAGCCCGATCATCACGCTGAACTTGCCTGGCTCCGCCACCTGCTGCATTTTGGCGTTCCAGAAGCTTAGCGCTTTCACATCAATCGGGAAGGTCACGGTCTGCGACTCGCCCGCCTTCAGCATGATGCGCTTAAAGCCCTTCAGCTCTTTTACCGGACGGCTGATGCTGGCGACCTGGTCACGCAGATACATCTGTACCACCGTCGCACCGTCCAGTTTGCCGGTATTGGTCACCGTCACCGAAGCGTTGACCGTGCCGTTACGCGGCATGGTTTTCGCTGAAAGCTTCACCGGCGAAACCTTAAAGCTGGTGTAGCTCAGGCCATAACCAAACGGATAAAGCGGGCCGTTTTCCGCGTCGTAATAGTGCGATGTGTACTTATTCGGCTTCGCAAAATCATACGGACGACCCGTGTTCAGATGGTTGTAGTAGATCGGGATCTGGCCAACCGAACGCGGGAAGGACATCGGCAGCTTGCCGGACGGATTGTAGTCGCCGAACAGCACGTCCGCGATGGCGTTGCCGCCTTCGGTGCCGCTGAACCAGGTTTCCAGCAGCGCATCCGCCTCGCGGCTCTGTTTAACGATAGCCAGCGGACGGCCATTCATCAGCACCAGCACCAGCGGCTTGCCGGTCGCCTTCAGCGCGCTAATCAGCGCCTGCTGCGAAGGCGGAATGGTGATATCGGTGCGGCTGGAAGCTTCATGCGCCATACCCTGCGCCTCGCCCACCACGGCCACCACCACATCCGATTTTTTCGCCGTCTCAACGGCTTCGTCCAGCATCTGCTGCGGCGTACGCGCATCCACCGTCACCGCTTTTTCATACAGGTTCAGGAAGTCCTGAATGCCTTTGTTGTCGCTGACGTTAGCGCCTTTGGCGTAAAGCACCGTCGCTTTTCCAGCCGTGGCGTTTTTCATGCCTTCCAGCACGGTCACGGACTGCGAAGCAACGCCGGCCGCCGACCAGCTCCCCATAATGTCACGCTGGCTGTCGGCCAGCGGCCCGATCAGCGCAATGGTGCCCGATTTTTTCAGCGGCAGCGTCTCAAGGCGATTTTTCAGCAGCACGATGCTTTTGCGGGCGACATCGCGCGCTTCCGGCCGGTGCAGGCGGCTTTCGGCATTGGTGTCTTTGGGATCGCTCTGCGCCGGGCCAAGATGGCTGTAAGGATCGTTAAACAGCCCCATATCATATTTCACGTTCAGCACGTGACGGGTCGCGTCGTCGATATCCGCCATGCTGACCGCGCCGCTTTTCACCAGATTCGGCAGGTACTTGCTGTAGTATTCGTCGCTCATGCTCATATTGACGCCGGACTGGATAGCGACACGCACCGCATCCTGCGGATCGCTGGCGACGCCGTGCTTCATCAGCTCTTTGATGGCGCCGTGATCGCTTATGGTGATGCCTTTAAACTTCCAGTCGTCACGCAGCAGATCCTTCAGCAGCCAGCTGTTAGAGGTGGCCGGCACGCCGTTAATGGAGTTCAATGACACCATCACGCCGCCGCTGCCCGCGTCCAGCGCCGCTTTATAAGGCGGCAGATAATCCTGGGCCAGCCGCTGCGGACTCATATCCACCGTGTTGTAGTCGCGACCGCCTTCCACCGCGCCGTAGGCGGCGAAGTGCTTTACGCTGGTCATCACCGAATAGCGATCCGCCGGGCTTTTGCCCTGCATCGATTCCACCAGCGTGCGCCCCAGTTCCGAAGTCAGGTAAGTATCTTCGCCGAAGCCTTCCGATACCCTGCCCCAACGCGGCTCGCGCGTCACATCCACCATCGGCGCCCAGGTCATATTCAGGCCGTCGTCCGCCGCTTCATAGGCCGAGACGCGCCCTACCGTCGCCACCGCGTCCAGATCCCAGCTGGCCGCCAGCGCCAGCGGAATAGGGAAAACGGTACGCTGGCCATGCACCACGTCATAGGCGAAAAACAGCGGAATTTTCAGGCGGCTGAGCTGCATCACCTGATCCTGCATCGCACGAATATCCTGACGAGTGACGGTATTAAAAATCGCGCCGACCTGCTCATGCTTGATCATCTCCCGGATCGCCTCTTTCGGGTTATCCGGCCCGACGCTGATTAGCCGAAGCTGGCCAATTTTTTCATCCAGCGTCATTTTTTGCAGCAGATCGCTGACAAAGGCGTCGCGGGCTTCGGGCGTCAGCGGATGCTGCCCGAAATTGCCGTCGGCAAAGGCTGGCTGCAGCGCCAGCGCGACGGCAAAACTAACAGAACAAATCCATTTCATCAGGTTGGTTTCTCTCAGGTGAACGGCTCGGACGGAAAGCAGCGAGTGTGCCATAAGTTGAGAATAGCAGGTAGTTTTCAGGCTGTTAAAGCCCGTAATGATTCAGCGATGCTAAAGTTATGGCGTGCGTAAAAAAAGGACACATGGATATGAACAGACCCTCACCGACCGGCCGCGCGCTGGTTTCTGAACTGGCGCGCATCGTCGGGCGCGCTCATCTGCTGACCGATCCGCAAAAAACCGAACGCTATCGCAAAGGCTTTCGCTCCGGCGAAGGCGAAGCGCTGGCGGTGGTGTTCCCCGGCACGCTGCTGGAGCAGTGGCGAATCCTCCAGGCCTGCGTAGCGGCCGACGCTATCGTGCTGATGCAGGCCGCCAATACCGGTTTGACCGAGGGGTCGACGCCTAACGGCCATTACGACCGCGATATCGTGATTATCAGCACGCGCCGCATGGATAAAATTCAGCTGCTTAACGAAGGTAAACAGGTGCTGGCGTTTCCCGGCAGCACGCTCTGGCAGCTGGAGAAAATCCTTAAGCCGCTGGGCCGCGAGCCGCATTCGGTGATCGGCTCCTCCTGCATCGGCGCGTCGGTGCTGGGCGGCATTTGCAACAACTCCGGCGGTTCGCTGATCAAGCGCGGCCCCGCCTATAGCGAAATGGCGCTCTATGCGCAGAAAGACGCCAGCGGCAAGCTGACGCTGGTCAATCATCTGGGAATCGAACTGGGCAGCACGCCGGAGCAGATCCTCGGACGGCTGGACGATGACACCTGGCGGCCGGAAGATGTCAGAAACGACCAGCGCCACGCTTCGGATCACGACTACGCCGACCGCGTGCGCGAGGTGGAAGCGGATACGCCTTCGCGTTTTAACGCCGATACGCGCAGGCTGTTTGAAGCGTCCGGCTGCGCGGGCAAGCTGGCCGTGTTCGCCGTGCGGCTGGATACCTTCGCCAGTGAGAAAGCACAGCAGGTTTTTTATATCGGCACCAACCGGCCCGAGGTTTTGGATGAACTGCGCCGCCATATTCTTAGTCATTTCAGCGAGCTGCCGGTCGCCGGCGAATATCTGCATCGCGATATGTTCGATATCGCCGAAGTTTACGGCAAAGATACTTTTGTGATGATAGATAAGCTTGGCACCGACAAAATGCCGCTGTTTTTTGCCTTGAAAGGCCGCGCCGACGCACTGTTTAAGCGCTTCTCTTTTATCAAACCCAATTTTACCGATCGCGCGCTGCAGAAAATCAGCGGCCTGCTGCCCTCGCACCTTCCGCGTCGGCTTAAGGCTTATCGCGATCGCTTTGAGCACCATTTGATGCTGAAAATGGCTGGCCCCGGCGTGGAAGAAGCGCGCCGCTATCTGCAGGACTATTTCCGCGCGGCGGACGGCGAATTTTTTGAATGCACGCCGGAAGAAGGCGGCAAAGCCTTTCTGCACCGTTTCGCGGCGGCGGGCGCGGCCGTGCGCTATCACGCGGTGCATCAGCAGGAAGTAGAAGATATTCTGGCGCTGGATATCGCTTTACGCCGCAACGACCGCGACTGGTTCGAGAAACTGCCGCCGGAGTTTGACGACGCGCTGGTACATCGGCTCTATTACGGCCATTTTTTCTGCCACGTTTTCCATCAGGATTACATTGTGAAAAAAGGCGTGGACGCGCACGCGCTGAAAGAGAAGATGCTGGAGATCCTCGCAGAGCGCGGCGCGGAATATCCGGCCGAGCACAACGTCGGCCATCTTTATCAGGCCAAACCGCAGCTGAAAGCTTTCTATCAGCAGCTCGATCCCACTAATAGCTTTAATCCCGGCATCGGGAAAACCACTAAAGCGAAAAACTGGATGGCGTGCGGCTGCGGGAAAAACCCGGAGCGCCATCTGTAGGGGTTCAGCCTTAAAGCCGGTCATTAACTGAACTGACCTTAACGCATTAGCCAGGCTAAAATCGGTACGAACACTACCTTTTCGTACCGATTTAATAGCGCTGGCTTAAGCCGCAAGCGCCTTAAGCCTCGCCGTCCTGCACCACCACTTTCTGTCCATTGCGCTGCTCGACAATCATCGTCTGCGGCGTGGAGAGCACGATGCCCTCTTTACGCAGCCGCGTCAGAATATCAAACAGCAGATCGCTTTTCGCACCGGAGACCTGGCGCGGGCTGGCGACGTTACCGGTCACCGCCAGCACGATGCCCGCTGGCGTCAGATCTTTAAACGTCACCGACGGATCTGGCGTCTCCAGGATACGCTCGTTCTCAATATAGACATCCAGCAGGAGCTGGCGCACTTTCACCGGATCGATATCCAGTGGGAAAGTCAGCGTAATGGTCGCTACGCCCTGCGCGTTGCCCATAGTGGCGTTACGTACGTTTTGCGAAATAAACTGCGAGTTGGGCACGATGACCGTGGATTTGTCGCCCAGCTGAATTTCAGTGGCGCGCACGTTAATGCGGCGAATATCGCCTTCAATGCCGCTGATGCTGACCAGGTCGCCGACTTTCACCGGACGTTCGGTCAGCAGGATCAGGCCGGAGATAAAGTTTTTAACGATCTCCTGCAGGCCAAAACCGATACCGACCGACAGAGCGCTGACGATCCAGGCCAGCTTATTCCACTGCAGGCCCATCACCGACAGCGCCAGCAGGATCACCAGTACGTAGCCCACGTTGCTGAACAGCGTGATCAGCGAGACGCGCATCCCGGTATCCATGGTGGTTTTCGGCAGGAAATCTTGATCCAGCCAGCGCTTGACGGAGCGCAGCACATAGATGCCGACAATCAGGCACAGCAGCGCGTTAAGCACGTGCGCCGGAACGATATTCAGCGATTCCAGGCCCTTGCCGCCCCAGAACTCAATGGCTTTCTGCACCAGCTCAATTGGCGTGGCGCTGCTGAAAGTGCCGTTAAGCAAGGCCATCGCGGCGATCAGCACCAGTACGGTTTTCCCCAGCGCGCCCAGCAGCGCGGCGACCTGAGAAAGATGGCGCTCATCGATATTCAGCGAGCGCTGGATACCTTTGCCGGTGGCGTTGCTGGTGGAGAAGAGCGATTCACAGGCGTCCGCAACCAGATGGCTGAGAATATAGAAAGAGCCGAACACGATGCCCGCCCAAATCAGCTCGTAGCTTAAAAAGCGCGCCAGCGTGACGTAGCCGATCGCCAGCGTGACCATAATCGCCACGCCGGTCAGGGTAATCGCCATCTGGATCAGGCCGACCAGCGTCGATTTCGCCTCCGGCTGCGCGCCTTCCAGCACCAGTTTGCGACGCACGCGGTTGGTGCGGAAGCTAATCGACAGCGCCGCCGCGCCAATCAGCAGCGCGGTAATGCCGTTCGCCAGAACAGTGGTGGCGACGCTGGTGTTGGCGCTGCTGTTAAGGTTTTCCAGCGCCTGAAAGAGAAACACCAAACCGGCCATTAGCGGCGGGAACGGCTTCAGCGCCAGCGCGACCTCGTTGGAAATGGTCGGCAAACGCCAGGAAGGTCGACGCGTGGAGAGAAACGCCCTGCCCAGACCGGCGATCAGCCCGCAGAAAATGCTCAGCCCAACCAGCTTGTCGGCGAATTCCCGCACGTCGTCCGTCACATCAGGATGACGGGTAAAGGCGAGGTTCAGGAAATTAAAGGCCAGCACAACCGCGGCGAGCGTGGTCAGCGCGATAGCGGCAGCAAGGAAACTGCGGCGCAGGCGCCCTTCCGGCAGGCGATGAATGCCGACCCACGCCAGAAACTCTTCCATATAGCGACGTCCGAAAGTCGCCGTCAGGCCAGCCAGCACAATCCAGAAAAGCGTCCCGACGCGCCACTCCGGCGAAGCCGCCAGCACCGCCGTATCCGCCAGCTCACCGAGGAACCCTTTTACCTTGTCGTTATCGCCGCTCTGTCCGTTGAACAGCGGCGCCCAGAAGCGCGGCCCCAGAATACTGCCCGCGTTCAGCGCCAGCTGGGTTTTTAGCGCGTCACGACGCAAATTGACGATCTGCGTGGAAAGGTTGACCGCGCCGGTTTTGATCGCTTCCGCCTGGCTGATCTGATCGTCGATTTTGCTTTTCTGGCTTTGCAGATTTTTACGTTTAGCCGTGACTTCCGCCGTCTCTTTGACGCCGCTTTCCGGCTTCGGCGCCGGGCCAAGCACCTCCAGCTGAGCCTGCAGCTGGGCGCGCTGTGGCGCAATCGCCTGCGCCAGCGTCTCGGCATCGCTGGAAAGCTCCAGCGCCATATCGTTCAGCGCGCTCAGTTTGCCATCGTTGCTTTCGCTGGAAACCTGCTGTTTGATTTTATCCAGCACTTTCTGCATTTTCGGCAGTTCAACGGCGGCGTTGATTTTGGCTGGCGCTTCAACGGCTGGCTCGCTGCCGTTATCGTCGGCGGCGTAAACCAGCGTCGGGGAAAAGACCAGCAGCGCCAGCAGACAGGCGCGGAAAAAAGTCGTTATTGTAGACATGAAGAGTTCCAGATATCAGCCCATCGGGCGGGCAAACGCGCGCTATTTTAGGCGCTTGCCCGTCCGAAAACCAGCGGATGTTTAACTATTCGATAACGTCGCTGTTACCGTCATTGCTGGCCATTTCAGAGGCCTTCTGCTTTTTATAGCTCAGCGCCGCAGCGGGAACCGGCGACACTTTGCCCGTTTCCAGCCAGCTACGCAGACGATTGGCGTCGGCAAAATGAGTATATTTTCCAAAAGCGTCCAGCACCACCAGCGTCACCGGGCGCTGCTTGATCACGGTGCGCATCACCAGACAGTGGCCCGCCTGGTTGGTAAAGCCGGTTTTGGTCAGCTGGATATTCCAGTCCGGACGATAGACCAGATGATTCGTGTTGCGGAACGGCAGGGTATAGGCTGGATTGGCGAAGGTCGCCATCTCTTCATGCGTGGTGCTCAGCTGGCCCAGCAGCGGATAGCGTTTGGTGGCGATCAGGAGCTTAGTGAGATCGCGCGCGGTGGAAACGTTTTGAATCGACAGCCCGGTAGGCTCTACATAGCGCGTATGGGTCATGCCCAGCTCGCGCGCTTTAACGTTCATCGCCCGGATAAAGGCGTCATAGCCGCCAGGATAATGGTGCGCCAGGCTGGCGGCGGCGCGGTTTTCCGAAGACATCAGCGCCAGCAGCATCATATTTTTACGGCTGATCTCGCTGTTAAGCCGGACGCGGGAGAAAACGCCGCGCATTTCCGGCGTATGGCTGATATCCACTTTCAGCATCTCATCCATCGGCTGATGCGCATCCAGCGCGACCATCACCGTCATCAGCTTGGTAATGGAGGCCATCGGCCGCACCAGATCGGGATGGCTGGCGTAGAGCACTTTATTGGTATTGAGATCGACAATCATCGCGCTGCCTGAGGCGATTTGCGGCTGTGAGAGCGACTCGGCTGCCGCTGCGCGCGGACTGGCGGCGGCCTGATGCGGGAAAACCTGTCCGGTAAAAAGCAAAGCCAGACTCAGAAGAGACAAGCGAATTTTTGCAGGCATTATTGAAAACTTTATTGGGTAGTGGTTCAGGTATGGTCGGGCCATACGCCGCCGCCGCACAATAGACGCCGCGCGGAAGCTGGCGGCGTTATCATACGCCTGAGGCTAATCTTTTTCCTAAGGGATATTCGTATCCGGGCGTTACCGATCCGCCGTCGGAAACCCGACGGCGGCGGCGGTCAGAACAGGCGGTAGCCGTAGCCCCAGAGGATAACGGTCAGCGCCATCAGCACTTCAAACACCAGCACGCCGATAGCCAGCGTGGAGCCGGAAAAGCGCAGGCCCTCTTCCCGGTCGATATTCAAAAACATCGGGATGCCGAGGTAAAGCAGATAGCCGGTATAGACCAGCGCCAGCGCGCCGACAAAGACGCACAGCCAGACCAGCGGATAGAGCGCCACCAGACCGCTGATAAAGAGCGGCGTGGCGACATAGCCTGCGAAAACGGTACAGCGCTGCAGGCTGGGCCGCTGCGGATAGTCACGCGCCATCCAGTGAATAACCCGGCCCATCACCGCTACGCCGCCCAGGATCAGCGCGTAAAAGAGAATGGCCAGGGCAAAGGCGTTAATCAGCGTCAGCTGCACGGTGCGCTGGGCGCCGAAATCCCAGCCGAGCTGGGTTGTGCCGATAAAGGCGCAGATCACCGGGATCAGCGCCATCAGTAAGACATGATGCGTATAATGGTGCGAGACGGTTTCGTTTTCTTGCCGGATATCGCGCATTTCACGGTCAGGATGCGCAAGAAGTCCCCAGACATGGTTCATATCTTCACTCCTTAATCTTCGGGAAGCCGCAGCGGGCTGGCGGGTCAGGATAAAGTATAAACGATGGTGAACTGTTTATTTTTTAAACGCGTACGCCGCAGGCTAAGCGCTTCTGTTTGTTACGAAAAAATTTACGCTTTCCGGCAACTTTTAACGCGCTATAGCCGTCAGCGTTTAGACTAAAGGCTTTCGGCGCATTTACCGCAGGAGCAAGGACAAATGGATATTACTCATCTGATCGAGCAGTACGGTTACGTGGCGCTGTTTTTAGGCTGTCTTGCCGAAGGGGAAACTTTTACGCTGTTAGGCGGCGTGGCGGCTCATGAAGGGCTGCTGCACTACGGGCTGGTGATCCTGGTGGCCATGGCGGGCGGCATCCTGGGCGATACCGCGCTCTTTTTTCTCGGCCGCTATTACGGCGCGAACATCCTGAAGAAATTCAAAAAACACCAAAAGCAGATAGATAAAGCCAACAGGCTAATCCGCAAAAAACCGGTGCTGTTTGTGATTGGCGTGCGCTTTATGTACGGCCTGAGGATTATCGGGCCGATTATTATCGGTTCCAGCCGCCTTAAGCCGCAAAAGTTTATGCTACTAAATGTGATTGGCGCGATGCTGTGGGCGGTGATATTCGTCTCGCTGGGCTACGTCGGCGGCCAGGTTATCGCGCCGTGGCTGCATAAACTGGATCATCATCTCAAGCAGATTTTCTGGGTGGCGCTGATCGTGGCGCTGGTCTGGGGCGCGAGAATGTGGTTTAAACGCCGGGCCGCGCGTCAGCCGGACAACGACTAAACTGGCAGCCAAAGAGAACAAAGCCTTATTCTCTTTGGCTGCTGCACGATCGGCAATCTCCCTCGACTATTTCTGGATATAAAACTGCGGATTCGCCAGGGTAAAACCGCCGTCGATCACGAAAGACTGGCCGCTGGTGTAGCTTGCCCATTCGGAACAGAGCCACGCGACCATGCTGGCGATTTCACGCGGGTCGCCAGGACGGCCTGCCGGAATTTCCGGGATAGAGACGTTATGAGCGTCGTCATCGCTCATCTCATTCATCGGCGTGGCGATCGCGCCAGGCGCCACCGAATTCACCAGAATGTTATGCGGCATCAGGCTTAGCGCCATTGATTTGGTCAGGCCGCCCAGCGCGTGCTTCGCGGCGGTATAGGCCACGGAGTTTGGCAGCGGCGTATGCTCATGCACGGAGGTGATGTTAACGATCCTGCCGCCGTCGCCCTGCTGCACCATATGACGCGCGGCAATCTGTCCACAGACGAAAGCGCCGTCCACATCCACGGTAAACACTTTCCGCCAGGCTTCGAAAGAGGTTTCCAGAAAATCCGCCTGCTCGTTGGTGCCGGCGTTATTGACCAGCGCGTCGATGCGGCCAAGTTTGCCGATCAGCGCCTCCAGCGCTTTGCCGCCTTCCTGCGCGTCGGCCAGATCCAGCTGAACGATCTCCGCTCTGCGGCCCAGTTCGCGAACCCGGTTCGCCGTATCCTGCGCGCCCTTTTCGTCCGATCGCCAGGTCACGCCGATATCGTATCCCTGCTCTGCCAGCATAATGGCGCTGGCCTTGCCAATACCGGAGTCGGAGGCGGTGACGACGGCTACTTTACGCTCTGCTTTACTCATGGATCTCTCCTCGGTGGTGATCGAACAGCTAAGTATAGATGAGGTAATTTCAGCGGCGTTTACACTTGCTTGCGCTTCCTGACGTCGGCTCCGCCAGCCGCTGTCTATAGTTAAAAAACACGACCCGAAACCAGAGGAAGGGCATGAGCGAGATAAAAAGAAAAATTGAGGATCACGGCGTTATCGGCGACCTGCGAACCTGCGCGCTGGTCGCCAACGACGGCGCTATCGACTACTTCTGCTGGCCGGATCTCGACAGCCCATCCGTGTTCAGCGCGCTGCTGGATGGCGACGACGCCGGGCTTTTCGCCATTCAACCCAACTGGCCGGAAGCGCGCCGTCAACAGCTCTATCTGCCCGACACCAATATTTTACAAACCCGCTGGCTGGATCGCAGCGGCGTGGCGGAAATCACCGACTATATGCCGTTGTGCAATCGGGAAGACACCCAGCCACGCCTGATACGTCGGGTAAAAGTGGTGCATGGCGAAGCGACTTTTACCCTGCGCTGCGCGCCGGTACACGACTATGCGCGAGCGGAAACTCGCGCCACGGTCGATCAGCATGGCGTAACCTTTTGCGCGGAAAATCACCCTGCGCTTCGACTAAGCGGAAAAGTCGATTTTGCGGCGGAAGGCAATGCGGCAACGGCGACCTTTACGCTCGGTGCCGGTGAACATCGGGAGTTCGTGCTGGGCTGCGCGGATGATGAGAAAGTGGATGAAGAGAAAACCGCGCTCTGCTTCCAGGAAACGCTGCGTTTCTGGCGCGACTGGAGCGCGCAAAGCACCTATCGCGGCCGCTGGCAGGAGATGGTGACCCGATCGGCGCTAACGCTGAAGCTGCTGACCTCCTGGAAACACGGTTCCATCGCCGCCGCCGCGACTTTCGGCCTGCCGGAAGAGCTGGGCGGCGAACGCAACTGGGACTATCGCGCTTCCTGGCTGCGCGACGCCTCTTTCAGCATGTACGCGCTGATGCGGCTGGGTTACGTCGATGAAGCCCGTCATTTCACTCATTGGGTCGGACGCTGCGTGGAAAACAGCCATCATGACGTGGAGAAGCTGCAGGTGATGTATCGCCTGGACAGCGGCACCGAGCTGCATGAAAGCGAGCTGCTTAATCTGTCCGGCTACGCCAACTCTACGCCGGTGCGTATCGGCAACGACGCGTGGAGCCAGAAACAGCTGGATATCTACGGCGAGCTGATGGATGCCGTCTATCTGGCCAATAAATATGGCGAAGCGATCTCTCATCGCGGCTGGCAGCACGTCTGTAAAATGATCGATTACGTTGGCGAAAACTGGAATCAGCCCGACGCGGGCATCTGGGAGATGCGCGGCGAACCGGAGCATTTTCTGCACTCGCGCCTGATGTGCTGGGTGGCGCTGGATCGGGCGATACGTTTGGGCCAGAAGCGCTCGCTTTCATTCCCTTATGAGCGCTGGCTGCGCGTTCGCGACGAGATCCGTGAGGATATCTGGACCAACTTCTGGAACGAGGAAAAAGGCCACTTCGTCGCCACGCGTCACGGCGATTTCGTCGATGCCTCTATGCTGCTGATGCCGCTGGTGAGGTTCGTCGGCGCCACCGACGCCGACTGGCTGGCTACGCTGGATATCATTAAAGATCAGCTGGTCAACGATGGGCTGGTCAAACGCTATAATCGCGCTGAAACGCCAGCGGACGGGCTGGAAGGTACGGAAGGCGCCTTTGTCGCCTGTTCATTCTGGTATGTCGAGTGTCTGGCGCGCGCCGGTCGGGTTTACGAAGCCCATTTCGAATTTGAAAAGCTGCTAAGCTATGCCAATCCACTGGGATTGTATGCCGAAGAGTTCGATCATCAGGGCTTCGCATTAGGCAATACGCCGCAGGCGCTCAGTCATCTGGCGCTGATCAGCGCGGCCTTTTTCCTGAATCGTAAACTCAACGGCGACGATCCCTTATGGCAACCCTGAGCGGCTTTTCAGAAAATTATTGTCTGGTAAATCTGGCCGCTTAACTGTAAATGCAGGTTTATTCCTGACGAGTTATGACCATATAATGTGCAGCCGGTCGCAGCCGTTCTGCACAGGCTCCTTTATCCACAGTTTACATGGCGCTATACCTTGAAGAATATGAAAAAGAGCATCCGCGCGTTAGCCACTTTACTGCTGGCCGTCACCGCTTACAGCCAGTCTGCTTTTGCCGTGATTTACAACCTGCCCGCCGCCAACAGCCGTCTGCTTGGCGAAAACATTGAAATTACCGTGCCTGCGGAGAGCAAGCTGCCGCTGGAGGCATTTGCCGCCCAGTATCAGATGGGCCTGAGCAATATGCTCGAAGCCAACCCTGGCGTGGATGTTTATCTGCCTAAAGCGGGCAGCAAGCTGATTATTCCTCAGCAGCTGATCCTGCCGGACGCGCCGCGTGAAGGCATCGTGATCAACAGTGCGGAAATGCGTCTTTATTATTATCCAAAAGGCACCAAAACAGTGGTCGTGCTGCCGATTGGCGTGGGCGAACTGGGCAAGGATACGCCGGTAAACTGGACCACCACGGTGCAGAGCAAAAAAGATGGCCCGACCTGGACGCCAACCAAAAAGATGCATGAAGATGCTGCCGCCGCCGGTTCGCCTCTGCCGCCGATCTTCCCGGCCGGCCCGGATAACCCGATGGGCCTGTACGCGCTCTATATCGGCCGCCTGTACGCTATTCACGGCACCAACGCCAACTTCGGCATCGGCCTGCGCGTCAGCCACGGCTGTGTGCGCCTGCGCGCCGACGATATCAAATGGCTGTTCGACAACGTGCCGGTCGGCACCCGCGTGCAGTTTATCGACCAGCCGGTGAAAGCCAGCGTTGAGCCGGACGGTTCTCGCTATATCGAGGTGCATAACCCGCTGTCGCAGACCGAAGAGCAGTTTAACTCCCGCGAGCCTGTTCCGCTGACCCTGACCGCCGCCGTCAATAAAGTGGTCAGCGACGCCAGCGTCGACAGCGCCACGCTGGAAGCCGCGCTGAAAGCTCGTACCGGTATGCCGACCAAGATTAACGGCGCTGCAGGCAACGGCTACGCCGCGCCGATCCCGGTACAGGAAAACAATCAGGCGCAGCCGCAGGAGCAGCCAACCACGCCGGTAACGCCTCAGGGCGCTAACGTCGAAGGCGGCGCCGCGCCAGCCGTCGACGCCCCAACCGTAGACGGACAGCCTGCGGAAAATGCGCCCGCTGCCACAGATGGCCAGGCGGCGCCAGAGCAGCAGGATCCGGCTGCCGGAAACAGCACTTTCGTGGTGCCTGCCCAGCCAGGCCCGGTTTACGATAAAACCACTAAACCGGCAGCCACTTTGGTGACGCCAGCGCAGTCTTAACGGCGCGCAAACTGAAAAACGGGCCTGATGGCCCGTTTTTTTTCGGCCGTCATCCTGTCGGTTAAGCACTATTAGCGCCACCGCAGACTTAAAGATTATCCCGAAAACGCCGATACCCGTTTCAGGCTTTCTGTAAAGCCGCTTTCAATACCCTGTCCGCTATATTAATCAGGAGAGCAAGATGGATGTATCACAAATAGCCTCACTGGCTACCGGCCTTGATAACATGGAACTTGGTAATAAAGTCAGCACGCTGGTACTCAAGAAATCACTGGATAGTCAGCAGTCGCTGGCCGCCGGGATCGTCAACGCTATCCCTCAGCTACCTGCAAACCCGGCAATCGGACGTAACATCAATACTACCGCCTGATTATCGGCAATGCTTGCGGCCGCGACTGGGCTTAGCAGGAAGGCCGCCTGGCCTTTTGCTACGACTTCGTGGTGAGATAAGTTTCTGGCTTTGATGTGCAAACTAACGCGGAAGCACGGACGCTTCCTTTTAAGCGAACACGCCTCAACATCATTCCGCTGAATCCGCACGTGAAGCTGCCATGCAGGATTAGGTTGCCCATTGCCGCATAATGCGGGGTTTATTAAAGATTTCGCGTCGATCGGCCGATAACCATAAAACTAACACTGCTGATCCTGAAGATTTCCCGCCTGGTTATGCGGATAACGCGGCACAATAGCCTCTGCTGCTGGACTGCAACCTCGGCCGCCGCTCATCACCGACATTCGCGAACCTTTTACTGCGGCACCCGCGAGTTTGTGGGGGCAGCCATAACCGCGAGCAAAAGGTCAGTGATGGCGGGCATTATTATTCAGTCTCGTCAGCAAATAACGGACCGATCACCATGAATACTCTATTAAAACCTGTTCTTTCCGCCGTTTGGTCCACGGACGCCCAGGGCACGTGCATCACCAGTCATGAAAACCCTGCCGGCCTGATGCCCGCCATGAAAGGCGTGTCGCTGAGCGCATGGCTGAGGTTGGCGCAGGCTGATGATGATGCCAGAATCGCGCGCCAGCTTACTGCGGCGCTGGAACTGATGACCCCTTTTCATCTTGAAGTGCCGATCGCTTGTCTGGACGGGACGACGCGACGCGTCATTGTTTCCGGCCTGCCGGATGGCCAGGCTGGCGCTTCCCATCTGCAATACAGCGGCTTCATTCTTGATATCACCTCACAGCGCAAAGCGCTTGAGGATGCGTTGCGCACGGCAGCGGAATACCGCCTGCTGATCGAAAACAGCACTGACCTGATCGCCCATTGCGATGCGAACGGTAAATACGTGTCGATCTCGCCTTCCTACAGCAAAATGATAGGCTGGTCAGCCGAGGAAATGACAGGCCGGGCAGTAGTGGATTTCCTGCATCCTGACGACCGCGCGTCCGCCACAGAAGCGCTTCTGCATATCTTTAACGGTGGCGTGCTGCCGGACGTAGTAGAGGTGCATAAACAACATCGCGACGGTCACTACATTACGCTTGGCACCAAAGCTTGCGGCGTCAGCGATCCTTCCACAGGCAAAAACATTGGCGCGGTACTGATCTCGCGCGACATTACTCGCGACAAGGAAAAAATCCGCCAGCTCGAGAAACTGGCTACCTTTGACCCCTTGACCGGTCTACCCAACCGGGCCTGGATCAACGACCAGGTTGGCTTTATGCTCGCACAGAGCGACGATCTGGCCTACACCACGCTTCTCTTTATCGATCTGAACGGCTTTAAAGCGGTTAATGATTCGATGGGACACGCGGCGGGCGACGTTTTGCTGCAGCAGGTAAGCGAACGCCTGCAAAGCTGTATGCGTCCGGGCGACTCGGTGGCTCGCCTGGGCGGAGACGAGTTTGTGGTAGCAGCGAAGTGCCGCGATCGCGAAGCGGCGTCCGCTATCGCCAGCCGCCTTATTGAAAGTCTGGATACCCCTTTCTCTGTCAATGGCATGGAAGTGCGGATCGGAGCCGCTATCGGTATCAGCCTTGCACAGTGCGGCACGGACTCGGTCAAAATGCTATTCGAAACCGCCGATATAGCGATGTACCAGGCAAAAGCGAGGCGTGACGGCTCATATCAATTTTTCGAGCCTTCGATGCTGCCGTTACGCCATTAAACCGCTGTTGCTACCATTTCAGTCCCAGGCCAGTGGTAAAATTACGCTCGTTTAGCGTATCCCGCGTGCCGCTGACCAGATCGTGGCCGTATGAAATATTCAGCGAAGACCAGCTGGTCAGCTGATAGCGCAGCCCGACTTCCGCATCCATAGTGAAAATATTGCCGTCGAGCGAGTGGCCCACGTCGCCGCGGCTGAACAATACGAGCTTGCGGCCCTGCAGGAAGCGCTGATAGTCCCAGCGCAGCGACGCGCCGAGATGGCTGTCGGCGCTGCCGTCGCTATAGCCATAGCTAAAAGCGCCGCCCAGCAGCGCCAGCGAAAAAGAACCCAGCTCGTTGTCCCAGAACTGATAGCCCGGTCCGGTGCCGATCAGCGCCTGCTCCGATAAATCCTCTACCCAGTCGCGCTTATAGCTGGCTCTGCCCTGCCAGAACAGCTGCTGCTGAAACTGATAGTCCAGCGCGTAACGCAGGCTATAGTTCTCGGTATTCATGGTGTCGTCTTCTTTTTCGCGCGTATAGGTGCCGCCGAAGTCGTTACGCCATTTGCCTACGTTGATTTTGTTGTTGTAAGCAAAGTGAGAATCCTGCGTATGGGTGGAGGCTTTTTTCAGGCTGACTCCCACATCAATATTCCCGGTCCAGCTCAGCGCATCGGTTTTAGGTTTAGGCTTCATAAACTCTTCGAATTGAGAGACGCCCACACGCTGCTCATCTTCGCCTCGCCGCACCACGATAAAACCGCGATCGGCGGCGTCCAGCTGCGCTTTAAATACCGTTTTGCCGCTGCGCACCTCTATCGGCTTTTCGCTGGAGAGCGTGCTGACCGCTTTCCAGTCCAGCGAAAGCGTGCCGCCATAGCTGCTGTCCATCACCAGCTTGCCGTCGCTTAACGATCGCACCGTGCCGCTGAGGCGATCGCCGTTTTTCATCCAGACCGTATCGGCGTGAGCGGCTCCTGCCGCCAGCAAAAGCGGCAGCATCAGGCCGACGAAGCGGCGCAAAAAATAGGGCATGACAATCCTTTAAAACGGCGTAGCTGGCGATGCTTATACCTTAGTTGATAAACGTCACGCTAAGCAGGCGGATATATCTGATAAATAAGGCGATTCATATCACGCCAGGCGTTATCGGGCCGGACGCCAGGACAATAAAAATCAGCCTGCGTCCGCATGGTCATCTTACTGTCATCATCGCTGCGTACACCTTCAGCAGACCGGTGTCTCTTTTTTCGCTGACAGCAAAGAGGATTTATGAGCCACAATAGCGCCATTCCGCACTATCAGGCGGCGGACAGCCGTCCCGTGTTTCGCAAAAACAGTCGCTTCTCCGTACTGCTGTTTATTCTGCTGACGCTGCTGGGTATCGCCTTCGCTGGCGTGAACCTGTTTAACGACGTGACCGACGCGGGCGGCGCCAGCACCAGCTATGTGCCTTATCTGCTGCTCGGGCTGGCGCTGCTGATCGCGCTGGGCTTTGAGTTCGTTAATGGATTTCACGATACCGCTAATGCGGTGGCGACGGTGATCTATACCCATTCGCTGACGCCGACCGTGGCGGTGATCTGGTCAGGCTTTTTTAACTTTTTAGGCGTGCTGCTCTCCAGCGGCGTGGTGGCCTTTGGCATTATCTCGCTGCTGCCCGTTGAGCTGATTTTGCAGACCAGCAGCGGCGGCGGCTTTGCGATGGTTTATGCCCTGCTCTTCTCCGCCATTCTCTGGAATCTGGGCACCTGGTGGTTCGGCCTGCCCGCCTCCTCTTCCCATACGCTTATCGGCTCTATTATCGGCGTCGGCGTGGCGAATGCGCTGATCCACGGCCGTACCGGCACCAGCGGCGTGGACTGGGATCAGGCGTTGAAAGTAGGCTATGCGCTGCTGTTTTCGCCCATAGTGGGGTTTGTCTGCGCGGGTTTGCTGCTGCTGCTGATGAAGCGTCTGGTAAAGAATCGTCGCCTCTATAGCGCGCCTCAGGGCAATAAAAAACCGCCGACCTGGATCCGCGGTCTGCTGATTTTGACCTGTACCGGCGTCTCTTTCGCGCACGGCTCCAATGACGGGCAGAAAGGCATGGGGCTGATTATGCTGATCCTGGTTGGCACCATGCCGATGGCCTATGCGCTTAACCGCTCTATTCCTGCGGAACAGAGTCCGCGCGTGGCGGCGCTGGCCACCGTCACGCAGCAGGAGCTGCTGCGGCAGTCGCCCGGCGTGCCGTTACCCGCCTCGCCCTATAACGTGCTGACGGACTATGTGCGCACCGATACGCTGACGCCGCAGGTGCTGCCCGCGCTGGCGCAGCTAACCGGCGCCATTGGCGATCAGATCCGTCAGTACGGCACGGTAGATAAAATTCCGGCGCAGGCGGTTTCCAATACGCGTAATAACATGTATCTCGCTTCCGAAACTATTAAGCATCTGAAGAGCGATCCGCAGTTTAAGCTGCCTGCGCAGACGCAACGGGATCTGGACGCGCTGAAGGCCGAACTGGACAACGCCACGCGCTTTATTCCCTGGTGGGTAAAAGTCGTGGTCGCCGTCGCGCTCGGTTTAGGGACGATGGTGGGCTGGCGCAGAATAGTGGTAACGGTAGGCGAGAAGATTGGCAAGGCGCACCTCAGCTATGCGCAAGGGGCCAGCGCCGAGCTGGTGGCGATGGCGACCATCGGCGCCGCCGACGGCTTTGGCCTGCCGGTTTCCACGACTCACGTGCTCTCTTCCGGCGTGGCGGGCACTATGGCGGCAAATCGCTCCGGCCTGCAGCTTGCTACCCTACGCAACCTGGCGATGGCCTGGATACTGACGCTCCCGGTGTCGATTCTGCTCTCCGCCTCGCTCTACTGGCTGTTTACCCGTTTTTAACAGAAACCGGTCAGTTTGCCTGCGCGGCTGACCGGGAAATAAATTGCAGCCGCCAGCTTACCGCGAGCGCAAACAGGACAACCACTGCCGCCGCCAGATAGATGGAATCCGTGCCCCAGCGGCCAATCAGGAGTCCGGCGACCGGCCCGGTGATCCCCAGGCCAAAATCGAGAAAAGCGGAATAGAGGCCCAGAGCCGATCCCTGATTCTGCGGCGCCACCTGCCTGATCGCCTCCACGCCCAGCGCCGGGAAAATCAGTGAGAAACCCGAGCCGGTCAGGAAAGCGCCGATATCCGCCATCAGCGGCGAATGCGCCTGCCAGATAATCAGCAGGCCGACGCCCTCAACGGCGAAAGAGAACAGGGAAACGCGAATGCCGCCAAAACGACCGATAAAACTGCTGAATATCAGCCGCATAGCGACAAAGCCCAGGCTGAACAGCGACAGCGAAAAGGCCGCGCCGCGCCAGTCGTGGCTGGAAAAGTAAAGCGTAATAAAAGTGGCGATGGTGCCAAAACCGATGGTGCCCAGCCCCAGACAAAGCCCATAAGGCCAGATGCGGGAAAAGACTTTACTGAAGGGAATGCGCTGGCCGACCGCGGCCACTACGGCCGGCCGACGAGCGGCGAGCCAGAAACCGAAGAGCGCCATCAGCATAATCAGCACGGCAAAGCCGGGGATGCCGAACGCCGAGTTAAGCATGACGCCCAGCGGCGCGCCCATCGCCATCGCCAGATAAGTCGCTACACCGTTCCAGGAGATAACGCGCGCGCTTTGCGTAGTGCCAACAATGTTCATGCCCCAGAGCATCGAGCCGGTTGAGGTCAGGCTCTCGCCAAAACCCAGCGCCACTCGCCCGACCGCCAGCAAAACAAGGCTGGTCAGCGGCGCGTGAAAAATAACCGCCAGCACGCTGAACAATCCGCTGGCGCCGCACAGCGCCAGTCCCATCAGCACCACCTTTTTCGGCCCGAGCAGATCGGCATAGCGCCCAGCCTGCGGACGACTTATCAGCGTGGCGAAATATTGCAGGCTGATAATCAACCCGGCGACAAAAGAGCTGTAGCCCAGTTGGTTATGCACGTAGCCTGGCAGCACTGCCAGCGGCAGGCCAATCGAGAGGTAGCAAAAGAAGGTGAAAATCACTACCGAAATAATGCGCTTGTTGAGCTGTGCGCTGGATAACGCCGGGATTGCAGACATGTTAAAGCCGGAAAATAAGTGTGATAAGCCTCAAATTATACCCTTAGCAGGCTAAGATAGCGCGCCGCAAATGTTACAAATTTGTAATTCAAACCGACGCCAGCGCATAGCGATCGATAGCCAGCGCTATCTCGCCCGAACTTTTCAGCGCGCGTACCTGGCTGAACAGATCGCTGGCCTGCTGGTACTCTTTGCGCAGATAGCCCAGCCACTGCTTGATGCGCGCCACATGATAAAGACCGGTATCGCCCTGCTTCTCCAGCTGAACATAGCGCTGCAGCAGCGCCACCACTTCCGGCCAGGGCAAACGAGGCTCGTTATATTTGATCACCCGGCTCAGATTGGGGACGTTCAGCGCGCCGCGTCCGATCATCACCGCGTCGCAGCCGGTGACGCGCAGGCAATCCTGTGCACTTTGCCAGTCCCAGATTTCGCCGTTGGCGATAACGGGAATGCTCAGGCGCTGGCGGATGTCGCCAATAGCCTGCCAGTTGATGCGCTCCGGCTTATAGCCATCTTCTTTGGTTCGTCCATGCACCACCAGTTCGCTGGCGCCCGCCTGCTGCACCGCGTCCGCGATTTCAAACTGTCGCTCGCCCGACTCCCAGCCCAGCCGCACCTTGACCGTGACCGGCAGATGTGACGGCACCGCCTCGCGCATCGCTTTCGCGCCGCGATAGATGAGCTCAGGATCTTTCAGTAAAGTCGCGCCGCCGCCGCTGCCGTTCACGGTTTTGGATGGACAGCCGCAGTTGAGATCGACGCCCCAGGAGCCCAGCTCCACCGCGCGCGCCGCGTTCTCCGCCAGCCACTCAGGATACTGACCGAGCAGCTGAATACGCACCAGCGTGCCGGAAGGCGTTCGGCTGGCATTTTGCAGTTCAGGGCAAAGGCGATAAAAGGATTTGGCGGGCAAAAGCTGATCGACCACCCGCAGAAATTCAGTGATGCAGAGATCGTAGTCGTTGACGTCGGTGAGCAGCTCGCGCACCAGTGAATCCAGCACGCCCTCCATCGGGGCCAGTAAAACGCGCATGTCACAAACCGTTGCAGAGAAAAAAAGAGGATAAGCGATAATAAGGGGATCTGGCGATCCCCTTATTCTTTAACCGTTACGCCGGGTTAGAGCGACGCTGACGGGTTTTATTGGTGCGCGGTGCGCCAGCGCTTTCGCCCTGACGGCGCGGGCCGTTGCCTGAACGCTCTGACTGGCCGCGCTCGCCGCCGCTAGCCTGTGGACGACCGCCGCCGCTGCGGTTGCCGCCCTGACCACGCTCGCCGCCACGGTTGCCCTGAGCAGGCGCGCCACGGCCACGACCGCCACCACCGCCGCCGCCACGCTGCTGACGACCGTTCTGAATCGGCTCCGCCTTGATGCTCGGATCCGGCTCGTAGCCTTCAATGGCGATGCGCGGAATTTCACGCTTCAGCACGCGCTCAATATCACGCAGCAGTTTGTGCTCGTCCACGCAGACCAGCGACAGCGCTTCACCGGTAGCCGCCGCGCGGCCCGTACGGCCGATACGGTGCACGTAATCTTCCGGCACGTTCGGCAGCTCATAGTTAACCACGTGCGGCAGCTCGGAAATATCGATGCCGCGCGCAGCGATATCGGTCGCCACCAGCACGCGAATATTGCCGTCTTTAAAATCGCTCAGCGCACGGGTACGCGCGCCCTGGCTCTTGTTGCCGTGGATCGCCGCAGCGGTGATGCCATCTTTGTTCAGCTGCTCGGCCAGATGGTTGGCGCCATGCTTGGTGCGGGTAAATACCAGCACCTGCTGCCAGTTGTCGCGGCCAATCAGGAAAGAGAGCAGCTCCCGCTTGCGCTTTTTATCGACGAAATGCACGTGCTGGGTAATCTGCTCGGAAGCGGTGTTGCGGCGAGCCACTTCCACCTGCTCCGGATTGTGCAGCAGTTTTTCCGCCAGGGTTTTAATCTCGTCAGAGAAAGTAGCGGAGAACAGCAGGTTCTGACGCTTAGCAGGCAGCTTAGCCAGCACGCGACGGATATCGTGAATAAAGCCCATATCCAGCATACGGTCGGCTTCATCCAGCACCAGGATCTCAACCTTAGAGAGATCCAGCGCGTTCTGATGCTCCAGATCCAGCAGACGGCCTGGCGTCGCCACCAGCACGTCGACGCCGCCACGCAGTTTCATCATCTGCGGATTGATGCTGACGCCGCCGAACACCACCAGCGAGCGCAAATCCAGATACTTGCTGTAATCGCGGACGTTTTCGCCGACCTGCGCTGCCAGCTCGCGGGTTGGGGTTAAAATCAGCGCGCGGACGGGACGGCGGCCTTTCGGATGCGGGCTTGAGCTGCTCAAAAGCTGCAGCAGCGGCAGCGTAAAGCCGGCGGTTTTACCGGTACCGGTCTGGGCGCTGGCCATCAGATCGCGACCGCCTAATACTACCGGGATCGCCTGACGCTGGATTGGGGTTGGCTCGTTATAGCCCTGTTCGGTGACTGCACGCAAAATATCGGCGTTAAGGCCGAGAGAATCAAATGACATAAAGTTGACTGACTCCGGTTCCGCCCTGACCGCAGCAAGCGGTGTAGTTTCCAGGGGGAAATATGACGCCAGGCTCAGCCTGACGCTTGAAAGGGGGCACAAACCACGGTGCGTAAGGGGCGGATTATAACAGATGTTGCGCACGCACAGCGAAATATTCTTTCATGGCGGCAAAAGGGTGATAACCAGGCGGGAAAACAGCAGGTGAGAAGGAGCGGGCCGCGATGGCCCGCCCGGCTTTAACGCGAACGCGCTGACTCTTTTGCCAGCAGCGACACAACGGCCGGCCCGGTCAGCATGACTACGCCGACACAGCCCAGCAGCAGGTTGTTATGCACTACGCGGGAAAGCAGATAAAGCACCAGCATAGCGGCGCCGAAATAGTAAGTAGTGGTGACGTCTTCTAAAAAGTCGCCCAGGCGACGTAGACGCGGTACGCGCTGCGCGGGCAGCATCGCGATAAAGACGCTGGCATACATCGCTACCAGCACCATGCTGACCTGTAACAGCGCATGATGCTTCCAACCCATTACCAGGGCAGCAATCAGCAGCAGGTGCAGCGTGATATGGACACAGGTTTGTCCGGTGACAATCTGAATACGATTGGACCATTTCATGTTTTATCTCCTGGCAGACCCGAGAGCGATCTGCCCAAGCCTGGCTGCCGCAGTAAGCGACAGCGCATTTCATCAGACTACCGTAGTTCTCAATTAATGCCGTAAATATCTACACTTAGCAGCACGCTTTTGTGACAAGGACTACACTTTACTCTTCCTGATCCGAAGAGGAGAGCGCGCACAGTATGTCACAAAAACCGCAAGGATTTTCATTAAAAGTCCTGACGATCAATACGCACATGGGTTTCAGCGCTTCCAATAAGCGTTTTATTTTGCCGGAATTACGCGACGCGGTCAGGGCCACCTCAGCCGATATCGTCTTTTTACAGGAGGTGATGGGCTCGCACGATCTGCACTCGCTGAAGGTGCCCAACTGGCCCGCCACGCCGCACTACGAGTTTCTGGCCGACATGATGTGGAACGATTTCGCCTATGGTCGCAACGCCGTCTACCCGGAAGGTCATCACGGCAACGCCCTGCTTTCTCGCCTCCCCATTTTGTCATTTGAAAACCGGGATATTTCTGTGGAAGGCACGGAAAAAAGAGGACTTTTGTACTGTCAGATCGCGCTACCGGACAGCGAAACGGTTCTGCACACGGTTTGCGTGCATCTGGGATTACGGGAGTCTCATCGCGCTGCCCAGCTGGCGATGCTGTGCGATTTGCTTAACAGCCTGCCCCCGGAAGCGCCGGTGGTGGTCGCAGGCGATTTCAACGACTGGCGCCTGAAAGCCAACAACATTTTAAAACAGGGAGCGGCGATGGAAGAGGTCTTCAGCCGAAAAACCGGCCGTCCGGCACGGACTTTTCCGGCCCGCTTCCCGCTGCTACGGCTGGATCGCATTTACGTCCGCAACGTCGGCACCAGCGATCCGCACACCATACCGCTGCGACCCTGGTCGCACCTGTCCGATCACGCGCCTTTAGCTGTGGAGATACACTTATGAAAATGGAATGGCGTGACGGTAATCGTCTGCGCCTGCTGATCAACGGCGAGCAATATTTTCCGCGCGTGTTTGAGGCTATCCGCCGCGCGAAAGAGAGCGTGCTGCTGGAAACGTTTATTCTTTTTGAAGACGAAGTCGGCAAAGAGCTGCAGCAGGTGATTCTGGAGGCCGCGCAGCGCGGCGTCAAAGTCGAGATGCTGCTGGACGGCTACGGCTCCAACGATCTGTCGCCGGAGTTTATTCGCAGCCTGACCTCGGCGGGCGTGCGCTTTATTTTCTACGATCCGCGCCAGCCGGTGTTCGGTATGCGTACCAACGTATTCCGCCGAATGCACCGTAAAACCGTGGTTTGCGACGGCGAAATCGCTTTTGTCGGCGGCATCAACTACTCCGCCGAGCATAACTCCAGCTACGGCCCGGAAGCGAAGCAGGATTACACCGTCGAGGTAAAAGGCCCGGTGGTGGAAGATATCGCGCGCTACGTTAAAGAAGCCATCAACAGCGAACAGCCGATTCGTCGCTGGTGGAATAGCCGGTCGCATCGTGCCGTGCGTAATCAGACGCCGGGCGATGCGCAGGTACTTTTTGTCTGGCGCGATAATGACGAACACAGCGACGATATAGAGCAGCACTACATAGAGATGCTGCGCGAAGCCAAACGCGAGGCGATTATCGCCAACGCCTATTTTTTCCCTGGCTATCGTCTGCTGCGCGAGATGCGATCGGCGGCTCAGCGCGGCGTGTCGGTGAAATTAATCGTGCAGGGCAAGCCCGATATGCCCATAGTTAAAGTGGGCGCAGAGCTGCTTTACAACTATCTGGTCGGCGGCGGCGTGGAGGTTTACGAATATATTCGCCGACCGCTGCACGCCAAAATCGCCATTCAGGACGATTACTGGTCAACGGTCGGCTCCAGCAATCTCGATCCGCTGAGCCTGTCGCTGAATCTGGAAGCGAATTTGATGATCCACGATCGCTCGTTTAACGAGACGCTGCGCACCGAGCTGACGCGCCTGCTGGTCGAAGATTGTGAACGCGTGGACGAGAGCAAGCTGCCCAAACAGAACTGGTGGCAGCTGGGCAAAAGCATCGTTGTTTTCCACTTCCTGCGGCATTTCCCGGCCATCGCCGGCTGGCTGCCTGCGCACACGCCAAAGCTGGCGCAGATCGCGCCGCCGGTTCAGCCGGAAATGGAAACCCAGGATCGTGTCGAATCCGCCACTGAAAAAGAGAGGGCGAAATCCTGATGTCGCAACATGCTCGCTGGAAATGGGTAAAAAAGGGCCTTACCGGCCTCTTTTTTATCGCGGTAGTGGTGCTGCTGGTGATCTATGCCCGCAAGGTCAACTGGCACGACGTGCTCGACGTCATCACTAACTACAACCGGACGGCCATCCTCGCCTCGGTGGCGCTGGTGGCGGTCAGTTATCTCACCTACGGCGTCTACGATTTGATCGGCCAGGCCTATTGCGGCCACAAGCTGCAAAAGCGTCAGGTGATGCTGGTTTCTTTTATCTGCTACGCCTTTAACCTGACGCTCAGCACCTGGGTCGGCGGCGTGGCGATGCGTTACCGGCTCTACTCGCGGCTTGGGCTGAGCAGCAGCACCATTACGCGCATTTTTTCGCTCAGTATCGCCACCAACTGGCTGGGCTACGTGCTGGTCGCCGGCGTCGTCTTCAGCAGCGGCGCGGTGCCAATCCCCAAAGGCTGGTTTATCGGCGAAGGCACGCTGAGAACCATCGGCGCAGGCCTGCTGGCTTTTGTGGTGTTTTATCTGGCGCTGTGCGCCTTTTCCAAACGCCGCCACTGGACGGTAAAAGGGCAAAAGCTGGCGCTGCCCTCTTTCCGCATGGCGCTGCTGCAGTTTGCCGTCTCCAGCGCGAACTGGCTGGTGATGGGGATGATTATCTGGCTGCTGTTCGCGCAGAAAGTGGATTACCCGCAGGTGCTGGGCGTGCTGCTGATCAGCAGTATCGCGGGCGTGATTATTCATATTCCCGCCGGGATCGGCGTGCTGGAAGCGGTGTTTCTGGCGCTGCTGAGCGGCGAACATCTTTCGCATGGCGCGATTATCGCGGGTCTGCTGGCCTATCGCGTGATCTACTTTATCGCGCCGCTGCTGCTGGCGCTGGTGCTCTATCTGTGGCTGGAGAGCCGGGCGAAAAGCCTGCGGCATAAAAATCAGCAGGATATGCAGAAACAGGCGTAAAAAAAGGGGCGATTCGCCCCTTTTTCCTTAACGGCGGTTGCCGAAAATACGCAGCAGCATCAGGAACAGGTTGATAAAGTCCAGATAGAGCGTCAGCGCGCCCATAATGGAGTAGCGGCGCAGATTCTCTTTGTCATCCACGTTGATATTCTCACCGATGTTTTTCAGCTTCTGCGTGTCATACGCGGTCAGCCCGACAAACACCAGCACGCCGATATAGGTCACAGCCCACATCAGCGCCGGGCTTTTCAGCCAGAAGTTCACCAGCGATGCCAGCACGATGCCGATCAGCGCCATAAACAGAATGCTGCCCATTTTGCTGAGATCGCGCTTCGTGGTGTAACCCCAAAAGCTCATCACGCCGAACATGCCGCCGGTCACTACAAAGGTGCTGGCGATCGAAGAGTAAGTGTAAAGCAGGAAAATACTGGCCAGCGTCAGCCCGGTCAGCGCCGAATAGAGCATAAACAGGCCGGTAGCGACCGCGCCGCTCAGCTTATGCACCATCCCCGACAGCACAAAAACCACCGCCAGCTGCGCGATGATCAGGCCGAAGAAGGTGATGCGGCTGGAGAAAACCAGCTGCATTACCGCAGGCGTGTTCGCCGCGAACCAGGCGACAAAGGCGGTCAGCAGCAGGCCGCAGGTCATCCAGCCGTAAACCTGGGCCATATAGGCCTGCAGGCCTGTGGTGGCGTTAGAAACAATCGAGCCGTTGGAACGAGGATATCTCTCCATGATGTTCTCCTTAAAGGTGAATTTACTGCTAAGTCTGGCACAGTCCGACCGGGTTGGGCCAGCGAAGGCCAGCGCTTTTTCGTATCAAAAGATACCATCCCGCACAAATCACATCGAACGTTCTTTGCGCTGCATAAAGATCGACCGCCTTTTGCCGATAGAGTGAACACAGGGAGAACGCTTACCGGGAAGTCTGAGAACAATATTACCAACTCCAGGGGTTCCTGATGACTAAGCCACACCAGAAGCGAAAAATGAGCACGCGCACCGTGATGCTGCTGACCGGCGCACTGACGATCACGCTCGGTTTCACCATCACTATCGGCCTGCTTAGCTGGCAATCCAGCCAGCAACAGCGCAACATCGCCGAGCAGTATCTGGGGCAGATCGCCGAGAGCAACGCGCTCAGCGTGCAGCAAAGCCTTGATTACGCCCGCACCGTCGCCAGAGATATGGGTCAGAGCATGCTCGCCCTGCCCGCCGTTGGCATCACCGACCGCAAAGTCGCGGAAGAAGTGATGAAATACGCTATGAAGCAGAATCCCGACTATCTGTCGCTGTCGGTTATCTTCGAGGCCAACGCCTTCGACGGCAAAGACGCCGAATTCGCGGCACAGCCCGGCACGCCGCCGCAGGGCCGCTTCGCACGCTTTGTCGATCGCGACAGCTCAGGCAATCTCGCCATGCACAACCTGGAATCTATCTTTACGCCGGGCCAGGGCGACTACTATCTGATCCCGCAGAAACTGCAGAAAGATGTGCTGATCGAGCCTTACAGCTATGCCTATAACGGCGTGCCGACGCTGCTGACCTCGGTGGCGGCGGTGATTATGGATAATGGCCAGCTGAAAGCGGTCGCCACCTCCGATATTTCGCTTGCCTCGCTGCAGAAAAGCGTGGGCGCGGTTAAACCCTGGAACGGCACAGGTTACGCGCTGCTGCTTTCCAATAAAGGTCTGGTAGTTTCCAGTCCGAATAAAGCGGAAGCGGGCAAAGCTTATAAGGGCGAAACCAATAGCTTTACGCAGAATGTAGTACAGCATTTTGACAGCGTGCTGGGCGAAGACGTGCTGGAAACCTGGCGTCCGATAACGGTCGGCAACAGCCAGCTGCCGTGGTATCTGGGCGTAGTAGCGCCGGTCAGCGCCGTGATGGCCGAAGCCAACCGCCAGCTGATGCACGCGCTGATTTTGATGGTGCTGAGTATCGTTACCGTCTGTGCCGTACTGGGCGTGCTGTTCAGCCGTAAAATTTCCCGGCCGGTTGGCGGCGAGCCTTTGCAGGCGGCGGAAATCGCGCTCGGCGTGGCCGAAGGCAACCTGACTGCGGAGATTCCGGTCGGCGCGCAGGATAAACAGAGCATTTTCTTCGCAATGCAGACCATGCAGCAGCAGCTGCGCACTATGGTTGGCGAGATTATTTCCGCCAGCGACTCCGTGCGTCAGGGCGCAGAGGAGATCGCTTCCGGTAACCTGGATCTGGCTTCACGTACCGAGCAGCAGGCGGCCGCGCTGGAGGAGACGGCAGCCAGCATGGAGCAGCTGACCGCCACGGTGAAGCACAATGCCGACAATGCCCACAGCGCCACCGAACTGACCGATAACGCTACCGCCATCGCGCAAAGAGGCGAGCAGCTGGTTCATCAGGTAGTGCAAATTATGCAGCAGATTGATGAGAGCTCGCAGAAGATCGGCGCCATTACCAGCATCATTAACGGCATCGCTTTCCAGACCAATATTCTGGCGCTGAACGCCGCGGTAGAGGCCGCGCGGGCGGGCGAACAGGGACGCGGTTTCGCCGTGGTGGCATCAGAAGTGCGTAGTCTGGCGCAGCGCAGCGCCAACGCGGTAAAAGATATTTCGGCGCTGATCGGCGAATCGACCCAGCGTGTCAATATCGGCGTGTCGCTGGTGCAGGACGCGGGCAGAACCATGCAGGAGATGAACGCCGCCGTTAACTCTGTGAAGACCATTATCGGCGAAATCGTGCACGCTTCCGACGAGCAGTCGCAGGGTATTGGCCAGGTGACAGTGGCAGTGAATCAAATGGACGGCGCTACCCAGCAGAACTCCGCGCTGGTGCAGCAGATGTCCGCCGCCGCCGCCTCGCTGGAAGACCAGGCGAAGCAGCTGGCGCAAACGGTACAGCTGTTCAGGCTGGAATCGGCTTAAGGTTAACTGGCAGCCTCATATCGGGGCTGCCAGAATATCCTGCGGATCGGCACTGTCAGGCAAATACATCCGGGCCTTTGCGCGCCAGCGTATTCAGTAGCCGTAACGCCGCGCCGTTAGGTTTCTTTTCACCTCTTTCCCATTTGGAAATGGTCACCACCGACATATTGACGTATTCGGCCAGCATCGCCTGGCTGAGATCGAAGCGCTCGCGTAACTGGCGTATCGCCTGGCCGGTCATCTCCTGGACGGCAGGAAGACGCTGACGAAGCTCCTGTAGTCGTACACGAGCATCGATATATTTCATGGTTTCATCAGATACACCGCCAACTTCATTAAAATCGTGGGCGATTTCCTGTAAGTCTTTCAAATGGTCAACCATCAGATTTCACCTCTCGCATTTTCCCGGCAGCGATCGCTCTTGCCACGGTTTCAGGCGGCATCGCGAGCAGATCCGCCGCGACTCTTCTGTACGCATCCAGTTCGCTGTCCGAAATTTCTTTACCTGACTTTTTAGCAGAGGATTTAGCGTAGCCGTTTACAAAGAACAGATGCTGTTCCAGTTTGAACACGATAACGGCACGTGCGCCTCCGCTTTTTCCTGCAGCCAGCGGGATGCGCTTTTTATAGACGTGGCCGCCCAGGTTGGCTTCATAACAGCCCGCGGTCACTTCCCTGGCCGCCTGCCGGATTTTATCGTCATTGATATCCGTTCCTTTCAAATTTTTGTCGAACGGCTTTAATACAAAAATCGCCATTATCGCTGTCCCTGCCGTTAATCAGTTGGCGCTTCCCGCGCCCTGGCAAACCCAGCTATCGTACTAAGGATTATAGCAAGGGACAATATTTTATTTCGCCTCAGTTCGCCCGCGCCATGCAGCTCTGATAGCGACCGTTAACACGCTGGGCAAACCAGGCCGTGGTCAGATTGCGGGTGATTTTCGGGCTTTCCAGCTTGATGCCCGGCAGCATCTCACGCGGCTGGCGCTTGCCGGCGTTTTTATCCGCTCGCGCAAAGACTTCCTGCCACAGATCGGTTTTTTCAAACGCCAGCGTTTCGCCTTTTTCCAGCGCGCTGCGGATTGCGCCGTTGCTCATCCCCAAATGCAGCGAGCGCACGGCCAGCTCGGTGGAACCGGCGGCATCGGAACCGTACTGAATCAGATCGCCATCCAGCGCCAGCTTAATGCCGCTGAGCCGGGCGACCGCCGCCTGGAAAGCGGCATTGCGGCTGGCGTACCAGCCTGCGTTGAAATCCGCAAAGCGATAGAGCGGCTGGCTGTAGTTCGCCGGATAGCCCAACAGATGACGCGTGCCGAACCAGACGCCGCCGCGACGGCTGAAGACCTCCTGGCGGATTGTGCCTTCAACCTGATACGGATAGCTGTCGGCGTGCGCTTCGGCAAAGGCGATACTGACCTGCATCGGGCCACCGGTGTGGATCGGATTGAGGTTGCCGAACAGCGTCTGGCCCATCGGCACCCTGTTGATAAAGTCATCAAAAATGGCGCTCAGCTCTTTTTCGCTGCGCACCTTGTCCAGCCGTTCGGTGTAGCTTTCGCCATTTGTTGATTTGATCCTCAGTGCGGTACGCACCAGGAAGGAGGGAATATGCAGTTTGGCCGCGCGGCGATCGATTTCACCCCAGGCGATTTTCGGCAGGCCCGGCACGCTGGCGTCGGCGTTAAAACCGGTTTCCTGATCGGCCACGGCGATAACGGCGCAAAGGTTACTGGCGGAGGGATCGAGCTTCTGGCTGCTGAAGGCGGCAAAGATATCGTCGCGCCAGCCCGCGCGATCGCTGACTTTCGCCGGCAGCAGCCGGGTGATTTGCGCTTTAACGTCCGCCGGACGGCGTTCGGGGAGTTTCTTTTCGGGCTGGCTGCTACAGCCTGCCAGCGTCAGCAGAGCCAGCAGCACCAGACGTTTCGCGATGGAAGAAGACATGACTTTCCCTGTGTAAGACTATTTTCCCTCAAGGTTACACAGCGAAACGCCATTTAGCCATTGGCGTTAATCCTTCCGGCGAGAAAGCAGCCAGCTCCTGCCGGATTATTCCCAGCGCGAAGCGGCCTCTTTGTCGCTGTCGCGGGATTCTACCCAGCGGTCGCCTTCCGGCGTGGCTTCTCTTTTCCAGAAAGGCGCGCGGGTTTTCAGGTAGTCCATGATAAATTCGGCGGCGGCGAATGCGGCGCCGCGATGCGCGCCGCTGACGCCGACCAGCACGATCTCATCACCGGGAAACAGCTCGCCAATACGATGGATAACCGTGACGCGCTGCATCGGCCAGCGCTCGCGCGCTTCGGCGACGATCTCCGCCAGCGCCTTCTCAGTCATGCCCGGATAGTGCTCCAGCGTCAGCGCGGCAACGCTGTCGCCCAGATTGTGGTTGCGCACTTTGCCGGTAAAGGTCACCACCGCGCCATCTTCATCACAGGCGGCCAGCCAGCGATACTCTTCCGCCATCTCAAACGGCGCCTGCCCTACTCTGATACGGGTTTCCATTTCAGCCTCCGGTAACCGGCGGGAAAAAAGCGACCTCGTCGCCCGATTTCAGGGGATGCTGTGCGGAAACCAGCGTCTGGTTCACCGCCGCCAGCAGCTTGTCGGAAGAGAGCGCCAGCGCCCAGCGATCGCCACGAGCAGCCAGCGCCGCACGCAGCGCTTCCACGGTGGCGTACTCTTCGGCCACGCTCAGGCTGTCGGTGCCGACCAGCTCGCGCACCTGCGCGAAAAAAAGCACGTTAATCATTGGAGTCCGCCCTGAAATCGCCGGATTTGCCGCCGCTTTTGCTCAGCAGCCGGCACTGTTCGATGCTGATATCTTTCTGTACCGCTTTACACATATCGTAAATGGTCAGCGCGGCCACCGAAGCTGCCGTCAGCGCTTCCATCTCCACGCCGGTTTTGCCGGTCAGGCGGCACAGCGACTCAATACGCACGCGGCTGTGGGCCGGCTCGGCGCTGAGGGTGACCTCGACCTTGCTTAACAGCAGCGGATGACAGAGCGGGATCAGCTCCCACGTCCGTTTAGCGGCCTGAATGCCCGCAATACGCGCCGTGGCGAACACATCGCCTTTGTGATGGCTGCCGTCGAGGATCATCTGCAACGTATCAGGGTGCATCACCACGAAGGCTTCCGCTCGCGCTTCGCGCACGGTTTCGGTTTTGGCGGAGACATCCACCATGTGCGCCTCGCCGGAGGCGTTGATATGGGTCAGTTGGGACATGGCTTAAGGCTTCTTCAGGTGCGAGACGAAATTACAGGGACGAGTACGGGCATCCAGCTGTTCGCGGATAATTCTTTCCCAGCCGCTTTCACAGGCGCGGGTGGAACCCGGCAGCGCGAAAATCACCGTCTGGTTAGCCATACCGGCTACGGCGCGCGACTGGATGGTGGCGCCGCCGATATCTTCGTAAGACACCATACGAAACAGCTCGCCGAAACCGTCGATTTCGCGGTCAAACAGCGGCAGCAGCGCTTCAGGCGTGCTGTTTTTGCTGTTGAAACCCGTGCCGCCGTTGATGATAACGACCTGCACATCGGTGCTGGCGATCCAGCTGGAAACCACGGCGCGAATACGATAAAGATTATCTTTCACCAGCACATGATCCAACACCTGATGGCCCGCCTCACTCAGCGCCTCGCGCAGGTAGTCGCCCGAGCTGTCTTCTGACGCGTCACGGATATCGGATACCGTCATTACCGCCACGTTAAGCGGCACAAATTCCGCTGTCGATTTTGCCATTGTTGACTCCATGCGTTAACCGCCGATAAAAGAGAGATTCTGCGTGATGCCGGTATTGCCCTGATGCAGAAAATGCGTCTGCTTTTTGGTTTGCAGGCTGGCGGCGATGCGCGCCTGCAGCTCGTCCTGCTGCTCGTCGCTTTGCAGCAGATCGCGCAGCGACACGCCGCCGTCGCCAAACAGGCAAAGATGCAGCTTGCCGACGGCCGAGACGCGCAGCCGGTTGCAGCTGGCGCAGAAGTTTTTCTCATAGGGCATAATCAGGCCGATCTCGCCTTCGTAATCCGGATGGCAAAAGACCTGCGCCGGGCCGTCGCTGCGGCCGCGGATCTGACGGATCCAGCCCTGCTGCAGCAGCTGGTCGCGAATAAACTCGCCGGAAATATGGTGCTTGCGGAACAGATCGCCGCCCTCGCCGGTTTCCATCAGCTCAATAAAGCGTAGCTGGATTGGCCGGGTACGGATCCAGTCGAGGAAAGTTTGCAGGCTATGGTGGTTGACGTCGCGCATCAGCACGGTATTGACTTTCACCTTGCTGAATCCTGCCTCAAAAGCCGCGTCGATGCCCGCCATCACCTGGTGGAACTTATCCTGGCCGGTAATGGCGTGAAACTGACGGGCATCCAGGCTGTCGATACTGACGTTCAGCGCGGTCAGACCGGCCTGGCGCCAGCTGGCGACGTCGCGAGCCAGACGGTAACCGTTGGTGGTCACCGCCAGCTGACGGATAGCGCTGTTTTCACGCACGGCGGCGATAATATCGGTAAAATCGCGGCGCAGCGAAGGCTCACCGCCCGTCAGGCGCACCTTTTCCGTGCCCGCCGCCGCAAAGGCACGGGTCACGCGCCGGATCTCGTCCAGCGACAGGAAGCTTTTGTTGCTGACGCCCTGTGGCTTATAGCCGTCCGGCAGGCAGTAATTACAGCGGAAATTGCAAACATCGGTGATCGACAGGCGCAGATAGTAGAAACTGCGGTCGAAATTATCAGTAAATTGTGACACCAGAACACCTTTCCAAATATCGGGAGATGCAGGCATTTCTTTCTGCACCCTGGCAACTCGGGGTTGCGGCCAGGGCGCCCTATCCGAAGACTTAGGCGCCAGGGCTAAGTGTGACGAACCGAAATGGCCGTCATGGTTAGCGAATTCTACCGCTTAGAACAGATTGACGCCAGCGGGGAATTTCGCTATGTATTTTGATATATAACGTTTTTTTACTCTCGTTTACCGCACCTTAGCGTAAAATAAGGCAAAAGCCACTGACGGGCTGGTCGCCTTGTTAACATCCTGAAGGAATTTTATGCGTAACCGCACTCTGGCCGATCTTGACCGCGTTGTAGCGCTTGGCGGCGGACACGGACTGGGCCGTGTTCTATCGGCGCTCTCCTCGCTCGGCTCTCGCCTGACCGGCATTGTCACCACTACCGACAATGGCGGTTCCACCGGCCGCATTCGTCGCGCGGAAGGCGGTATCGCCTGGGGCGATATGCGTAACTGCCTGAACCAGCTGATCACCGAACCCAGCGTGGCTTCCGCCATGTTCGAGTACCGCTTTGGCGGTCAGGGCGAGCTGGCCGGACACAATCTGGGCAACCTGATGCTGAAAGCGCTGGATCATCTGAGCGTGCGGCCGATCGAAGCGATCAACCTGATCCGCAATCTGCTCAAGGTGGACGCGTTTCTGATCCCGATGTCCGAACAGCCGGTAGATCTGATGGCGATTGACGATCAAGGCCAGCAGATCTACGGCGAAACGGCGATTGATAAGCTTGCCATGCCGCCGCGCGAGCTGCTGCTTTCCGCCAGCGTCAGCGCCACCAAAGAAGCCGTCGAGGCCGTTAACGAAGCCGATCTGATCCTGATTGGGCCAGGCAGCTTCTATACCAGCCTGATGCCGGTGCTGCTGCTGCCGGAAATGGCGCAGGCCCTGCGCCGTACGCCCGCGCCAATGGTCTTTATCGGCAATCTGGGCAAAGAGCTTAGTCCGGCCGCCGCGCAGCTGACGCTGGCGGACAAGCTGGCGATCATGGAAAAGTATATCGGCAGGAAAGTGATTGATGCGGTAGTGGTCGGCCCGCAGGTTGATACAGCCAACATTGCCGGGCGTCTGGTGGTGCAGGAGCCGCTGGAAGCGGCTGATATCAAATATCGTCATGACCGGCAGCCGCTACGCAACGCGCTGGAACACGCTATTCAGCGACTGGGATAGCCACAAAAATTACCGCTGACCGACAGCGTAGCCGGATAGTCCGACTGCGCTGTCGCTACAGAGCTTCGATCCGCCGTTACGAAGCCGCGATAAACAGCTCGCGTACCTGATGCAGCTGGTCGCGCACGTTCGCCGCCTCTTCGAACTCCAGATTCTTCGCGTGCTCCTGCATTCTTGTTTCCAGTTCGCGAATACGTTTCTGCAGCCCTTTTGGTGACAGATCGACCACCGCCGCATCGTCTTCCACCACATCGCGAGGTGATTTAAGGCGCTTGGGTTTGTTTTTGTTGATGCCCTGGCCCAGCTCCAGAATATCGGCGATCTTCTTGTTGAGCGCCTGCGGCACGATGCCTTTTTCCTTGTTATAGATCTCCTGCTTCTCGCGGCGGCGCTCGGTTTCGCCAATCGCCTTTTCCATCGACGGCGTAATCTTATCGCCGTAAAAAATCGCCTTGCCGTTAACGTTACGCGCGGCGCGGCCGATGGTCTGGATCAGCGAGCGTTCGGAACGCAGGAAGCCCTCTTTATCGGCGTCCAGAATCGCCACCAGCGACACTTCCGGCATATCCAGCCCTTCTCGCAGCAGGTTGATGCCCACCAGCACGTCGAACTTGCCCAGACGTAAATCGCGGATGATCTCCACGCGCTCCACGGTATCGATGTCCGAGTGCAGATAGCGCACCCGCTCGCCGTGCTCGGTCAGGTATTCCGTTAAATCTTCCGCCATGCGCTTGGTCAGTACCGTTACCAGCACGCGCTCGTCGATGGCCACGCGCTTGCGGATCTCCGACAGCAGGTCGTCGACCTGAGTCGCCACCGGACGCACTTCAATCAGCGGATCCAGCAGGCCGGTTGGACGTACTACCTGATCCACCACTTCGCCGCCCGATTTCTCCAGCTCATATTTGCCGGGCGTGGCTGACACGTAGATAGTTTGCGGCGCCAGCCCTTCGAACTCTTCAAACTTCATCGGACGGTTATCCAGCGCCGACGGCAGGCGGAAGCCATACTCCACCAGCGTCTCTTTACGCGCGCGGTCGCCGCGATACATGCCGCCGATTTGCGGAATGGTGACGTGGGATTCGTCAATCACCAGCAGGCCGTCCGCCGGCAGGTAGTCGAACAGCGTTGGCGGCGCTTCGCCCGGCCCGCGGCCTGAAAGGTAGCGCGAGTAGTTTTCAATGCCCGAGCAGTAGCCCAGCTCGTTCATCATCTCCAGATCGAACTGCGTGCGCTGGGAGATGCGCTGCTCTTCCAGCAGCTTATTGTTGGCCAGCAGCGTCTTACGACGGTCGGCCAGCTCTACTTTGATCTCTTCCATCGCCTGCAGGATACGCTCGCGCGGCGTGACGTAGTGCGTTTTAGGATAGATGGTGTAGCGCGGGATCACCGAGGTGATCTGGCCCGTTAACGGGTCGAATATCGACAGCCGCTCGACCTCTTCGTCAAACAGCTCGACGCGCAGCGCGTAGTCGTCCGATTCCGCCGGGAAGATATCGATAACTTCGCCACGCACGCGGAAGGTGCCGCGCTGGAACGCCTGGTCGTTGCGGGTATATTGCAGCTCCGCCAGCCGCCGCAGGATGGCGCGCTGGTCAATAACCATGCCGCGCGTCAGGTGCAGCATCATTTTCAGATAGGAATCGGGGTCGCCCAGACCGTAAATCGCCGATACCGACGCCACCACGATGACATCGCGACGCTCCAACAGCGCTTTGGTGGCCGACAGGCGCATCTGCTCGATATGTTCGTTAACGGACGCGTCCTTTTCGATAAAGGTGTCCGAACTGGGCACATAGGCTTCCGGCTGGTAATAGTCGTAATAGGAGACGAAGTACTCCACCGCGTTTTCCGGAAAGAATTCCTTCATCTCGCCGTAAAGTTGCGCCGCTAAGGTTTTATTCGGGGCCAGCACCATCGTGGGCCGATTGAGATCGGCAATCACGTTGGCCACGGTGAACGTTTTGCCCGACCCCGTTACGCCGAGCAGCGTCTGGTGCGCCAGTCCATCCTGCAGCCCTTCTTCAAGACGGCGAATGGCTTCTGGCTGGTCGCCGGAAGGCTTAAAGGCGGAATTAAGTTTAAAGACTTTGCTCATTGCATGGCTACCTGGTGATAAAAAGCGCGGACAGGCTGATAATTTTACTCTGCTGTGCCGATTTTGCCAGCAAAAAATACTGGATATATCAACAGTTATTCAGTACAACAGAGTAAGCGCCTGATGAAACCGCCCTGCTTAAGGCCGCCGGATGCTTAAGCGGCGGAAAAGTGGCGCGGTTATCCCCAGCCGGGAGGAAACTTTAACATTTGTCAAGACGCGCTGACAAAATGGCCGCTGCAAAACCGCCGTGGTTCCTTCGCCGCTTGATTTTAAATAACTTATTGATATATAAATAATTCATTGTAAAGACGAGTTTAGCATCAACTCAAGCCTAAGCCGCGCCGGCTCTCGCCTGGCAAAGGTTTTCATTGATTCATACACATGGTTATCCACAAGAATAGTGGATAACTGATTTCAGCGCCCAAGCCGTCTGCTGTGTATAAAATGGATTGGCCTGTGAACGCGTACGCAAAAAAAATTTTTTCCATAAATTTTTCGTTTACCCGTAGCGGTTTCGACTGCTCCCAGGCACAAATCCCCTTGCAGAACCAGTGTTGTTTGCGCTTTTTTTCTGACGCGAAATCGCCCCGCTTTGCCTTATCGGCAGGCGCCTGCACCACCAAAGATAAGTTTTCGGCACCATCAAAGTGCAGCCAGAAATTTACCTGGGTGATTATTAACTTTTTTTGACCAATACCTGGCCCTGTTCCTCTCTGACCGCGCCGTTTTTTATGCGTCGCAAAAAACTGGCCTGTGAATTGCAGTACTCCCTGACCGCCTCACGCTTTCAACATACCAGAGCGAGAAGCACAAGCCGCGAACGTTGCGTCAACGTCGACCGCTGTCGGCCACAACACGAAGGCGCGCTCGAAAACTGTCTGGAGGAGAGGGTCAGATGCTGAGCTTACATGCGATAAATCAGTTTTACGGGCAGGAACATATTTTGTGGGATGTCGATCTGGAGCTGCCGCCAGGCACCTGCACCGGCGTGCTGGGCAGACCGGGAATGGGAAAAACCACGCTGGTAAACTGCATCATGGGCCATCTGCCGATCAACAGCGGTTCCATTATGTGGCAGGAAGACAATCTGCCGCCGCAGAATCTGCTGCTGCAGCCGGTAGAGAAACGCGCGGCGCTGGGTATCGGCTACGTTCCCCAGGGCCGTCATCTCTTCTCGCAGCTCAGCGTTGAGGATAATCTGCAGATAGCGCTGCTGGCGGGCGCCGGACAGCAGCGTCATCCAGCCATTCCGCCGATGGTTTTCGATCTTTTTCCCGCACTCTATTCCCTGCGCCATCAGCGCAGCGGCGAACTGCCGCTCGCTCAGCAGCAGCAGCTGGCGCTGGCCAGAGCGCTGGTGCTGCAGCCCAAACTGCTGATTCTGGATGAGCCGACTGAGGGAATGTCGCCCTGGCTGGAAGAGGAGATGGGAAATCTGATCCATCGGCTGAATCACGATTTCGGCCTGACCATTCTGCTGCTGGAGCAGCGTATTTCGTTTATCCGTAAGGTCGCCGACTATTTTTTGCTGCTGCATCGCGGACGCAACGTGGCTCACGGCAGAATGGCGCAGCTTGACGAAAGTATGGTCAATACCTGGCTGACCGTTTAACAGAGCGATCCGGCGCGAAAACGCGCCGAACGCTATAGCTTACTCCGGCAGGCGCACGTAGCCGCCGAGCCGCTCAAAATCGGCGCTATTGGTCAGATACGGAATTTCGCCCAGCAGCGGCGCCGGCAGCCGCTGTTGCAGCGTCGCCATATATTCCGCGTGGCGTTTGCCCGGCGGCTGCACCTGATTGGCAATCCAGCCCGCCAGACGCAATCCGCTGGCTTTAACAGCCTGCGCTGTTAGCATGGCGTGATTAATGCAGCCCAGCTTTACGCCGACCACCAGCACTACCGGCAGCTGTTCCAGCGTCACCCAGTCGGCGAAGGTGGTGGACGCCGACAGCGGCGTAAACCAGCCGCCAGCGCCCTCGACCAGCACCCAGTCCGCCTGCTGCCGCAGCGTCATCAGTCCCGCTGAAAGCGTGGCGAACTCAATGGGCCGGTTCTCTTCCGCGCTGACGATGTGCGGCGAAGTAGGTTCCAGAAAAGCCAGCGGATTGATTTGCTCGTAAGGCAGATCCAGTACGCTATTGCGCTGCAGAGCCAGCGCGTCGCTGTTGCGGATGCCACCCGGGGTCATTTCACAGCCGGAAGCGACAGGCTTATAGCCTACGCTGCGCAATCCGGCGGCCTTAGCGGCCTGCAGCAGCGCGGTACTCGCCACCGTTTTCCCTACTTCCGTATCCGTTCCGGTAATAAACCAGCTACTCACAATCGATAACTCCATACAGCAGATGATAGCTGAGCAGAAAACCGCGCTCGTCGCGCGGCCAGCGCTGCGCCAGCAGAGTCAGACGATGACGGCTCAGGCCGTCGCGGCGTCCCTGATGCAGATGGGTTGCGCCGATGCCCTTCAGCGATCGCAGCGCGCCAGCCACATCCGGAAACGCCAGCGTCAGTGTTTGCGGCACCAGCCGTACTCCCAGTCTTTGCCCTGCTTCCCAAATTTGCGCCGTGCTGAGAAAACGGTTGACGGGCGCGGGCTGATCCAGCGCCTGCCAGGCCTGAGTCAGCTCGCCCAGCGAGCCGGCAGCCAGCGTCGAAAACAGCACCTGACCACCGTCTCGGGTCACACGGCGCATCTCGCCCAGCGCAAGCCGCAGGTCGCTGCACCACTGCACCGCAAGATTGCTCCAGCACACGTCGAAGGTGGCGTCGGCAAAAGGCAGCGCTTCGATATCGCCCAGGCGATAATCGTCAGCCGTCTCGCTCTCCCTGGCTTTGTTAAGCATTTCCGGGGAGAGATCCAGCGCGGTTACGCGGTTGCCCGCGCTGCGCCAGCGTTCGCTGAACCAGCCCGGCCCGCAGCCCGCGTCCAGCACCTGCCGATCGCAGGTTACACGGGCCATTGAGTAGAGCGTCTCGCCGCATAATCGCTGCAGTTGCGCATGTTGGTTATAGCTTTGCGCCGCCCGGCCGAAAGCTCTGGCGACCGCCGCTTTATTGACCATTTGCGTCATGCAACGCCTCCAGTAATTGTTGAATATCTTCTTCCCGGTGCGCCGCGCTCAGCGTAATGCGCAGCCGAGCGGTACCTTGCGGAACGGTTGGCGGACGAATAGCCGTTACCCAGCAGCCTTTTTCGCGCAGCGTTTCCGCCAGCCGCAGCGCCGTTTGCTCCTCGCCTGCCAGCAGCGGCTGAATAGCGGTAGCGGAAGGCAGAAGAGCCAGCCCGCTCGCCGCTGCGCCTTGCCGGAACAGACGAATATTGTTTTGCAGCCGCGCGCGCAGCTCGTCGCCCTGCTGCACGGCTTGCAAAGCCGCCTGCAGCGCCCAGGCCTGAGCTGGCGGCATCGCTGTGCTGTAGATCAGATGGCGGGCGAACTGCAGCAGGTAATCGGCGGTTTCTTCGCTACAGAGCACTGCGGCGCCGCTCAGGCCGAACGCTTTGCCAAAGGTGACGATCAGCAGCTCCGGCCGCACTTTTTGCCGCCAGCAGCTGCCGCGTCCCTGCTCGCCCGTCACGCCGATGCCGTGCGCGTCGTCCACCATCAGCCAGCTGTTGTGTTTGACCGCCAGCTCGTGCAGTTCGCCCAGCGGCGCGCTGTCGCCGTCCATGCTGAACACGCCTTCCGTCACGACCAGCGTTTCGCCACCGTCGACGGAAGACGCGAGCAGCTTCGCCAGCGCTTCCGGCTGGTTATGCGCAAATCTTCGCAGCGAGGCCGGACTAAGCGAGGCCGCTTCCAGCAGCGAGGCATGCGCCAGACGATCGGCGAAAATACGGTCATTTTTTTGCAGCATTGCCGCAATGAGCGCCTGATTAGCGGCAAATCCGGAGATAAACAGCAGCGCGCGCGGATAGCCCAGCCAGTCGGCCAGCTGCTGCTCAAATGCCTGATGCGGCACGCTGTAGCCGGTCACGTGGCCCGAGCCACCGGCACCGACGCCGTAGCGTTCCGCGCCCTGCTGCCAGGCCGCGATCACCTGCGGATCCCGACTGAGACCGAGATAGTCATTGGCGGAGAAATTCAGGTAGCGACGATCGCCGACGCAAATCGTGCGCGCATCGTCCTGCTGCACGACGATGCGCTGGCGAAACTGCTGCTTCTCCCGACGCTCCGCGAGCGCCAGGCTAATGCGTTGTTGCCAGCCCATTTACACGGCCGCGTTATAGAACTGTTCGGTATCTGCGTTAAGCAACTGACCTGCCAGCGCCTGCTGCTGCTCGTTGTCGCCTGCCGTCGTGGTGGTGTGCGCAGGATTCAGGCCCAGCTTGCGGAACAGGATCAGATCCTTGTCTTCTTCCGGGTTCGGCGTGGTCAGCAGCTTGCAGCCGTAAAAAATAGAGTTGGCGCCGGCCATAAAGCACATTGCCTGCGTTTGCTCGCTCATCTGCTCGCGTCCGGCAGAGAGGCGCACGTGCGAGGTCGGCATCATAATGCGTGCGACGGCGATAGTGCGGATAAAGTCGAAAGGATCGACATCGTCGTTGTCCGCCAGCGGCGTGCCTTTGACTTTGACCAGCATATTGATTGGCACGCTTTCCGGCGGCGTCGGCAGGTTAGCCAGCTGCACCAGCAGACCGGCGCGGTCGTTGACGGTTTCGCCCAGGCCGACGATGCCGCCGGAGCAGACTTTAATGCCCGCATCGCGCACTTTGCCCAGCGTATCCAGACGCTCCTGATAGCTGCGGGTAGTGATAATGCTGCCGTAAAACTCCGGCGAGGTGTCCAGGTTATGGTTGTAGAAATCCAGCCCGGCGTGCGCCAGCCGCTGCGCCTGCTCGTCGCTTAGCGTACCCAGCGTCATACAGGTTTCCAGTCCCATCGCCTTCACGCCCTGCACCATCTGCTCCAGATAGGGCATATCGCGCTCGTGCGGATTTTTCCATGCGGCGCCCATACAGAAGCGATCGGAGCCTGCGGCTTTGGCTTTCCGGGCGGAGATCAGCACCTCTTCCACTTCCATCAGGCGTTCCGCTTCCAGCCCGGTTTTATAACGCGCGCTCTGCGGGCAGTACTTGCAGTCTTCCGGACAGGCGCCGGTTTTGATCGACAGCAGCGTGCTGACCTGTACCTGACGCGGATCGAAATGCTGACGATGCACCTGCTGCGCTTCAAACATCAGCTCCAGAAAAGGCTTGTCGAAAAGGGCCTGAGCCTGGGCGATTGTCCAGCGATTTGCCATTGCTTGCTCCAAAAAATAGATCTCATGTTCATTTTACGGTTATCCTTGTAAACTAAATTTTTTAGTTTTGGTTTACAAGTAATTTATGACTCCTCTCGATCTCGCCTTCGACCGCGACCATATCTGGCATCCCTACACCTCGATGAGCCAGCCGCTGCCGGTTTATCCGGTGGTGGCCGCTTACAACACCACGCTACGGCTGGACGATGGCCGCGAACTGGTTGACGGTATGTCTTCCTGGTGGGCGGCGATCCACGGCTACAACCATCCGCGCCTGAACCAGGCGATGCGGGCGCAAATCGAACAGATGTCGCACGTGATGTTCGGCGGCATCACGCATCCGGCCGCCGTGGCGCTGTGCCGTCGTCTGGTAGCGATGACGCCGCAGGGTCTGGAGTGCGTTTTCCTGGCGGACTCCGGTTCGGTCGCCGTCGAAGTGGCGATGAAAATGGCGCTGCAGTATTGCCAGGCGCGCGGCGAAAAGCGTCAGCGCTTTCTGACGCTGCGCAACGGCTATCATGGCGATACCTTTGCCGCCATGTCGGTTTGCGATCCGCAGAACTCAATGCATTCGCTCTACCAGGGCTATCTGCCGAACCACCTCTTCGCCGCCGCGCCGCGCTGCCGCTTTGACGATGAGTGGCAGGAGGAAGATCTCGCCGATTTCGCCCGACTGATTGGCGAGCACGCGCACGAACTGGCGGCGGTGATTCTGGAGCCGATAGTCCAGGGCGCCGGCGGTATGCGTTTCTATCATCCGCGCTATCTGCAGGGAGTACGCGAGCTGTGCGATCGTCATGATGTGCTGCTGATAGCTGATGAAATCGCCACCGGCTTTGGCCGTACCGGCAAGCTTTTCGCCTGCGATCATGCGGGGATCTCGCCGGATATTCTCTGCGTCGGCAAGGCACTGACCGGCGGCGCTATGACGCTTTCCGCCACGCTGACCACGCGCCACGTAGCCAACACCATCAGCAACGGCGAGGCGGGCTGCTTTATGCATGGCCCAACCTTCATGGGCAATCCGCTGGCCTGCGCCGTCGCCAGCGAAAGCCTGGCGATGCTGCAGGAAAACCGCTGGCCGCAGCAGGTCGCCTCGATCGAGCGTCAGCTGAAAGCCGCGCTGCTGCCGTTGACAGCCCAGCCGGAAGTGGCCGATGTCAGAGTGCTGGGCGCGATTGGCGTGGTTGAAACCCGCCGTCCGGTGAACATGGCGGCGCTGCAGCGCTTTTTTGTGGAACACGGCGTCTGGATCCGCCCCTTTGGCAAACTGATCTACCTGATGCCGCCTTACGTTATTGAGCCAGCGGCACTGCAAAAGCTTACCGATGCGGTGGCGATGGCAGTTGAACAGTCTGAGCTTTTTCTTGCCTGATCCTGGCTACCTGCGACAAGCGTCCGGGCGAGGCCGTGGCTAATGCACTACGCTTTTTACGGGTTGTACTTTGTGAAGGAGAAGAATTATGCCGCAAGATAAACAGACCAATCGCCGCATCGTGCTGGCCTCGCGTCCACACGGCGCGCCAACCGAAGCCAACTTTCGTCTTGAGTCGCAGCATGTGCCAACGCCCGGCAAAGGTCAGGTTTTGCTGCGCACCATCTGGCTTTCGCTGGATCCCTATATGCGCGGCCGCATGAGCGATGCACCTTCCTATGTGCCGCCGGTCGCCGTTAACGACGTGATGGGCGCGGGCACCGTCGCCGTCGTTGAGCAATCAAATCATGAAGACTATCAGCAGGGCGACTGGGTAGTCAGCCAGAGCGGCTGGCAGGATTTCGCCGTCTCAGACGGCAAAGACCTGTTTAAGCTTAGCGGCCCGGTATTGAAACACCCTTCCTGGGCGCTTGGCATGTTAGGTATGACCGGCTTTACCGCCTATATGGGGCTGCTGGATATCGGTAATCCGCAGCCGGGCGAAACCGTGGTGGTGGCCGCGGCTACCGGCGCGGTCGGCTCAATGGTCGGTCAGATAGCCAAACTCAAAGGCTGCTACGTGGTCGGCATTGCCGGCGGCGAAGAGAAGTGCCGTTATGCCGAAGAAGTACTTGGCTTTGACCGCTGTCTGGATCACCGCTCGGGCGATCTTTCTGAATCGCTGAAACGCTACTGCCGTGACGGTATCGACGTCTACTTTGAAAGCGTCGGCGGCCCGGTGTTCGACGCCGTGCTGCCGCTGATGAATACCAAAGGCCGTATTCCCGTCTGCGGTCTGATCGCCGATTACAACAGCAAAGATGCGCCACAAGGCCCTGACCGTCTTCCGCAGTTCCAGGGCGCAATCTTACGTAAGCGCCTGCGTGTGGAAGGCTTTATCATCACCCAGGACTACGGCCATCGCTTTAATGAATTTTTCCAGCAGATGAGCCAGTGGGTCGCGGAAGATCGCTTCGTGTTCCGCGAAGATATCGTCGACGGACTCGACAACGCGCCGGAAACTTTTATCGGTATGCTGGAAGGTAAAAACTTCGGCAAGGTGCTGATCAGAGTCGCTGGCGATCAACCAACAGGAGCCTGAAATGAAAATTTTGATGGTGCTGACCTCCCATGACCAGCTTGGCGATACCGGCAAGAAAACCGGCTTCTGGCTGGAGGAGTTCGCGGCACCCTACTATATCTTCCGCGACGCGGGCGCCAACGTCGTGCTGGCCTCACCCGCGGGCGGACAGCCGCCGCTGGACCCGAAAAGCGACGAGCCTGACGCGCAAACTGCCGACACCGAACGCTTCCGTAAAGATATCGCCGCCCAGCAGGCGCTGGCCAATACGCAACAGCTCGCCACTATCGACAGCTGTAAATTCGACGCGATATTTTATCCCGGCGGCCACGGCCCGCTGTGGGATCTGGCGGAGAATCAGCAAAGCATCGAGCTAATCGAGAGCTTCTACGCCAACGGCAAGCCGGTCGGCGCGGTTTGCCACGCGCCCGGCGTGCTGAAGCGGGCGAAAAAGCCGGACGGCTCGCCGCTGGTGGCCGGCAAGCGCGTCACCGGTTTCAGCAACAGTGAAGAAAGCGCCGTTGGCCTGACAGATGTGGTACCTTTCCTGGTCGAGGATGCGCTGAAAGCGCTTGGCGGCGACTATGAGAAAACCGAAGACTGGGGCAGTTACGCCATCACGGACGGTCATCTGGTCACCGGTCAGAACCCCGCATCCTCTGCCGCCGCAGCCGAGGAGCTGCTGAAACTGCTTCATCAATAAGGAGGGGAAATGAAACTCTTTAGTCAGGATTTTAACGATGGCGACAAGCTGCCGCTACGCCAGGTATTTAACGGCATGGGTTATGAAGGCGATAACCTCTCGCCGCATCTCGCCTGGGATGAGGTACCGGCCGGCACCAAAAGTTTTGTCGTCACCTGTTACGATCCCGATGCGCCGACCGGCTCCGGCTGGTGGCACTGGGGCGTGGCGAATCTGCCTGCCGATACGCGCGTGCTGCCGCAGGGCGCCGGTTCCGGCGTAGCCGAGCTGCCTTCCGGCGCGGTGCAGACCCGCACCGACTTCGGCAAAGCCGGTTACGGCGGCGCGGCGCCGCCAAAAGGCGAAAGCCACCGCTATATCTTTACCGTCTACGCGCTGGACGTGGAGAAACTGGAAGTGGACGACCAGGCCAGCGGCGCGATGCTGGGCTTTAACGTGCATTTCCATCAGCTGGCGAGCGCTTCGATTACCGCTATTTATAGCTAAAAAAACAGGCGGTCTGCGGGCCGCCTGCTTCGACTAAAGCTCGGTGATAGTCACCCACATTGGCCCTTGCCCTACCGCGTAGCGGTTCAATGGCGTCAGCAGCCCTCTTTCTTCCGCAATTTTATAGACTTCGATATGGTGCGATTTTTGTCCCGCCGCCACCAGAAACTGCCCGCTGGCATCGATGTTAAAGCCGCGCGGCTGCGTTTCCGTCGGCTGGTGGCCTTCAATGGTCAGCAGTCCGCCATCTTCGCTGACGCTGAACACCGTCAGCACGCTGGCAGTACGATCGCAGGCGTAAAGATGGCGACCGTTTGGCGTCAGGCGAATATCCGCCGCCCAGCGCGTGTCGCTGAAACCCGCCGGCATCATATCCAGGCTTTGCACGCGTTCCACCTCGCCATGCGCGTTGTTCAACTGCCAGACGTCGACGGTGCTGTCCAGCTCGTTGACACAGTAGGCGTACTGTTGGTTAGGATGGAACACCATATGACGCGGGCCTGCGCCTTCTACCGTGGTGACCTGCGGCTGCGCGTGCGGCGTCAGCTGGCCATCTTCCTGTAAATCGAACAGGCAGATGCGATCCTGCTTCAGCGCCGGCACGTACAGCGTCTCATTGCGCAGATCGATATTGGCCGAGTGGCAGCCATCCAGACCGTTGATGACCTGAAGCGGCTCGCCCGGCAGCCCTTCGGCATCCAGTGGCGTCACGCTGACGCAGGCGTCGTTATAGGAGCCGGTAAAGATAAAGCGACCCTGACGATCGGTGGAGATATGCGTCGGGCTGCCCGGCAATGGCGCTTCCGCCGCTTTAGTCAGCTTGCCTTCGCTGTCGATATGAAAAGCGATTACGCGGAAATCGGGACGGATGCCCACATAGAGAAAGGCTTTGTTCGGGCTGACCACCATCGGCTGCACCTGGCCTGGCAGATCGACCACCTGCAGCAGCGTCAGCGCGCCCTGCTGATCAAGCTGCCAGGCGTGGATCTGCCCGCTTTCCGGGCTGGCGGTATAAACGACTTGTTTCATGAATGCTCCTTTTTTCAGGTCAATCGGCTCTGCTTCAGCGTAGCGCGTTTTTCGCGGTCGCGCAGACGGATTGTGCCGGGTGATTTTGTTAACGCCGTCACAAGGTGTAGACTCAAAAATGCGTTTTTTAACCATTTCTGGAACGAATTATGAGTTATCGCATTATTGCTTTAGATCTGGACGGCACGCTGCTGACGCCGCGTAAGACTATTCTTCCTGAATCTCTGGAAGCGCTGCGGCAGGCCCAGCGAGCTGGCGTAAAGGTGGTGATTGTGACTGGCCGCCATCATGTCGCCATTCATCCTTTTTATCAGGCGCTGGCGCTGGATACACCTGCTATCTGCTGTAACGGTACCTATTTGTATGATTATCAAGCTGAAAAGGTGCTCAGCGCCGATCCGCTGCCGCAAAATCAGGCGCTGCGGGTGATCACCATGCTGGATGAAGCCGCCATCCATGGTCTGCTCTATGTTGATAACGCGATGCTCTATCAGACCGAAACCGGCCATGTTACCCGCACGATCAACTGGGGGCTGTCGCTGCCCGAACACCAGCGCCCGGTCTTTATCAAGGTGCCGGATCTGGCGCAGGCGGCGCGGGAAGCCGACGCCATCTGGAAATTCGCCCTGTCGCATCCCGATACCCGCGCTTTACAGCAGTTCGCCGACAGCGTGGAGCAGGAAATGGGGCTGGCCTGCGAATGGTCATGGCACGATCAGGTCGATATCGCCAAAGCGGGCAACAGCAAAGGCAGACGGCTGGCGGAATGGGTAGCGTCAGAAGGTTTGCAGATGCGCGACGTGCTGGCGTTCGGCGATAACTATAACGACCTAAGCATGTTGGAAAACGTCGGGCTGGGCGTGGCGATGGGCAATGCCGACGAGGCGATAAAAGCCCGCGCGCATCGGGTTATTGGAACCAATCTGGAACCGGGCATTGCCGAAACGATTTATCGGGAAGTGCTGTAATCACCTTCAATTTTTACTGCTGAACCTACTGCTGTTTAGCCAGGCGTTGGCAGCAGGCCGCTCGTTTTCGCCTGTGTGGGCGATGCTGTTATATCCTGAAAGGGTTATCGCGTCTTGTAAGCCAGTCGCGCCTGCCGCTAAAATCAGACAACTTTCTGATAAAAGGGATTTTTTAGCCAATGGCTTCGATACTGAAATGCCCGCGCTGCAAGACGGGCATGGCTGATTCCACATCAGCCAGCGGCGAGGCGGCTACCGATTTATCCGCATTCCGGCGCGACCAGAGCAAAGGCATACGGCCCGCCAGAATCTCCGTAGATAACGCGCCGCCTAACGCTGGCGGCTGCGGCGAGTTGGGGCTGATGCTAATCATCTTTTTTAGCTGCGATTATCTGTTAATCAATCGTGGCAGCGATACCGGCACTAACCTGTTGCTGCTGCTGTTCTCGTTGCTTTTAACCACGGCGGCTGGTGCGGTCATGTCCTGGGTCAGAAAAGGCGAACGTAAAGCGCGCCGCGCTGCAAGACGCTGTGTTCAGTGCGGCGATAGCTATTGATAGCAGTGTGCGTCCAAAAAGAAACGGTCTTTTTTGTTACCAGGGGCTGTTCAGGCGGCGATCGCCACGCTTTTAATCTGGGCATAAAGCCACATGCCCGGTTTAATCATCAGCTCATCGCGCGCCCATGGCGTGATGCGCGCCCAGAGTTCGCTCTGCCCTACCAACAGTTTCACCTCAACCTGATTATCGATATCCAGCAGCTCGCTAACCTGCGCCGGGATAACGTTACGGATAGTGCTGTTCAGCGGCGGCTGCAGCACCAGCGAGACGTCGGCGGCCTGAATGCGAATGCGCAGCGGCGTTTTCAGCGGCGCGTCGATACGATTAACCCAGATATGCTGGTCGCCCAGCGACAGCGCGGTCATGGCGTAATGCGGATGCTGCTCCAGCACCTGTACCCGCAGCACGCTGCTCTGCTCGGCGCGCGGCAGCCACGGACGCATGGCGCTGCTGGCCCAGACCTTCTCCAGCGTGCCCAGCGCTTTGACCTCGCCCTTATCCAGCACCAGCACGTTATCGGCCAGCTGAATAATCTCATCCAGGCTGTGGCTGACGTAGAGCACCGGAATATCCACGTGTTTCGCCAGTTCCTGCAAATAAGGCAGCAGTTCGCGCTTGCGCGGCAGATCCAGCGAGGCCAGCGGCTCGTCCATTAGTAAAATTTCCGGCGCGCTGAGCAAAGCCCGACCAATCGCTACCCGCTGCTTTTCGCCGCCGGAAAGCGAGAAAGGATAACGTGTCAGCAGCGCTTCGATGCCCAACAGCTTTACCAGCATATCGAACTGCGGCCGCATGCTTTTCGCCATGCCATATTCCAGATTGCCTTTAACCCTGTAGTGAGGGAAAAGGCGCGCGTCCTGGAAAACGTAGCCAATCCGGCGTTTCTCCGGCGGCAGATTTACCTTAGATTCCGTATCAAACAGCAGTCTGTCGTTGAGTGAAATGCGGCCCTGCTGCGGCGTGGTCAGCCCGCCAATAGCGTTAATAAGCGACGTTTTGCCGGCGCCGGAGACGCCGAAAATAGCCGTGATGCCCTTTGGCGGCAGTTTCGCGTTGACCTGTAAAGTGTGGTCACCCAGCCGCTGGCTGAAGTTAAGATCTAGCATGGCAGGCCCAGCCTTTTACGGCCGCGACGCGCCAGCCACTCTGACAGCCACAGCGAACAGAGCGCCAGCGCGATAGCGATCAGACAGAGCCTGGCCGCGGCGTTTTCCGCACCTGGTGTTTCAATCAGCGTATACATAGCGGAAGGAATGGTGCGGGTTTCGCCGGGAATATTAGAAACAAAAGTAATGGTCGCGCCGAACTCGCCCAGCGATCGGGCGAAGGCGAGCACGGTACCGGCAATAATGCCGGGCAGCGTCAGCGGCAGCGTAATGGTGAAAAAAACCCGCCAGCGGCCTGCGCCCAGCGTGCGAGCGGCCAGCTCCAGCCTGCCGTCGACGCCTTCCAGCGCAAGGCGGATTGCCCGCACCATCAGCGGGAAAGCGACTACGGCCGAAGCCAGCGCCGCGCCGCGCCAGCTAAAGGCGAAGGTGAAGCCGAACCAGTCATAAAGGTACTGCCCGATAAAGCCGCGCCGGCCAAAGCCGACCAGCAGCAGATAGCCGACCACCACCGGCGGCAGCACCAGCGGCAGGTGGATAAGGCTGTCGAGCAGCGTCTTGCCGGGAAAACGGCAGCGCACCAGCACCCAGGCCGTCAGAATCCCCAGCGGCAGGCTGAACAACACCGCCGTAGTTGAGACTTTCAGGCTGAGCAGCACCGCCTGCCATTCAGGATCGCTTAATATCACAGAGGCGTGAATCCGTAATGTTTGAATACGGCCGCGGCTTGCGGCCCTTTCAGATAGTTATAAAACGCGGCGACGCTGGCGGAGTCATGCCCCTTCACTTTCGCCATAGGGTATTCCACCGGCTTGTGGCTGTCGGCCGGAAAAATGCCGACCACCGCGACCTTGCTGCTGGCTACCGCGTCGGAACCGTAAACGATGCCGTAAGGCGTTTCGTTACGCTCCACCAGCGCCAGCGCGGCGCGCACGCTGTTGCCCCGTGCCAAAACAGGCTCCAGCGTTGACCAGGCGCCCAGCGACTGCAGCGCTTCTTTGGCGTAAATGCCCGCCGGCACGTGATCGGGGTCGCCGACAGAGAGACGCTGGCCTTTCAGCAGGCTTTTCCAGTCGGTGGTTTTGGCAAGCGTGACCTGCTGCGCTTTGGCTTCCACAGGCGCGATCAGCACCAGATCGTTGCCCAACAGCGTTACGCGGCTGGCCTCATCAATGCTTTTTTTCTGTGCGGCGTAGTCCATCCACTGCTGATCGGCAGAGATAAAGAGATCCGCAGGCGCGCCCTGTTCAATCTGGCGCGCCAGCGTCGAGGAGGAAGCAAAAGAGGAGACGATCTTCACCTCTTTCCCCTGCTCATAGCTTTTGGCGATATCCTGCAGCGCATTGGTTAAAGACGCGGCGGCAAAAACAGTGATGTTTTCCGCTGCAACGGCCTGGCCCGTCAGGCTTGCCGTCGCTAAGGCACCGATAAAGAAATGATGTAATTTCACAGACATGCTCTTCTCCGAAGGTATCGTTATGTAGCCATCACTATAACGATTTAACAACCGGTGTCATAAGGATTATCGGCAAAAAAGGGGAGAAGTTGAGGTGACACGCAAAAAATAGCGCCCGACAGGATCGGGCGTATCGGGAAGGTCTTTCAGCGGCGCTCGTTTGCCGGCCGATCGTTACGATGTCCGACTTTCGAAATGACGTTAAACACTTCGCCCAGGCCATAGATCAGGCCAAGAATAATCGCCATCACCACGGGAACCATGAGGATCGCTTCTGCAAGACCGATAAGTAATTCCAGCATGGTATTCTTCCTCACTGAATAAAAGAAGTTATTGTATCTGTAGCGGAAAAAAGTGCACTGACCTTTTGTGCGTTTTACCTGTTTTTACGTCTGTCGCCTGCAACCGTGTACAATTCAGGAAACCCTTTTGCCAGGAGCCCCTATGCAGGCCGAACTCTCCCTGATCCTGAAACTACAGCAGCGGCTTTTCGCCGATCCCCGCCGTATCGAATTGCTTAAGCAGATTGCCGCGACCGGCTCCATCAGCCAGGGCGCGAAAATGGCCGGTATCAGCTACAAAAGCGCCTGGGACGCCATCAACGACATGAACACGCTGGCCGACCGCACGCTGGTGGAACGCGCCACGGGCGGCAAAGGCGGCGGCGGCGCGCGGATTACCGCTTACGGCGAGCGGCTGATTCAGCTCTATGCGCTGCTGGAGCAAATCCAGCAAAAAGCGTTCGACGTGCTGCAGGATGACGTGCCGTTGGGCAGCCTGCTGGGCGCGATCGCGCGGTTTTCGCTACAGACCAGCGCCCGCAATCAGCTTTTCGGCACAATCGTGCAGCGCGATGCGCAGACGGTGCAGCAGCATGTGGAAGTCCTGCTTGCGGACGGCGCGACGCGCATCAAGGCGGCGCTAACCGAACAGAGCGCGAACCGCCTTGAACTGACTGCCGGCAAAGAGGTGCTGGTACTGATTAAGGCGCCGTGGATAGACGTAACGCAATCCGCTTCCAAAGCCGATAACCAGCTTGCCGGCACGTTGAGCGAGTTAGTAAAAGGCGACAGCCACAGCGAAGCATTAATTACGCTGCCGGGTGGCGAAACGCTGTGCGCAACCTTAACCAATTCTCGTACGGAGGAGCAAAATCTGCAGCCAGGCATGACGGTGACAGCACATTTTAATGCCGATCGCGTGATTATCGCCACGCTGCTCTGAATAGGGCCGCGGGGTTTGACAGCGCCGATGCCGGGGATCAATAGTGAAGGCAACAATGCATAAAATGGAATAAACAATGTTTACGTTGCAAATTTCGCAAGGCACGTTTCATCTCAGCGCAACCCGAAACCTGATCCTGCCTGACCTGACTATTCAGGCAGGCGAAAGCTGGGCCTTTGTCGGCGCCAACGCCAGCGGCAAATCTTCGCTTGCGCGGGCGCTTGTGGGCGATCTTGCCGTCGCCAAAGGCATGATGAATAGCAGCTTCAGTCATCCCATCAGGCTCTCGCTGGAACAGCTGCAGAAGCTGGTGTCCGAAGAATGGCAGCGTAATAATACTGATATGCTTAGCCCCGATGAGAATGATACCGGTCGTACCACGGCGGAAATTATTCAGGATGAAGTGCGCGACGAAGCGCGCTGCCGTCAGCTGGCGGAGGCGTTTGGTATCACATCCCTTCTCGATCGCCGTTTTAAATATCTTTCGACCGGTGAAACGCGTAAAACGCTGCTTTGCCAGGCGCTGATGGCGCAGCCGGATCTGCTGGTGCTCGACGAACCTTTCGATGGCCTGGACGTCGGTTCGCGCGCCAGCCTGGCGCAGGTGCTGGCGCAGCTGCATCAACAGGGCCTTACGCTGGTGCTGGTGCTGAACCGCTTCGATGATATCCCTGATTTTGTCGATCGGGTCGGCGTGCTGGCGGAGTGCGAGCTGACGCATATCGGCCCGCGTAAAACGATTCTGGCCGAAGCGCTGGTCGCCCAGCTGGCGCATAGCGAAAGCTTACAGGGCATGGCGTTGCCGGAAGCGGACGATGCGTCGGCTAAGGCCGCTCTGCCACGTGAGATGCCTTTGATAGTGCTGCGCGACGGCGTAGTCTCTTATGACGATCGTCCCATCCTTAATCATCTTAGCTGGACAGTGAAACCTGGCGAACACTGGCAGATTGTTGGACCGAACGGCGCGGGCAAATCAACGCTGCTGAGCCTGGTCACGGGCGACCATCCGCAGGGTTACAGCAACGACTTAACGCTGTTTGGCCGCCGTCGCGGCAGCGGGGAAACCATCTGGGACATCAAACAGCATATTGGCTATGTGAGCAGCAGCCTGCATCTCGATTATCGCGTCAGCAGCAGCGTACGCAACGTGATCCTTTCCGGCTATTTTGACTCTATCGGTATCTATCAGGCAGTTTCCGATCGTCAGCGCAAGCTGGCAGAACAGTGGCTGCAGCTGTTGGGGCTGAACGCCGCAGCGGATACGCCCTTTCATTCGCTGTCATGGGGACAACAGCGGCTGGTGCTGATCGCCCGCGCACTGGTCAAGCATCCTGCGCTGCTGATCCTGGACGAACCGCTGCAGGGTCTGGATGCTATCAACCGTCAGCTGGTACGCCGTTTTGTCGATGTGCTGATTGGCGAAGGCGCGACGCAGCTACTGTTTGTGTCGCACCATGCGGAAGATGCGCCGCAGGCTATTACGCACCGTCTGACTTTTGTGCCCGATGGCGACAGCTATCGCTATCTGCAGGAAGCGCTTTAAACCATAAGGTTTACTCGCCTGTTTAACCCGGCGCCTGTTGACGGCGCTTTTTTATGCGCGCTGCAGCCTACGCTGAGCATTTGCAGTTACTGCTTCGGCGCATCATCAATCTCTTTCCTGGTAGCAGCCTTTGAATATCTTTATCTTTTTTCAGAAACCCTCAGCTTCTCTTCTGGAGCCAGGCCAAAGCTGACAAAAGACTGGCGAACCAGACAGGCGGTTTGCACTCCTTCACAGTCAAGTATGTTGGCACTAAAAACCTGATTCCTTCGCCTGCCAGCATTCAGCCTGTGGTCTTCTACCTGGCAATAACCTGTCGGAAGATTTATCTGAAAATCCGCCTACTAAGCTGTGACCGCGTGTGCCAGCAATTTAAACATCCATAACCCCCGAAAGCGTGTAACCGCTACCACTTAGAGGCGCTTCGAAACGGCACTCTATGGATCAATCAGCCGTGGAACCGGCCTCTTCAGAATTTTCATCTTGTGTAAACGATTCCATTTATTCACACTCGATCACGCTTTATCGCTTCGCGCTGTGCTATTTTTCTCTCAGGCTTGCAGGCATTACCAAAGTTATCAGGACTTACTATGCAGAAATTTAATCCGGTCGATCATCCTCATCGCCGCTATAACCCGCTGTCCGATCAGTGGATTCTGGTTTCCCCGCACCGCGCCAAACGTCCCTGGCAGGGCGCGCAGGAGACCCCTTCTCAGGAGCAGTTACCGGCGCACGATCCGGACTGTTTTCTTTGTCCTGGCAACACGCGCGTAACCGGTGATAAAAATCCCGATTACGCCAGCACCTATGTGTTTACCAATGATTTCGCCGCGCTGATGACCGATACGCCGGACGCGCCGGAAAGCGACGATCTGCTGATGCGCTGTGAAAGCGCGCGCGGCACCAGCCGGGTAATCTGTTTTTCACCGGATCACAGCAAAACGCTGCCTGAGCTTTCGCTTGCCGCGCTGGAAGATGTCGTTCGCACCTGGCAAGAGCAAACGGCCGATTTAGGTCAGCACTATCCGTGGGTGCAGGTTTTTGAGAACAAAGGCGCCGCGATGGGCTGCTCTAACCCGCATCCGCATGGCCAGATCTGGGCCAACAGCTTCCTGCCCAATGAAGCTAAACGAGAAGATGATCTGCAGCGCGCTTACTTCGCTAAAAATCAGTCGCCGATGCTGGTGGATTACACGCGCCGCGAGCTGGACGACGGCAGCCGCACGGTAGTGGAAACCGACCACTGGCTGGCCGTTGTGCCCTGGTGGGCCGCGTGGCCATTCGAGACGCTGCTGCTGCCAAAAGCGCACGTCAAGCGCCTGAACGATTTAACCGATGAACAGCGCGCCGATCTGGCTGTGGCGTTAAAAAAAGTCACCAGCCGCTACGACAATCTGTTCCAGTGCTCATTCCCCTACTCGATGGGCTGGCACGGCGCACCTTACAACAGCGAGGCCAACGATCACTGGCAGCTGCACGCCCATTTCTATCCGCCGCTGCTGCGTTCCGCCACCGTACGCAAATTTATGGTCGGCTACGAAATGCTGGCCGAAACCCAACGAGATTTAACGGCGGAGCAGGCTGCTGAGCGTCTGCGCGCCGTCAGCGATATTCACTTCCGCGAGACCGGAGCATAACCATGAGTTTAAAAACCCTGACCCAACAGATTTTCAGCGAAAAATTTGGCTATGCCGCGCCGCAAACTATCCAGGCGCCGGGTCGCGTTAACCTGATCGGCGAGCACACCGACTATAACGACGGCTTCGTGCTGCCCTGCGCTATCGATTATCAAACCGTGATCGCCTGCGCCAAACGCGACGATCGCCAGATCCGCGTTATCGCCGCGGATTATGAAAACCAGCAGGACATCTTCTCGCTGGATGAAGAGATCGTGCCGCACGAGACGCAGATGTGGTCCAACTATGTGCGTGGCGTAATCAAGCACCTGCAGAAACGCTGCCCCGATTTCGGCGGCGTGGATATGGTGATTGCGGGCGACGTGCCGCAGGGCGCGGGCCTGAGCTCTTCCGCCTCGCTGGAAGTGGCGGTCGGTACCGTTTTCCGCCATCTGTATGAGCTGCCGCTGGATGGCGCGCAGATTGCCGTTAACGGCCAGGAAGCGGAAAACCAGTTCGTCGGCTGTAACTGCGGCATCATGGATCAGCTGATTTCGGCACTGGGCGAAAAAGATCATGCGATGCTGCTCGACTGCCGCACGCTGGGCACTCGTCCGGTTCCTATGCCGGAAGATATCGCCGTGGTAATCATCAATTCCAACTTCCGCCGCAGCCTGGTCGGCAGCGAGTACAATACGCGCCGTCAGCAGTGCGAGGCGGGCGCGAAGTTCTTCAATAAGAGTTCGCTGCGCGATGTCGAACTGGCGCAGTTCGAAGCGATGGAGCACGAGCTGGAACCGCTGGTAGCCAAACGCGTGCGCCACGTGCTGACGGAAAACGCCCGTACGCTGGAAGCGGCTGAAGCGCTGGCGAAAGGCGATCTGGCGCGCATGGCCGTATTGATGGCGGAATCGCACGCTTCCATGCGCGACGATTTTGAAATCACCGTGCCGCCGATCGATGCGCTGGTAAACATTGTGAAAACCACTCTGGGCGATCGCGGTGGCGTGCGCATGACTGGCGGCGGCTTCGGCGGCTGCGTAGTGGCGCTGATGCCGCTGGATCTGGTCGACGAAGTGAAAGCCGCCGTGGCGGAGCAGTATGAAGCGCAGTCCGGCATCAAAGAAACCTTCTACGTCTGCAAGGCTTTTGAAGGAGCAGGCCCATGCTAAATCATTCCCATGCGCCGGATGGGCAACCGTGGCGCATTACCACGCTGCGCAATTCGGGCGGCATGGTAGCGACCTTTATGGACTGGGGCGCCACCTGGCTTTCCGCGCGCGTGCCGATGAAGGACGGTAGCGTACGCGAAGCGCTGCTGGGCTGCGCGACGCCGGCAGATTACCTTAACCAGACGGCCTATCTTGGCGCCACGGTCGGCCGCTACGCTAACCGTATCGCCAACGCCACTATCAGCGCCGAGGGGCAAAGCTGGCAGCTGGCGGCCAATCAGGGCGAGCATCAGCTGCACGGCGGCCCGCAGGCGTTCAATAGCCGTCGCTGGCAGATTGTCAGGCAGACCAGTCAGGAAGTGGAATACCAGCTCGAGTCGCCCGATGGCGATCAGGGCTATCCCGGCAACCTGACGGCTACCCTGCTCTATCGGCTGGAAGAGGACAATACCCTCGCCATCAGCTATCACGCGACGGTGGACAAAGCCTGCCCGGTTAATCTGACCAACCATGCCTATTTCAACCTGGACGCCGAACATGGCGACGCGCGCCATCACCGTCTGCGGCTGCGCGCCGATCGCTATCTGCCGGTAAACAGCGAGGGCATTCCCAACCGACCGCTGACCGACGTCGCCGGAACCGGTTTCGATTTTCGCGAAGTGAAAAGCGTGGCACAGGACTTTTTGCTGGATGAAGATCAGCGCGCGGTTAAAGGCTACGATCACGCCTTCCTGCTGAACGGCGGCGATGAGACGCAGCCGGACGCCGAACTCTGGTCGGCCGACGGCAGACTGAAGCTCAGCGTCTTTACCACCGCGCCTGCGCTACAGTTCTATTCCGGAAATTATCTGGAAGGCACGCCGGCTCGCGAACAGGGCGTCTATACTGCCTTTCAGGGTATAGCGCTGGAGAGCGAATTTCTGCCCGATTCGCCCAATCACCCGGAATGGCCGCAGCCCGACTGCTGGCTGCAGCCAGGTGAATCGTATCAGTCCGCGACGCGCTACCGCCTGACGCCGCTTTGATTAAGCGCATGAAAAACGTGCATCGCGCCTGCGGCAGGCTTACCTGCCGCGAAAATTTCCGCTATGGTAATGGCCAGTTAAAATTGCGTCGGCAATTTTCGCTTTCCGTTATCTTAGAAACGTCAGATTATTAAGGAGTTAAGCTATGGCTGTAACTAAGCTGGTTCTGGTACGTCACGGCGAAAGCCAGTGGAACAACGAAAACCGCTTTACCGGATGGTACGATGTTGATCTCTCCGATAAAGGGCGTACCGAAGCGAAAGCGGCGGGTCAGCTGCTGAAAAAAGAGGGCTTTACCTTCGATTTCGCTTATACCTCCGTGCTGAAACGTGCCATCCACACGCTGTGGAACATTCTTGACGAAGTGGATCAGGCCTGGCTGCCGGTTGAAAAATCCTGGCGTCTGAACGAGCGTCACTATGGCGCGCTGCAGGGCCTGGATAAAGCGGAAACCGCGCAGAAATATGGCGACGAGCAGGTCAAACAGTGGCGTCGCGGCTTTGCGGTAACGCCGCCGGAGCTGGACCGCGCCGACGAGCGTTTCCCTGGCCACGACCCGCGTTACGCGGCGCTGACCGCTGAACAGCTGCCAACCACCGAAAGCCTGGCGCTGACCATCGATCGCGTGCTGCCTTACTGGAACGAGTCCATTCTGCCTCGTATGAAGAAAGGCGAGAAAGTGATCATCGCGGCGCACGGCAACTCGCTGCGCGCGCTGGTGAAATACCTGGACGACATGAGCGAAGAAGAGATCCTGGAACTCAACATCCCAACCGGCGTGCCGCTGGTGTATGAGTTCGACGAAAACTTCAAGCCGATCAAACACTACTACCTGGGCGACGCGGACGAAATCGCTGCGAAAGCGGCTGCCGTGGCTAATCAGGGTAAAGCGAAGTAATTTATCTTTACGGATAAACCAACGCAAAAAATCCGCCTGCGGGCGGATTTTTTTATGCGTGGAACAGTCGGCTTGCTGAGCAAAAAAATGGTTTTTAACCGCGACGCGCCTTCACCGCTTCCGCCAGCTGGCGCAGCACGGTTTCGGTATCGTCCCAGCCGATGCAGCCGTCAGTCACGCTTTTGCCATAGACCAGCGGCTCGCCGCTCTCCAGGCTCTGATTGCCTTCCACCAGATGGCTTTCGATCATCACGCCGATAATCGCCTTTTCACCGCCAGCGATCTGCTGCGCGACATCGTCTGCTACGTTCAGCTGCTTTTTAAACTGCTTGCTGCTGTTGGCGTGGCTGAAGTCGATCATGATCTGCGGATCCAGTCCCGCTTTCAGCAGGCCGTTTTTAACCGCCTCCACGTCCTGCGCGCTGTAGTTCGGCTCTTTACCGCCGCGCAGAATGATATGGCAGTCGCCGTTGCCGCTGGTTTCCACAATCGCAGAGTGACCATACTTGGTAACGGACAGGAAGCAGTGCGGCGCGCTGGCGGCGTTGATGGCGTCGATAGCCACCTTGATAGTGCCGTCGGTACCGTTTTTAAAGCCCACGGGACAGGAAAGACCGGAAGAGAGCTCGCGGTGAACCTGAGATTCAGTCGTACGCGCGCCGATTGCGCCCCAGCTCATCAGATCGGCCACGTACTGCGGCGTAATCATATCCAGGAACTCGCCCGCAGCTGGCAGGCCGGTATCGTTGATGTCCACCAGCAGCTTACGCGCAATACGCAGCCCATCGTTAATCTGATAGCTGTTGTCCATATGCGGATCGTTAATCAGCCCTTTCCAGCCGACGGTGGTACGCGGTTTTTCGAAGTAAACGCGCATCACCACTTCCAGCGAATCGCTCAGCTCTTCGCGCAGCTTTAGCAGGCGTGCGGCGTACTCTTTAGCCGCGACGGTATCGTGAATCGAACACGGGCCAATAACCACCAGCAGACGATCGTCCGTTTTTTGCAGAATGTGGTGAATGGCCTGGCGGGTCGCGGCGACGGTTTTGACCGCCGTCTCCGTGGCAGGAAATTTTTCAAGCAGCGCAACAGGAGGTAAAAGTTCTTTAATTTCTTTGATTCGTAAGTCGTCGTTCTGATAATTCATAATTATTCCAGATAGTTACTGAGCCGTACTGCACACCAGGCGCATCTGAACCAATTTATCGCGTGCGCTGATAGCTGTAAATCGACTTTGCACAAATTATTATCGCTTCAGGTTGCTGTTTCCGCGCTTTTTACTACACTTTTAACTGTTAATATTTAAAAAAAGGCATAGAGATCACCAGCTTCAACGCTTTGTGTTCGCTGCGCCCGGGAGATTAACTCCTTTTGTATTATGCAAACCGCTTTTTTAGCAGGGTTTGGTTCGCCAAAACGCAAAAAATTAACGGAGTAAGATGATGAAAAAGTTTGCAATCGTTTTCCTGACAGCAGCAATGACTCTGGGTAGTGCTTCCGCTATGGCGGCAGGCAGCAATAACGGCGGCGCCAATCAGGCGGCCGATGCGGGCGCGGCAGCAGGCAGTGCCAAAGAGAACATCGCCCCAAACCATGTTGATAACAGCAAAATCAACAATACCGGCGACGCGACTACAGGGACGCACCATAAAACGACTCACCACGCCAAAAAGAAAATGACGGCGGATGAGATCGACAAAAACGCGCAGTGTAAAGATGGCAAATGTCCTGACATCAATCAGAAGGTCGGCCCTGGCGCGGACAGAAAAACTGACGGCACCACGCAGTAAACTGGCTGCCCGTGACGAGAAGGAGAGCTGAGGCTCTCCTTTTTTATTGGCTGTTTTAAGCAAATTTTACGCCTCACCAAATGTTAAAAAGACTCGTCTCCGGTTAAAGCTAAGCGCATAATCCCGGAGTATGAAAGGCTGTTTTTAGAAGATGGAAGCTTATGGCGCACTCGCACTCTCATAGCGGCGGAAACCGCAATCGTTTACTGGCCGCTTTTGTTGTAACGGCTGTTTTTATGGTCGCGGAAGTTGTCGGCGGCCTGCTTTCAGGCTCGCTGGCGCTGCTGGCCGACGCTGGTCATATGCTCACTGACGCCGCCGCGCTGTTAATGGCGCTGCTGGCCGTGCAGTTTGCCAACCGTAAACCTAACGCCCGCCACACTTTTGGCCTGCTGCGGCTGACCACGCTCGCCGCCTTTATCAACGCTATTGCGCTGATAGTGATTACCGCGCTGATCGTCTGGGAAGCGATACGCCGTTTTATGCATCCCGAGCCCGTAGCCGGCGGCTTTATGTTGGTGATAGCCGTCGCCGGCCTGCTGGCTAATCTGCTCTCGTTCTGGCTGCTGCATCACGGCAGCGAAGAGAAAAACCTTAACGTTCGCGCTGCCGCGCTGCATGTGCTGGGCGATCTGCTGGGTTCCGTCGGCGCTATCGCCGCCGCGCTGATTATTATGTATACCGGCTGGACGCCTGTGGATCCGCTGCTGTCTATTCTGGTGGCGGTGCTGGTATTACGCAGCGCCTGGGCGTTACTGAAAGAGAGTTTTCACGAGCTGCTGGAAGGGACGCCGCCGCAGCTGGACGTGGAGAAGCTAAAGCGGTCGTTAACGCGCGATATTGCAGAAGTACGCAACGTACATCATGTGCATCTGTGGCTGGTCGGCGAAAAGCCGGTGATTACGCTGCACGCGCAGGTTATTCCGCCTTACGATCATGACGCCCTGCTGCACCGCATTCACAATTATCTGCATGAACATTATCAGATTGAACATGCAACGGTGCAGATGGAGTATCAAAGCTGCGACGACGGCGACTGCGAACTGTCATGGGGAAGGCATGAACACGACGGCGAACATGCCCACCACCATCACTGATTAAGCCAGCGCCCGCCCGCGGGCGCTTTTAATCCACAGCCAGGAGCCGTTCAGCGCTATCAACGTCAGAATGGCGTACTCCAGCGACATGGCGTAAACGCCCTGACGAGCGAAGATCATCACGCTGATGACATCGATCACGACCCACAGCAGCCAGTTCTCGACATATTTCCGCGTCATTAAAATCATCGCCACCACCGACAGCACCAGCAGACAGGAATCCCAGAACGGGAAAGCGTCCGGCTGAAGCTGCGGCATAGCGACCGCGAGGCCCAGCGCCTGCATCAGCCTGACGGCGATTTCCGTCAGCCAGGCGAAGACCGGATCGATATAGCGCGTCATTAAGGCGATCGCCACTACGCTAAACAGCGCCCAGCCCAGCGCTTTCGGCAGGCCCAGCCAGCGGATTTGCAGCGCCTGCTGGTTGTCCGTGGTTTGTCGCGTCCAGGCGTACCAGCCATAGACGTTGGCGCCAAAAAAGAAGAGCTGCAGCAACAGGCTGGCGTAGAGCTGGATCTGAAAAAAGATCACCGCGAAAAGCGTAACGTTGATCAGGCCGAAAACGTAGTTGATGCTTTTTTCCTGGCTGGCCAGCCAGATGCAAAGCAGCCCGGCCAGCGTGCCGATCGCTTCGATCCAGGAGAGATCGTAACCGCCCGCGCCAAGCGGAATATGAACCAGAATATTTTGCGTGCTGAAAAAATCCATATTGGCACCTTGTTCCTGAAATTAGGCGTTATTTTAGAGATGCAGCAAAGGTTAGCATACGATTTAAGGGGCGTAACGCACCTTCACGCAGGGCTGCGTCCACCTGAATCTCGTGTTGCTCGCCGCCCTGTTCCAGACCCTGTGCGATAGCCTGCAGGCCATTCATCGCCATCCACGGACAGTGCGCACAGGTACGACAGGTTGCGCCCTCGCCCGCCGTTGGCGCCGCCAGCAGCTCTTTATCCGGGCAGGCCTGCTGCATCTTGTAAAATATGCCGCGATCGGTCGCCACAATCATCTGCCGCTGCGGCAGCGTTTTGGCCGCCTGAATCAGCTGGCTGGTGGAGCCGACCGCGTCAGCCAGCTCAACGATTGCCTGCGGCGATTCCGGATGCACCAGCACCGCCGCATCCGGGAAAAGCGCCTTCATGTTTTTCAGCGCCTGCGTCTTAAACTCGTCATGCACGATACAGGCGCCCTGCCAGCACAGCACGTCCGCGCCGGTCTGTTGAGTCACGTAGCGGCCAAGATGCCGATCCGGCGCCCAGATGATTTTTTCGCCCAGGCTATCCAAATGTTCAATCAGCTCTACAGCGATGCTTGAGGTCACTACCCAATCGGCACGCGCCTTCACGGCGGCGGAAGTATTGGCGTAAACCACCACGGTACGATCGGGATGCGCGTCGCAAAAGCGGCTGAACTCCTCGATCGGACAGCCCAGATCCAGCGAGCACTCCGCCTGCAGCGTCGGCATCAGGATGGTTTTCTCCGGGCTGAGAATTTTGGCGGTTTCTCCCATAAAGCGCACGCCTGCCACCAGCAGCGTAGAAGCTTTATGCTGGCTTCCGAAGCGCGCCATTTCCAGCGAATCCGCCACGCAGCCGCCGGTTTCTTCCGCCAGCGCCTGAATTTCCGGATCGGTGTAGTAATGTGCCACCATCACCGCATCGCGCTCTTTAAGTAGCTTTTTGATTTTATTACGATAAAACTGCTTTTCGTCGACGGTTAAACGGGCGGGCTTCGCCGGGAAAGGATAAACGGCGGCTTCAGGATCGAACATCAGGCTCATACGCGGCTCTCGTTTTGTTAACTTAACCCAGCCGGCGGATAGACGACAAAACTGCTACATATCCGCCCGCCTTGTTTTATATGCTAAACAAGATAGCCGAATCATTCGCCGCTGTCGCGCTGTTTTTCACGGTTCAGGTGAGGCGAAACTCTTCCGGCGCTTCCAGTTTCAGCAGCAGCGCTTTGGCGTCCAGGCCCCCCGCGAAGCCGGTCAGCTTGCCGTTGGCGCCAATAACCCGATGACAGGGTGCGATAATAGAGACGGGATTTCTGCCGTTGGCGGCGCCTACCGCGCGTACTGCGGCAGGATGACCGATTTCACGGGCAATATCGCTGTAGCTGCGGGTTTCGCCGAAAGGAATAGCGACCAATGCCGCCCAGACTTTTTTCTGAAATTCCGTTCCGACAAAATCGAGCGGCAGGGTAAAGCGCTTACGTTTGCCGGCAAAGTATTCCGTCAGCTGACGTTCGGTTTCCTGCAGGATCGGATGCGAACCTTCCTGCAGCGGATCGGGCAGCCGATAACGTTTGGGATCTTCGTTTTCCCACAGCACGGCGGCAAGTCCTCTGTCGCTGGCGATCAGTTTTAATATGCCGACCGGCGATGGCATAAGTTTGTAAAAATGCAGCATCTTTCTCTCCTTCGCCCTGCTCTGTGTGAGGATGATTATCCGCGTTCCTGGTTTTCGCGCCAGCCGTTTTCGGCCATCGGGTTAAATTAATCAGGCGTCCGAAAATGGCTGGCAAGGCCGCCTCAAGCGGCATACTCTGCCAGAAAGTCAGCCGCAGGAGTAAATATGATTGACGCGCAGATAGCCTATCGGGCACTCACCTCACGTGACAGCCGCTTTGACGGTCTGTTTTACGTGGGCGTTCTCTCCACCGGCATCTATTGTCGTCCCGTCTGTCCGGTTAAGGCGCCGCTGGCGAAAAACTGTCGGTTTTTCGAGAGCGTCGAGGCTGCAGAGAAGGCGCATTTTCGCCCCTGCTTACGCTGTCGTCCCGAACTGGCGCCGGGCTGTGCGCCGCTCGACAGCAGTCGGCGCGTAGCCGATGAGCTTGTCCGACGTATTGCGGAAGGCGCGCTGGAAGAGGAAGAGAGCAGTCTGGAGAGGCTCGCCGCGCACTTTTCACTGAGCCTTCGCCAGCTGCGGCGTATCGTGCAAAAAGAGCTGGGCGTGTCGCCACGTGAATTGCGACAGACTCGCAGACTGCTGTTGGCCAAACAGCTGCTGACCGAAACCGCATTGCCGATCACCGAGATTGCGCTGGCCAGCGGTTTTGCCAGCCTGCGCCGGTTTAATGATGTTTTCAACAAGCGCTATCGTATGCCGCCAGGCCGTCTGCGTAAGCAGGCGCAGAACGGCACGCTCGCCCTCAGCGAAACTTCTGTGCTACAGCTTCACTACAGACCGCCTTTCGACTGGCCTTCCCTACTCGCATTTTTACGCGCGCGTGCGCTAAAAGGCGTGGAATGGGTTACCGAAAGCAGCTACGTCCGTACGGTTCGTCTGGGTGACTGTCAGGGCTGGATTCGGGTAAGCGCGGCGGAAAATGCGCTTTCCGTCGAATTTACCCATTCACTGACGCCGGTTTTGCCTGCGCTGCTGAGGCGATTGCGTAATCTGTTCGATCTGGATGCGCATCCGATGCAGATCGCCGAACAGCTGGGACAGGACGCGCTGCTGCGCGACAGCCTGCAGCGCAATCCGGGATTACGCGTGCCGGGCGCGTTCGACCTGTTCGAGATGAGCGTTCGGGCAGTGCTTGGACAGCAAATTACGGTTAAAGCGGCTACCACGTTGGGCGGTCGTTTTGCTGAAGCTTTTGGCGAGGCTTACGTCACGCCTTTTCCTGAACTGACTCATCTTGCGCCGACAGCGGCGACGGTAGCGCAGGCCTCCTCTGGCAGGATTGTTAGTCTGGGAATTATCGGAACACGAGCCAGAACGCTGCAGAGTCTGGCTCAGGCCTGCCTACAGGGAAAGCTGGCGGACTTCGCTATGCAGCCGGAAGAGGCGCTTGCCATGCTTACCAGCCTGCCTGGTATTGGCGACTGGACGGCGCACTATATTGCCATGCGTGCGCTGCGTTGGCCGGACGCTTTTCCTGCCGGAGATGTCGTGGTGAGGAAAAATCTGGGCGGCGTGACGGCAAAAGAAGCGGAATACCGCTCGGCTGCCTGGCGTCCGTGGCGCAGTTACGCGGTGATGCATATCTGGAAAAATTTAACGCCGGTGAAGTAGCCATGGTCAGACAGGGGCGCCGCTATGAGCGTCGCGGGTAGGTTCAAACCCCGCCCGAATCGCGCATAGCAAAAAGGCGCCTTTAGGGCGCCTTTCTACACTGGTGGGTCGTGCAGGATTCGAACCTGCGACCAATTGATTAAAAGTCAACTGCTCTACCAACTGAGCTAACGACCCGAAGTGGTGGGTGATGACGGGCTCGAACCGCCGACCCCCTCCGTGTAAAGGAGATGCTCTACCAACTGAGCTAATCACCCACTTCGGTACTTCTTTTGTGAAAGAGACTCCTTCACGTTTTACTGCAGCTACCATCTTAATGATGGTGGGTCGTGCAGGATTCGAACCTGCGACCAATTGATTAAAAGTCAACTGCTCTACCAACTGAGCTAACGACCCG
>NZ_JAKUMN010000020.1:0-474 GCF_037026505.1 Erwinia sp. CGal63
TCATCCCTTCCTCCCCGCTGAAAGTACTTTACAACCCGAAGGCCTTCTTCATACACGCGGCATGGCTGCATCAGGCTTGCGCCCATTGTGCAATATTCCCCACTGCTGCCTCCCGTAGGAGTCTGGACCGTGTCTCAGTTCCAGTGTGGCTGGTCATCCTCTCAGACCAGCTAGGGATCGTCGCCTAGGTGAGCCGTTACCCCACCTACTAGCTAATCCCATCTGGGTTCATCCGACAGTGAGAGGCCCGAAGGTCCCCCTCTTTGCTCTTTCGAGATTATGCGGTATTAGCCACCGTTTCCAGTGGTTATCCCCCTCTGTCGGGCAGATCCCCAGACATTACTCACCCGTCCGCCACTCGTCACCCAAGGAGCAAGCTCCTCTGTGCTACCGTTCGACTTGCATGTGTTAGGCCTGCCGCCAGCGTTCAATCTGAGCCATGATCAAACTCTTCAATTAAAAGCTTGATTTGCT
>NZ_JAKUMN010000021.1:0-372 GCF_037026505.1 Erwinia sp. CGal63
AAGCGCAGCGATGCGTTGAGCTAACCGGTACTAATGACCCGTGAGGCTTAACCTTACAACGCCAGAAGCGTTCTGGCGCGTGTTGAGAGACAACACAACGATATTCAGCTTGTTAACGGATAAAGATTTTAGCTTGTTCTGCGGACGATGGTCCGAAGGATTTTGCGCTGAGACAAGGCGGCAAGTGCAGTAAGGGAAGGAGCATACTTCAGGTATGTGACTGAGCTTACCAGCGCAGGCAACGCGGTATCAGTGCAAAAGACACAGGACGGCACAACGAATTTGCCTGGCGGCTGTAGCGCGGTGGTCCCACCTGACCCCATGCCGAACTCAGAAGTGAAACGCCGTAGCGCCGATGGTAGTGTGGGGCCT
>NZ_JAKUMN010000022.1:0-370 GCF_037026505.1 Erwinia sp. CGal63
TAGCTCAGCTGGATAGAGTACTCGGCTACGAACCGAGCGGTCGGAGGTTCGAATCCTCCCGGATGCACCATTTTCTGTAGAAGTGGTAGCAAGTTCCGAACTGGCATGTTGTAGAAGGCTTACATTCTGTACCAGGGAGGATAACATCGCTTTAGCGATGGCCCGAAGGGTGAGGCCGCAGGCCGAATCATCCTCCCGGATGCACCATTTTCTGAAGAAGTGAAAGCATTCTCCGAGTGTCCAGTTTCTTTCGTATCTCCTCAGGTTTGTCGCGTTATCTCCCCACTGTTTTTCCGATGCATCCGTAGCTCAGCTGGATAGAGTACTCGGCTACGAACCGAGCGGTCGGAGGTTCGAATCCTCCCGGATG
>NZ_JAKUMN010000023.1:0-338 GCF_037026505.1 Erwinia sp. CGal63
TCGTTTCAATTTTCAGCTTGTTCCGGATTGTTAAAGAGCAATATCTTAAACATGACTCGCAAGTCATCTTTAAGATACGGTAGCGACGCCTTTCACTCGTCACCAGGCAAGTTGGCGTCCCCTAGGGGATTCGAACCCCTGTTGCCGCCGTGAAAGGGCGGAGTCCTAACCGCTAGACGAAGGGGACACTGTCGTGTCGACTTCGCAGCCGTCTTGCTCGTTACTTCTATCAGACAATCTGTGTGAGCACTTCGCGGGAAAGTATCTTCAGGTAAGGAGGTGATCCAACCGCAGGTTCCCCTACGGTTACCTTGTTACGACTTCACCCCAGTCATGAA
>NZ_JAKUMN010000024.1:0-230 GCF_037026505.1 Erwinia sp. CGal63
AGAAGTGAAACGCCGTAGCGCCGATGGTAGTGTGGGGCCTCCCCATGCGAGAGTAGGGAACTGCCAGGCATCAAATTAGACCATTTATGGTCATGACTCTCCCGGTGACATGGGAAAGGCGAAATACCTGATATCAGAAGCAGCATTCTGAGATCAGTACAGAATCGGTGGAGCGGTAGTTCAGTTGGTTAGAATACCTGCCTGTCACGCAGGGGGTCGCGGGTTCGAGC
>NZ_JAKUMN010000025.1:0-212 GCF_037026505.1 Erwinia sp. CGal63
ATCGCCTTGTGCGCTATCGCCTTCAGCGCCTCTTCGCGGAACTCCAGCTCCACGCCTTCCAGATTGAACAGCGCCTGGTACTGCTTGGTCAGCGCGTTTTTCGGTTCCCGCAGGATCTGGATCAGCGCTTCCTCACTCAGTTCATTCAGCGTCGCCACCACCGGCAGACGGCCGATAAACTCCGGGATCAGGCCAAACTTGATCAGGTCTTC
>NZ_JAKUMN010000002.1:0-461906 GCF_037026505.1 Erwinia sp. CGal63
CCCGGTAGCTAAGTGCGGAAAAGATAAGCGCTGAAAGCATCTAAGCGCGAAACTTGCCTCGAGATGAGTTCTCCCTGGGTCTTTAAGACCCCTGAAGGGACGTTGAAGACGACGACGTTGATAGGCCGGGTGTGTAAGCGCAGCGATGCGTTGAGCTAACCGGTACTAATGACCCGTGAGGCTTAACCTTACAACGCCAGAAGCGTTCTGGCAGCGTTCGAGAGACGCAACAATATTCAGCTTGTGACGGATAAGCGTGACGGTTATGGCAGCATAACGGTCACGAAACAGAATTTGCCTGGCGGCCGTAGCGCGGTGGTCCCACCTGACCCCATGCCGAACTCAGAAGTGAAACGCCGTAGCGCCGATGGTAGTGTGGGGCCTCCCCATGCGAGAGTAGGGAACTGCCAGGCATCAAATCGCGATAACCCCGACCTTACGGTCGGGGTTTTTTGCGTTTGGGCTTTGGAAAAGCCAGCCTTAATCCCTGAAAAATCCTCAATCGGCCTGAAAAAGCGGCGATATTACCTGTTCCGCACAGGCAATTTTAACGATAACAAAAAGCCCAACGATAAAGCTGGGCCAGTTACCATCGAGACAGGGTTAATGAATAACCTGCGAAAGAAAAGCGCGCGTACGTTCTGATTTCGGCGCGGAGAAAAACTCCTGCGGCGGCGCCTGCTCCACGATTTCGCCCCGATCCATAAAGATCACCCGGTCGGCTACGGTACGGGCGAAGCCCATTTCGTGTGTAACACAAAGCATCGTCATACCATCTTCGGCCAGCCCTATCATGGTATCCAGCACTTCTTTAACCATTTCAGGATCCAACGCGGAGGTCGGTTCGTCAAACAACATAATCTTGGGTTTCATACACAATGAACGGGCGATGGCCACTCGCTGCTGCTGTCCACCGGAAAGCTGCCCCGGGAACTTATGCGCATGTTCGGCGATACGCACGCGCTCCAGATAATGCATCGCCAGCGCTTCCGCCTCTTTTTTCGGTGTTTTGCGCACCCAGATTGGCGCCAGCGTGCAATTTTGCAGGACGCTCAGATGTGGAAAAAGATTAAAGTGTTGGAACACCATGCCTACTTCCGTTCTGACGCGTTCAATATTACGCAAGTCGTCATTAAGATGAATACCATCAACGACGATACGTCCCTGCTGATGCTCTTCCAGATGGTTGATACAACGGATAGTAGTGGATTTGCCTGAACCGGAAGGGCCGCACAGCACTATACGTTCGCGGGGTTTAACCTGCAGGTTGATGTTCTTCAGCACATGAAACTGCCCATACCATTTATTGACGTTTTCCAGGGTAATCATCATCGCTTGATCCGATTGAATTAAAGGTTTGGTCATAGTAAGCCTCAGTGCGGCGTGCGCCCGGTGTGAAAACGCTTTTCCAGATACTGGCTGTAGCGCGACATGCTGAAACAGAAAATCCAGTAAACCAGAGCGGCAAAAACGTATCCTTCAGTCGACATGCCAAGCCAGGCGGGATCGACCGTAGCCTGCTGAACGCTGCTGAAGAGATCGAACAGCCCGATGATGATAACCAGGCTGGTATCCTTAAATAGCGCGATAATGGTGTTCACCAGTCCAGGGATCACCAGCTTTAAAGCCTGCGGCAGGATCACCAGACCCTGGGTTTTCCAGTAGCCCAGCGCCAGCGATTCTGCAGCCTCATACTGACCCTTAGGCAATGCCTGTAATCCGCCACGCACCACTTCCGCCACGTAGGCTGACTGAAACAGAATAACGCCGACCAGCGCACGAATAAGCTTGTCGATGCTGCTGCCTTCCGCCATAAACAGCGGCAGCATCACCGAAGACATAAACAGCACCGTAATCAGCGGAACGCCGCGCCAGAACTCGATAAAAATAATCGACAGCGTACGTACCACCGGCATGGTTGAGCGACGCCCAAGCGCTAACAGAATCCCCAGCGGCAGCGCGCCAGCGATCCCAACGGAAGCGATGATTAGCGTTAGCGTCAGGCCGCCCCATTGGCGGGTTTCCACGCGTTCGAGGCCAAAAAAACCGCCGTAAAGCAGGATCCAGACGATCGCCGGATAGACGATGGCCCAGGCGACGATATAGGTGCCGCGACGCGGCAGCGCTTTTAAAAACATCGGCAGGATAGTAAGCAGACCCACAATCAGCGCCAGGTTGATACGCCAGCGCAGTTCGTGCGGATAAAGGCCATACATAAACTGCCCGAAACGGGCATGGATAAATACCCAGCAGGCGCCTTCTTTAGTGCAGTCCGCCCGTGTTTCGCCAATCCAGTTGGCCTGAAAAATCAGCCAGTTTAGCGCTGGCGGAACAAGGCTCCAGATAGCCCACAGACAGAACAGCGTCAGCAGCGAATTCCCCCAGCTTGAGAACAAATTTTTTCTGGCCCATCTCACGGCGCGCGTAAAAGAACTTGCCGAAACAGGCTGCGTTTCATGCGTAGCTATAGTCATAATGATCCCGTTCTCTTAACGCTCAATCAGCCGTATTTTGCGGTTATAGATATTCATCAACAGCGAAATCAGCAGGCTGATAATCAGGTAGACGCCCATAGTGATTGCGATAGTCTCGATCGCCTGGCCGGTCTGGTTCAATACGGTGCCGGCAAACAGCGAAACCATATCCGGATAGCCGATTGCCGCCGCCAGCGAGGAGTTTTTAACAATATTCAGATACTGGCTGGTCAGCGGCGGAATAATTACCCGCATCGCCTGAGGAATAATGACCTGGCGCAGCGTGACCGGATTAGGCAGCCCAAGCGAGCGGGCCGCCTCACTCTGTCCATGCGGCACGGACTGAATCCCGGCGCGAATCACCTCAGCAATAAAAGAAGAGGTGTAAACAGAGAGCGCCAGCGTCAGCGCCGCCAGTTCAGGAATCAGCGCAAAACCGCCGCGAAAATTAAAGCCGCGCAGCGTCGGCACATCCCAGTGCATGGCGGCGCCAAAAGCCAGATGGGCGAGCAAAGGGAAAATAATTACCATTGCCAGCATTAATGGCCAGCTGCGCCTTAGCTGTCCTGTCTTCAGCTGGTAGCTGCGGTTGTAGCGAAAAAGAGCTACGCTGCCCGCAACGGCCAGCAGCAGAGCGATCACGAAAGGCCAGGTTCCCGGCGCGTACCCCGGCCAGGGAATATAGAGTCCCCGGTTACTGACAAAAGCCATATCGAAAGCGCTGAGCGCCTGACGCGGCCCCGGCAGATTGCGCAGCACGGCAAAGTACCAGAAGAAAATTTGCAGCAGCGGCGGAATATTGCGGAAGATTTCGATATAGGTTGCGGAAAGCTTGCGCAGCAGCCAGTTATCGGAAAGGCGCGCCAGGCCGATAAAGAACCCGAGCAGGGAAGCAAACAGGATACAGAGCGCGGAAACCAGCAGCGTATTAGTCAGCCCAACCAGGAAAACGCGGGCATAGGTATCGCCTTCACTATAGTCGATAAGATGCTGAACGATGCCGAAGCCCGCGCTGCGCTCTAAAAAGCCGAAGCCGGAAGTAATGCCGCGGCTGGCAAGGTTAATCAGCGTGTTATGGAGTAGATAGCCAGCTACGGCCACTACCAGCACTACGGCGATAATCTGGTAAAGCCAGGCGCGCACCGCAGGATTGCTAAAGGACATATCCCTTTTGACGGACGGGCGTTGAGACATGTGGAAACCTCAGTCACGGATTCTGACGAAGGCGCCGGACGGCGCCCTGTTGCAGCGGGGGAGTTAGCGTACCGGCGGAGCGTACTGAATGCCGCCTTTATTCCACAGCGCGTTCTGACCACGAGCGATTTTCAGCTGGCTGTCTTTGCCGACGTTGCGGTCAAACACTTCCTGATAGTTGCCGACCTGTTTGATAATGTTGAAAGCCCACTTGTTATCCAGCTTCAGATCTTTGCCGAAATCGCCTTCTGAGCCCAGCAGATGTGCCATATCTGGCGTAGAAGGTTTGGCGGCCATCTGATCGACATTCTTCGATGTGATGCCCATCTCTTCCGCGTTCAGCATGGCGAACAGCGACCATTTCACGATGGTGTACCAGTCATCGTCACCGCGACGCACTACCGGCCCTAAAGGTTCTTTGGAAATCACCTCTGGCAGCACGATAAAGTCATCCGGCTTGCCCAGCTTGATGCGCAGCGCGTAGAGCTGCGACTGATCGGAAGCCAGCGTGTCGCAGCGTCCGGTATCCAGCGCTTTCGCCGATTCATCGGAACGGTCAAAAGTCACCGGCGTATACTGCATCTTATTAGCTTTGAAGTAGTCAGCGACGTTCAGCTCGGTATCGGTGCCCGCCTGAATACAGACGGTGGCGCCATCCAGCTCTTTGGCGCTTTTCAGCCCGGCTTTCTGATGGGTTAAAAAGCCGATGCCGTCATAATAGTTAACCCCGGCAAAGATAAAGCCCATGCCGCCATCGCGCGAAGAGGTCCAGGTCGTATTGCGCGAAAGAATATCCACTTCGCCGGATTGCAGAGCGGTAAAACGCTCTTTAGCTGTCAGCGGCGTATATTTTACTTTCGAGGCGTCGCCGAACACGGCCGCAGCGGCCGCGCGGCAGACATCCACATCAATACCGCTGAATTTGCCGCTGGCGTCCGCGAACGAGAAGCCGGGCAGGCCGTCGCTGATCCCGCACTGCACAAACCCTTTCTTTTTGATCGCGTCGAGCGTGGTGCCGGCGTGAGCCGCCGCTGCAAACAGCGCTGCAGCGGCCACTAAAGTGGAAAGCATCATTTTTTTCATAAAGCATCCTGTGTGGCGTAAGCGTTTTGTTATGTTTTAGTGCACGCTGCGATGCACTTTTCCTGTCTGTGGCGAAAGCCATCCACGACACTGCAAAGGGAATGCCAGGTCTGCAGCATCCTGAATTTCATTGAAAGGTTTGCTAATAATTGGAAGCGTGTTGAAAGTTTGCCTAATATTGCGCACCAAACAGAGGCAAAAGCCGCGCGACTGGTCACAAATAGTGCAAAATGTTTCTGAAAAGATAAGAGGCGTGAGCAAGAGCGCAATTATTGTTGCGAAGGTGAAAGGGAATGGAAAGTAGCAGGCTGAACATCAGATAAAAAAAACCAGCCCGTGTTGGGCTGGCGAGATAGTGAAGTATGCCGGGCGTTGCCCGTTGCCTCTATCAGTACAGCGGCTGTGCGCCGTCCGGACGAGTTTTAAAGCGGCGGTGCAGCCACATATACTGATCGGGCGCGCGCATAATTTCGGTTTCAATCACCCGGTTCATATAGGCGGCGGCCTGCTGTTCATCCGCAATCGGATAATCTTTCAGCTCAGGCTGGATTACCAGTTCGTAACCGCTGCCATCGTCATTGCGGATCAGCACAACGGTAATCATGGCCGGTCTGGCCATACGCGCCAGCATCCAGGTACCGCTGGTTGTTGCAGCCTGCGACACGGCGAACAGCGGCGCAAACACGCTGCCTTTAGGGCCGTAATCCTGATCGGGCGCAAACCAGACGGCTTCACCCTGTTTCAGCGCCTGCACCATACCGCGTAAATCACGGCGGTTGATCATCGCTTTATTCGAACGCATACGGCCTTTCGTCTGCACCCATTCCATCAGCTTGTTGTTGTGCGGACGGTACATGGCCATCATCGGCTGACACAGACCCATTGCTCTGCCGCCCAGCTCCAGCGACATAAAGTGCACGCCGATAATCAGCGCGCCGCGTCCCTCTTTTTGCGCCGCCTGCAGGTTATGCAGACCGTTAACGGTGAACCAGCGCTTTACCCGGCGATCGGACCAGAACCAGGCCATGCCTGTCTCCAGCAATCCCATGCCCAGAGATTCGAAATTGCGCACGACGCGCTGCTCGATCTGCTCTTGCGGCATATCGGGAAAGCAAAGTTCAAGGTTGCGACGGGTAATACGGATGCGGCGCTTAAGAAAGCGCATTGAGGTACGGCCCATCCAGGTTCCCAGCTTTTGCAAAAGCGGGAAAGGAAGCTGAACCAGTAAAAACAGCAGCGCCAGCCCGGCCCAGGTTATCCAGTAGCGAGGATGCAGCAGACTGCGGGTAAAACGTGGGGATGCCTTCATATCTCTCTCTTTATGCGTGCATGGAAGATGTAGCGCATAAAGAAGTTAATCCGTAGCGATACAGGAACTAGGACAGCGCAATCGGCAGGAAGTTGAGCTAAATGACTGTTATTTACACAATCAAGACAAATCTGCCTGAACGGCAGCCATTAAAAAAGGCGCTAACAACAGATAGCGCCTCCATCACAATGAACCGAAACTTAGTTCATGCCGTATTTTTTCAGTTTCTTGCGCAGTGTACCGCGGTTGATGCCCATCATCAGGGCTGCGCGGGTCTGGTTGCCACGGGTGTATTGCATCACCATGTCCAACAGAGGCTGTTCCACTTCAGCCAGTACCAGCTCATACAGGTCATTGACATCCTGACCATTCAGTTGAGCAAAATAGTTCTTCAGTGCCTGTTTGACCGAGTCACGCAGAGGCTTTTGGGTTACCTGATCCTGGGAGTTAACGGTTGAAACGGTCAGTACGTCAGAATTTACGCGTTGTTCGAACATAGTTCTGTCAGCTCTTTATTTCTATTATGCAAGTTTTTCGAAGTATGCCTCCAACGCCTCCAGCTGTTCGCTGGCATCCTCAATGGCGTTGAATGTGCGCCGAAACTGGTCGTTTGGGGCATGCTCCTGGAGATACCAGGAGACGTGCTTCCGGGCAATACGGTATCCTTTGCGATGACCATAAAAGTCGTGCAGCTCCCGTAGGTGTCCGATAAGCAAGCGCTTTACTTCAGCCAGTGGCATCGGCGCCAGCAGCTCCCCAGTGTCCAGATAATGCTGGATTTCCCGGAAGATCCACGGTCTTCCCTGAGCCGCGCGTCCTATCATCAGGGCATCAGCCCCCGTATAGTCAAGCACGGCTCTGGCTTTATGCGGGTCAGTAATGTCTCCGTTCGCGATAACAGGAATAGAGACATTCTGCTTAACTGTCCGAATGCTGTCATATTCAGCTTCGCCGTTGAACAAACACGCGCGTGTGCGTCCGTGGATGGTCAGGGCCTGAATGCCACAACGTTCAGCCAATTGGGCAATTTCAACACAATTACGGTTGTCCGCGTCCCAGCCGGTACGAATCTTCAATGTCACAGGCACATCCACCGCGTTAACCACCGCCGTGAGGATCGACCTCACCAGCTCAGGATGCTGCAGCAGAGCAGAGCCCGCCATTTTCCGGTTCACCTTTTTGGCCGGACAGCCCATGTTGATGTCGATCACCTGCGCGCCCGATAACGCATTGAAGCGCGCGGCCTCGGCCATCTCTTCAGGGTCACAACCCGCAATCTGCACGGTACGAATACCGGGCTCATCACTGTGCACCATACGCAGTCGGGATTTATCGCTTGCCCAGACTTCCGGGTTCGACGACAGCATCTCCGAAACGGTCATACCAGCGCCCATTGCGTAACAAAGCGTCCGGAAAGGCCTGTCGGTGATTCCGGCCATTGGTGCTGCAATCAGGCGATTGCGAAGCTGGTGGTTTCCTATGCGCATGAAAAAAAAGTGACCATAGTGTGTTCGCAAGGCGGCGTATATTACGCATTTTTTTCAGAAGATGAAAGGCCAAACTTTGAACAATCCACCCGAAAAATCCGCTTCACCAGCCGGAGCGGGTGGACAAAAAGATAAATATCCTTATTTAACAAAGCATTGAACATTAAAGGCGGAATTATGAACAAATATTTTTCTTTTTTTGTGAGGCAGTTAACACAATAAATTGCGGCACTTAAGGCAAAAAGCGTGAAAAGTACCGCCATCGAGTTTTCACTTCCGGTTAATTATTGAACTGTTATTCAACAATTATGCGACCATTAAGCGGTTGTAATGGGCGATTATTGGCATGCTTTAGCGCGTGTTCAAACTTCGCCAGTTGCGCGGCAGAAAGCGTAACAGGTTGCTTGAGAATTAACCAGCGTACGCCTTCGGTGCAGGGCGGCGTGGTCAACGAGCCGCTAAAGCGATAGTAGTGTTTTACCGTGGGAAAAAGCGCCGCGAGATCCATGCGCTGTTTCATGACTTCGACACGATCTACTTCTGACGGCAACGCAGCAAGCAGCGGTTTCAGCGCGCTGTTTTCCGCGCCGACTTCGAACATGACCGCCAGTACGGCCAGCTCGCCCTTTTTATTGGCATGAACAAAATGCGCTTCCAGTGGGAAAGCTTTACCAAACAGGTGATTTTCGCTGGGGGCGTGAAAATGGAACTGTTTCAGCACGAAAACATCGTTATCAAGCCGAAAATCGTCGCTGTCTTTAACCGTTACCTGAACGGTATGGCCGTTGTTGACGATGGTTTGGGTATCCGTATGGAAGTTCATGCCGAGCGGCGGCAGCTTGCCGTCAATCACCTGATTGATATCGATCGGCGACTGATACTGGCCTTTCTTACAGATCTGAAACTCATCGCCCAGCTCGCCCCAGTGTTCAGGCGAGCCCTGACCTTCATAGGCCCAGTGAATAGCGGGCTTAGCCCAAACGGGCAGGGCAGTAAGACAGGCAAGCAGCAGAGCAAATCTTTTCATCCTCAGTATCCTTTGAAGAGGCCGGCCAACGCCGGCACGATTAATAAGCCTGCTAATAATAGGCCTATTAAGGTGAAACGCCAGCAGAATCCGTTGCTGGCGAGAGCCGATTTAGCGACGTACGCCGGTAATGCGGCACCATTCTTCTTTTTCCGCCACGGGATCGAGCGCGAACTTATCGGCATAAGCTTCGCAGACGCTTTCCGCCTGGCTGGCCAGCACGCCGGACAGTCCCAAATGGCCGCCGGAAACGGGCAGCACGCTGATAAGCGGCGCCAGCTCGCGCAGCGGGCCGGCCAGAATGTTGGCGACCACCACATCCGCGCTGAGGTTCTCAGGCTGCTCGTGCGGCAGATAGAGCGAGAGGCGCTCGGAAACGCCGTTGCGCTCGGCATTATCGCGGCTGGCCTGAATCGCCTGCGGATCGATATCGATGCCGATAGCCTTTGCTGCGCCCAGCTTCAGCGCGGCGATAGCCAGAATGCCGGAGCCGCAGCCGAAATCGATCACGGTTTTACCTGCCAGATCCAGCCCGTCGAGCCAGCTCAGACACATCGCGGTGGTAGGATGGGTACCGGTGCCGAAAGCCAGGCCGGGATCGAGCATCACGTTAACCGCCTCCGGATCCGGCACGTCGCGCCAGCTTGGGCAGATCCACAGACGCTGACCGAAACGCATCGGATGGAAGTTTTCCATCCACTCACGCTCCCAGTCTTTGTCTTCGATCTGCTCGATCTTATGGTGGAAGCCGGCGCCGAGCAGCGGATGCTGTTCCAGACCGGCAATCACCTCCTGCATGTCGGTTTCAGCGTCGAACAGGCCGATAACGTCGGTATCGCCCCACAGACGCGTTTCGCCAGGCAGCGGTTCGAACACCGGATTGTCATGCGTATCCTGAAACGTGACCGAGACAGCCCCGTTCTCGATCAGCGCGTCGCCCAGCTCTTCAGCCTGAGCGCCGGTAGTGTTGATTTTCATTTGTATCCAGGGCATTGCGATTCTCTTTAGTCAGACGGATAAAGGCGATGGCCGGTCAGCGCGGCCAAAACGGTTGCCGATTGCAAAGGCAATCAGGCTGAGCAGCAGCGCGGGCACGATCGGATGAAATCCCCCCGGCTGCAGCGAAAAGCTGGCCAGCAGGGTATAGCAGCCTGCGCCGCTTATCATGCTGCTGAGCGCGCCGGCGGCATTGGCTTTCTCCCAGTATAACCCCAGCACCAGCGGCCACAGGAATACCGCTTCAAGGCCGCCGAAAGCGAGCAGGTTAAGCCAAATCAGCATATCGGGCGGATTCCAGGCCGCCAGCAGCAGCAGCAGGCCCAGCACCAGCGTCACCGTGGCGGATAGCTTTTTCAGCAGCGGTTCATTGTTTACCTGCTGTGGACGCACTCGCAGAAAAAGATCTTTCACGATCGTGGCGGAGGATTGCAGCAGCTGCGCGTTGATGGTGGACATAATGGCGGCCATCGGCGCGGCCAGGAAGATCCCGGCGGCCAGCGGCGGCAGCACGTGGATCATCAGCGTCGGGATCACCTGGTCGGGGATCGTCAGGCCGGGCAGGATCGCCCGACCGAGCGCGCCAGCCAGATGCATACCGAACATCAGCACGGTCACAACGACAGTTCCCAGCAGAATGCCGCGATGCATCGCCTTGCTGTCCTTATAGGAGATACAGCGTACGGCGGTGTGCGGCAGGCCAATCACGCCAAAACAGACCAGCACCGAAAACGAGGCCAGAAAGGTTGGGCTAAGAATATTATCCACACCGCCGGGCAAAACCAGCTGCGGGTCGATCTGCTGCAGCTTCTGTACCGCGCTGTGCATACCGCCAGCGGCATGGATTACGGCGAACAGCAGGATAAAGGTACCCAGCAGCATCACAACGCCCTGCAACGCATCGTTCAGGACGCTGGCGCGGAAGCCGCCGAAAGCGGTATAGAGCGCGATAGCGCCGCCGAAAATCAGCAGGCCGGTGTCGTAGGGAATACCTGCCGCGGTTTCCAGCAGCCGCGCGCCGCCGATAAACTGTACGGTCATCGCGCCGATAAAGGCGACCAGCAGGCTCAGGCTGGCCAGCCAGACCAGCAGCGTGCTGCGATAGCGGGCGTAGAGCATATCGTTAAGGGTCAGCGCGTTGTAGCGTCGCGCCAGGATAGCGAACTTTTTCCCCAGCACGCCCAGCGACAGCCAGACGGCAGGTACCTGCACCATCGCCAACAGCACCCAGCCCAGGCCATATTTATAAGCCGCGCCCGGCCCGCCAATAAAGGAGCTGGCGCTGATATAGGTGGTGGTCAGCGTCATGGCCAGCACGAAACCGCCCATCGAACGGCTGCCGAGAAAATATTCGCTCAGGAAATTGCCTTCGCGACGCTTGCGCATGGCGTACAGGGAAAGGGCCGCCACCAGCAGCAGATAGGCAATCAGGGGTAAAATAATGCCGGCGTTCACTCGGGCTCCTCCAGTGAAATATCGCGAAACACCCGTTTGATCATCAGCCAGCAGAAGAAAATAAACAGCAGCGGCACCAGCAGGCAGGCCAGTTCAAACCAGCGGGGCAGACCGGTAAAGCCAGGCCGATCGCCGCCGAACCAGGCCGTGAACGACCAGGCGGCAAGATAGGCGACCGCCAGCCAGAACGACCAGCGGGCTTCGCGGTGCGCCTGCAAAAAGCGTTTTTCCATTTTTTTCCTCCCTTATTACAGGCAAAGAAAAAGGCCGGTCAGACCGGCCTTCCTTAATTACCTCAGACGGATCAGGTTTCCTGAAGGCCGAGTTTTTTCTCCAGATAGTGGATGTTGGTGCCACCCTGCTGGAAGTTTTCGTCGCTCATGATCCTCATCTGCAGCTCAACGTTGGTCTTGATGCCGTCGATGATCAGCTCCGCCAGCGCATTCTTCATGCGGGCGATAGCCACTTCGCGCGTTTCGCCGTAGGTGATCAGTTTGCCGATCATTGAATCGTAGTACGGCGGCACGGTATAGCCAGCGTAGATATGCGATTCCCAGCGAACGCCAAAGCCGCCCGGCGCGTGGAAGCGCGTGATTTTACCCGGGCTTGGCAGGAAGGTGTTTGGATCTTCCGCGTTGATACGGCACTCGACCGCATGGCCGCGCACCACCACGTCTTCCTGTTTAATCGACAGCGGCTGACCGGCAGCGATACGCAACTGCTCTTTAATCAGGTCGACGCCGGTGATCATCTCGGTAACCGGATGCTCAACCTGAATACGGGTGTTCATCTCGATAAAGTAGAACTCGCCGTTTTCAAACAGGAACTCGAAGGTGCCCGCGCCGCGATAGCCGATATCGATACAGGCTTTGGCGCAGCGATCGCCGATAAAACGGCGCTGCTCTTCGGTGATGCCTGGCGCTGGCGCCTCTTCCACCACTTTCTGGTGGCGACGCTGCATGGAGCAGTCGCGTTCCGCCAGATAGATGGCATTGCCCTGGCCGTCAGCCAGCACCTGGATTTCGATATGGCGTGGATTCTCGAGGAATTTTTCCATATAGACCATGTCGTTGTTGAAAGCCGCTTTGGCTTCCGCTTTCGTCATGTTGATGGACTGCTCAAGATCCTTGTCGTGACGCACAACGCGCATACCGCGACCGCCGCCGCCGCCGGACGCCTTCACGATAACCGGATAACCGATACGCTGAGCGATAGCGCGGTTTTTCTCCATATCGTCGCCCAGCGAACCGTCAGAACCCGGTACGGTTGGTACGCCGGTTTTCTTCATCGCGGTGATGGCGGAAACTTTGTCGCCCATCAGGCGAATCGTGTCGGCTTTTGGCCCGATAAAGATAAAGCCGGAGCGTTCGACCTGCTCGGCGAAGTCGGCGTTCTCAGAAAGAAAGCCGTAGCCAGGATGAATCGCCACCGCGCCGGTAATCTCCGCAGCGGAGATCAGGGCAGGGATATTCAGGTAGCTTTTAACGGAAGGCGCAGGCCCGATACAAACGGTCTCATCGGCCAGCAGCACGTGTTTCAGATCGCGATCCGCGCTTGAGTGCACGGCCACGGTCTTGATGCCCAGCTCTTTACAGGCACGCAGAATACGCAGCGCGATTTCGCCACGGTTAGCAATTACAATTTTTTCCAGCATGGTTCGCCTCGTTATTCGATGACTACCAGCGGCTCGTCAAATTCTACTGGCTGACCGCTTTCGACCAGGATCGCTTTTACCACGCCGGATTTATCGGCTTCGATCTGGTTCATCATTTTCATCGCTTCAACGATGCACAGGGTGTCGCCAGCGTTAACTTTCTGGCCGACTTCGACAAAGGCTTTCGCGTCCGGGCTTGGCGTACGGTAGAAAGTACCGACCATAGGGGAACGTACGATATGACCACTGATCTCGGCAGCCGCAGGCGCTTCCATCGCTGGTGTGGTGGCTGGCGCAACGGCGTTTGCCAGAGCTGGCTGCTGCGGCTGCTGCATCATCGGCGCGGCCCAGGCCTGCTGCATCATCGGGTAGCCGGAGTTGGCCGGGGAACGACTGATGCGAACGGATTCTTCACCTTCAGAAATTTCCAGTTCAGCAATGCCTGATTCTTCAACCAGTTCGATCAGTTTTTTAATCTTACGAATATCCATTAGTGTGGTTCCGTACTCTGTTTAATTAGATTGTGACAGGCGTTTAACCGCCGTCTGTAAAGCCCAGGAATAACCGTCGACGCCAAGTCCACAGATTACGCCGGCAGCAATATCAGAAAGATAAGAGTGATGGCGAAAAGGCTCGCGAGCATGCACGTTGGACAGATGCACTTCGATAAACGGAATGCTTACCGCCAGCAGGGCATCGCGAAGCGCCACGCTGGTATGCGTGAAAGCCGCCGGGTTGATGACGATATAATCGACATCGCCTTTCGCCTCATGAATGCGGTCAATTAACGCGTGCTCCGCATTGGACTGCAGATGACTCAGTTTCACGTTGAGCGCGTCGGCCTGCGCGGTCAGCCCGCTGACGATTTCAGCCAGAGTAGTGCTGCCGTACTTCTCCGGCTCACGAGTGCCAAGAAGATTCAGGTTGGGACCATTCAAAAGCAGTATGTGAAACTTGCCAGCCATCTTGCTGCTATCTCCTGCGATAATTGAGGCATCGCACAAAATACAACGCGAAACGCCATTTGTCACCTTTCCTGGTGAAATTTGGCCCGCGCGCAGGTTTAAAACCGGGCATTATAACGATTTCACCGCAATTAGCAGCTAAATACTGGTCGTATCAGCGAAGATTATCCACCAGACGCGGCCAGGCTCACGTTTTATCGCAGCCACTGGCGGAATTTTTTATAGCGCCACAACAGCAGAATCAGGGCAAGAAACGCGTAAATCCACGGCTGTGGCGAAAGCGTTTTTACCGACCACAGATAGTGGATGGGCGCCAGAATCAGCACGAGATAGATGGTGTTATGCAGCCTTTGCCAGTTTTTGCCCAGCTTTCGCTGCGCTTTCTGGAAGGAGGTCAGCGACAGCAGCAGCAAAATAAACCAGCTAATAATACCCAGCGTCAGATAAGGGCGTGAAACCAGCTCCGATCCCAGCAGACCAAGATTATCAATACCGAGTTCCAGCAGCGAATAGCTGACCAGATGCAGCGTGGCCCAGGCGAAACACCATAAACCGACCAGTCGCCGTACGCGGATCAGCAGCGGCTGTTTGCCATAGCGCGCCAGCGGCGTCACCAGCAGCGCGCCCAGCAGAAATTTCAGCGCCATCCTGCCGGTAAAATGCTGGATATCTTTCGCCGGATCGGCGCTGAGCCAGCCCTGGTTAATGGACAGAATCAGCCAGAGAAAAGGTAAAAAACCGGCCAGGTGCAGCAGCACTTTCAGCCCGGTAATCTGCTTGACGGTAAGGCGCACTAAAAGTTCTCCCGCAGATCTAAACCTTTATAGAGCGAAGCGACCTGGTCGGCATAGCCGTTGAACAGCAGAGTGGGCTGACGTTTGACGTCCAGAATGCCGCCGGAGCCGATAAATCTTTCCGTGGCCTGCGACCAGCGCGGATGATCGACATGCGGGTTAACGTTGCCGTAAAAACCGTATTCGTTGGCGGCCAGCAAATTCCACGTCGTGGGCGGCTGCTCCTTCACCAGCGTAATCTTCACAATGGACTTAATGCCTTTAAAGCCGTACTTCCAGGGAACGGTCAGGCGGATCGGCGCGCCGTTTTGCGGCGGCAGCGTTTTGCCGTAAACGCCGGTGGTCAACAGGGTCAGCGGATGCATCGCCTCATCCAGCCGTAATCCTTCCACATAGGGATAATCGATGCCGCCGCCGACAAAACGGTCGCGCTGGCCGGGCATCTCTTCCGGCGCATAAACGGTCTGGAAAGCGACATAGCGTGCGTTGCTGGTGGGTTCCGCCGCTTTCAGCAGCTTGCCCAACTCAAAGCCGATCCACGGCACCACCATCGACCAGGCCTCCACGCAGCGCATACGGTAGATGCGCTGTTCCAGCGGGAAACGTTTAAAGATATCGTCCATATTCAGCGTCATCGGCTTCGCCACTTCACCGCCGATCTCTATCTTCCAGTCGGTGGTTTTCAGCGAGCCCGCGTTAGCCGCCGGATCCGCCTTATCCAGGCCGAATTCGTAGAAATTGTTGTAACCCGTCACCTTGTCTTCCGGCGTCAGCGCCAGATCGGCCTGATACTGGGCGGGCTTGCTGAAATCAAGCGGTTTACCGGCTGGCGCTTTTGGCGTTTCTTTTCCTTTGCCCTGCAGCCAGGAGAGCACGTCGGCTCGGGCTCCAGGAACGGTAAAAGCAGCGGCGCTTATCCCCAGCGCTTTCATTACCTGACGGCGCTGAGCGTTGAAAACGCTTTCCGGGGTAACATCGTTTTCGGTGAGTTTATCAACGGACTTCATGACGGGATCTCCAGAGACGGTCACTTTTAGCATGACCAAAAAAAACGTTTTGGCGAATTCGGCAAAGAAAAAAGCGGCCTGCGCTACAAAATATCAGATCCGCTGCGGGGTTCAGACGGGAGGAAGTGTAATGAGTTATGTGGATGTTGAAGAAAGGTAAAGATAACGCAACGAAGGTTAACGCTGTTCCGCCTGGCGGCCCTGTTGCGCCAGGCGGAATCCAGCCGCGTTAGCGGACTTTCACCAGCGTTCTGCCGGTTATTTCATTGTTCAGCAGCTTTGCCGCGCTCTCCGCTGCTTCCGCCAGAGCGATTTCGGTTGTCGCCTGCTGGTAAAAGGATTCGGGCAGCGTTTTCACCAGCCTTTTCCAGGCTTCCAGACGACGATTAGCTGGCGTAGTCACGGAATCGACGCCCTGCAGACGCACGTTGCGCAGAATAAAAGGCATGACGGTGGTCGGCAGCGCGAAGCCTGCGGCCAGGCCACAGGCGGCTACCGTACCGCCATAGTTCATCTGTGCCAGCACGGCCGCCAGCACTTTATCGCCTGCGGTATCTACCGCGCCCGCCCAGCGCTGCTTTTCCAGCGGACGGGCGTCTGCGCTAAACGCCTCGCGCGGCAGGATCTCGCTGGCGCCCAGCTGGCGAAGATAGTCGTGTGTGGATTCGCGACCGCTTACTGCCGTAACCCGGTAGCCCAGCGAGCTGAGCAGGGAAACCGCCGTGCTGCCCACGCCGCCGCTGGCGCCCGTTACCAGTATATCGCCGCTTTCCGGTCTGACGCCGCCTTCTTCCAGCGCCATTACGCACAGCATGGCGGTAAAACCGGCCGTGCCGATAATCATCGCCCGGCGTCCATCCAGCCCTTCCGGCATCGGCACCAGCCAGTTGCCTTTAACCCTGGCTTGTTCCGCCAGGCCGCCCCAGTGATTTTCGCCTACGCCCCAGCCGGTCAGCAGCACCTGCTGCCCGACGTGAAAGCGCGGATCTTCGCTGTGGCGAACCTGTCCCGCGAAATCGATGCCCGGCACCATCGGAAACTCACGGATAATCTTGCCCTTGCCGGTAATCGCCAGCGCGTCTTTATAGTTAAGTCCTGACCAGCTAACGTCGACTGTGACCTCGCCAGGCGGCAGCGCGGCCGCATCAAGCTGCTTTATCATCGCCAGGGTTTTGCCTTCGGACTGCTCCAGAACCAATGCCTGCATGAGAATCTCCTGAAAATGGAACCTGAGGTTATAATAAAAGTCTGACCCCACTATACTCCCGACAGACGGCAATATTCTGCCCGCAACGCAGAAAAGCACCAGGAACGCCTCTGTAAACCATTCGTCGGCCACGGCGACTCTTTAACGACAGTCAAAGAGCACAAGGATGCGATTAACCACAAAACTCTCCGCCATGATTACCTTCGTCAGCGCGCTGGTCATGCTTGTCATGCTGGTGGGCGGCGTAATGAGCTTTTATTACCTCAGCGATTTACGTGCCGAGCACCGGCTGCAGACGATGGCGCAGGATATCGATCTGGCGCTGGCGCATGAATCTCCAGATCGGCTTGACCGCTGGCTGCCGCAGGTCATGGGGCCGCTACAGGTTATCCGCGTGACCTTCAACGAAAAGGGCCGGGCGGTTAAAACCCTTTCCCGCCATCAGGATGCGCTGCTGGAAGATGAGCCTAACCGCTATCGCGAAAGCGTGATCCCGCTGCAAAAGCATAATGACTACGTGCTGCATATTGTCTGGATCGATAGCGCAAAAACCTGGCTGACCTCTTTTGTCGGCGCCTCGATCTTCAGCCTGCTGGTGGTGACTATCGGCCTGCTGCTGCTGATCCTGTTTCTTTCGCATCGCTGGCTTTACCGACAGCTTGAAGGCATGGAGCGACTGGAGATCCGCGCCGGAAAAGTGCTGCGAGGCGAAAGAGAGACGGTTCGCCAGGGCTCGGTGCTGGAATGGCCGCCCAGGGCGAGCAGCGCGCTGGATCTGCTGCTGGCCGATCTGCAGGAGGCCAGCGAGCAGCGTAATCGCGTCGACACGCTTATTCGCGCCTTTGCCGCGCAGGACCCGATGACCGGCCTGCACAACCGGCTTTTTTTCGATAACCAGCTGGCCACGCTGCTGGAAGATAGTGAAACGGTAGGCGCGCACGGCATGGTAATGATGATCCGCCTGCCGGATCTCGACACATTGCGCGATAACTGGGGACACGCGCCGGTGCAGGACTACCTTTTTGGGCTGGTGAATCTGCTTTCCACCTTCGTTATGCGCTATCCCGGCGCGCTGCTCGCCCGCTATTTTCGCAGCGATTTCGCCGTGCTGCTGCCGCATAGCAGCCTGAAAGACGCCGACGGCATCGCCTCTCAGCTAATCAACGCCGTGGATGCGCTGCCGCCGACTCGTATGCTGGATCGGGAGGATATGATCCATATCGGCATCAGCGCCTGGCAGAGCGGGCAGACCACGCAGCAGGTGATGGAGAGCGTCGAACTGGCAACGCGTCACGCCGCGCTGCTGGGCGGCAACAGCTGGTCGGTCAGCGAAAAACCGGCGCCGGAGCTGAGCCGCGGCAGCGTCAAATGGCGTACGCTGCTGGAAAATACGCTCAGCCGCGGCGGCCCGCGCCTCTATCAAAAGCCCGCCGTCGACCGTGACGGACGAGTACACCATCGTGAAATCATGCCGCGGATCTACGACGGTAAAACCGAGCTGGCGGCGGCCGAATATCTGCCGTTGGTGCAGCAGCTGGGCATGGCCGAAGGTTATGACAGATTATTGACTAGCCGCATCCTGACTTTTATCCGCGCCTGGCCAGAGGAGACGCTGGCGATTCCGCTGACCATCGACGCGCTGCTGCAGCGGCCTTTCCAGATTTGGCTGTGCGATATGCTGCTGCAATACACTAAATCGCAAAGAAAACGTATTTTATTTGAACTTGCGGAAGCCGATGTGGGTCAACATCTCTGCCGCTTGCACGGCGCCTTTCATTTGCTGAGAGGATTTGGCTGTCGAATCGCTATTACCCAGGCTGGCCTGACGCTGGTCAGCACGGCCTATATCAAAACGGTGGCGCCGGAGCTGATCAAGCTGCATCCCGGCCTGGTGCGCAATATCGATCGCCGCAAGGAGAACCAACTTTTTGTGCAAAGCCTGCTCGAAAGCTGCAAGGGTACGGCGACGCTGGTTTTTGCTGCGGGAGTGAAAAACCGCAGCGAATGGCAAACCCTGGTTGAAACAGGGATAAATGGCGGTCAGGGCGATTTTTTTGCCTCGTCACAGCCGCTTGCAGGCGATATGAAAAAATATTCGCAAAGATATCGAGTTTAGTCTGCCGTTAAGCCGGATTTCACGTAGAATAGCCGCGCGGCTGTGGTGCCGGCTACGTTTGACGGGCGGTAAAGCAGTGCCTAAATATGTAAAATTTCATGTACGTTATGTCCGTAAAACGGTCTTGAAACAGGGGTGAAGCGCCTGAATGCAGGTAGGCTGTTCGCCGGGTTTCCGAGGCTGTGGCTCAGGCGAGAGATAGCGTGATTTTTCACCGAAGTAGAGCGTTTTTGCGCCTTGTCGCTGCTTCGTGTGGTTGGTAAAGTAAGCGGATTTTATTTTCCGCCCCCAGCTAGCAGGATTATCCTTCAGTATGTTTAAAAAATTCCGTGGCATGTTTTCCAACGACTTGTCCATCGACCTGGGTACCGCCAATACCCTGATTTATGTGAAAGGACAGGGCATCGTTCTGAATGAGCCTTCCGTCGTCGCCATTCGTCAGGATCGTGCCGGTTCCCCAAAGAGCGTTGCGGCTGTCGGTCATGACGCCAAGCAGATGCTGGGCCGTACCCCAGGCAATATCGCGGCTATCCGTCCGATGAAAGATGGCGTGATCGCCGACTTCTTCGTGACCGAAAAAATGCTGCAGCACTTTATCAAGCAGGTTCACAGCAACAGCTTTATGCGCCCAAGTCCGCGCGTGCTGGTGTGCGTGCCTGTCGGCGCGACTCAGGTTGAACGCCGCGCTATCCGCGAATCCGCACAGGGTGCTGGCGCGCGCGAAGTGTTCCTGATCGAAGAGCCGATGGCGGCCGCGATCGGCGCAGGCCTGCCGGTTTCCGAAGCGACCGGCTCAATGGTTGTCGATATCGGCGGCGGTACTACGGAAGTGGCGGTAATCTCTCTGAACGGCGTGGTTTACTCCTCTTCCGTGCGTATCGGCGGCGACCGTTTCGACGAGGCGATCATTAATTACGTACGTCGTAACTACGGCTCGCTGATTGGCGAAGCCACGGCGGAACGCATCAAGCATGAAATCGGCTCCGCCTATCCGGGCGACGAAGTGCGCGAAATCGAAGTGCGCGGCCGTAACCTGGCGGAAGGCGTACCGCGCGGCTTTACGCTGAACTCCAACGAAATCCTCGAAGCCCTGCAGGAGCCGCTGACCGGCATCGTCAGCGCGGTGATGGTGGCGCTGGAGCAGTGTCCGCCGGAGCTGGCTTCTGATATCTCCGAACGCGGCATGGTACTGACCGGCGGCGGCGCGCTGCTGCGCAACCTCGATCGCCTGCTGATGGAAGAAACCGGCATTCCGGTAGTGGTGGCCGAAGATCCGCTGACCTGCGTCGCGCGCGGCGGTGGTAAAGCGTTGGAAATGATCGACATGCACGGCGGCGATTTGTTCAGCGAAGAATAATTTGCCATGCAGGCGCGCGGGCCCGCGCGTCTTGTTAATGATGTCGAGGAATACGCCGAGTTTATGAAGCCGATCTTCAGCAGGGGTCCATCCCTGCAGTTACGCTTGTTTCTGGCAGTTGTGGTAGCGATAGGCGTCATTATCGCCGACAGCCGTATGGGCGCTTTCAGCCAGATACGTACCTACATGGATACGGCGGTCAGTCCATTCTATTTTCTGGCCAACGGGCCACGTCAAATTCTGGACAGCGTTTCTGAAACGCTGGCTTCCCGCCAGCAGCTCGAGCTGGAAAACAAAGCCCTGCACCGCGAGCTGATGCTGAAAAACAGCGAGCTGCTGATGCTTGGCCAGTTTAAACAGGAGAACGCGCGCCTGCGCGAGCTGCTGGGCTCGCCGCTGCGTCAGGACGAACACAAGATGGTCACCCAGGTGATCTCTACCGGCACCGATCCCTATACCGATCAGGTGGTGATCGACAAAGGCAGCGTAAACGGCGTTTATGAGGGCCAGCCGGTAATCAGCGACAAGGGCGTCGTTGGTCAGGTGGTGGCCGTGGGCAAAATCACCAGCCGCGTGATGCTGATTTGCGACTCCTCGCACGCGCTGCCTATTCAGGTGCTGCGCAACGATATTCGGGTAATTGCGGCGGGCAACGGCTGTACGGAAGATCTTCAGCTGGAGCATCTGCCGGGCAACACCGATATTCGTCCGGGCGACGTGCTGGTGACTTCCGGCCTCGGCGGCCGCTTCCCGGAAGGCTATCCGGTCGGCGTCGTCTCCTCCGTGAAGCTGGACACGCAGCGCGCCTATACCGTTATTCAGGCTCGTCCTACGGCTGGCCTGCAGCGCCTGCGCTATTTGCTGCTGCTGTGGGGCGCGGATCGCAACGGTACTATGCCGATGGCGCCGGACGAAGTTCATCGCGTCGCCAATGAGCGTCTGATGCAGATGATGCCGCAGGTGCTGCCTGCCGCCAGCGAGCTGATGGGGCCGCCGGCGCCGGATACGCTCACGGCGCCCGCCGCTGCTCAGCAGGCGCCGGCGACCAGCGGCCAGACGACCTCCGGCAGAGGTCGGCCTTGAGCAGCTATCGCAGCCACGGGCGCTGGGTGATCTGGTGCTCGTTTCTGGTGGCGCTGGTGCTGCAAATCATGCCCTGGCCTGAGCAGATCTATATGTTCAGGCCTTCCTGGCTGCTGCTCATTCTTATCTATTGGGTGCTGGCGCTGCCGCACCGCGTGAATGTCGGCACGGGCTTCGTGATGGGATCTATAATGGATCTGATTTCCGGCTCGACGCTGGGCGTTCGCGCGCTGGCCATCAGCATCATCGCTTATCTGGTGGCGTTCAAATTCCAGCTGTTCCGCAACCTCGCGCTCTGGCAGCAGGCGCTGATGGTGATGGTGCTGTCGCTGGCGATGGACGTCATTGTTTTCTGGGCGGAATTTTTAGTTATCAACGTCTCGTTTCGTCCGGAAATCTTCTGGAGCAGCGTGATAGACGGTATTCTGTGGCCCTGGCTGTTCCTGCTGATGAGAAAAATCCGCCGCCAGTTCGCCGTACAATAAGGAAGAGTATGCTATCCCTTTATCTGGCCTCCGGTTCTCCCCGTCGTCGTGAATTGCTGACGCAGCTGGGGCTGCGTTTCGAGCGTCTGAGCACGCAGGTTGAAGAAAAGAAACGGCCTGACGAGGCGGCGGAAGCCTACGTCAGACGGCTGGCGATAGAAAAAGCGCTGGCTGGCGTAGCGGTAGCCGAACAGGATCTTCCCGTACTGGGCGCCGACACCATTGTGGTGCTGAACAACGAAGTGCTGGAGAAGCCGCTGGACGAAGCTGGCGCTGCCGCGATGCTGGCGAAGCTTTCCGGGCAGACGCATCAGGTGATGACGGCCGTCGCGCTGGCCGATCGTCAGCAGCAGCTGGCCTGTCTGGTTACGACCGACGTCACGTTCCGACTGCTGAGTAAGGACGATATCGCGACCTATATCGCCAGCGGCGAACCGATGGATAAAGCGGGCGCCTACGGTATTCAGGGGCTGGGCGGCAATTTTGTCAGGAAAATCAACGGAAGCTACCACGCGGTGGTGGGACTGCCTCTGGTGGAAACGGCTGAGCTGCTGAGCCAGTTTCAGGCTCTGCGCGAGGTAAGGGAACAAGATGACGGCTGAACTTCTGGTAAATATCACCCCTTCGGAAACGCGGGTTGCCTATATCGACGGCGGCATCCTGCAGGAAATCCATATTGAGCGCGAAGCGCGCCGAGGTATTGTCGGCAACATCTATAAAGGACGCGTAAGCCGCGTACTGCCGGGAATGCAGGCGGCGTTTGTCGATATCGGGCTGGATAAAGCGGCTTTTCTGCACGCGTCCGATATTATGCCGCATACGGAATGCGTCGCCGGCGAAGAGCGTAAAAATTTCTCGGTGCGCGATATCTCCGAACTGGTTCGCCAGGGCCAGGATCTGATGGTGCAGGTGGTGAAAGATCCGTTGGGCACCAAAGGCGCTCGCCTGACCACCGATATCACGCTGCCTTCACGCTATCTGGTATTTATGCCCGGCGCTTCGCACGTAGGCGTATCGCAGCGTATCGAAAGCGAAGCGGAGCGCGACCGGCTGAAGTCGGTCGTGGCGGCCTACTGCGACGAGCTGGGCGGCTATATTATCCGCACCGCCGCGGAAGGCGTGGGCGAGCAGGAGTTAGCCTCCGACGCCGCCTTTTTAAAGCGGCTGTGGACTAAGGTTATCGAGCGTAAAAAGCGCAACAAAACGCGCTGTCGCCTCTATGGCGAAGTGGCGCTGTCGCAGCGTATTCTGCGCGATTTCGCCGGCGCGGCGCTGGATCGCATCCGCATCGATTCGCGCCAGACCTGGGAGCAGCTGGTGGAGTTTACCAGCGAATATATTCCGGAGATGACGGCGAAGCTGGAGCTTTACACCGGCAAACAGCCAATCTTCGATCTGTTTGACGTAGAGAACGAAATCCAGCGCTCGCTGGATCGCAAGGTGGAACTGAAGTCCGGCGGCTATCTGATCATCGATCAGACCGAAGCGATGACCACGATTGATATCAATACCGGCGCTTTTGTCGGCCATCGCAATCTTGACGAAACCATCTTTAACACCAATATCGAAGCGACCCAGGCCATCGCCCGCCAGCTGCGCCTGCGCAATCTGGGCGGCATTATCATTATCGACTTTATCGATATGAATAACGAAGATCACCGCCGACGCGTGCTGCATTCGCTGGAGCAGGCGCTCAGTAAAGATCGGGTAAAAACCGGCATCAACGGCTTTTCGCAGCTGGGCCTGGTGGAGATGACCCGCAAGCGCACGCGCGAAAGCATCGAACACGTGCTGTGTCAGGACTGCCCGGTCTGCAAAGGACGCGGCACGCTGAAAACGGTGGAAACCGTCTGCTATGAAATCATGCGCGAAATTGTTCGCGTACATCACGCCTACGATTCGGACCGTTTTTTGGTTTACGTTTCGCCTGCGGTCGGCGAAGCCCTGAAAACCGACGAGTCGCACGCGCTGGCGGAAGTGGAAATATTCGTCGGCAAGCAGGTGAAAGTCCAGATTGAACCGCTCTATACTCAGGAGCAGTTCGACGTGGTGATGATGTAGCGTCTTCGGCTGTCCCACACGGCAACAAGCCAGCGCGCCCCGCGGGGGAAAACTATATACATTGCCCGCGATGGCGGGCGACAAGGAGAGGTGTGTGAGGCAATTGCCGAGGATTCTGCTACTGACCGGCGCAATAATCGTCGTTATTGTTGCGCTGATAGTGAGCGGTCTGCGTCTGGCGATGCCGCATATGAACAGCTGGCGCGAACCCATTCTGCACCGCCTGTCCGCCGTGGTCGGTATGCCGATAGAGGCCGCCTCACTCACTGGCCGCTGGGAAAACTTCGGGCCGGTGCTGGAGATAAAATCCCTCGATATCGCCTTAAAAGATGGCGGCACGCTGAAAGTCGATCGCGTCTCGCTGGCTTTTGACGTCTGGCAGTCGCTGCTGCATCTGCGGCCGCAGTTCCGCAATCTTACTTTCTGGCAGCTCGATCTCGTCACCAACACGCCATTGACCTCCGGCGGCAGCAGCAAGGTAGAGCTTAAGCCGGGCGAATTCAGCGACCTCTTTCTGCGTCAGTTTGACCATTTCGATCTGCGGCAGAGCCAGATCAGCTTTCTGACCCTTTCCGGCCAGCGCGCCAGGCTGGCGATTCCCCAACTGACGTGGCTGAACGAAAAAAACCGTCATCGTGCCGAAGGGCTGGTCAGCCTTTCCAGCTTTACCGGCCAGCATGGCGTGGTACAGGTTCGTCTCGATTTAAGCGACACCAACGGCTATCTGGATACCGGCCGCGCCTGGATGCAGGCTGACGATGTGGATGTGCGTCCCTGGCTGGGGCAATGGATGCAGGATAACACCAGCCTGAAAAGCGCGCGCTTTTCGCTGGCCGCCTGGATGAGCCTGCAGGAAGGGGAAATCCACAGCGGCGATATCCTGTTGAAAAAAGGCGGCGCGGAGTGGCAGGGCGATCGGCGAGCGCATCAGCTGACGGTGGACAATATGACCGCCCATCTCAGCCGTTTCGCAAACGGCTGGCGCATGGAGGTGCCGCAAACCAACCTCGCGACCGACGGCACGGCCTGGCCGAAAGGGCAGGTATCGCTGCTCTGGCTGCCAAAAAATCGGGCTGACTCCGAAGAGCTGCGGGTGCGCGCTACTCATCTGGCGCTGGAGCGCATCGACGCGCTGCTGCCGCTCTTTTCCCAGGTTACGCCTGGGCTGCTGGCCAACTGGCGAACCCTGCAGCCTCGCGGCGAAGTCCAGGCGCTGGCCGCTGATATCCCTTTGCAGCAGCCGGAGCAAACCCGCTTTCAGGCCCGCTGGCGCAATTTAAGCTGGCAGCACTGGGAACTGCTGCCGGGGATGCAGCACTTTGACGGCTCGCTGACCGGCGGCGTGGCGGACGGCAAGCTGAAGTTCGATGTGAAAGACGCGGTGCTGCCTTACGGCACTATGTTCCGCGCGCCGCTGGAAATTGCGCAGGCGCGCGGCGCGCTAAGCTGGCGCAGCGACGGTGAAGGCTTAACGCTGGCGGGACGGGATCTGGACGTGCAGGCGCGCTCGCTGTGGGCGAAAGGCGACTTCACTTATGCGCAGGCGAAAGATCGGCCGCCGCGGCTGGATATTCTGACGGGTATCAACCTCACTAACGCCGGCGACGCCTGGCGCTACTTCCCTGAGCCGCTGATGGGCACGGCGCTGACCGATTACCTGAGCGGCGCCATTAAAGGCGGCCACGTGGAAAACGCCACGCTGCTGTTCGCCGGCAATCCGCAGCTCTTTCCGTTCAAGCATAACGACGGCATGTTTCAGGTCTGGGTGCCTTTGCGTCAGGCTACCTACCAGTTTCAGCCCGGCTGGCCGGATCTGCAAAAGCTGGATATCGACCTGAATTTTATCAACGATGGCCTGTTTATGAAGGCGCAGGAAACAAAGCTCGGCAACGTACAGGGCCGAAATATCGCTGCCATCATTCCCGACTATATGAAAGAAAGGCTGATTATCGACAGCGAAATCAGCGGGTCGGGCGCGGATATAGGGCACTACTTTAATCAGACGCCGCTAAAGCCAGAGCTGGGCGCGGCGCTGGACGAGCTGCAGATCGGCGGCGATGTAAGCGGTCGCTTACATCTAAATATCCCGCTGGATGGCCAGCAGGTCAAAGCCAGCGGCGATGTTAATCTGCGTAATAACTCGCTGTTTATCAAACCGCTTAACAGCACCATCAAACAGCTGAGCGGGCGCTTCAGCTACGACAACGGCAATTTGCAGAGCGAGCCGCTGACCGCCAGCTGGTTCGGACAGCCGATTAACGTCACCTTTAATACCCAGGAAGGCGCTAAGCAGTACGCTATTGGCGTCAACCTTAACGGAGAGTGGCGGCCGGATAAAATCGACGTGCTGCCGGCGGCAATGCGTGAAAAGCTGGGCGGCAGCGCCAGCTGGCAAAGCGTCGTGGCGATTACGCTGCCGCACGGCGGCGGCGCGAACTACAACATCTCGCTGAACGGCGATCTGAAGAATGTAAGCAGTAACTTACCTGCACCGCTTGATAAAACGCGGGATATGGCGATGCCGGTACGCGTAGAGGCGCAGGGCGATCTCGCCGCCTTTACGCTGCACGGCGCGGTTGGCAATGACCACCGCTTTAACAGCCGCTGGCTGCTGGGCAAACAGCTCCGCATTGACCGCGGCATCTGGGAAAACGACGCGGCGCAGACGCCGCCGCTGCCGGATGCCTCTGGCATGGTGCTCAACCTGCCGCCGCTGGACGGTGAAGCCTGGCTGGGCCTGCTGGCGGGCGGCGCAGGCGGCGCAAGTGGCGGACAAGCTTATCTGCCGGGCAACATCACGCTGCGCACGCCCTCTTTGACGCTGGGCGGCCAGCGCTGGCACGACCTGGAGGCAACGCTGAACCAGACGGTAGCGGGCGAAAACGTGGTGCAGGCCAAAGGACGGGAGATCGACGGCAAGCTGGTAATGCGTCAGCATGCGCCGTGGCTCGGCCAAATCGCTTACCTTTATTACAATCCGCAGTGGCCAACCGGCGGCGGCTCAATGCCGTTCTCCGGTAAATCCGCCATTGACTTCAGCGGCTGGCCCGCGCTCAATTTGACCTGCGACGAATGCTGGCTGCGCGGCCAGCGCTTTGGCCGCATCCAGGCCAACCTCAGCCACACCAGCGACACGCTGACGCTGAAAAACGGTTTGGTGGATATCGGCAGCGCGCGGTTAAAGGCAGAAGGCGAATGGGTCAATCAGCCTGGCGAACAGCGAACGGCGCTAAAAGGCACGCTCAGCGGCAAGAAAATCGATGACGCCACCAACTGGTTTGGCATGAATTCGCCGCTGCGCGACGCGCCGTTCAATATCGACTATGACCTGCACTGGCAGGCGGAACCGTGGCAGCCATCGGCGAAGACGTTGAGCGGCGTGCTGAAATCGCATCTGGGCGCCGGTCAGATCGCGGACGTCAACACCGGCCGCGCCGGCCAGCTGCTGCGGCTGGTCAGCTTCGACGCGCTGCTGCGCAAGCTGCGCCTCGATTTTACCGACACCTTCAGCCAGGGATTCTGGTTCGACTCTATCAACGGCACCGCCTGGATTGAAAAAGGCGTGCTGCGCACCGATAACCTACTGGTGGACGGACTGGAAGCGGATATTGCCATGCAAGGCAAAATCGATCTGGTCAGGCGACAGATCGATATGGAAGCCGTAGTCGCGCCGGAAATCTCGGCCACCGTCGGCGTGGCGGCGGCCTTTGCGGTCAACCCGGTTGTTGGCGCGGCAGTATTCGCGGCCAGCAAAGCGCTGGCGCCGCTGTGGAATAAAATCTCGGTGCTGCGCTATCACCTTTCCGGCCCGCTGGACAAGCCGCAGATCGATGAAGTCCTGCGCAAACCGCGGGAAAAGAGCGCGAAGTGAATTTGACGTGACCGGGGAATTGCCTCAGGCTATAGAGATTATGACGCCAGCGGCGACTGGCTCCCCAACAGAGCGAGAATACATGAGTCTGAATCTGGTAAGTGAACAGTTACTAACTGCTAATAATATCAACCAACAGGATCTCTTTTCCCTTCTCGGTCAGCTCTCGGAACGCAAGCTGGATTACGCCGATCTCTACTTCCAGTCCGGCTACCATGAATCCTGGGTGCTGGAAGACCGGATTATCAAGGACGGCTCCTGGAACATCGATCAGGGCGTCGGCGTGCGCGCCGTCAGCGGCGAGAAAACCGGTTTCGCCTATGCCGATCAAATCACTCTGAACGCGCTGACGCAAAGCGCCACGGCGGCGCGCAGCATCGTGCGCGAACAGGGCAACGGCAAAGCACACACGCTGGGTGCGGTAATGAACCGCCAGCTCTATCCGGCGGTCGATCCGCTGCAGAGCCTGAGCCGCGAAGAGAAAATCGCGCTGCTGCATCGTGTTGACGCCACGGCGCGCGCGGCGGATAAGCGCGTGCAGGAAGTTAGCGCCAGCCTGAGCGGCGTCTACGAGATGGTGCTGGTGGCAGCCACAGACGGCACGCTGGCTGCCGATGTGCGTCCGCTGGTACGGCTTTCCATCAGCGTGCAGGTTGAGCAGGACGGCAAGCGCGAGCGCGGCTCCAGCGGCGGCGGCGGTCGTTTCGGCTATGAGTTCTTCCTGGCGGACGAGTCCGGCGAAATCCGTGCCGAAGCCTGGGCGCGCGAAGCGGTACGCATGGCGCTGGTCAACCTGAGCGCCGTAGCGGCGCCGGCGGGCAGCATTCCTGTAGTGCTGGGCGCGGGCTGGCCTGGCGTGCTGCTGCACGAAGCGGTTGGTCACGGTCTGGAAGGCGACTTCAACCGTCGCGGTACCTCGGTATTCAGCGGCCAGATTGGACAAAAAGTCGCTTCCGATCTCTGTACCGTGGTGGATGATGGTACCATTGAAGGCCTGCGCGGTTCGCTGGCGATCGACGATGAAGGCGTGCCGGGCCAGTACAACGTGCTGATTGAGAACGGCATCCTGAAAGGCTATATGCAGGATAAGCTCAACGCTCGTCTGATGGGCGTGGCGCCTACCGGCAACGGTCGTCGCGAATCTTACGCGCACCTGCCGATGCCGCGTATGACCAACACCTATATGCTGGCGGGCAAATCGACGCCGGAAGAGATCATCGCCAGCGTGGAGTATGGCCTTTATGCGCCGAACTTCGGCGGCGGCCAGGTGGATATCACCTCAGGTAAATTTGTTTTCTCTACCTCTGAGGCCTATCTGATCGAGAATGGCAAAGTGACCAAACCGGTGAAGGGCGCGACGCTGATCGGCTCCGGCATTGAAGCGATGCAGCAGATCTCGATGGTCGGCAACGACCTGGCGCTGGATAAAGGCGTCGGCGTCTGCGGCAAAGAGGGCCAGAGTCTGCCGGTTGGCGTAGGTCAGCCAACGCTGAAGCTGGACAAGCTGACGGTTGGCGGCACCGCCTGATCGCTTTCTGACTCTCTTCAGGGGCGCGCCGTGACGGTGCGCCCTTTTTATTCCTGCCGATACTCCTGATAAACGTCCGCCACCTTATGGAAATAGTCCGTCAGGTAGTTGATGCAGACCTGCACCTTCAGCGGCAGCTTGTCTTTCTGCGTATAAACCGCGTAAACCGGACGCGGATCGGACTGATAATGTGCAAACAGAATCTCAATCTTGCCAGCGTTAATCTCATCGATAATCCACATCAAAGGCACATAGGCGATGCCGGTGCCCGCTACCAGCCAGCGGATCAGCGTCTGCGAATCGTTGGTGGCGAAGCGTCCCTGCGGCGAAAGACGGATAGAGATGCCTTCCGGCGAGGTCAGCTCAAAGTCGTTATCGGGCCGTACGCTGTACTCCAGCCAGGAGAAATTGCCGATGTCGGAAGGCTTTTCCGGTGTGCCGTGCTGCGCCAGATAGCTTTTGGCCGCGCAGACCACCATCGGCATCGAGCCGAGCCGCCGCGAAAAAAGGCTGGAGTCGCGCAGTGCGCCAACGCGGATCACCAGATCCAGCCCGTCCGCGATCAGGTCGGGCGCAGGAATGCCGGTAACCAGATTCACCGTCAGGCCGGGATACTCCTTCAGCATATCGGCGGTCATATTAGCCAGCACGTTTTGCGCCATCGTCGAAGAGCTGCCGATACGCAGCGTGCCGACAGGCGTATTGTTAAAAGCGTAGAGCTGCTCATGTACCTGCTGCGCTTCGGACATCATTCGGCGGCAACCCTGGAAATAGATTTTCCCGGCTTCGGTCAGGCCGATGCTACGCGTGCTGCGGTTCAGCAGCTTCACCTGCAGCTCATCTTCCAGTTTGGCCACAATCTGGCTGACGGCGGAAACGCTCATCTGCAGATGGCTGGCTGCGGCGGTAAAAGAACCCAGTTCTACCACGCGCGCGAACACGGACATGCCTTTCATTCTTTCCATTATTAACTCTGGCTTAAAAGTGATTTAGATCACATTAGGTAGAAAACGTATAGTCAGCCGCGTTACTATAGCATCGCCGGGTTACGGTTCCGTAACTCAACTCGCCAAAGTGCTGGCTCCTGAATAGGCTATTATTCATAGAGCGCCGGTTTTGATAAGACCGCTCGCGGTCAGTCTGACATCATCACCCGTAGAGCAGCAGCCTCCCTGTACAGGGCGGTAGTTTTGTGTGGCGAAAGGAACGCCCGGTAAACCCGACAAGGATAAGAGATGAGTGTGCTTCCGGTTATTGTGATATTTGGGCTCTCCTTCCCGCCCATATTCTTTGAAATTATTGTGTCATTGATGCTGTTCTGGCTGGTGCGTCGCCTGCTGACGCCGACTGGAATCTATGACCTGGTCTGGCATCCGGCTTTATTTAATACAGCACTCTACTGCTGCCTGTTCTATCTGGTTTCCCGATTGTTTGTCTGAGGTCATAGTGAAAGCGTTAACAAGAAAAATCTCCCGGTTCGCCATTACCCTTATCCTGGTCGTGATTGCTGTTGTCGGCATTTTTCACGTGTGGGTCTACTACACCGAATCACCCTGGACGCGCGACGCGAAATTCACGGCGGACGTGGTCGCTATCGCGCCGGACGTCAGCGGCCTGATTACCGACGTGCGCGTGCGTGACAACCAGCTGGTGAAGAAAGATCAGGTGCTGTTTGTGGTCGATCAGCCGCGCTATCAGCAGGCGCTGAACGAAGCGGAAGCGGACGTGGCTTACTATCAGGCGCTGGTCAACGAGAAACGCCGTGAAGCTAGCCGCCGTAACCAGCTGGGCGTTTCCGCCATGTCGCGCGAAGCCATCGAGCAGGCCAACAACGACTACCAGACCTCGGAACATCAGCTGGCGAAAGCCATCGCCACCCGCGACACCGCGAAGCTGGATCTGGAGCGTACCGTGGTGAAAGCGCCTGCGGACGGCTGGGTGACCAACCTTAACGTCTACCGCGGCGAATTTATTACGCGCGGCTCGACCGCCGTAGCGCTGGTGCAGCAGCATACTTTCTATGTGCTGGCCTATATGGAAGAAACCAAGCTGGAAGGCGTGCGTCCGGGCTATCGCGTGGAAATCACGCCGCTGGGCAGCAACCGCGTGCTGCACGGCACCGTAGACAGCGTCGCCGCCGGCGTCACCAACAGCAGCAGCAGCAGCGACAGCAAAGGCATGGCGACCATCGACTCCAACCTGGAATGGGTGCGCCTCGCGCAGCGCGTGCCGGTGCGTATTCACCTGGATCAGCAGCAGGGCAATCTCTATCCTTCCGGCACCACGGCGACCGTGATCGTCACCGGCGCGCAGGATCGCCAGCCGCATGAGATGTCGCCGATGATGAAACTGATGCATCGTCTGCGCGAGTTCGGCTAAGCGCTATGTGGTATCAATTGCAGTTTCCGATCAAGCTCACCTTCGCTATTCTGCTGGCGCTGCTGATCGGCTTTCACTTCAATCTGGAAACGCCGCGCTGGGCGGTGATGACCGCCTGTATCGTGGCGGGCGGCACCGCATTCGCCGCCGGCGGCGATCCCTTCTCCGGCGCGCTGCGCCATCGCGGCATGCTGCGTATTATCGGCACTTTTATCGGCTGCCTGGCCGCGCTGACGATTATGATCGCCACCATTCGCGCGCCGGTAGTGATGCTGCTGCTTTGCTGCCTGTGGGCCGGTTTTTGCGTCTGGCTTTCGTCGCTGATTCGCGTTGAAAACTCCTATGCGCTGGGCCTGGCAGGCTACACGGCGCTGATTATCGTGGTCAGCCTGGATGCCAACGGGTCGGTGCTGCTGGCACCGCAGTTCGCCGTGGAGCGCTGTAGCGAAATTATTATCGGCATCGTCTGCGCGATTCTGGCGGACATGCTCTTTTCGCCGCGCTCCATCAAGCAGGACATCGATCGCGCCATTGACGCTCTGCTGGTCGACCAGTATAAGCTGATGCAGCTCTGCGTCGCGCACGGCGACAAGGAAGAGGTCGATAAGGCCTGGACCGATCTGGTGCGCCGCACCACTGCGCTAAACGGTATGCGTACCCATTTGATGATGGAATCGGGCCACTGGCAGAAAGCCGAGCGGCGATTAAAGGCGCTGAACACGCTGTCACTGACGCTGATCACCCAGGCCTGTGAAACCTTTCTGATCCAGAACAGCCGTCAGGAATACGTGCCGCCGCAGTTCCACCTCTTTTTTGAAAAGCCGGTAGAGAACGTGGCCGATATCCATAAGCGCATGAAAATCATGCGTCGCGTGATCACCGCCAGCGGCAGTAAAAATACGCCGGTTACCGTCAGCAACTGGGTTGGCGCGGCGTCGCGCTATCTGCTGCTGCTGAAAGGCATCAAAACCAACAGCAGCATCAGCGGTATGGAAGAAGAGGTGCTGGACGGCGAGCCGGTAGTGAAGATGCGCTCGGCGGAAACCCGTCACGCGTTGATTAACGGCGTTCGCACCTTTGTGGCTACGGCGGTCGGTTCGCTGTTCTGGCTCTGGAGCGGCTGGACTTCCGGCAGCGGCGCGATGGTGATGCTGGCAGTGATTACCGCGCTGGCGATGCGGATGCCTAATCCGCTGATGATGGCGAAAGACTTCCTTTACGGCATGCTGGTAGCTATTCCGCTGGGCGCCTTCTACTACATGGTGCTGATGCCCGCCACGCAGCAAAGTATGCTGCTGCTCTGTATCTGCCTGGGCGTGATGGCCTTTATCGGCGGTATCCTTATCCAGCGCCGCCAGATCGGCACGCTGGGCGCGCTGGTCGGCACCATCAATATCCTGACGCTGGATAACCCGATGACCTTTAACGTTAGCGCCTTTCTGGACAACGCGCTTGGTCAGGCCATCGGCTGCTTCCTGGCGCTGCTCGTGATTCTGCTGATCCGCGACACTTCCAAAGCGCGTACCGGCCGCACGCTGCTGAACCGCTTTATGTATTCCGCCGTGGCGGCGATGACCACCAATCAGGCCCGTCGTCGTGAGAACCATCTTCCGGCGCTCTACCAGCAGCTGTTTATGCTGCTGAATATCTTCCCTGGCGACATCGATAAATTCCGTATCGCCCTGACGCTGATTATCGGCCATCAACGCCTGCGCGATGCCGATATTCCGATTAACAGCGATCTCTCCGCGTTTCACAAGCAGCTGCGCCACACGGCGGATCGGGTTATTTCAGCGGGCAGCGACGCTAAGCGCCGCCACTATTTCGAGCGGCTGCTGGCCGAGCTGGCTATCTATCAGGAGAAGCTGGTGCATTATGATGCGCCGTTGAACGTGACGGATCCGGTACAGCGGCTGGTCTTTATGCTGAAGAAATATCAAACCACGCTGCTGCAAATCTGACGGATCTCCGCTTCTTACCCTTTCTCACGGCCTGTCACGCAGGCCGCCATCTATACTTATCCCAACGGCAATCCAATGGGAGAACAGCATGAGTAATTCGCTTCAGGACAACGACTTATTTCAGACCGGCTTTTTTATCGACGGCCAGTGGCAGCAGAGCGACGCGACCTTTGACGTGCTTAATCCGGCAACCGGCGAGGTGATTGCCCAGGTGGCGCGCGCCGGTAAAACAGAAACGGAACGGGCTATCGCCGCTGCTGAAAAAGCTTTTCCCGCGTGGCGGGCGAAAACCGCTAAAGAGCGCAGTGAAATTCTCTACCGCTGGTATCAGCTGATTATCGAGAACAAAGCCTGGCTGGGCAAATTGATGACGGCGGAGCAGGGGAAACCGGTGAAAGAGGCGGAAGGCGAGGTCGATTACGCCGCCAGCTTTATTCAATGGTTTGCTGAGCAGGCCAAACGCGCCAATGGCGAAATCATTCCGCCAGCCAAAGCGGGCTCGCGCATTCTCGCTACCCGTGAACCTGTCGGCGTGGTCGCCGCGATTACGCCGTGGAACTTCCCGATGGCGATGCTGACGCGCAAGCTTGGCCCGGCGTTGGCCGCAGGCTGTACCGGCATCATCAAGCCCGCCAACAACACGCCGCTGTCGGCTTTCGCGCTGGTGGCGCTGGCGAAAAAAGCGGGCGTGCCGGACGGCGTGCTTAACGCTGTCGCAGGTGAAACCAAAGCGATCAGCGAAGCCATTATGGCCAGTAAAGCCGTGCGGAAAATCTCCTTCACCGGCTCGACGGAAGTTGGCAAGCTGCTGATGCGCAACGCTGCCGAAACCATGAAAAAAGTCTCTATGGAGCTGGGCGGCAACGCGCCTTATATCGTTTTTGACGACGCGGACATCGACGCGGCGGTCAAAGGCGCGATCGCCAACAAATTCCGCAACGCGGGCCAGGTTTGCGTCAGCGTTAACCGCTTCTATATCCATAACAGCGTGTACGATCGCTTTGTCAGCCAGCTGGCGGAAGAAGTCAGCAAGCTGAAAGTGGGGAACGGCATGGAGGAAGGCGTCATCGTCGGGCCGCTGATCGAAGCTTCCGCCGTGGATAAAGTGGAAGAGCACGTTAAAGATGCCAAAGCCAACGGCGGTAAAATCGTTGCGGGTGGCGACAGGCACGAGCTGGGCGGGAACTTCTGGCAGCCAACCGTGATTGCGGAAGCCAATGAAACCATGAAGCTGGCCAAAGAAGAAACCTTCGGCCCGGTCGCCGCTTGCTTCCGTTTTGACAGTGAAGAGGAGGTTATCCGCCGCGCCAATGATACCGAATTTGGTCTGGCCGCCTACTTCTATACTCGCGACGTGCAGCGTATTTTCCGCGTGGCGGCAGCGCTGGAGAGCGGAATGGTCGGCATTAACGAGTGCGCGGTTTCTACCGAGCTGGCGCCTTTTGGCGGCGTCAAAGAGTCCGGGCTGGGCCGCGAGGGCTCGGTGCTGGGACTGGAAGAGTTTTTAGAAGTCAAAGCCCTGCATATCGGGGGACTGTAACTCACCGGGCGGCCAGGCGTCGCCCACCGTTTTCCTGTGGAGCGGCCTATGAGAACAGAAATTTTTGATTTTAACGAGATCGTGGATCAGGCGCATTTTTTCCGGCAGTTCAGCGATCGCTTTGCGCTGGGCGATCGGCCGATCGTTGACCTGGACAGCTTGTGGGAAGTGATCGAAGGGCGGATGCTGCCGCTGCCGTTGGAAATCGTCTTTGTGCATCTTGGTAGCGGCCAGAAACGACGCTATGGCGCGCTGATCCTGCTGTTTGACGAAGCGGAAGAGGAGCTGGAAGGCGAGTTGCGTTTTAACGTGCGTTGAGCGAAAAAAGGCCCCCGGCGAACGGGGCCAAAAGGTTCGTCATAAACCGTTAGGGTACGGCGACGAGGAATTACTTATAGAGTTCTGCGGTCGCGTGATAGTTGCCGTTGTTATAGGCCTCAATCACCCGATAGGCCGTAGCCCCCTGCTGATCGGCTTTTTGCGACAGCTGCTCGCGAATAGTCGTTGGCGCGCCGTCGATGCCGCTGACGCTGATGGTGCCGACGGACTGAAGATTTTCACTGGCGACCTGCTGATCGGTGACCAGGTTAGCGGCGCTGGCGCCGAAGGAGAGAACGGAAGCCAGGCTTAGTGCGGCGATAGCGAATGTAGTTTTCATAACAGATGCTCCAGAGTAGGGCGATAACCGAAAGGGCTAAAAAACGTTTATTATTCTTGGGGTTACCGTCGGGTTACGAGTTCGTTGTTGCGTACGTTTAACTTATTTATACAGCTCAGCCGTAGCGTGATAGTTGCCATTCATGTAGGCCTCTACAACGCGATAGGCTTTAGCGCCCTGAGCGTCAGCTTTTTCATTCAGCTGCGCCTTGATATCCATTGGTGAAGCGCTGACGCCGCTGACGCTAACGGTGCCGATCGATTGCATGTTTTGCGCCTGATCCGCATTAACGGAATCAGCTGCAAAAGCACCAAAAGAGAGCACGGAAAGCAAGCTTGCGGCAGCGATGGTCATTTTTACGTTCATGGTCGTTTTCCTCGTCATTGTTTTTATCTTGTCGTTAGTGTGATTCACATCACGAAAAGGATTATAGATCTGATAACGTAAAAAATTAATAGCATGCTAATAATGTTTTGTTGCGATACTTAAACACTTAACCACCTTTTAATAACGTTCGGTTATAAAAAACGCTTATAATTTATGCCGGCTGTGTTAAATATCCGTAAAAACATTGGGATAGGCGAATTTAACCATTTGTGCGCTTATTTGCGGCAGATCACGCTGCGAGACAGGAGTCTGCAAAATGAAACGACAATATCAAAATGGTCAGGGTAGTGGATTATGCTGTTTATGAAAGGGTGCGGTGAGACAAAATAGGGCGCCGACAGGGGCGACGCCGAGGAAAAGCTACGTTTGCGCGCGGAAAAACCGGCGGTTTACAGTTCCTGATCGAACAATTTCAGAACGGAATCACGAAGATCCCTGATAGTGACATGCCGCGCCGGGGTAATAAAAATGGTGTCGTCGCCGGCAATCGTTCCGAGAATCCCTTCCGGTTTGCCCAACGAATCCAGCATCCTGGCAATCAGCTGCGCCGCGCCCGGGCTGGTATGGATCACGATCAGCGCATCGTTGTGGTCGATATCCAGCACCAGATTTTTTAGCGGGCTGCTGGTGGTCGGTACGCCCAGCTCGGCGGGCAGGCAATAAACCATCTCCATTTTGGCGTTGCGCGTCCGCACGGCGCCAAAGCGGGTCAACATACGCGACACTTTGGACTGGTTGATATTATCGAAGCCCTGCTCCTGCAGCGCCGTGACAATTTCGCCCTGCGAGCTGAATTTTTCTTCTTTTAATAAGGCCTTAAACGCCTTGATCAAATCTTCTTGTTTTGCCGGATTACGCATGGTTTTTCACTAAAAGTCGCCAGAGAATGCCCAATGGGGTAAGGGGAGTATTATGCAATTTTCTGCATTTTTATGCAAACATGGCCGCTTTTTCAGGTTCGTTTACAGCTGGCTGACAGAAAATCTGCCGGAAAAATTCGCCATATTGCGCGGTGTCGCGCACAATAAGTGAACAGAATGTTATAAAATTGATGTTCTTTAGATAAGATTTACTGTTATGACTTAACGCCAGCTATGCTGCCTGGCCGCCTTAGCGGCTTCATCCGGCATAATGCGATTTTATCCTGTATGATGCGCGGTCGTGCAAAAGAGGGTAAATGCTGTCGCTCAGGCTTCACGGCTCGGTTATGGTGTTAACTAAATGATTTCCCGGTACTTCCCTGGCAAAATAATAAGGAGTTTAGGATGAAAGTTGCAGTTCTCGGCGCGGCTGGCGGCATTGGCCAGGCCCTTGCTCTTCTGCTCAAGACCCAGCTTCCGGCAGGTTCAGAACTCTCACTGTACGATATTGCTCCTGTTACGCCCGGCGTGGCTGTGGATCTAAGCCATATTCCTACGGCAGTAAAAATCAAAGGCTTTAGCGGCGAAGACGCGACGCCGGCGCTGCAGGACGCCAATGTTGTCCTGATCTCCGCGGGTGTGGCGCGTAAACCCGGTATGGATCGCGCTGACCTGTTTAACGTCAATGCCGGCATCGTACGCAACCTGATTGAGCAGGTAGCCGCGACCTGTCCAAAAGCGCTGATCGGTATTATCACCAATCCCGTTAATACCACGGTGGCCATCGCCGCCGAGGTGCTGAAAAAAGCGGGCGTTTACGACAAGAACAAACTGTTCGGCGTGACCACGCTGGATATTATCCGCTCCAACACCTTTGTCGCCGAGCTGAAAGGCAAAGATCCAACGGCGCTGAACGTGCCGGTGATCGGCGGCCACTCTGGCGTTACTATCCTGCCGCTGCTGTCGCAGGTTCCGGGTGTAAGCTTTACGGAGCAGGAAGTGGCCGACCTGACCAAACGTATTCAGAATGCGGGTACGGAAGTGGTCGAAGCCAAAGCCGGCGGCGGCTCCGCTACGCTGTCGATGGGCCAGGCCGCGGCGAAATTCGGCCTGTCGCTGGTGCGCGCGCTGCAGGGCGACAGCAATGTGGTGGAGTGCGCCTACGTTGAAGGCGACGGCGCCCATGCCCGCTTTTTCGCGCAGCCGCTGCTGCTGGGGAAAAATGGCATCGAAGAGCGTAAGCCAATCGGCAGCCTGAGCGCCTTTGAAGAGCAGGCGCTGCAAAACATGCTGGAGACGCTGAAAAAAGATATCGCCCAGGGCGAAGAGTTCGTGAAGTAAGCCATACCGGGCCAGCCGATGCTGGCCCTGTCTTTAGCTGCCCGGATATTCAAGCACGGTAATCGGCAGCGTCATTTTGCGATCGTTGCGCAAAATATCCATCTCAATCACCGTTCCCGGCCTTATCTCCGCCACCTGATCCATGGTTTCCAGCGCCGACACCGCAGGCTTGTGGTTCACGCTGGTGATGACGTCGTTGACCTGTAATCCCGCTTTAGCCGCCGGGCCGCCCTGCGCCACATTGGTCACCACTATGCCCTGGATATGGTCGATACTGCCGTTTTGCCCGTGCATCTGAGGAATTTCGCGTCCGCTAATACCGATAAAACCGCGGATAACGCGCCCGTCGCGGATCAGCTTATCCATGATTTTAGCCGCCAGCGGCGTAGGAATGGCAAAGCCTATCCCTTCCGGCGTTTCGCCGTCGTTGCTTTTATCAAAAGAAAGCGTATTGATACCCATCAGCTCGCCCAGCGAGTTAATCAGCGCGCCGCCAGAGTTGCCTTTATTGATAGAGGCGTCGGTTTGCAGGAAGTTCTGATAACGGGAAGGGCTAAGGCCGACGCGTCCGGTAGCGCTGATAATGCCCTGGGTGACGGTCTGGCCGATGTTGTAGGGATTGCCTATCGCCATCACCAGATCGCCGATATGCGCCACGCGTTTAGGGTTTACCGGAATAACCGGCAGGCTGGACGCCGTGATCTTCAGCACCGCCAGATCGGTCAGGCTGTCCGAGCCTACCAGCATGGCTTCAAAAATCCGGCCATCCTGCAGGGCGACGATAATCTGATCGGCATCGTTGATCACGTGCTTGTTGGTCAGAATATAGCCGCGGCTGTCCATGATCACGCCGGAACCCAGCGTACGGATCTCCAGATTATGCGCCGAAGCGTTGGCGCTGCGGTTATAGACGTTGACTACCGCAGGCGCGGCGCGGCGAACGGCGGCGTTGTAGCTGACCGGCGTCTCGCTGGCGCTGTCATCTTTTAAAGCAAAGAAGCTGTTGCCGATGCGCAGCGCGGGCAGCGCGAGCAGCAGCAGGCCCGCCACAACCAGGCCAAGAAGCACTGAACGCAAAAGTTTAGGAAACATGGCTTTAACTGATGAGTGAATCGACGACGGGCAGGATAACATGAGTCGGGCGGACGCGCAGGTGTCCGCCCACAGTTTTAACGCAAAAGTAGATAAAGACTTTCGCCGTTGCGGATGACGTTCAGCGCTAACAGCGAAGGTTTGGCTGCCAGCTGCTTGCGCAGATCGGCCAGATTTTCCACGCGCGTCCGGTTCAGGCCGACAATCACATCATCTTTCTGCAGGCCGAACTGCGCGGCTGGCGTCCCTTTATCCACGCTCTCTACCATCACGCCTTTGGTGCCGTCTTTCGCCGCGCCGTCGCTCAAGGTGGCGCCCTGCAGCGCCGGGTTCAGCAGCTCCGTGCTGGCCGTTTGCGTGCTGTTATCCAGCTTCACGGTAAGGGTTTGCGGTTTACCGTCGCGCAGCAGGCCCACTTTTACCTCTTTGCCTGGCGCGGTCGTGCCGATTTTAACCCGCAGCGCCGCAAAGCTTTCTACCGCCTTGTCATCCAGCGTGGTGATGATATCGCCCGCTTTAATGCCCGCTTTGGCCGCCGCCGATCCCGGCAGCACTTCGTTAACGAAAGCGCCGCGCTGAGCGTCGACGTTAAAGGCTTTCGCCATCTCCGCCGTCATTTCGGTGCCCTTGATACCGAGCTGGCCGCGCTTCACTTCGCCGAACTCGATCAGCTGTTGCGCCAGATTCATCGCCATATTGCCCGGAATAGCGAAACCGATGCCGATATTGCCGCCGGCGGAGGAGAGAATAGCGGTGTTGATGCCAATCAGCTCGCCGTTGAGATTGACCAGCGCGCCGCCGGAGTTGCCGCGGTTAATCGCCGCATCGGTCTGGATAAAGTTCTCCAGGCCTTCCAGATTCAGGCCGCTACGGCCCAGCGCCGAGACGATGCCGGAAGTGGCCGTCTGGCCCAGGCCGAACGGGTTGCCGATAGCAACGGCGAAGTCGCCCACTTTCAGCTGGTCGGAATCGGCCACTTTAATTTGCGTCAGGCCTTTAGCGCCGCTGACCTGAAGCAGCGCGATATCGGTCTGCTCGTCATGACCGATTAGCTTCGCGTCGAGTTCACGGCCATCGCTCAGCTGAATGCTGATTTTGTCCGCGCCGTTCACCACGTGATTGTTGGTCAGGATGTAGCCTTTTTCGGCATTAATCACCACGCCGGAGGCGAGCCCTTCAAAAGGTTGATCGCTATCCTCGCCTTCCTGGCCGAAAAAACGCTTCAGCTGCTCGGGGATCTCCTGCGTTTGCGTCGGCTGCGTTCCCGCCACGTGGACGCTGACCACCGCGGGCAGCACTTTTTCCAGCATCGGCGCCAGGCTGGGCAGCGCCTCTCCCTGAATCTGCGCCGGCAGCGTAGCCTGCGCCGCAGGCGCTAAACCAACGCTGATACTCAGGGCTAATGCGCTCAACAGTAATGATTTCTTCATCGCTATAGGACTCGCAAAAAGTGGGGGAAGTCATCCGGGACAAGCCAGGACACAAATTTCAGAATAGTAAAAAGGGGCGATAAACGCCCCTTTACACCGCAGACCAGGCTGAAGCGACAGGCCGGAAGCCAGGCGTTATGCTCACGCGTAACGCCAGCGCGGCTTCGCCTGACTATTTTTCGTGCGTCGCACGCTCGCCGCGCAGCAGGCCGGTAGCGCTGTCTGGATAATCGCGCGGCATCTGCACCGGCGCCTGATCGTTATCCGCTTCCGATTCGGTCAGCTGATAAGCGAATGGATTTTTTTCGCCCGGCAGGTTCGGCAGCAGGCTGTTCGAGCCTTTCGCCATATGCTGATAAAGCTGGCGGTAGTCGCGCGCCATATTGTCCAGCAGCTCGGCGCTTTGCGCGAAGTGGCTGGTCAACTCTTCACGATAATCAGCCAGCTCCGCTTTGGTTTTTTCCAGTTCATACTGCTGGCTGCGCTGCTCACGCAGCTTTTTGTTGCCAAAACGCATCACCAGCGCACCAATAATCAATCCCGCTACCAGGCCAATCAGCCCATATTCCCAGGTCATAATAACTCCCGTGTTGTCGTCTTCATCGTTCCGTATGGACATCTGACTCTGTGCCAGTCCGATACAGCCACTATAACCGCTAATCTCATGGAAGTGGAATCCTGCGGCTGCATCGCTTAGTGTAGAACGGCCTTTTTTTCGGCAATTAATGCAGGCGTCACCGAATATTTCAGGGAACAGGAATCTATGCAAACGAAGTCTCCTCTCGCGCTTTATCAACAGGCACTGGAAAATGGCGAGTATCGTCCCGATGATGTCCAGCGCGAAGCCGTTACCCGGCTGAATGGCATCTGGCAGGCGCTCTCGCAGCGCGACGCCGTCGCCGAACCTTCAGCAAAAGGGCTGTTTGGCCGCCTGAAGAAGCTGACAGGAAAAGGCAAAAGCGAGCCGCAGACGCCCGTGCGCGGCCTTTACATGTGGGGCGGCGTGGGTCGGGGTAAAACCTGGCTGATGGATCTGTTTTTTCAGGCAATTCCTGGCGAACGCAAACAGCGGCTGCACTTCCACCGTTTTATGCTGCGGGTGCACGAGGAGCTGACCGGTTTGCAGGGCCAGAGCGATCCGCTGCAAATCGTGGCTGACCGCTTTAAAAGCGAAACGGATCTGCTCTGTTTCGACGAGTTCTTTGTTTCCGACATTACCGACGCCATGCTGCTGGGCACGCTGATGGAAGCCCTGTTCGCCCGTGGCATCACGCTGGTCGCCACCTCCAACATCCCGCCGGACGAGCTTTACCGTAATGGCCTGCAGCGCGCGCGCTTTCTGCCCGCGATCGAGATGATTAAGCAACATTGCGACATCATGAACGTGGACGCCGGCATCGACTATCGCCTGCGTACGCTGACTTCCGCGCATCTGTGGATGATGCCGCTGAATGAGACGACCAGCAAAGAGATGGATCGGATGTTCGTCGCGCTGGCCGGCAAGGCGCGCGACGACAAGCCCGTGCTGGAGATCAATCGTCGTCAGATGCCGACGCTGGGCGTAGCGGACGGCGTGGTGGCGATGGATTTCCTGACGCTGTGCGGGGAAGGGCGCAGCCAGCACGATTATATTGAGCTGTCGCGTCGCTTCCACAGCGTGCTGCTCTATAACGTGCCGGTGATGATCTACAAAACGGAAGACCAGGCGCGACGTTTTCTGGCGCTGGTAGATGAGTTTTACGAGCGGCATGTTAAGCTGGTGGTCTCGGCAGAAGCAACGCTGTACGAGATCTACCAGGGCGCGCGGCTGAAGTTTGAATATCAGCGCTGCGTATCGCGTCTGCAGGAGATGCAGAGCGAAGAGTACCTTCGCCTGCCGCATCTGCCCTGAGGCGTTAAATTTCCGGACGTCGGGTCGCATTTAATTGTAAAAAGGGGTCGCGCTTTGCAGGCGACTTCTCTATAATCTTGCGACCCCACGTTACAGCAAGGATTTTTTTCCCAAAGATCTTTGTGTACCAGTAACGCTATCCGAGGGGGTGGCTTGCTGGTCGAGATGGTCGTGTGAGCCTCAACCGTTTATTCAAGCGTTTGGGATTTCACCAACGTGTAACTTAATTTGGGTAAGCTTTTAGATGAAAACTTTTACAGCTAAACCAGAATCCGTCCAACGTGACTGGTATGTTGTTGACGCAACGGGCAAAACTTTAGGTCGTTTAGCGACTGAACTGGCTCGTCGTCTGCGCGGTAAGCATAAAGCGGAATACACTCCGCACGTTGATACCGGTGATTACATTATCGTGCTGAACGCTGACAAAGTTGCTGTAACCGGCAACAAGCGTACCGATAAGATTTACTATCATCACACTGGCCACATCGGTGGTATCAAGCAAGCGACTTTCGAAGAGATGATTGCTCGCCGTCCTGAGCGTGTGATTGAAATCGCGGTTAAAGGCATGCTGCCAAAGGGCCCGCTGGGTCGTGCTATGTACCGTAAACTGAAAGTTTACGCGGGCAACGAGCACAACCATGCGGCACAGCAACCGCAAGTTCTTGACATTTAATCGGGATTACAGGCAATGGCTGAGAATCAAAACTACGGCACTGGTCGCCGCAAAAGCTCTACCGCTCGCGTATTTATCAAGCCGGGCAGTGGTAACATCGTTATCAACCAGCGTTCTCTGGAACAGTACTTCGGTCGCGAAACTGCCCGCATGGTAGTTCGTCAGCCGCTGGAGCTGCTGGACCTGGTGGGTAAATTCGATCTGTACGTCACCGTTAAAGGTGGTGGTATTTCTGGTCAGGCTGGTGCGATCCGTCACGGTATCACCCGCGCGCTGATGGAATACGACGAGTCACTGCGTGGCGAACTGCGTAAAGCAGGCTTCGTTACCCGTGATGCCCGTCAGGTTGAACGTAAGAAAGTCGGCCTGCGTAAAGCACGTCGTCGTCCACAGTTCTCCAAGCGTTAATTTATTCTGCTTCGGCAGAATGGATTATCGAAAAACCCGGCGCTTGCGTCGGGTTTTTTCTTGTCTGAATTTCGGGCTGGCTCGTAAAAACGCCGCGGGCTTTGTCATTTTCCCGTCAAATCCGTTTTCCTGCCCCACAAGCTGGCTAAAATCTGGTAAACTGAGTGTCACTTTGTGCCCATGAGCAGGGCGGCTAAGCTGGCGGGGAGTTGTCCGGGTTAGCCGGTAGCAAATTTAGCAGCTGGTCGCCGCGTGGCGGGCTTGCGCAGTAATTTTCTGGATAAACTTGGAGGTTTACATGGCTGTCGCTGCCAACAAACGTTCGGTAATGACGCTGTTTTCTGGTCCGACTGACATTTTTAGCCATCAGGTGCGTATTGTACTGGCGGAGAAAGGTGTCAGCGTAGAGATCGAGCAGGTAGAAATGGATAGCCTGCCGCAGGATCTGATTGACCTCAATCCGTACCGTACCGTTCCTACGTTAGTCGATCGTGAACTGACGCTGTATGAATCCCGCATCATCATGGAGTATCTGGATGAGCGTTTCCCGCATCCGCCGCTGATGCCTGTCTACCCGGTCGCACGCGGCGAAAGCCGTCTGATGATGCATCGCGTCGAGCAGGACTGGTACAGCCTGATGCGTAAAGTGGAAAACGGCACGGCGCAGGAAGCAGAGGCCGCACGTAAACAGCTGCGTGAAGAGCTGCTGGCGATCGCGCCGCTTTTCTCCCGCACGCCTTTCTTTATGAGCGAAGAGTTCAGCCTGGTGGATTGCTACCTGGCGCCGCTGCTGTGGCGTCTGCCGCAGCTGGGCATTGAGCTGATTGGTGCCGGTTCGAAGGAGCTGAAGGGCTACATGACGCGCGTATTTGAACGTGATTCCTTCCTGGCTTCCCTGACGGAAGCGGAACGCGAAATGCGCCTGCATACGCGGGGCTGATATGGAAATGTCGCAACTTACCGCACGTCGTCCTTATCTGCTGCGAGCCTTCTACGACTGGCTGCTGGACAATCAGCTGACGCCTCATCTGGTGGTGGATATTAATCTTCCCGGCGTGATGGTGCCGCTTGAGTATGCCCGCGACGGCCAAATCGTGTTGAATATCGCGCCGCGCGCCGTAGGCAATCTCGAGCTGGGCAATGACGAGGTCACCTTCAACGCGCGTTTCGGCGGCGTGCCTCGTCAGGTTTCGGTGCCGCTGGCGGCAGTGATGGCGATCTACGCGCGTGAGAACGGTGCGGGAACGATGTTCGAACCGGAACCGGCCTATGAAGAGGCGGGCGAATACAATCCCGCTGCGGAGCAGGACGAGCAGCCGGAAACGGTGATGTCGGTTATCGACGGCGATCGTCCTGACGATAGCGGTCAGGATGACGACGGCAACGACGATCCGCCGCCGCGCGGTGGACGTCCGGCGCTACGCGTCGTGAAATAACCGCTGCAGAATAATAAGCCGGTTCCCTTGTGGAGCCGGTTTTTTTTCGTCCTGTAAAGATCATATTTTGCTGAAGGTTTGTTATCTCTGTTAATAAATAGAGTAGGAAATTATATTTCTTCGATTTTAAATATGGCGCTAATTAGCCAAAAAATTCCCGATGTGTTTTAGTTACTCTACAAATGCAGCAGTTTATTTTAACTTTCTCTATTAATTGTTTTGATGCTTTATTTTCTGCCAGCTGAAAATAGTTGATGTCGATCAATAAAATTAAGCAAGAAGCGAAAAAGCTCATTAATTTAATTGAACGAAAAAATAAAAATAATTAAGGTTTGTCTCTTTATTGTGGCATCAATTCTGACCGCAAGGCGGAAAGATCGCAAGGACAGGCTCATGGATATAGCGATAAGCGTAGTGATCCCGACTTATAATCGCAAAGCGCTGCTCGATAAGACGCTGCAGGCGCTGACGCGGCAGACGCTGGCAAAAGAGCATTTCGAAGTTATCGTGGTGGACGACGGCGGCAGCGATGACTCAGAGGCGCTTTGTCAGCGTTATCAAAACAGGCTGAATATCCGTTACTACTGGCAGCGCGACCAGGGTTTTCGGGCAGGGAAAGCGCGCAATATCGGTATTACGGCGGCGGACGGCGACTATATCGTGCTAATCGATACCGGCGTGTTGCTCCATCAGCAGGCGCTCGAAAGGCATCTCAATACGCATTGTCACAGCAGCTATCCGGTGGTTTGCATCGGTTATGTTTACGGATTTGAAATGCCGGATGCCCTGCTGGATAACCTCTGCAATGCTATTAATGCTGACGATGTTGCTGCGTCGGTAAGTTATTTCCAGAAAAACAGAGCGGGCGATATCCGGCAGAGCCAGTATGATGAATTTGGCTATAATATTTCCGCCTGGCCTGCGCCTTTCGATATTTTCTGGACCTGTCATGTCTCTGCGGAAAAAACGGCGCTGCTGGAAGCCGGCCTGTTTGATGAAACCTTTAACGGCTGGGGCGGTGAAGATGTCGACCTGGGCGTGCGGCTGTTTCTGCAAAATAACCGCTTTGTGGTCAATACTTCGATCTGTTCCATTCATTTCCCGCATCAGAAACTTATCGCCGATCATAAACAGGAATCGGAAAACGCCGGTAAGAAAATCCATCAAAAATATCAGCTGTGGCAAACCGCTTTTTACGGCTGCGATTTAGGCGAGAGCAAATTCTCGCTGAATAAAGTTATCCGCTGCTGCGCCGATCAAAACAGGAGTGAGAACGATGCCTTTATACGAAAATATCTCTATCGCTCCTGAGCAGGCAGCGTTCGGACACTGCGCCAGGCTCGGCGAACGCGTCAACTTTTCCGGCGAGCCGGATATTACCCTGACCTGGGCGAAAGATGTCGCTTACCAACATGAATATATCGATCTGACCGATTTCCCCGGCTGTATTACTATTGGCGAAGGCACTTTCCTTGAATCGCTGGACAGGCTGGCTTTTCACTGCGGCCGCGTCAAGCTGACGGTGGTAAAACGCAATGGCTTTGAGGCGGGCAAAATTGTGATAGGCAGGCAGTGCGTATTGCAGGGCACCGCCATCGTGGCTTATGCAAACGTCACCATTGAGGACAGCGTGGTGTTCGGCCCTAACGTGACCATTATGGACAGCGGCGGTCATCCGCTGCTGGACAGGGGCGCGGACGACGAGGCAGCAAGGATTTCCGTCAGGCCAGTGTTGATCAAAGAACATAGCTGGGTTGGCATGAACGCGATTGTTCTTCCGGGCGTAACGATTGGTAAACATGCCGTTGTTGGCGCGGGAAGCGTAGTGAGATCGGATGTGCCGGACTATGCGATAGCGGCGGGAAATCCCGCCGTGGTTATCCGATATTGTGACGCGCCGTTGGGCACGAAACAGGAAAAGGGGTAATACACTCCGCTGGCTTGCGTCAGCGGAGCCGTCATTAATAGACGTCGCGCAGGTAGCGCTTCTCTTTCTTCAGCTGATCGACATAGTCCGCCGCGCGTTCTGCCGAAAGACCGCCAAACTGGGCGATAACTTCATACAGCGCCTTATCCACATCTTTAGCCATGCGCGAAGCGTCGCCGCAGACGTAGAAGTAAGCGCCTTCCTGTAGCCAGGCGTAAAGTTCCGCGCCCTGTTCCATCATTCGGCTCTGCACATAGATCTTTTTCGCCTGATCGCGCGAGAAAGCCAGATCCAGGCGGTTCAGCAGGCCGCTTTCCTGCCAGCCCAGCAGCTCGTCGCGGTAGATAAAATCGTGCTCAAGACGCTGATCGCCGAAGAACAGCCAGTTTTTACCCTTCGCGCCGGTTGCTTCACGCTCCTGCAAAAAGGCGCGGAAAGGCGCGATGCCGGTGCCCGGGCCAACCATAATCAGCGGCGCGTTGCTGTCGGCCGGTACGCGGAAGGCTTTGTTGGGCGAAATGAAAATAGCCGGTTTCTCACCGCGGCCTACGCGTTCCGCCAGATAGGTCGAACAGACGCCGTTGCGCGCGCGTCCTGCGCTGTGATAGCGCACGGAAGCGATAGTCAAATGCACCTGATTCGGATGCGCTTTTGAACTGGAGGAGATGGAATAAGCGCGGTGCTGCAAAGGACGCAGCAGCGCAACAAATTCGGCGACGCTCAGCGTGCGCGCCAGCTCCAGCTGCAGCAGATCCAGCGAATCCTTGCCCCACAGCCAGACGCCCATCGCGTCTTTGTCGTCGTGCTGCAGCACGTGGCGCAGCTCCTGGTTGGTGGTGTTCTGGCCTACCCACTCAATCAGCTTGCGCGATGGTTCGGATATTTCGAACTGGTAAGTCAGCAGATCGCCGAGGCTGCGATCGTAGCCGGAAACCGGCGTATCGTAGTCCGCTTTCAACTGCGTCAGCAGCAGCTTAACCAGCGTTGGATCGTTAACGGGGATAACGCCCAGCGCGTCGCCCGCTTCATATTTCAGGCCGCTGTCGGTGAGATCGAACTCATAGTGACGAATATCTTTCTCTGAATCCGGGCCGGAAAGGCGTCGGTTGGTGACCAGTGCCGCGGCGTAAGGATTCTGCTTGTTGCTGCCGGGAATAACCGGCGCTTCGGGCCGGTTCTCCAGCGCCTTGCCGCTGCTGCCCGCGCTGGCGGCGAACTGCGGCATAGAGGCGTTCAGCCACTGCTGAGAAGGCTCTTCATAGTCGATATCGCAGTCGACACGATCGACCAGACGTTTCGCGCCCAGCTGCTCCAGACGCATATCGATAAATTTACCGGCCTGGCAGAAGCCGTCGTAACCGGTGTCGCCGATCGCCAGCACGGCGAAGTTCATCTGCTCCAGACGTGGCGCAGTGCTGGCGGAGATCGCCTGCCAGAACAGCTGCGCGTTGTCCGGCATTTCGCCTTCGCCATAGGTCGAGGTGATCACCAGCACGTGGCGCATGGAGGCGAACACTTCAATATCCACTTCGCCTAGCGCCTGCACTACCGGCACCAGTCCGCTATCGCGGGCAGCTTTCGCCGCGCTCTGCGCCAGCGCTTCGGCGTTGCCGGTCTGCGAGCCGAACAGGATATGCAGCTGTGTGGTGGTGGCCGCGCCGGTGCCGTTCTCGGCCTGGGGGCGCTCATCCAGCACCAGCAGGCGCGAGTGCAGTCCGGCGAGAAAACCCGCCAGCCAGTATTTCTGCTCGCCGTTAAACGGCGCGTCTTCAGGAATGTAAGGAATTTTCATCAGTTTTCTGTACTCGATCCGTCATCTAAACATGAGCCGGCCATCAGGAAAGTTTTCCGACGGCAGCAGCGATCTCCGGCAGCGCGGCACGGGCGAACAGCTCTTCGAAATCCGGCAGTCCTCCCAGCACTTCGCGGTTGCGCGCGTCCTGATAAATAATCCAGCCATAGGTTGCCAGGCTGTCCATTGAGCGAACGTTGCGCTGCGTCAGCGCCGCTTTATAGTCCGCCATACGTTTCGCCGCGATCAGGCAGGCAAGCTGATCGTCGCTGTAGTTCTCAATCGCCGAGCGCGCGTGACGCTGCAGTTTGCTGACCAGCGAGAAATCTTCCGTCATCAGCAGATTGCGCACCGCTTTTTGCACCGCCTCGCTGTCCACGGAAGTGCCTTTAGGCAGGCGTGAGAGCGCCAGCTGCTGCGCGAAGCTGAGCACCGTATAGTTGTTCAGCAGCACAAACATTTCCGGCGTGTCGGTCGCGCCGTAAGCGGGCACCGCGCCGTTAGCGATGGTGGTCTTGTTGCGCCAGGCCGCTTTAAACTTCGCGACCTGATGAGCCGCCATCGCGGTAGAAAGCTCTTCCAGCAGATCCTTGCGCGTTTTCGCTTTCAGGATCTCTTTGCCGTCCTGATAAAGCAGCAGCGAGCGCGGCATCACGTAGACAAAATGCTGACATTCGCTTTCCCAGTGCTCCAGCAGCCAGGCGGCGCGCGGCGAACCGGTCGCCTCAAGATGCCAGCGCAGCAGGGTCAGCACCGCTTCCTTGTGCGTTCTGGCCATCTCATCGTTATCGGCGATGGAACCGAACAGCACCGAGTCGCCCGCGGCATGGCTGGCCAGCTTGCGGTAGGGGTCATACTGATAAGCGAAGCCGCCGCTCATGCCGTTGCCGAAACCGGTGCCGAAGGTGCCGAGGTTCAGCACTGCGCCATTGGTCATATATTCGCAGCAGAAATCGCCTACGCCTTCCACTACCGCCGTCGCGCCCGAGTTACGCACGGCGAAGCGGTCGCCCGCCTGACCCTGCACAAACAGGCGTCCGCCGGTAGCGCCGAACAGCGCGAAGTTGCCGATCAGCACGTTGCCTTCTGCGTCCTGCGAACCGCCGCCTGGCGACGTCACCGCGATTTCGCCGCCGCACTGGCCTTTGCCTACGCCGTCGTTACAGGTGCCGCGATGCTTCAGCTGCATACCGTCATTGCAGAAAACGCCAAAGGACTGGCCCGCCGAGCCGGAAGTGGTGATTTTCACCGTTTCCGGCGCCAGGTAATGGCGGCCCCGATCGTCCACCAGTACGGCAGGCATCGCGTCCAGCTCCGCTTTGCTCAGCTTGTGGTTGAGCAGGCGTTCGATATCGATAGCCAGCTGTCCGCCGACGCTTTTGTTGCGGTTGTTCAGCGTCACGCCGTCGCCCAGTCCGATAACGCTTTCCGTCGCCAGCACGCGCTCGACCTGCGCGATCCAGCTATCGTCCAGCTCGAAATCTTTTTCCAGATAAACTGGCCTGGCGATTTTAATTTCCGGCACTACGGTCAGCATGGCGCGCAGATCCAGCTTGCCCACTTCCAGCGGATGATCCATCAGGTGCAGTAGATCGGAGCGGCCGCGCGCCTCGCGCAGTGAACGCAGGCCCAAACGTGCGAGGATCTCGCGTACCTCGTGCGCCACGTTGATAAAGTACTGTGCCAGCTGGCGCGGATCGCCGTCAAAGGCTTCGGCATTGGTAGTCAGACCGGCCGGGCACTTCACGTTGCAGTTTTTCGCCATTACGCATTTCAGCATCATCAGCGCGGTGGTGCCGAACTCGAAGCTGTCGCTGCCCAGCAGCGCGGATTTCACTACATCGCTGCCGGTCTGCTGCGCGCCGGAGCTACGCAGCTGCACTTTTTCGCGCAGGCCGTTGGCGCACAGCGCCTGATGCACTTCCGCGATGCCGATTTCCGCCACGCGGCCGGTATATTTCAGGCTGGTGACCGAAGCCGCGCCGGTGCCGCCGGTATTGCCGGCCACGTTGATCACGTCCGCGCCCGCTTTCGCCACGCCGACGGCGATGGTGCCGATGCCTTCGGACGAAACCAGCTTAACGATCACGCGTACGCGCGCCGCTTTACAGTCGTGGATCAGCTGGGCCAGATCTTCGATCGAGTAGGTGTCGTGGTGCGGCGGCGGGGAAACCAGTTCTACGCCAGGCGTGCCGCCACGCGCCGCCGCTATCTCTACGGTCACTTTAGCCGCGGGCAGCTGGCCGCCTTCGCCGGGCTTCGCGCCCTGGCCGATTTTTATCTCCAGCTCTTCCAGCATCGGATCGGCCAGATAAGCCGCCCAAACGCCGAAGCGGCCGGAAGCGAGCTGCTTAATGCGCGAGGCGCGGATGGTGCCATGGCGCGAATAGTGCTCGCCGCCTTCGCCGCAGTTGCTCATGCCGCCGACCATGTTGGTGCCGTGCGCTACTGCCTCATGGGCGGGCGCTACCAGCGCACCGTGGCTCATCGCGCCGGAAGCGAAGGTGCGGGTAATCTCGCTGGCTGGCTGTACCTCGCTCAACGGCAGCGAAGGCGAAGTAGTGAACATGCGCGACAGATAGTCCGCCGCCTTGCCGTTGGCGACGATTTGCAAGCCGTCCGCCGTGACTTCACCGCTGGTAATCTCATCACCAAAGCGGCCTTTCAGCGCGCCAAGCAGGGCAGAAAGGCGTTCGATTTCCGTTTTCAGTCCTGCGATGGTGTCGGACAGGCGCAGCGTAAAGCGGCCTGCGCTACCGTCGGTAGCTTCGCACAGCAGGCCACGCACGGCGAAACCGTTGTTAATTAGCGAATAGCGGCCCAGCTTGCGGGAAAACTCCGCTTCGCTGTCCACGTGGGTCAGATCCGCCGGGAAAGTCAGAATATCGCGCAGCGCCGCCGGACGGCGCTTACGCTCCGCCTGCATCTGGCTGGAGAACTCGCGGTAGTCCGGCGTGATGGTAAAGCTGTCGATAACCGCATCCGGGATGCGTTCGAAGCTGCTGTCGGCAAAAGAGTCCGCTTTGATATTGAAGGCGTTATCCAGTTTGGCCAGCGTCAGCAGGCGAATAAACTCATCTTCTTCGCGCGGCTTGTCGGCGAAGCGCAACGGCTGCTCCGTCATATCGATAAAAGTACGCACCGCGATGGTGCCGTAGGAGTGGCCTGCGCCTTCGGCACGCTCTTTAAACAGGCCCAGCAACGGCACCTCTGATTCGCCCTGAATTTTCAGCGCGCTCTGGTGCCAGTCCACGGCCATCTGCGCGATGGTGGCGAAGCCCGCGCCGCCTACAGGCGTTTTGATATTCGGGAAATACTTCTTCAGCACGCGATCTTCCGTATCCAGGAAGTTCGGCTCGAAGAATTCGCCGCAGCTATAGCTCTCAACGGTGCAGAGGCCCACTTTACCCATGGTTTTCATCAGCGCTTTTTCTGCCGCTTTAGCGTAACGCTTAAAGGCTTTGTTGCCTTCCTCGCCTTCGCCATACTTCTCTTCGGCGCGCATCTGCACGCCCAGCGGATAGATAGCGGAAGCGCCAAAGCCCAGCGCGGCGGCGATATGGTGCGAAGAGATGCTCTGGCCGCTCTCCACCACCAGCGAGACGTCCAGGCGCAAGCCTTCCTGCACCAGACGCTGGTTAATGGCGGAAACCACCAGCAGCATTGGGATAGCGGCGCGTTCGCTTGAAATATGACGGTCGGTGAGCACCGCGATGCCGCCCTGTTCGCGGGCGAAATCCACTACCTGCTGCGCCAGATCGTCAATGGCCTGCTCCAGCGCAGCGGCGTTGGCGACGCGGCTCTGCGCGTCGCTGCCCACCACCGGACGATAGAGCATATCGAAGCGTGCGTAGGGCGCTACGTTCTGCTCGCGCAGCTGCAGCATATCCAGATGCGTCAGAATCGGCGTCGGCACGATGATCTGGCGGCCTTTGCTGCGGCCCAGATGCGGCTTGGCGCCCAGCGCGACGCGCAGCGTCATGCCGTCCGCTTCACGGATAGAGTCCAGCGGCGGGTTGGTGACCTGGGCAAAGCGCTGTGAGAAATAGTGCGCCATGCCGCCTTCATGATCGGAAAGCCCGTTGATGGCGTTGCCGTAGCCCATAGCGGAAATCTTCTCCGCGCCGGTCGTCAGCATCGGGTCCATCATGAACTTAAAGCTTTCCTGGTTATAGTAGTAAGCCACGAAGCGCTGGTAAGTTTTCAGGTCGCCGCCGTAACGCAGAGGCGAGCCCTGTTTCTCGGCGGGCACCACCGGCAGCTCGTTCAGCATTACGCGCGACTGCGCCAGCAGCGCCGGATAATCTTTTTCTGCCGCCAGTTTTTCCAGCGCCTCAAGCGTGGTATAGCTGCGTTTTTCACTGTGATCGTAATAGAGCATACCGCCCGCTTCGATGCGGCCGCGGCGCAGCACGCTTTCCGGCGGGAAGGCGATCTGGCCAGCTTCCGACATAGCGCCGATATAGTCCGCCGTCTCAACCGAACGCAGCGGACGCAGCCCCAGACGATCCAGACGCGCGCCGATCACTTCGCCGTTGCCAAAAATCAGCGCGGCCGGGCCGTCGTTTTTCTCTTCATACAGCGAGAAGTACTCCAGCATCGCGCGTACCTGCGGCGACAGGGTATCGTCGTTTTCCCACGCTGGCGGCATCATTGACACCACGGCGTTGATTAAATCGAGATTATCTTCCATCAGGCGGCTGTGGATACTCTGATCCAGACGCGAGCTGTCGGACTGGCCCTTTGGCCGCACGATCTTCTTGCCGCGCGCCAGCGCCAGCGCCGCTTCCGCGATACGGTTTTTACGATCGGTATTCAGCTCGCCGTTGTGTGCCATCAGGCGGAACGGCTGCGCCATAGTGGTATGCGGATCGGTATTGGTGGAAAAACGGGTATGGAAAAACAGCCCGCGAACCTGATGATCCGGATCGGTCAGATCCTTAAAGTAAGGGATCACCTCGTTTGAGTTCAGGCGGGCTTTGAAAACCTGCGTGCGCGACGAAAGAGAGAGCGGATAGAGGCCGCCAAATTCGCTTTCGGTAAAGGCGCGTGCTTCGATATCCAGCAGAGCGCGGTAGATGCGCTTTTCAAAGGCAAGCTGGTCGGCAACATCGGCTGGAGCGTTGAAAATCCACTGCACGATCGGCAGCTGAAACTGAAGGGCCGCCGGACGCAGTACGCTGGTATCCAGCGGCATATCGCGCTTCAGAATGATTTCCAGCCCGTGAGCGGCCAGCGTCTCTTCTACCAGACCTTCTGCGTTGGCGCGCAGCGCGCCGTCTTTCGGCACGAAAAAGTTGCCGACGCCGAAACGGCCGGCCTGCAGCGGCGCGCCGGTAATTTTACGGAAAAAGTGCAGTGAGATATCGACGTTGACGCCCGCGCCGTCGCCCACGCCTTCGGCCGACATACCGCCACGGTGCGGCACGGTGCAGAGCGCGCTATGCGCCATCTGAAGAATCTCATGGGTCTGCTCGCCGTCCTTACGGGTAATGAAACCGACGCCGCAGCTGTCGTTTTCTTTCGATGGATCATACAGACCATAGGGAAACGCTTGTGGATTGGACATGGCAGACCTCCTGACTTCTTTGACATTACCTGGTTGTTTCAAGCACAGAATGCAATGGAGAGGACTCCCCGGCTCTGTATCATCTTTTTCCTGACTGCTTGTAAATGGGCGACTGTGCGCCGGGCATTATCTCTTCAGGCCTGCCGAAGGGGGCTGCTCGTGAGTTTCCGGGTCTCTGAGAGGAGATAGCCTGGGGAGTCTTCTTGCTGCATAGATATGCCGAGACACTGGCCCGTCAGGAACGCTTCCAGCGAAATTCCAACTTATCGGGAAAGCGAACTCAGGTCAAATGGTGCGCTTAGGGAGGTTTTATCACCTTATATACCCATTAACTTATTGATTATTATATTTTTGTGACAGTTTTTTCTGCCTGAACTTTCGTCACATAAACCCTGCGAATTGTGAGCTGTCTCACTGTAGTGCAGGCCGCAAATCTCTGCACCATGCTGGTGCCGGGCGGATTGCCAGTAGAAAATGCTGTTAAAACCATGTTGATTATTGAAAGCGACTGTTTTTTGGGGTGATGCTTATTTGCATTAATTCCCCCTGCATCATTAGTAAAATTAATCAGGCAAACTTTGATTTTTCTGTCGATCAATATGAATGATTATTCATTGAGTTTTGTTATAAAGCGCGGTGGCAGGCGCTTATCGCTATGAATTGCAAAAGTGGATGATGCACTTCAGGCAAAAACAGAGGGAAAGGTTATGCACGGCTCGAAGAAGAGGATTTCTTCGGCAAGAGTGCGCGGCCGCTGCAGCGTGCCGCCATCCTTTCCGCACTGAATCGGTGCAGCGCAGCCAGGGAGCGGCAAAGTTAATCTTTTACGCTTTTGCGGTATGATTGCCAATACCGCTCTCGAAGGGATCTTTTATGAAACAAATTCGTCTGTTAGCCCAGTATTACGTCGATTTGATGGTGAAACTGGGGCTGGTGCGCTTTTCTCTGCTGTTGGCTTCCGCGCTGGTGGTGCTGGCGATGATCGTGCAGATGGCGGTCACTATGGTGTTGCGCGGGCATGTGGAAAGCATCGATATGGTTCGTTCGGTCTTCTTCGGTCTGCTGATTACGCCCTGGGCCGTTTATTTTCTCTCAGTGGTGGTAGAGCAGCTTGAAGAGTCGCGACAGCGGCTGGCGCGGCTGGTGGATAAGCTGGAAGAGATGCGCCATCGCGATCTTGAACTCAATCAGCAGATGAAAGAAAACATCACCCAGCTTAACCAGGAGATTGCCGATCGTATCAAGGCGGAAAAAGCGCGTCTGCAGGTAATGGATAAGCTGACGGAAGAGATGACAAGGCGCGAACAGGCGCAAATTGAGCTGGAGCAGCAATCCTCTTTCCTGCGCTCGTTTCTGGATGCTTCGCCCGACCTGGTGTTTTACCGCAATATCGACCAGCAGTTTTCGGGCTGCAACCGTGCGATGGAGCTGTTAACGGGCAAGAGCGAAAAGCAGCTGATCGGCCTTACGCCTTACGACGTTTACGATCGCGATGCCGCGACCAAAGTGCTGGAAACCGACGAAAAAGTGTTTCGCCACAATGTCTCCCTGACCTACGAGCAGTGGCTGCAATATCCGGATGGCCGCAAGGCCTGCTTTGAGATCCGTAAAGTGCCCTATTATGACCGCGTAGGCAAACGCAGCGGCCTGATGGGCTTTGGGCGCGATATAACGGAGCGTAAGCGCTATCAGGACGCTTTAGAGAACGCCAGCAGGGAGAAGACCACTTTTATCTCTACTATCAGCCATGAGCTTCGTACGCCGCTTAACGGCATCGTAGGGCTGAGCCGCATCCTGCTGGATACCGAGCTGAACCAGGAGCAGCTAAAATACCTGAAAACCATTCATGTCTCCGCGATCACGCTGGGCAACATTTTCAACGACGTGATCGAGATGGACAAAATCGAGCGGCGCAAGGTGCAGCTTGATAATCAGCCGGTCGACTTTACCGGCTTCCTCGCCGATCTGGAAAACCTCTCCGGGCTGTTGGCTCAGCCGAAAGGGCTGAAGTTCGTGCTGGAAGCCCATCCGCCGCTACCCCATAAAATCATTACCGACGGCACGCGCCTTCGTCAGATCCTGTGGAATCTGATCGGCAATGCGGTGAAGTTTACCCAGCAGGGCAGCATCATCGTACGCGTGGCTTATCAGGGCGAGGATTGTCTGCGCTTTGAAGTGGAAGATTCCGGTATGGGCATTCCGCAGGATGAGCAGGACAAAATTTTCGCCATGTATTATCAGGTGAAAGATCAGCACGGCGGCAAACCGGCCACCGGCACCGGCATCGGACTGGCGGTTTCACGTCGGCTGGCGCAGAGCATGGGCGGCGATATCACCGTCAGCAGCGCGCCGGGTAAAGGCTCCTGCTTTACGCTGACCGTCAATGCGCCACGCGTCGCCATGCAGCACGATGAGGAGCAGCCAGCGGACGATATGCCGCTGCCGGCGCTGCATGTGCTGCTGGTAGAGGATATCGAACTGAACGTGGTGGTCGCGCGCTCGGTGCTGGAGAAGCTGGGCAACAGCGTGGAAGTGGCGATGACGGGCGCGGAAGCGCTGGCGATGTTCGATCCCGAGGAGTTCGATCTGGTGCTGCTGGATATTCAGCTGCCGGATATGACCGGTCTGGACGTGGCGCGGGAAATTCATCAGCGCTACGAAAATCAGCAATTGCCGCCGCTGGTGGCGCTGACCGCTAACGTGCTCAAGGACAAAAAAGAGTACCTGGAGGCGGGCATGGACGACGTGCTGAGCAAACCGCTGGCGGTGCCGGCGCTGACCGCCATCATCCAGAAGTATTGGGACTATCAGCCGCAGGAGTGCGAAGAGACACAGGCATCAAACCCCGATGCGCCCGTGCTGTTGGATATAGCCATGCTGGAGCAGTATATCGATCTGGTCGGGCCGCAGCTGATTGTCCAGAGCCTGGAAATGTTTGAACAAATGATGCCGGGCTATCTGGAAGTGTTGGATCTTAATATGACCGCGCGCGATCAAAAAGGCATCGCGGAAGAGGGGCATAAGATCAAAGGCGCGGCGGGTTCGGTCGGTCTGCTGCATCTACAGCAGCTGGCGAAGCAGATTCAAAGCCCTGAGCTACCGGCATGGTGGGACAACGTACAGGAATGGATAGACGAACTGAAACAGGAGTGGCGCAACGACGTGGCTGTACTGCGGGAATGGGTAACAAAGGCCCAAAAAAAATGACCCCGACCGAGGCCGGGGTGCGCGAATACTGCGCCAACACCAGGGAAATCAAACACCCACGCTATTCTTAAAGTAAGAGTATAAAAGCGCAGGCGCGGTATTGGGTAAAACGCTCAGCAACTACCTTAGCAAAACTCGCATCACATGTTACAAGATTCATTAAAATATGTGATGCTGAGCAGCGTTTCCAGACAGAAAACATTAATTTGGTGATACAGTCAAGCACGGAATGAATTTATTCGCATTGTTGCTCGAATTTTGCACAATTACACCACTTTTTGTGCGGTTTAGATTGACGCCTCACAGTAACCGGTTCCATCAATCGCTAGCACTTATGCTAAAAGAAATTCACCGCAATTGGCAAATATTTAACTCTCTGTAAAGCCTGTTTTTTTTATGAGATGGTGGTCTCCATAAGAAAACGAGGCGGAACGGCAGCAGAGAAACTCTCTGTGAAAGGAAACGCCGATTGATAACCATTTTAAGTAACGTATTTTTTAATAAACGGTCAGGCAGCGTGAGTAAAAAGAAAAAAGCGCAGACGGTTCCAGGAGGCATACCAGAGGCGCTATATGATTAGGTTAGCAGAAGGTAACTCATGGTATTTATAAGTATTGTGAATGGATTTTTTGGCAGCTGCTGCGCCAAACGGCATGGTTAATTGTACCACGCTTCAGGTTCGTTTCGCCAATGGAACCGATTCCTGATGTGCGGAAGTGATTGAAGCAGTTAAGACATTTACAAAATGCTACAGGTTGTAAATTAATGCAAACGGTTACATTCTGGCGCTTTCCGGACGCTTTTAACCGCTTTCTGACGTCTGAGTAACGATGTCTGTTACTGGAATTCATAAGATCATCATGGATAAATTTTTATGAGGCAACGCAAAAAAAACGGCTGGCAACGCTTAAAATCCTGGGCGCTACGGGCGACGATCGCGCTTGCGGTTTTCTGGATCGGCGGGATCCTGCTTTTTTCTTTTTTACCGCTGCCTTTTTCAGCGGTGATGGCGGAGCGTCAGCTCGGCGCCTGGCTAAGCGGCGACTTTCACTATGTCGCTCATTCCGACTGGGTAGAGATGAAAGATATCTCGCCCTGGATGCCGCTGGCGGTCATCGCCTCGGAAGACCAGAAATTTCCTGAGCATTGGGGATTCGACGTGCAGGCGATTCAATCCGTACTGGATAGCGAAGGCGGCAGAATGCGTGGCGCCTCCACGCTGTCGCAGCAGACGGCGAAAAACGTTTTTTTGTGGGATGGTCGTAGCTGGATACGTAAAGGGCTGGAAGCCGGGCTGACGGTGGCGATTGAAACCGTCTGGACTAAGCGCCGCATCCTGACGGTCTATCTGAACGTGGCAGAGTTCGGCGAAGGCGTATTTGGCGTGGAGGAGGCATCGCAGCGCTACTTCCACAAGCCGGCCAGTCAGCTGACCATGGAGGAAGCGGCTTTGCTTGCCGCCGTACTGCCTAATCCGATTCGCTTTCGCGCCGATGCGCCATCGGCCTGGGTACGGCAGCGACAGCAATGGATCCTGAGGCAGATGCGACAGCTGGGCGGAGAAGGCTTCCTGAAAGCGCACGAGCTGCATTAAGAGCGCCACTGAGCCAGGACGGCTAGTGAAAAGTGAGGGCGCGTGAGGAAGACAGAGCGCGCCTGTCGCAAGCGCCGGAAGTATCGGCGGCCCGAGCTGAATAATCCTGCCCGACGCCGCTGAGGATCTGCAGGCGGCAAACCTACTCTTCGTCAAAACCGGCGTTGAACAGCTCGATTACCGCCGCCAGCGCCTGAGTCTCTTCCGGCCCGCTGGCTTCGATCTCAATCTGGCCGCCTTTGGCGGAATCCAGCATCAGCAGCGCGATCACGCTGCTGGCTTCCGCTTCCGTACCGCTCTCGTTACGCAGCAGCACCTCGGCATCGAAACTCTGTACCAGTTCAAACAGCTTCATGGCGGGCCTGGCGTGCATACCCAGCTTGTTTTTGATTTCAACCACTTGTTTAACGGTCATGATTTACGCTTTTCCAGAGTGCGATGGCGGGACTGCACGTTTTTTCCTCGCGAGCGGAAATAGTCGGCCAGCTGTTCCGCTATATAGACCGAACGATGCTTGCCGCCGGTACAGCCGATAGCCACGGTAAGATAGCTGCGGTTGTTGGTTTCCAGCATCGGCAGCCAGAGTTCCAGGTAACTGCGCGTCTGGTAGATAAAATTATGCACTTCGGTATGGCGATCCAGGAAGGCGGCCACCGGTCGATCCAGTCCGGTCATGGGGCGAAGTTTAGGATCCCAGTGCGGATTCGGCAAAAAGCGTACGTCAAACACGTAGTCGGCGTCGATTGGAATGCCGTGCTTGAAGCCGAAGGATTCGAACACCATCGTCAGCTCGCGTTCGCGTTTGCCCAGCAGGCGCGTGCGCAGCATTTCGGCCAGTTCGTGCACCGACATCTCTGAAGTATCGACGATCAGATCCGCCCGTGAGCGAAGCGGCTCCAGCAGATCGCTCTCTTCGTCGATAGCGCTCTCCAGCGAAAGGTTTTTACTGGAAAGCGGATGCAGACGGCGGGTGTCGCTATAGCGCCGGATCAGCGTATTGCGATCGGCATCAAGAAAGAGTAGCTGAGGCGAAAAACTGTCGGGCAGGCCGGTCAGCGCTTTTTCGAAGATTTCCGGCGACTCCGGCATATTGCGCACGTCAATGCTGACGGCTGCCGAAATATTGCGGTCCGCCAGCGATCTGGCCAGCTCCGGCAGCAGCACTACGGGCAGATTGTCCACGCAGTAGAAGCCCATATCCTCCAGCGCCCTTAACGCGACGGACTTGCCGGAACCAGAACGCCCGCTGACGATCATCAGCACCATGACTTTTTCTCCTGATTTGAAGCCTTATCAAAAGGACGGGCCGGCAAGTCGGCCCGGTAAGGCTTAAGAGGTGGCTTCCGGGTTTTCCGCCATAATCTCAAAAAGCTCTTCATCGCTTTGCGCCGCTCGCAGACGACGGCAAACCGTTTTATCGGCCAGGCGCTTCGCCACCAGCGAAAGCGTATGCAGGTGCGTTTTGCACTGGTCGGCAGGCACCAGCAGGGCGAACAGCAGGTCTACCGGCTGATTATCGATAGCGTCGAAGGCCACGGGCTGATCGAGGCGAATAAACACGGCCACCGCGCGCAGCGTATCTTCCACCAGCTTGCCGTGCGGAATGGCGATGCCGTTACCTATGCCGGTGCTGCCCATGCGTTCACGCGTCAGGATCGCTTCAAAGATCGTCTGATGCGGCAAATTAAGCTGTTTGGCCGCCAGCTCGCTGATAATCTCCAGCGCCCGCTTTTTGCTCTGGCAGTGGACGCCGTTGCGGGTGCAGGAAAGGCTCAGTACCGAGCTCAGTTCCAGTGTCAGGTCATTGTTCATCATAGGTTCACTTAGGTCTTCACTTCCGCCTGGCAAAACGGCGCTGCCGGCAGTTAAGCCTGTCGGCAGGCCATCAGTCGACTGCATTATGCCCGTTGATTAACGGCTCGTCTTCTGCAACCAGAAGACGAGCCGGGATAGTTTACGCCATCAGGTAAGCGTGGCGGAAAAATAATCAATGCCTGCAGGACAATTAATGCTGCTTCAACTTGTCTTTATGTTTATTTAGCTGGCGAGTCAGCTTGTCGATCAGGCCATCAATCGCCGCGTACATATCTTTTTCTTCCGAGGTGGCGTGCAACTCACCACCGCTAACGTGTAGCGTCGCATCGGCTATCTGCGTCACCTTCTCTACCTTGAGAACAATATAGACCTGGCTGATACGGTCAAAGTATTGCTCCAGTTTGGCGAACTTAGCCGTAACGAATTCGCGTAAAGGCTCGGTAATTTCAACATTCTGCCCGGTAATATTGAGTTGCATAGGCTCTTCCTTATCTGTTCGTTCAGACCAGCTGTTTGCGCTGGTTTGAGGGCGGGATGGATAAAGACTCTCGGTACTTCGCGACGGTGCGGCGGGCCACCATGATCCCCTGATCGGAAAGCAGTGTGGTCAGCTTGCTGTCGCTAAGAGGCTTGGCGGGATTCTCCGCCGAGATCAATTTCTTCACCAGCGCGCGTATCGCCGTGGAGGAAGCTTCGCCGCCGCCTTCGGTATTCACATGGCTGGAGAAGAAATATTTCAGTTCAAAAATACCGCGTGGGCTGTGCAGGTATTTCTGCGTGGTGACTCGTGAAATGGTCGACTCGTGCATCTCCACGGCGGCGGCGATATCCGCCAGCACCATAGGACGCATAAACTCTTCACCCTGTTCAAAGAAAGCCTGCTGCTGGTCGACGATGCAGCGCGTCACCTTCAGCAGCGTGTCGTTACGGCTTTCCAGGCTTTTAATCAGCCAGCGGGCTTCCTGCAGATTGCTGCGGATAAACTGGCTGTCGCTGTCGCTGCGCGCCGAACCGCCCAGCGAAGCGTAGTGCTGGTTTATCTTCAGGCGCGGCACGCTGTCGGCGTTAAGCTCGACCGTCCAGCGGGCGCCGACTTTGCGCACCAGCACGTCGGGGATGACATATTCCGGCTCGCCGGTATTGATTGACTGGCCGGGACGCGGATCCAGCGACTGAATCAGCTGCATGGCGTTTTTCAGCACGTCCTCTTTCAGACGAGTGACGCGCATCAGGCTGCGGAAATCATGGTTAGCCAGCAGATCAAGATGCTCGCTGACGATCAGCCGCGCCTCTTTCAGCCAAGGCGTCTCATCCACGAACTGCGACAGCTGAACCAGCAGGCAGTCGCGCAGATCGCGAGCGCAGACGCCGATCGGATCAAATCGCTGCACGCGCTTCAGGACGGCTTCGACTTCCTCGGCGGTAAGCTCCTCGTCGCCGATGCTTTCCTGAATCTCCTGCAGCGGCGCGGTCAGATAACCCGTAGGGTCTACGGCGTCGATAATCGCAGTAGCGATAGCGCGATCGGTATCGGTGAAAGGCGTCAGCTCCACCTGCCACATCAGGTAATCCTGCAGCGTCTGGGTGGTTTCGCCCTGATAAACGGGCAGCTCGTCATCGTGATAGTCAGTACCCGTGCCTGAAGGCGTGCCGGCGGTGTAGATCTCGTCCCAGGTGGCGTCGAGCGGCAGCTCTTCCGGCATATCTTTCTGTTCCAGCGCCTCGCGGGTGTCCAGCGCCTCTTTTTCCTGATATTCGCGGCTGTCCACTTCTTCATGAAGATCGGTTTGTTCAAGCAGCGGATTGCTTTCCAGCGCCAGCTGAATTTCCTGCTGGAGTTCGAGCGTAGAGAGTTGCAGCAGACGGATAGCCTGCTGCAGTTGTGGCGTCATGGCAAGCTGTTGGCTAAGCCTGAGCTGCAAACCTTGCTTCATATTCAGGATACTTATTCCTCAAAAATCTCGACCGGTCTGAACACCTTATCAGAGTCTGAACTCTTCACCCAAATAGACGCGTTTAACTTGTTCATCTTCGAGGATTTGCTCAGGGGATCCGTGCGCGATCAAATGTCCCTGGCTGACGATATAGGCGCGTTCGCAAACGGCCAGCGTCTCACGAACGTTGTGGTCGGTGATCAGCACGCCTAGCCCGCTGTCGCGCAGGTGTTCGATAATCTTTTTAATATCGATAACGGAGATCGGATCGACGCCGGCGAAAGGCTCATCCAGCAGGATAAATTTAGGATTGGCCGCCAGCGCGCGGGCGATCTCTACGCGACGGCGCTCGCCGCCGGAGAGCGCCTGTCCCATGCTGTCGCGCAGATGGGAGATATGAAACTCTTCCATCAGCTCATTGGCGCGATCGGTACGCTGTTCCGCCGTCAGGTCATCGCGGATCTGCAGCACCGCCATCAGGTTATCGAACACGCTCAGGCGGCGGAAGATAGAGGCTTCCTGCGGCAAATAGCCGATGCCGCGTCGCGCGCGCGCGTGCAGCGGCAGAATACTGATATCTTCATCGTCGATCACGATGCGGCCCGCGTCGCGAGGCACGATGCCGACCACCATATAGAACGTAGTGGTCTTGCCCGCGCCGTTCGGGCCCAACAGGCCGACGATCTCGCCGGATTTCACCTCCAGGCTGACATCTTCCACCACGCGGCGGCCTTTGTAGGCTTTCGCCAGATTTTGCGCAATCAAAGTCGCCATGGCTTAGTTACTCTTCTTGTTGGACTGGGTGCCTTTATCCTGCAGCTGCGAAGGCACCAGTACGGTCGTCACGCGTTTGCCCGTGTTGCCGTAAGCCTGCATCTTCTGCTCTTTGACCAAATAGGTGATGCGGTCGCCCTTGACGTTGCTGTCCAGCTGCTCCAGGTAAGCGTTACCCGTCAGCTCGACAAAATCTTTCGCCAGCTCGTAATGCATTTTCAGCGCGTGGCCTTTTACCGGCTTGCCGTTGTCCTGCATCTGGTAAAAGGTTGCCGGATTGCCCCAGGCGTCCACGATGGTCTTGTTGCTGTCGCCGCCGGGACGCGTAACCACGACCTTATCCGCGGTGATTTTGATCGAACCCTGGGTGACGATGACGTTGCCGGTGAAGGTCGCCACGTTGCCCTGCATGTCCAGCGCCTGATTTTCGGAGTCTACGTTAACCGGCTTATCCGAGTCGCCCGTCAGGGCGAAAGCGGGCAGGCTGGCCGCCAGCAGCAGGCCGAGCGTCAAAAACTTAAGGTTGGTTCGCATTCTGAATTTCATAGGAGGTTTTGACCTTTTCAATCAACTCGGCGGTTTTCTTCCGTAAATTGCCGCGCATCTTCATGCCGGTAGAGGTGAAGCTGGTGCCGTACAAGGTTACCTGATCTTCTGAGGTAACATCCTGCGTGACGAGGTTCACTACGGCGTTATCGGTTTTAATTCGTTGCAGCTGGGCTTCCCGGGTCAGGCTGTTGACCTCGACGTGACCATACAGATAGAGCATGCGGTCGTTAGTCAGTTTGGCCTTGTCCGCGCGCACTGACCAGGTTGGGATCTTATTTTCGTCGTAGGTAGTCATCACCGGATTATCGAACCAGCTTACCGCGTCGGCGGAAAAATAGGTGACCTTGTCGGAAACCAACTTATAGCTCAGCGCGCCTTCCGGGTTATAGACCACCGTACTGGACGACTGGCTGGTGTAGGTCGGCTCCAGCTCGTTGCCGGTCGTGGGCGCAGGCTTATCGCTATCGGCCAGGTTCCAGCCAATCAGCACGATCGCCACCAGCGCCAGCAGCAGCGTGATCCAACGCCTTGTTTTACTCATACGGACTGCCCTTTGGCCTTATCAAACTTATCCTGCGCGATTAAAATCAGATCGCAAATTTCACGGACGGCGCCGCGTCCGCCCGCGATGCGGGTAACGTAGTCGGCGCGGGGAAGCAGCGCCGGATGCGCATCGGCCACGGTTACGCTCAGGCCCACTTCCGCCATCACCGGCCAGTCGATCAGATCGTCGCCGATGTAGGCGACCTGGTCCGGCCGAAGCGACAGTTTATCCAGAAGTTCGCGGAAGGCCAAAAGCTTATCGGACTGGCCCTGATAAAGATGCGTGATGCCCAACGTGGCGCAGCGATCTTCCAGCAATTTCGCCTTGCGGCCTGTGATAATAGCGACTTCCACCGCCGAGGTCAGCAGGCAGCGGATGCCGTAGCCGTCGCGCACGTTAAAAGCTTTCAGCTCTTCGCCGCTGTTGCCCTGATAGATATTACCGTCGGACATCACGCCGTCTACGTCGCAAATCAATAACTTAATAGTACGCGCGCGGGCCATAACGGCCTCGCTTACGTCGCCATAACAGGTTTCTACCCAGCTTGCGCCAGCCATTTTTTATTCCTTGTTAAACCACGCCGGCACGCAGCATGTCATGCATATGAACTACGCCCAGAAGCCGATCGCCGTCGGCTACCATTAAAACGGTGATATTGCGGCTCTGCATCAGATTCAAAGCGTCGACCGCCAGCGTATTGGGCCGTACCCGGATACCGCCGGCGGTCATCACGCTATTGATGCTGGCGTGCTGAATATCGATGCCCATATCGAACACCCGTCGCAGATCGCCATCGGTAAAAATTCCCTCGATCTTCATCAGATCGTCACAGATTACCGTCATACCTAAATTTTTACGCGTGATCTCCAGCAGGGCGTCGCGCAGCGAGGCGTCGCGACTGACCCAGGGGATTTCATCGCCGCTGTGCATGATATCGTCAACGGTCAGCAGCAGTTTTCTTCCCAGCGCGCCGCCAGGATGAGAGAGCGCGAAATCTTCCGCCGTAAAGCCGCGCGCTTTTAGTAGCGCTACCGCCAGCGCGTCGCCCATTACCAGCGTCGCCGTGGTGCTGCTGGTTGGCGCCAGTCCCAGCGGACAGGCTTCCTGCGGTACTTTAACACAGAGATGGATATCCGCCGCGCGTCCCATCGCGCTGTCGGGTCGGCTGGTCATGCAGATCAGCTGGACGCGCAGGCGTTTCAGGACGGGAATCAGCGCCAGAATTTCAGAGGACTCGCCCGAGTTGGAGATAGCGATAACAATGTCGCCGGCGCTGACCATACCGAGATCGCCGTGGCTCGCTTCCGCCGGATGAACAAAAAAAGCCGGCGTGCCGGTGCTGGCGAAGGTGGCCGCCATTTTCTTGCCGATATGGCCCGATTTGCCCATGCCCATAACCACCACTTTGCCCATGCAGTGATAGATACGCTCGCAGGCCAGAGAGAAATCGTCGTTGATATACTGATCGAGCTGCTCCAGCCCCTGACGCTCAATGGCGAGAACGTCTTTTCCCGCCTGCTGAAAATCGAAGTCGGGCTGTAGGGTGACAGGTGACATAAGTTCCAATCCTTTTACCAGAAAGTGGTTTCAGGGAGCCAGTAAAGTACCGCCAGCCAGGCGATAAAGCCGCTCAGCAGCAGCGCGCCCGCCGTTCGGCCGATACAGCGGCTTCGCCGCAGGCAGATAAGCGTAAACAGCGCGCTGACGCCCAGCATTACCCAATAGTCGCGGGCGAAAGCGTGGGTATCGACCGCTCCCGGATGCAGCAGTGCCGGGATGCCGAGCACGATGGCGATATTGTAGATGTTAGAGCCGATCAGGTTGCCGATGGCGATATCATCTTCGCCTTTCAGCGCGCCGGCAACGAGAGTAGCCAGCTCCGGCAGGCTGGTGCCGACGGAAATAATCGTCAGGCCGATCACCAGCTGGCTGACGCCGAAAAAGTTGGCGATCACCGCGGCGTTGTCGATCACCATACGGGTCGACATCGGCAAAATAATCAGCGCTACGCCCAGCCACAGGAAAGCCACCGTGTTGCCCGTATCCTCGCGCGGCAGCTCGGCGAGCTGTTCCCGCGTTAGCGAATCCACGTTGTCGCGTTCCGCTTTGCGGGCAATATTGATAATAAACAACAGATAGCCTGCCGCAAAGGCAATCAGGATCAGACCGTCGTTGCGGCTAAGCATATTGTCAAACAGCAGCAGGCCGCAAATAAGCGTCACCAGCAGCATCAGCGGCAGTTCGCGCGCCAGCAGCCGGGAGTATAACCTTAAGGGATGCAGCAGCGCCGCGCCGCCGAGCAGCAGCAGAATATTGGTAATATTGGAACCGATTGCGGTGCCGACCGCCATATCCATTTGTCCGTGCATCGCGGCAGAGGAAGAGACGATCAGTTCAGGCAGCGAGGTGCCAATACCGACTACGGTCATGCCAATAATCAGCGGGGGAATACCTGCCGCGCGGCACAGAATAGCCGCGCTGAATACCAGACGATCTGCACCATATACCAGCAGGACCAGGCCGATAATCAATAGTGCGGTAGCTACAAGCATGAAATGTCCTTTGATCGGGTATAATCGTCGGCTGCCTCGCACGACGGATAAAACAGGCCTGGAGAACGGCCGCGAACGCGCTGATTTTGACGATCTGCAAGCAAAAAGTAAAACTTATGCCAGCTTTAGCCACGTCTGACGGGTAAGTTTCTGTAAAAGTGTCCAGTCGCGCGGGTTATAAGTTACCATCGGTAGAGGATGAAATGCCTGGAAAAGAGGATAAGAGGTCACAATGAGCCAGACGGAGACGAATTTGGTGGACGTTCGGGGCGTCAGCTTCGCCCGCGGCGATCGCCCGGTTTTCGATAACATCTCGCTTACGGTGCCAAAAGGGAAAGTCACAGCCATTATGGGCCCTTCAGGCATTGGTAAAACCACGCTGCTGCGTTTGATTGGCGGTCAGTTGCGCCCTGACGCCGGCGAAATCTGGTTTAACGGGGAGAATATTCCCGCGCTTTCGCGCTCGCGGCTTTATGAAGCGCGCAAAAAAATGAGCATGCTATTCCAGTCCGGCGCGCTGTTCACCGATTTAACGGTGTTCGACAACGTCGCCTGGCCGCTGCGCGAGCATACCCGGCTGCCGCCGGAACTGCTGCACAGTACGGTGATGATGAAGCTGGAAGCGGTCGGCCTGCGCGGCGCGGCGCAGCTTAAACCCTCCGAGCTGTCGGGCGGCATGGCGAGGCGCGCCGCGCTTGCCAGGGCTATCGCGCTGGAGCCGGATCTGATTATGTTCGACGAGCCTTTCGTCGGACAGGATCCGATTACCATGGGCGTGCTGGTCAAGCTGATCGACGAGCTGAACCATTCGCTGGGTATGACCTGCATCGTGGTGTCGCACGACGTGCCGGAAGTACTCAGCATCGCGGACTACGCCTATATCATCGCCGGACAGAAAGTTATCGCTCACGGAACGGCCAGCGCGCTGCGTGAAAATGAAGACGCCCGGGTTCGCCAGTTTATCGACGGCATCGCCGACGGCCCGGTTCCTTTTCGCTTTCCCGCAGGCGACTATCTGCAGGATTTAACCGGCTCAGGGAGTTAATCTGATGTTACAACGTGCACTGGCGTCCGTCGGGCGTCAGGGAATCAATATCTGCGCCTCTTTCGGTCGCGCCGGACTGATGCTGTTTCATGCGCTGATCGGCGTGCCGCGCTTTCGCAAGCATGCGCCGCTGGTGATCAGACAGCTCTACAGCATTGGCGTGCTGTCGCTGTTGATTATCGTGGTTTCCGGCCTGTTTATCGGCATGGTGCTCGGTCTGCAGGGCTATCTGGTGTTGAATACTTACGGCGCCGACAGCAGTCTTGGCATGCTGGTGGCGCTGTCGCTGCTGCGCGAGCTGGGGCCGGTTGTCACCGCGCTGCTGTTTGCGGGCAGGGCGGGGTCGGCGCTGACCGCTGAAATCGGCCTGATGAAGGCTACTGAACAGCTCTCCAGCATGGAAATGATGGCGGTCGATCCGCTGCGCAGGATTATCTCTCCGCGCTTCTGGGCTGGCTTTATCAGTATGCCGCTGCTGGCGCTGATTTTCGTCGCGGTAGGCATTTTGGGCGGCGCCATTGTCGGCGTTAGCTGGAAAGGCATCGACAGCGGCTTTTTCTGGTCAGCGATGCAGAACGCCGTGGATATCCGTACCGATATCGTCAACTGCGTGATAAAAAGCGCCGTTTTCGCCTTTACCGTTACCTGGATCGCCCTGTTTAACGGTTACGACGCCGTGCCGACTTCGGAAGGGATTAGCCGGGCGACAACGCGCACTGTGGTACATGCTTCTCTGGCTGTGCTCGGTTTGGATTTTGTGCTGACAGCACTGATGTTTGGGAACTGATTCGATGCAAACGAAAAAAAGCGAAATTTGGGTAGGGGTCTTTTTACTGTTGGCGCTCTGCGCGGCGCTGTTCCTCTGCCTGCGGGTGGCGGATCTGAAATCTTTAGGCAGCGAGCCAACCTGGCGGCTTTACGCCACCTTCGACAATATCGGCGGGCTGAAGAGCGGTTCGCCGGTGAAAATCGGCGGCGTGGTAGTAGGACGCGTAACGGAGATCGGCCTGGATGAGAAGACCTATCTGCCGCGCGTCTCGATGGATATCGAGGAAAAATATAACCAGCTGCCGGATACCAGCTCGCTGGCGGTCAGGACTTCCGGCCTGCTGGGAGAGCAGTATCTTGCGCTGAACGTCGGTTTTGACGATCCCGAGATGGGAACGGCTATGCTTAAAGACGGCAGCACTATTCAGGACACCAAATCGGCAATGGTGCTGGAAGACCTGATTGGTCAGTTCCTGTACAAGAGCGGCAGCGGCGACGAGAGCAAAAACGCCGCGCCGGAAAATAGCGGCGCGCCGGCGCCAGCTGCAGCGACTAAACCTTAAGAGGAGCAGTAATGTTTAAACGTTTTCTGATGGTGGCAATGCTGATCATTGCCCCGGTCGCGGCCAACGCCGCCGCTGACCAGACTAATCCCTACAAGCTGATGAACGAGGCGGCGGAAAAGACCTTTACCCGTCTTAAAAACGAGCAGCCGAAAATCAAGCAGGATCCTAACTACCTGCGTCAAATCGTGCGTGAAGAGCTGCTGCCCTATGTGCAGATTAAATACGCCGGCGCGTTAGTGCTGGGTCGCTACTACAAGGAAGCGACGCCGGCGCAGCGCGAAGCCTATTTTAAAGCTTTCAGCGACTATCTGGCGCAGGCCTATGGTCAGGCGCTGGCGCTCTATCACGGCCAGACTTACCAGATCGCGCCGGAGCAGCCCTATGCTGACGCGAACATCATCGCTATCCGCGTCTCCATTATCGATCCCAACGGCCGTCCACCGGTTCGCCTGGACTTCCAGTGGCGTAAAAACAGCCGCACCGGCGACTGGCAGGCTTACGATATGATTGCGGAAGGCGTCAGCATGATCTCCACCAAGCAGAACGAATGGGCGGGCATCCTGCGTCAGAAAGGCGTCGACGGCCTGACCGAGGTGCTGAAAAACGCCGCCAGCCAGCCTATCACGCTGGATAAGCAGCAGTAATGGACCAGCTCAACTGGCGCATTGAAGCGAACCGGCTGCATCTGGCCGGTGAACTGGAGCGCGAAACGCTGGCCGCCTTATGGCAGCAACGGGAGACGGTAATGAAACAGATTGATACCATTGACGTCTCCGCGCTGGAAAGGGTCGATTCCGCTGGCCTGGCGCTGCTGGTGCATCTGCGGCAGATTGCGCTGCAACAGGGAAAAGCGCCGGGATTTACGGGCATTACGGACAAGCTGCGCTCGCTGATCGCGCTCTATAATCTGCAGCAGTTTATTACCGCCGTACGCTGATCGAGCGATAACGATCCCTCCTGAAAAGCCTCTGCAATCGCGGAGGCTTTTTTGCCTGTTTAAGATAGCTCCGCTTTCCACTACTATGTGTGCCTGTTTATCCTCAAGCGAATTTAGAAAATCCCATGGAAACTAGTGAAATTCAATCCGTGCTGATGGCCGCGCTGCCGCTGCAGGAAGCCATCGTGACCGGCGACGGCAGCCACTTTCAGGTTATCGCCGTCGGCGAAATGTTCGGCGAACTGAGCCGAGTTAAAAAACAGCAGGCGATTTACGCGCCGCTGGCGGCCTATCTGGCCGACAACCGTATTCATGCGCTGTCCATCAAAACCTATACTCCGGAAGAATGGGCACGCGACCGTAAACTGAACGGTTTTTAAGTCGCCGTCCTCATCGCGCCTGGCGATGAAGAGGCCGCACTCTATAGCTGATTAATTGAGAGCAGGTTTAATGGATAAATTTCGTGTGCAGGGCCCAACCCGTCTAAGCGGGGAAGTGACCATTTCCGGGGCTAAAAACGCCGCGTTGCCGATTCTTTTTGCTGCTCTGCTGGCGTCCGATCCGGTAGAAATCCAGAATGTCCCTAAACTCAAGGACATCGACACTACGATGAAGCTGCTGAGCCAGCTGGGCGTGAAAGCAGAGCGCAACGGGTCAGTACATCTGGATGCCAGTAACGTCAATATTTACTGCGCGCCTTACGATCTGGTGAAAACCATGCGCGCTTCTATCTGGGCGCTTGGCCCGCTGGTAGCGCGTTTCGGCCAGGGCCAGGTTTCCCTGCCGGGCGGCTGTGCAATCGGCGCTCGTCCGGTCGATCTGCATATTACCGGCCTGGAGCAGCTTGGCGCTGAGATCCGCCTGGAAGAGGGCTATGTCAAAGCTTCCGTAGATGGCCGCCTGAAGGGCGCGCACATCGTGATGGACAAAGTTAGCGTTGGCGCTACCGTCACCATCATGAGCGCCGCTACGCTGGCCACCGGCACCACGGTGATTGAAAACGCCGCTCGCGAGCCGGAAATCGTCGATACGGCGAACTTCCTGAACACGCTGGGCGCTAAAATCACCGGCGCGGGCAGCGATCGCATCACTATCGAAGGCGTGGAGCGTCTGGGCGGCGGCGTGTACCGCGTGCTGCCGGATCGTATTGAAACCGGCACCTTCCTGATCGCTGCGGCGATCTCCGGCGGGAAAGTCGTCTGCCGCGATACGCAGCCGGACACGCTGGACGCCGTATTGGCCAAGCTGCGCGAAGCGGGCGCCGATATCGAAACCGGCGACAACTGGATCAGCCTTGATATGCACGGCAAGCGCCCGAAAGCGGTCAACTTCCGCACGGCGCCGCATCCGGGCTTTCCTACCGATATGCAGGCGCAGTTTAGCCTGCTGAATCTGGTGGCGGAAGGAACGGGCGTGATCACCGAAACCATTTTCGAAAACCGCTTTATGCACGTGCCGGAGCTGATCCGCATGGGCGCTCACGCGGAGATCGAAAGCAACACGGCTATTTGCCACGGCGTGGAAAAGCTGTCGGGCGCTCAGGTAATGGCGACCGATCTGCGCGCTTCGGCAAGCCTGGTGCTGGCGGGCTGCATCGCGGAAGGCACCACAATTGTGGATCGTATCTACCATATCGATCGCGGCTATGAGCACATTGAAGACAAGCTGAAAGCGCTGGGCGCGAATATCGAACGCGTGAGCGGCAGCGAATAATCGCCGCCAGGTGAAGGCGGTAGCGCTCTACCGCCTTTGCTCAGGAACGAACAGGCTTTTTGCGATTGCGCAACGCGTGAGTGACGGGATCGTAATAACGGCTGGGCCAGATCTCTGCCGGATGAATCTGGAGAGCTTCCGCGATAAGCCATTCGCCCTTCGGCCAGGGTCTGAAAAGCGCGTTAGCCAGCGTCGTTGAACTTAATCCTGCCTGTCGGGACACCTCAGCCAGCGTAGTGCCTCTTTTTTTAAGTGCTGCAACGATATCCGCGTTGTGCCAGTCTTTCTTCTCCTTCGGCATCTCTCTTTCCTCCTTGTAAGTATCACCTTTTTTGGAAACATCCGGGTGCAATGGCACTGCTGTGTGACAAAAATTGCGGATGTGACGAAAATAGTTAGCTGATAGCTATAGTTATTTATGGACGCTTTTTATAGCAATAATGGTAACTATATTTCCAATAGTTTTCAGGTGACATGACGTTTTTGAGTAGCGCTACGCAAAGTTATGCAACAGAAAGGTGTGTTACATCGGGAGAGGCGAGGCTGCAGGCGGGAATAAGAGCGCGGCAGGCTGCAGCGGAAAAACAAGGGAAAAGCGGGTTCATAAAACAGGAGAAGCGCCATCCGTGGCGACTTAAAGCGTCAGTGGCCTGTAACGTTTTTGCGCCCGATCTGGCGCCTGAGGTTAGCACGCTGAATGAGCAGCGCGGCAGGCCGCGCGCTCAGCTTAGAATTCGCGCTGTACCGACATATGGGCCAGCGCTTCCAGCGCGCTGCGCCACGGCGACTCCGGCAGGATTTTCAGGGCGTCGATAGCTTTGTCCGCTTCACGCTCAGCCGACTCGCGCGTCCAGGCCAGCGAACCGCACTGCTGCATGGTTTCCAGCACGGGCTCCAGCAGATGGCGACCGTTGCCCTGTTCGATGGCGCTGCGGATCATCGCTGCCTGTTCTGGCGTGCCGTTACGCATCGCGTGCAGCAGCGGCAGGGTAGGTTTGCCTTCGCTCAGGTCGTCGCCCACGTTTTTACCCAGCGTTTTGCCGTCGGCGCTGTAATCAAGAAGATCGTCGATCAGTTGGAAAGCGGTACCGATATAGCGGCCATAATCCTGCAACGCCTTTTCCTGTTCCGGCGAAGCTTCCGCAAGAATGGCTGAGGATTGCGCGGCGGCTTCAAACAGGCGCGCGGTTTTGCTGTAGATCACCCGCATGTAGCTCTCTTCCGTGATATCGGGATCGTTGCAGTTCATCAGCTGCAGCACTTCGCCTTCCGCTATCACGTTGACCGCTTCCGACATCAGCTCCAGCACGCGCAGCGAGCCGATGCTGGTCATCATCTGGAAAGCCCGCGTATAAATAAAATCGCCAACCAGCACGCTGGCGGCGTTGCCAAAGGCGGCGTTGGCGGTCGCTTTGCCGCGGCGCATGTCCGACTCATCGACCACGTCATCATGCAGCAGCGTCGCCGTATGGATGAATTCGATCAGGGCGGCCACGGTAACATGCTGTTTTCCCGTATAGTTCAGGGCGCGCGCGGCCAGAACGGCAATCATCGGACGGATGCGTTTGCCGCCGCCGCTAATGATGTAATAACCCAGCTGATTGATGAGGGAAACCTCAGAATTCAACTGCTCGAGTATGGTTGCATTGACGTCCGCCATGTCCTGCGCGGTGAGTTCGTTTATCTGTTCTAAGTTCATCAGTCTTTTCAGCTATGGCCCACTATGCGGCTATGATAAGCGTCTTTACCCGTGCCTGCGGCAAGTAATGTATAACAGATTGTACTTGAAAATGACGGCTGTGAAACATTTGCCTGTGCTTTGCGTTTTTTTTCTGCAATACCCGCTACCAGGCACTTGTCATCGCTTGCGAAGTTGCGTAGAATTCGCGCCCTATTGTGAATATTTATAGCGCAGCCTGAAATCAAGACGGCAAGCGCGAGAGCGGAGTTTATATGTACGCGGTTTTCCAAAGTGGTGGTAAACAACACCGAGTGAGCGAAGGTCAGACCGTTCGCCTGGAAAAGCTGGACATCGCAACCGGCGAAACAGTTGAATTCGACCAGGTTCTGATGATTGCCAACGGCGAAGAAGTGACGATTGGCGCGCCTTTAGTTTCAGGCGGCGTGATCAAAGCAGAAATCATTGCTCACGGTCGTGGCGACAAAATTAAGATCGTTAAGTTTCGTCGTCGTAAACACTACCGTAAGCAGCAGGGTCACCGTCAGTGGTTCACTGATGTGAAGATCACTGGCATCAGCGCCTAAGAGGAGATCTGACAAATGGCACATAAAAAGGCTGGCGGTTCCACTCGAAATGGCCGCGATTCCAACGCAAAACGTCTGGGCGTTAAGCGTTTCGGCGGTGAAAGCGTTCTGGCAGGCAGCATCATCGTTCGTCAGCGTGGCACTAAATTCCACGCGGGCACCAACGTAGGCTGCGGCCGTGACCACACCCTGTTTGCTACTGCAAACGGCAAGGTCCTGTTCGAAGTGAAAGGCCCGAACAACCGTAAATACATCAGCATCGTTGCTGAGTAAGGTTTTCGTGCCTGAAGGCGGTACCTGATACCGCTTTTAGCAGCGAATCAAAAAGCCCCGCTATGATTGCGGGGCTTTTTACATTCTGCGATCCGCAGCGCGCGGGTTGCCAGTAACACCCTTTGCTGTACACTTTATATTCAGCTGCATGATGTCTTAAGCGGATCCCAGTCTGAAAAAGACACGCGGTCTGCGGCATCCGTTTTAAGGCCAGCGAGCCACGACGGATCATCCTGCCAGCAGCGGGCAAATGATTGACGGAGAAGTAAAATGAAGTTTGTTGATGAAGCGACGATCCTCGTTGCTGCGGGCGATGGCGGCAATGGCTGCGTCAGCTTCCGTCGTGAAAAATATATTCCTAAAGGCGGCCCGGACGGCGGCGACGGCGGCGACGGCGGCGACGTCTATATGCAGGCCGATGAAAACCTGAATACCCTGATCGACTATCGCTTTGAAAAGTCCTTCCGCGCCGAGCGTGGGCAGAACGGCCAGAGCCGCGACTGCACCGGCAAACGCGGCAAAGATATTATTATCAAAGTGCCTGTCGGCACCCGCATCATCGATCAGGGCACCGGCGAAACGCTGGGCGATATGATGAAGCACGGTCAGCTGCAGATGGTCGCCAAAGGCGGCTGGCACGGTCTGGGCAATACCCGTTTTAAATCTTCCGTAAACCGTACGCCTCGTCAGAAAACGATGGGCACGCCGGGCGAGAAGCGTGATTTGCAGCTGGAGCTGATGCTGCTGGCCGACGTCGGTATGCTGGGCCTGCCGAACGCCGGTAAATCCACCTTTATCCGCGCCGTATCCGCCGCCAAACCTAAAGTGGCCGACTATCCGTTTACCACGCTGGTGCCAAGCCTCGGCGTAGTGCGTATGGATAGCGAGCAGAGCTTTGTGGTTGCCGATATCCCTGGCCTGATCGAAGGCGCCTCCGACGGCGCAGGACTGGGCATCCGCTTCCTGAAGCACCTGGAGCGCTGTCGCGTGCTGCTGCACACCATCGATCTGGCGCCGATCGATGAATCCGATCCGGTAGAGAACGCCCGCATCATCCTGGGCGAGCTGGAAAAATACAGCGAGAAGCTTTTCAACAAGCCGCGCTGGCTGGTATTCAACAAGGTCGACCTGCTGGATGCGGAAGAAGCCGAATCCCGTGCGAAGGCGATTGCCGAAGCGCTGGGCTGGACGGACAAATACTACCTGATCTCTGCGGCCAACCGCGTCGGCGTCACGCCGCTTTGCTGGGATGTCATGTCCTTCCTGAACGCCAATCCAAAAGAGGCGGAAGTGGAAGAGAAGCAGCCTGAGAAAGTCGAGTTTATGTGGGACGACTATCATCGTCAGCAGCTGGAAGAAGCTGAGACGGCGGTGGAAGAGGATGACGACTGGGACGAAGACTGGGACGATGAAGACGACGAAGGCGTCGAAATCATCTATCAGCGCTAAGTCTGAGGGACGCCGTAAGGCGTCCCTTTTCTTTTGGTAAAATGGCGCGGCTGCTAATTAGCGCTTCCCGGCAGTAAAGATAATCATTATCATTTCTCTATCTGAATTTTGCGACGCTCCGCGCTTCGCCCTGGCTGATAGAGTTGATCGAGCATGCGTACTTCCCTTCTGCGAATTTTTCCTCTGCTTTTGTTGGCTTTCTCGCTGCTGTCGGTTAATCCCACTTACGCTGAAGAAGGCTGGCCGCGCCATATTGCCAGCGTAAAAGGCGATGTGGTGCTTAAACAACAGCCCAAACGTATTATTTCAACCAGCGTCACCCTGACCGGCTCTTTGCTGGCAATTGACGCACCGATAGTCGCCAGCGGCGCTACTATGCCAGGCCACCGTATCTCTGATGAACAGGGCTTTTTCCGGCAGTGGAGTAAAGTGGCGGCGGCTAAGGGCGTCAAAAGGCTCTATAGCGGCGAGCCCAACCTTGAAACTATTGCGGCGGAAAAGCCCGATCTGATTATCGTCAGCGCGACGGGAAATGATTCCGCACTGCCTTTCTACGATCGCCTGGCCGCGTTGGCGCCAACGCTGGTCGTGAACTACGACGATAAGAGCTGGCAGGAAGTCGAACGTGTGCTGGCACAGGCTAGCGGGAAAGAGGCCGAAGCGGAGCAATCGATTCAGCGCTACGCGCAGCGTGAACAAGAGGTGAAAGCGAAGCTGCAACTGCCGCCGCAGCCCGTTTCCGCGCTGGTCTACAATCCCCATAATCATCTGGTGAATCTCTGGACGCCCAAATCCGCGCAGGGAAAATTGCTGGAGTCGCTGGGTTTTACGCTGGCTGAGCCGCCTGCCGTGGTGCTGCAGGCCAGTCAGCGCCTCAGGCGCCGGGACATTATTCCTGTACAGGGAGAAAACCTGGTAACGGCCCTGACGGGGAACAGCGCCCTGATCTTTGCCGCAGGTGATGAGGGAAAGAAAGCGCTGCTGGCGGAACCGCTGGTAGCGAACTCTCCGGCGATAAAAAATCAGCAGGTCTATACGCTGGGCGAGGATAGCTTTCGTCTGGACTACTACAGCGCCAACAATGTGCTGACGCGTCTGGAAGAACTTTTTGCCAAAAAGTAGTTTATACGCGTCTCTGTATTTGCAGAGGCGCAGCTTTATCCGCGTACTCCCCACCGCCTGCTTCACTAAGCTGTCTCACCTGTCGCATAAACAAGAATACGACAAATAATCGAATTGATAATTGTTTTCATTTGAAATAATGTATGCCCGCCTGATCGGGAATGCGCGTGCATGGGGCTAATCAGGCGTGGGCGGACTCAAGCTGGTTCCGTCCTTTTATTCATTATTTCCCCCTGAGGAAAGACGCGGGGCGGAGTGACAGGGAATGAGAACGTTGAACAGACTATCAAAACTATCCTTAGCGATTTTGCTTGAACTGGGAATGATGGCGGCAGCGACGGCGGACGACGCCGCAACGGACGCGGCGGCCAGCACTAAAGCCGCCGCGTCAGGCCAGCATGTCGATGCGGACGGCGGCACCCTGATGGTAACGGCGGAACAGCAGAATCTGCAGGCGCCCGGCGTTTCCACCATTACCGCCGAAGAGATTAAAAAACGGCCGCCTTCCCGCGATCTTTCCGAAATCATCCGCACCATGCCCGGCGTTAACCTGACAGGCAACTCCACCAGCGGCCAGCGCGGCAATAACCGTCAGATTGATATTCGCGGTATGGGCCCGGAGAACACGCTGATTTTAATCGACGGCATGCCGGTCGCCAGCCGCAATTCGGTGCGTTTGGGCTGGCGCGGCGAACGCGACACGCGCGGCGATACCAACTGGGTGCCGCCGGAAATGGTTGACCATATCGAAGTGATCCGAGGCCCGGCAGCGGCGCGCTACGGTAACGGCGCGGCTGGCGGCGTAGTTAACATCATCACCAAACAAACCGGTAATGAGTGGCACGGCTCCTGGAATACCTATTTGAATATGCCGGAGCACAAGTCAGAAGGCTCCACTAAGCGCTCCAACTTCTCTCTCAGCGGCCCAATGGGCGATGATGTCAGTTTCTCGCTATGGGGCAATCTGAGCAAAACCCAGGCGGATGCGCAGTACATTAACGAGGGTCACCAGTCGCTACGAACCGGCAGCTATGCCGATACTGTGCCGGCAGGGCGCGAGGGCGTGGTAAATAAGGATATCCACGGTAAGCTGCGTTGGGAATTCGCGCCAAACCAGAACCTGGAGTTCAGCGCCGGCTACAGCCGTCAGGGCAATCTTTACGCGGGCGATACGCAGAACACCAACACCAGCGCGCTGGTGCAGAGCAAATATGGCGACGAGACTAATCGCCTCTACCGCCAGGACTACGCGGTAACCTGGACCGGCGTCTGGGACAATGGCGTCAGTACCCGCAGCTACGCCCAGTATGAAAACACGCGCAATTCGCGTATGAATGAAGGGCTGGCAGGCGGTACGGAAGGCATCTTCTCCGACAGCGGCTTCTCCACCATTGAACTCAATGACGTGCTGCTGCACAGCGAAATCAGCGTGCCTTTCGAGTTTCTGGTCAATCAAACCGCGACGTTCGGCACGGAGTGGAATCAGCAGCGCATGAAGGATGGCGCATCCAATACCCAGGCGCTTTCTGGCGGTGCTATTGATGGCATCAGCAGCACCAACCGCAGCCCTTATTCGTCGGCGGAAATTTTCTCGCTGTTTGCCGAAGACAATATGGAGCTGACCGACACCACCACCCTGGTACCGGGCCTGCGTTTCGATCATCACAGCATCGTTGGCAACAACTGGAGCCCGTCGCTGAATCTGTCGCAGATACTGGCCGACGATTTTACGCTGAAGCTGGGCATCGCCAGAGCTTATAAAGCCCCAAGCCTCTATCAAACCAACCCGAACTACGTGCTCTATAGCCGTGGCCAGGGCTGCGCGGACAGCGCGGGCGCCTGCTATCTGATGGGGAATGAAGATCTTAAAGCGGAAACCAGCATCAATAAAGAAGTGGGCGTGGAGTATAAGCACGAAGGCTATCAGGCTGGCCTGACCTGGTTCCGCAACGACTATCGCAATAAAATCGAGTCGGGCTACGAGCCGAGCGGCGCGACCGGCAGCACCGATATCTACCAATGGGAAAACGTGCCGAAAGCGGTAGTGGAAGGGCTGGAAGGTACAGTGAACCTTCCGGTAACGGAAGCGGTTACCTGGAACAACAACCTGACCTGGATGCTGCAAAGCAAAAACAAAACCACGGGCGATCGCCTGTCGGTTATCCCACAGTACACGCTGAACTCGACGCTGGCATGGCAGGCTACGCAGGATCTGTCGCTACAGACGACTTTTACCTGGTATGGCCGTCAGACGCCGAAGAAGTATAACTACAAGGGAGAAGCGGTTAGCGGCAGCGAGAAGGCGACGGTAAGCCCATACTCGATTTTAGGCCTGAGCGGCACTTATGAGGTGAACAAGTACGCCAGCGTCACGCTGGGCATAGATAACCTGTTCGATAAGCGTCACTTCCGGCAGGGCAACGCACAAACCACAGGTAATGCCGCTACCGGCGCCTATATGTATGGCGCAGGAGCGAATACCTATAACGAATCAGGACGCACTTACTATATGAGTTTGAATACTCACTTCTGATTTTAAGCTTCAAAGTGGCCCAGCAATTGGGCCACTACCTGCCTGAAACGCGCTGGCCGCTCATCCGAACACAGTAGATAATTTTTTATAAATGATGCAGGAAATTAGCAGTAAGCATATTTGCCGTGTCGTTTATTTTAATAAGATAGCAATAGAAAAGCTAAAATTGATATGCACGGAATGTTCCTATCTGAACAGAAAGTGATTCAATAAAATACCATGGCATATAAACCAGCTATATTCCTGAAAGATAAATAAATTGCGCTCCATTAAACAAATATCAGGATTGCTTAATGACCGTTGATAATGGCGATATTTATAAACTTCGATATCGAATTTTTAAGTTCTACTCTATACAGCAAGGGTTCGAGAAAATATCATTCAATGAAATGCCTTACCGTAATTGAATGGTGTGGCTAATATAAATTACTGAAATTTAATAAAAAATCACGAGGGTGCGCCTGTCGTCTTGCGTATAAAAAAAAGGTCAAAATACCATCACCACAAAAAATAGCAGAGAATAATCGCTGGCAGACCGAACAGGTCGAACGGCGGATCTCCTCGCGAAGCCCCATGAAAACGTTGAGCTGGCGACGGAAGATTATTCTGTCGGCATTATCATTCTGGAAAACGCGCCAGGTTATAAAGATATAAACTTTTATTGATTACAAAAGGCAGCATGATAACGCTGGTACCGCGGGCGCCATAAAATTTTCTGGCGCCCGCTTTCCTTTGGGATGACTAATAATTCTGATAAATATCTTTATAAAGCCGACTCTCAAAACGCACCAGTGGGATCCGTCGCTGGTTGTAGTTCTTCGGCGGCACCGCGTAGCCGGAAAGATACTGCACGAAGGCAACCCGCTTACCGCTGGCCGTGGTGATAAAACCGGCCAGGTTATAAACGCCCTGCAGCGATCCCGTTTTCGCGGAAACCTTGCCGTCCACGCCCGCTTCATGCAAACCGCCGCGATAGCGCAGCGTGCCGTCGTAGCCCGCCAGCGGCAACATGGAAATGTAGTTAAGCTGCTGGTCGTTCTGCGCGATATATTGCAGCACCTGCATCATGGTGTCAGGAGCGATGAGATCGTGGCGCGACAGACCGGAGCCGTCCACCTGAATGCTGTTGCCAAGATCGATATTGGCTTTCTGCCGCAAAATCTGACGTACCGCATCGGAACCGGCGCGCCAGGTACCCGGCACGCCAAAACGCTCATGCCCGATAGTGCGAAATACCGTATCGGCGATCATATTGTCCGACTTCTTCAGCATAATCCGCAGCAGATCGTGCAGCGGCGCGGACTGCGTTTCGGCCAGCACGGTCGCTGGCGGCGTCGGCAGCGTCTGACGCACCAGATGCCCGGAATAGTCGATGCCCGCCTGCTGCAGCTCGCCTTTTAAAATCGCGCCGGCATAGCTTGCGCCGTCCTGAATGGCGAAAGCTAACGGCAGCGGTTCGGCGCGCTGGGTCATACAGCCTGTTAGCGTAAAGCGGTTCAGTTCGCCCGGCACCACGTCCAGCTCGCAGTACTGCGCTTCCGATGAACCGCGCGCCAGCGTGCGTACCTGGCTGAACATATTGACCGGGTAGAAAGAAGCAACGCGGATAAAGGCTTTTTCGCCTGGCGTCTGCGCGCTGTAGAGCGACACGGAGAAACAGTTGCGATCCACGATAGCGGCGGCCGGCGGCGCGCTGAAGCACTGCGTCATATCGTTCCACGGCCAGCCGGGCGCTTTATCATGGCTGGCGAACACGGAGGTATCGACCACCAGATTGCCCTGAATATGCTGCACGCCCTGTTTTTTCAGCGCCGTCACCATATTGCGTAAATCCTGACGCGTTAACGTCGGATCGCCGCCAAATCGCGCCACTAAATCGCCCTTTAGCGTATCGCCGCTAATGGAGCCTTTGCTCTCAAGCTGGGTATGGAAGCGGTAGTCCGGGCCAAGCTGCAGCAACGCCGCCAGCGCGGTGATCACTTTCATGGTGCTGGCAGGCAACGCCATCTGCTTGCTGTGGTAATCAATTGAAGGCGTGTCCGCGCCAATTTTTTGCACAATCAACGCCAGGTTTGCGCCATCGGGCAGGTACTGCGTATAGTCTTCAACCGTGGCCGCGTGGGCATTCAGCATAAATGCGCAGGCTAAGCCGGTAACAATTCGTGAAAATCGCATAATCTCGCGTTTACTGGCAGGTGATGTTGCCATACTACGGTGCATTATGGTGGAAAGTAAACGATGACCCATAGGGAACTCTGGGTTAAAATACGTATCAAAATGCAAAACCACCGGGCCCTGGGATTCCTCCGGGTCGGGTTCCTTTCGTTTGTAAATCAGTGGCAAGCGCCGCAGAACGCTTTTTCTGCATTTGCCTGTCAGGATGACAAAAATTTTGCACAGGATCAGTTGACGAGGTATTGAGATGAATCAGATTCCGATGACGCTAAGGGGCGCCGAGAGACTGCGCGAAGAGCTTGAAGAGCTGAAAACCGTAAAACGTCCCAGAATTATTGCCTCGATCGCGGAAGCCCGCGAGCATGGCGACCTGAAAGAGAACGCAGAGTATCACGCCGCTCGCGAAGAGCAGGGCTTCTGCGAAGGTCGTATTCAGGAGATCGAAGCCAAGCTCTCCAATGCTCAGGTGATTGACGTCACTAAAATGAACGCCAACGGTCGCGTCATCTTCGGCGCTACCGTGACCGTCCTGAACCTGGAGACGGATGAAGAGTCGACCTACCGTATCGTGGGCGATGACGAAGCGGACTTTAAGCAAAATCTGATTTCTGTCAATTCGCCGATGGCGCGTGGTTTAATCGGTAAGGAAGTGGATGACGTCGCCATCATCAAAACGCCGGGCGGCGACGTCGAGTACGAAATTCTGAAAATAGAGTATATCTGATTTACTCTTAAGCAATTTTTCAGACATAGTGTAAAGAAAAGAAAAAGGCCGCTTTGCGGCCTTTTCCTGACATCCCGGGCGTGTCACTTTCTTTCGCCTGGCGTTTAGCGAGGAAGGGAGATTTTACGTTCCTTCGTCGGACGGTACAGCACCAGCGTCTTGCCGATAACCTGCACGTTTGCGGCTTTGGTTTCGCGCACGATAGCTTCTACCATCAGGGTCTTCGTCTCACGGTCTTCCGTAGCGATTTTTACCTTGATGAGCTCGTGGTGCTCCAGTGCCTGTTCGATTTCGGCCAGCACCCCTTCGGTCAAACCATTGTTGCCTAACATCACGACGGGCTTCAGCGGATGGGCCAGTCCTTTCAGGTGCTGTTTTTGTTTGGTACTCAGATTCATCGTATTTTTTACTTACATTGGGATTGAAAACGGGTCATTCTACCGCCATCTCGGGTATATCACCAAATCGGCATGCTGATTTGCGCGGTTTATTTATCGCATACGGTGAATCATAGTTGGAAATTGTATGACTGGTAAAAAGCGTTCGGCCAGTTCCAGCCGCTGGCTTCAGGAACACTTTAGCGATAAATATGTGCTGCAGGCGCAGAAAAAAGGGCTGCGCTCGCGCGCCTGGTTTAAACTTGATGAAATACAGCAGAGTGACAAGCTGTTTAAGCCGGGAATGACGGTAGTCGATCTCGGCGCGGCGCCAGGCGGCTGGTCACAGTATGTAGTGACGCAGATCGGTGCAAAAGGTCGCGTTATCGCCTGTGATATCCTGCCGATGGATCCTATCGTCGGCGTCGATTTCCTTCAGGGCGATTTTCGTGATGAACTTGTGCTTAAAGCCCTGATGGATCGCGTCGGCGACGCTAAAGTGCAGGTGGTCATGTCCGACATGGCGCCTAACATGACGGGAACGCCGGCAGTGGATATTCCCAGGTCGATGTATCTGGTTGAGTTAGCACTGGATATGTGTCGGGATGTTCTGGCGCCTGGCGGCAGTTTTTTAGTGAAAGTGTTTCAGGGAGATGGCTTTGAAGAATATCTTAAGGAAATTCGCTCCCTGTTTACGAAAGTGAAAATTCGTAAGCCGGACGCTTCACGCTCTCGTTCGCGTGAAGTGTACATTGTAGCGACAGGGCGCAAACTATAGTACCCTACGCTGTCTGTTAACACAGTTGTAATAAGAGGTTAATCCCTTGAGTGACATGGCGAAAAACCTGATTCTCTGGTTAGTCATCGCAGTCGTGCTGATGTCTGTCTTCCAGAGCTTTGGGCCCAGCGAGTCAAATGGCCGTAGGGTTGATTACTCAACCTTCCTGTCGGAAGTGAACCAGGATCAGGTCCGCGAGGCACGTATTAACGGGCGTGAAATCAACGTTGTCAAAAAAGACAGCAACAAATACACCACCTACATCCCCGTCAACGATCCCAAGTTGCTCGATAACCTGTTGACCAAAAATGTAAAAGTGGTTGGCGAACCGCCTGAAGAGCCAAGCCTGCTGGCTTCTATCTTCATTTCGTGGTTCCCAATGCTGTTACTGATTGGTGTCTGGATCTTCTTTATGCGCCAGATGCAGGGCGGCGGCGGCAAGGGCGCGATGTCCTTCGGAAAAAGCAAAGCCCGCATGCTGACGGAAGATCAGATCAAAACCACTTTTGCTGATGTGGCTGGCTGTGACGAGGCTAAAGAGGAAGTAGGCGAGCTGGTGGAATATCTGCGCGAGCCGAGCCGTTTCCAGAAATTGGGCGGTAAAATTCCTAAAGGCGTACTGATGGTCGGCCCGCCGGGTACCGGTAAAACCCTGCTGGCGAAAGCCATCGCTGGCGAAGCCAAAGTGCCATTCTTTACGATTTCCGGTTCTGACTTTGTTGAAATGTTCGTCGGCGTGGGCGCGTCCCGCGTACGCGATATGTTTGAACAGGCCAAGAAAGCGGCGCCCTGCATTATCTTTATCGATGAGATCGATGCGGTGGGTCGTCAGCGCGGTGCCGGTCTGGGTGGCGGTCACGACGAACGTGAGCAGACGCTGAACCAGATGCTGGTTGAGATGGATGGTTTTGAGGGTAACGAAGGCATTATTGTTATCGCCGCGACCAACCGTCCTGACGTGCTTGACCCCGCGCTGCTGCGTCCGGGCCGCTTCGACCGTCAGGTTGTAGTCGGTCTGCCGGATGTCCGCGGTCGCGAGCAGATCCTGAAAGTGCATATGCGTCGCGTGCCGCTGGCTACCGACATTGACGCGCTGGTAATCGCCCGCGGTACGCCAGGCTTCTCCGGTGCCGATCTGGCTAACCTGGTGAACGAAGCGGCACTGTTCGCCGCGCGCGGTAACAAACGCGTCGTTTCTATGGTTGAGTTTGAAAAAGCCAAAGACAAAATCATGATGGGTGCGGAACGTCGCTCCATGGTGATGACGGAAGCGCAGAAAGAGTCCACCGCTTACCATGAAGCGGGCCATGCTATTATCGGCCGCCTGGTACCGGAACACGATCCGGTGCACAAGGTAACGATTATTCCACGTGGCCGCGCGCTGGGCGTGACCTTCTTCCTGCCGGAAGGCGATGCGATCAGCGCCAGCCGTCAGAAGCTGGAAAGCCAAATCTCCACGCTGTACGGCGGTCGTCTGGCGGAAGAGATTATCTACGGTGTGGAACATGTTTCCACCGGTGCTTCCAACGACATCAAGGTAGCGACCTCTATTGCCCGCAACATGGTTACGCAATGGGGCTTCTCTGAGAAGCTGGGGCCACTGCTCTATGCGGAAGAAGAAGGCGAAGTGTTCCTGGGACGTTCCGTCGCGAAAGCGAAGCATATGTCCGATGAAACCGCACGCATCATCGATCAGGAAGTGAAAGCGCTGATCGAGAGCAACTACCAGCGTGCTCGTCGTATTCTGAACGAGAATATGGACATCCTTCACGCGATGAAAGACGCGCTGATGAAGTATGAAACCATTGATGCGCCGCAGATCGACGACCTGATGGCACGTCGTGAAGTGCGTCCGCCAGCGGGTTGGGAAGATCCGGGCAGCAACAGCTCCGACAACGGTACGCCGAAGGCGCCGCGTCCGGTCGACGAGCCGCGCACGCCGAACCCTGGCAACACAATGTAAGCGCAGCTAAGCAACAGCAAACCCCGGCGATGTCCGGGGTTTTTTTTATCTGAGACGATTAAGAACCTGAAGGAGAACCGCCGCCATGAAGCTGTACGCCAGAGATGCCGTGCTCGATCTGACTCATCCTCACGTAATGGGCATACTGAACGTAACCCCGGATTCGTTTTCGGACGGCGGCAAACATAATGACCTGGTGCAGGCGCTGACGCATGCCAACAGCATGATTAACGCCGGCGCCACCATTATCGATATTGGCGGCGAGTCCACTCGTCCGGGCGCGGACGATGTTAGCGTCGAACAGGAGCTGGAGCGCGTGATTCCGGTAGTGGAAGCGATTTCGCAGCGTTTTGAGGTGTGGATTTCCGTCGATACTTCCAAACCGGAAGTGATCCGCGAAGCGGCGAACGCCGGCGCGCACCTTATCAACGATATTCGATCGTTACAGGAACCGGGTGCGCTGGAAGCGGCGGCGGAAACGGGACTGCCGGTCTGTTTGATGCATATGCAGGGCGAGCCTAAAACCATGCAGCAATCGCCGCAGTATCAAAACTTCCTGCAGGAAGTGGACGACTTCTTTGTCGACCAGATCGCCCGTTGCGAAGCGGCCGGGATCAAAAAATCGCAGCTGCTGCTCGACCCCGGATTCGGTTTCGGTAAGAATCTCTCCCATAATTATCAGCTGCTGGCGCACCTGGCCGATTTTCACCGTTTTGGGCTGCCGCTGCTGGTTGGCATGTCGCGTAAAAGCATGATCGGGCAGCTGCTGAACGTTGGGCCGTCGCAACGCCTGACCGGCAGCCTGGCCTGCGCGGTTATCGCCGCTATGCAGGGCGCGCACATTCTGCGCGTTCACGATGTTAAAGAAACCGTTGAGGCGATGCGCGTCGTCGAGGCAACACTGTCAGCGAAGGGAAAGTAGTATGAGCAACCGTAAATATTTTGGCACCGATGGCATCCGCGGCAAGGTTGGCGAAACGCCAATCACGCCTGATTTCGTACTCAAGCTGGGCTGGGCCGCGGGCAAAGTGCTGGCGCGTAACGGCTCGCGAAAGATCATCATCGGTAAAGACACGCGTATTTCCGGCTATATGCTGGAGTCCGCGCTGGAAGCTGGCCTGGCTGCGGCTGGCCTGTCGGCGGCCTTCACCGGGCCGATGCCGACGCCTGCCATTGCCTATCTGACCCGCACTTTCCGCGCGGAAGCCGGCATCGTTATCTCCGCTTCGCATAATCCCTTCGACGATAACGGTATCAAATTCTTCTCCATAGAAGGCACCAAGCTGCCGGACGAGGTGGAAGAGGCGATTGAAGCCGAAATGGAAAAACCTATCACCTGCGTCGAATCCGCCGAACTGGGCCGCGCCAGCCGTATTGTTGATGCTGCCGGACGCTATATCGAATTCTGTAAAGGTACCTTTCCAAGCGAGCTGAGCCTCAACGGCCTGAAAATCGTGGTGGACTGCGCCAACGGCGCGACGTACCACATCGCGCCAAACGTGCTGCGCGAGCTTGGCGCAGAGGTTATAACGTTGGGCGTCAATCCCGATGGCATGAATATTAATAAAGAGTGCGGCGCGACCGATGTGCGTCAGCTGCAGGCGCGCGTGCTGGCGGAAAAAGCGGATATCGGCCTGGCCTATGACGGCGACGGCGACCGCATTATGATGGTCGATCACTTAGGCGAAAAGGTCGATGGCGATCAGATCCTCTATATCGTCGCGCGGGAAGGGCTGCGTCAGGGCCAGCTGCGCGGCGGCGTGGTCGGGACGCTAATGAGCAATATGGGTCTTGAGCTGGCGCTGAAGCAGCTGGGCATACCTTTTGCGCGCGCCAAAGTGGGCGACCGCTACGTGCTCGAGAAACTGCAGGAAAAAGGCTGGCGACTGGGCGCAGAAAACTCCGGCCACGTGATTCTGCTGGATAAAACCACTACCGGCGACGGCATTGTGGCAGGTTTGCAGGTACTTACTGCGATGGTGCGCAACCATATGAGCCTGCACGATCTCTGCAGCGGCATGAAGCTGCTGCCGCAGATTCTGGTAAACGTGCGCTTTAGCGGCGCGAACGATCCGCTGGAAGATGCACAGGTGAAAGCCGTAACGGCTGAAGTGGAAAAAGAGCTGCATGGTCGTGGTCGGGTTCTGCTGCGCAAATCGGGCACCGAACCGCTGATCCGCGTGATGGTGGAAGGCGAAGACGAAGCGCAGGTGACGGCGCTGGCGCATCGGATTGCCGACGCGGTTAAAGCTGTCTGACCATAGAGAAAAGAGCGTAGCCGCGTGATTTTTGGCGCTTTTTTCAGCGCCTTCGGGGCGGCTGCCGCTTTTTTCCGCAATCGGCGACGATGCGTTAAAATGGTCTTGCGCTATCGTGCGGCTTTGGTTAGTATTCACACCCGCTTCTGATGGGTAGCGATAAGCTCCCCTTCACTGGTTTTGAAGCTTAAATGCGCATTAATGTGCAAGGAAACAGGTTGATTATGTACGAAGCTCTTTTGGTAGTTTTCCTTATTGTGGCACTCGGCCTTGTTGGTCTGATCATGCTGCAGCAAGGTAAAGGCGCTGATATGGGCGCGTCATTTGGTGCAGGTTCTTCAGCAACGCTGTTCGGCTCTAACGGTTCTGGCAACTTTATGACCCGTATGACCGCAGTGCTGGCGACGCTGTTCTTTGTGATCAGCCTGATCCTGGGTAACCTCAACAGCAACAAAACGCAGAAAGGAAGCGAGTGGGAAAATCTGTCTCAGCCTGCACAGCAGCAGAGTCAGCCAGCTAAACCGGCCGCGCCGGGTAGCGATATCCCGCAGTAAATTTCGACGCGACAGAAATGAAAAAGTCGCAACTGTAGTGCCGTGGTGGTGGAATTGGTAGACACGCTACCTTGAGGTGGTAGTGCCCGCATGGGCTTACGGGTTCAAGTCCCGTCCTCGGTACCAAATCTCAGTTTTGCTTGCATTTTATGCAAGATCGGCGTAGTATTAGCCACGTTTTCGGACGCGGGGTGGAGCAGCCTGGTAGCTCGTCGGGCTCATAACCCGAAGGTCGTCGGTTCAAATCCGGCCCCCGCAACCACTTTCCCTTAGAGTTCTTTTTCAAATATACTGTATGCATCGTACGGCGCTAACAGCGAATTTTGAAAAAAATTCTATCTGGATTGTGCCGAACCGCCATTCTTTGGCGTACAGGGTCCAGTCGCATAAAGCCCCGATTTATCGGGGTTTTTTGTTATCAGGAAACAGCATACTGGGCTATTAAGCCCTTTTTTTATGTCTTGGGGGTGGGATTGTCCACATTAGAGCAAAAATTAACAGAGCTGATTACGGCACCGGTAGAAGCGCTGGGCTACGAGCTGGTTGGCATTGAGTTCGTTCGCGGTCGCACATCTACGCTGCGCATCTATATTGATAGTGAAGATGGCATCAATGTTGATGATTGCGCTGATGTCAGCCACCAGGTTAGCGCGGTATTTGATGTTGAAGATCCCATCACCGTTGCTTATAACCTTGAAGTCTCCTCGCCAGGCCTTGAGCGCCCACTCTTTACCGCAGAGCACTACGCGCGATTCATCGGCGAGGAAGTAAGCCTGGTGCTGCGTATGGCCGTACAGAACCGCCGCAAATGGCAGGGAATCATTAAATCCGTCGAGGGCGAAATGGTAACCGTTGCCGTTGAGGGTAACGACGAAGTGTTCGCGCTGAGCAACATCCAGAAGGCGAACCTGGTTCCCCACTTTTAAAAGTCCGGATTGAGGCATACCAGGATGAACAAAGAAATCTTAGCTGTAGTCGAGGCAGTATCGAACGAGAAATCCCTCCCGCGCGAGAAGATTTTCGAAGCGCTGGAGAGCGCGCTGTCCACGGCTACCAAGAAAAAATATGAGCAGGAAATCGACGTCCGCGTCAGCATCGATCGCAAAAGCGGCGATTTTGACACGTTCCGCCGCTGGGTCATTGTTGACGAAGTCACCATGCCAACGCGTGAAATCACCCTGGATGCCGCGCGATTCGAAGATGAATCGCTGAATCTGGGCGACTACGTGGAAGATCAGATCGAATCTGTTACCTTCGACCGTATTACCACGCAGACGGCTAAACAGGTAATCGTGCAGAAAGTGCGCGAAGCGGAGCGCGCGATGGTCGTTGACCAGTTCCGCGAGCAGGAAGGCGAGATTATCACCGGCGTGGTGAAGAAAGTTAACCGCGACAATATCTCTCTGGATCTGGGCAACAATGCTGAAGCGGTCATTATCCGCGAAGACATGCTGCCGCGTGAAAACTTCCGTCCAGGCGACCGTATTCGCGGCGTACTTTATGCTGTGCGCCCTGAAGCGCGCGGCGCGCAGCTGTTCGTTAGCCGTTCCAAACCGGAGATGCTGATTGAACTGTTCCGCATCGAAGTACCGGAAATCGGCGAAGAAGTGATCGAAATTAAAGCCGCCGCGCGCGATCCAGGCTCCCGTGCCAAGATCGCGGTGAAAACCAACGACAAGCGTATCGACCCGGTCGGCGCCTGCGTGGGTATGCGCGGCGCGCGTGTTCAGGCGGTATCCAGCGAGCTGGGTGGCGAACGTATTGATATCGTACTGTGGGATGACAATCCCGCGCAGTTCGTTATCAACGCGATGGCCCCGGCGGATGTCGCCTCTATCGTGGTGGATGAAGACAATCACACCATGGATATCGCCGTAGAAGCCGGAAACCTGGCTCAGGCGATTGGCCGTAACGGCCAAAACGTGCGTCTGGCTTCGCAGCTGAGCGGCTGGGAGCTGAACGTGATGACGGTCGACGATCTGCAGGCCAAGCACCAGGCTGAAGCCCACGCTGCCATCGACGTCTTTACCAAACATCTCGATATTGATGAAGATTTCGCAACCGTACTGGTTGAAGAAGGCTTCTCTTCTCTGGAAGAGCTGGCATACGTGCCTATCAACGAGCTGCTGGAAATCGACGGTCTGGATGAAGAGACAGTAGAAGCGCTGCGCGATCGTGCGAAAAATGCGTTAACCACCCTTGCTCTGGAAAAAGCTGAGAGTCAGGGCGGCAGCCAGCCAGCGGACGATCTGCTGAACCTGGAAGGTCTTGACCGTGAACTGGCCTATAAGCTGGCAGCGAAAGGCGTTTGCACGCTGGAAGATCTTGCCGAGCAGGGTGTTGACGACCTGTCAGATATTGAAGGCCTGAGCGACGAACAGGCTGGCGAGCTGATTATGGCTGCACGAAATATCTGCTGGTTCGGCGACGACGCGTAATAAACTGTAGCAGGAAGGAACAGCATGACAGATGTAACCGTAAAATCGCTGGCCGCAGAGATACAGACACCGGTAGAACGCCTGGTACAGCAATTTGCTGATGCAGGGATCCGTAAGTCTGAAACAGACTCTGTGACCCAGCAGGAAAAAGAGACGCTCCTGACTCACCTGAACCGCATGAACAATGGCGGTTCTGGTAAACTGACATTACAGCGCAAAACGCGCAGCACCTTGAACATTCCGGGCACCGGCGGTAAAAGTAAATCGGTGCAAATCGAAGTCCGCAAAAAACGCACCTATGTAAAAGGCGATCCTGCAGAAGCCGCTCAGGCGGAAGCAGAAGAGCAGGCACAGCGCGAAGCGGAAGAACTGGCTCGTCGCGAGGCTGAAGAAAAAGCCCAGCGCGAAGCTCAAGAAAAAGCGCAACGCGAAGCCGAGGAGCAGGCCAAGCGTGAGGCTGCCGAAAAAGCCAGGCGTGAAGCAGCGGAAAAAGACAAAGTGAGCAACCAACAAACCGACGATATGACTCGCAACCAGCAGTCTGAAAAAGCCCGGCGTGAAGCGGAAGCCGCAGAACTGAAGCGTAAAGCCGAAGAAGAAGCGCGTCGCAAGATCGAAGAAGAAGCGAAGCGCGTAGCGGAAGAGGCCCGTAAAATGGCGGAAGAAAAAGGTTCAGAGTGGGCGGAAGCGGAGAAAGAAGTGGACGACACTTCTGACTATCACGTAACCACCTCCACTCACGCCCGTGCGGCGGAAGATGAAAACGATGCGCAGGTTGAAGGCGATCGTCGCACTCGTGCGGCGCGTCCGGCGAAAGCCACCCAGCGTAAAAAAGGCAACAAGCACTCTGAAGCCAAAACCGACCGTGAAGAAGCGCGCGCGCAGTTCCGTGGCGGTAAAGGCGGCAAGCGTAAGAGCACGCTGCAGCAGGGCTTTAACAAGCCGGTCCAGGCTGTTAACCGTGATGTCGTTATCGGTGAAACCATCACCGTAGCGGAACTGGCTAACAAAATGGCGGTGAAAGGCTCGCAGGTCATCAAGGTGATGATGAAGATGGGCGCGATGGCGACCATCAACCAGGTTATCGATCAGGAAACTGCCCAGCTGGTCGCGGAAGAGATGGGTCACAAAGTGACGCTGCGCCGCGAGAACGAGCTGGAAGAAGCGGTAATGAGCGATCGTGACACCGATGCGGCGATGGAATCCCGCGCGCCGGTCGTGACCATCATGGGTCACGTCGACCACGGTAAAACCTCGCTGCTGGACTATATCCGCTCGACCAAAGTCGCCTCTGGCGAAGCGGGCGGCATTACTCAGCACATCGGTGCTTACCATGTCGAAACTGACAACGGTATGGTGACCTTCCTGGATACCCCAGGCCACGCCGCGTTTACCGCGATGCGTGCCCGTGGTGCTCAGGCGACGGATATCGTTATCCTGGTTGTGGCGGCCGACGACGGCGTGATGCCACAGACTATCGAAGCTATTCAGCACGCCAAAGCGGCGAAAGTGCCGGTTGTGGTTGCGGTGAACAAGTGCGATAAGCCAGAAGCGGATCCGGATCGTGTTAAAAACGAACTGACCCAGTACGGCATCATCCCGGAAGAGTGGGGCGGCGAAAACATGTTCGTCAACGTGTCTGCGAAAGCGGGTACGGGTATCGACGACCTGCTGAACGCTATCCTGCTGCAGGCGGAAGTGCTGGAGCTGACCGCAGTGCGTCAGGGTATGGCAAGCGGCGTAGTGATCGAATCCTTCCTGGATAAAGGTCGTGGCCCGGTTGCTACCGTACTTGTGCGCGAAGGTACGCTGAACAAAGGCGATATCGTGCTGTGCGGCTTCGAATATGGCCGTGTGCGTGCGATGCGTGACGAGCTGGGACGCGAAGTTCTGACTGCAGGCCCTTCTATTCCTGTAGAAATCCTGGGCCTGTCAGGCGTGCCTGCGGCGGGTGATGAAGCGACCGTGGTACGTGACGAGAAGAAAGCGCGTGAAGTAGCGCTCTATCGTCAGGGCAAGTTCCGCGAAGTCAAACTGGCGCGTCAGCAGAAGTCCAAGCTGGAAAATATGTTCGCCAACATGACCGAAGGCGAAGTGTCCGAGCTGAACATCGTGCTGAAAGCGGACGTACAGGGTTCTGTCGAAGCTATCGCCGACTCGCTGATGAAGCTCTCCACCGACGAAGTGAAGGTGAAGATTGTCGGCTCTGGCGTAGGTGGCATCACCGAAACCGACGCCACGCTGGCTGCGGCTTCCAACGCCATTCTGGTTGGCTTTAACGTCCGTGCTGACGCTTCGGCGCGCCGCGTGATCGATTCAGAAAACCTGGATCTGCGCTACTACTCCGTGATCTATAACCTGATCGACGAAGTGAAGCAGGCGATGAGCGGTATGCTGGCGCCAGAGTACAAGCACCAGATCACCGGCCTGGCCGAAGTGCGCGACGTGTTCAAATCACCTAAGTTCGGCGCGGTTGCCGGCTGTATGGTGACTGAAGGCAACATCAAACGTCACAACCCAATCCGCGTACTGCGCGACAACGTGGTTATCTATGAAGGCGAGCTGGAATCCCTGCGTCGCTTTAAAGATGACGTCAACGAAGTCCGTAACGGCATGGAGTGTGGTATCGGCGTGAAGAACTACAACGATGTGCGCGTTGGCGATATGATCGAAGTGTTCGAGATTATCGAAATCCAGCGTACCATCGCTTAATGGTTGCCTGATCAACCTGTTCGGGAGGCCTTTGCGCCTCCCGTATTTATTTGGAGAGAATAATTATGGCGAAAGAATTCGGTCGCCCGCAGCGCGTCTCCCAGGAACTGCAGAAAGAGATCGCGATTATTTTACAGCGCGAGATTAAAGATCCGCGCCTGGGCATGATGGTAACCGTGTCCGGCGTCGAGGTTTCCCGCGATCTGGCCTATGCGAAAGTATTCGTTACCTTCCTGAACGACAAAGACGAAGACGCCATCAAAGGCGGCCTGCGCGCGCTGGGCGACGCTTCCGGCTATATTCGCACGCTGCTGGGCAAAGCGATGCGCCTGCGTATCGTACCCGAGCTGACCTTCTTCTACGATAACTCGCTGGTTGAAGGGATGCGCATGTCTAACCTTGTCACTAACGTGGTACGCAACGACGCCGAGCGCCGTGGCCCTGCGGAAGACGACAAGGAGGAGTAATGAGCCGTCCTCGTCGTCGCGGACGCGATATTCACGGCGTGCTGCTGCTGGACAAGCCTGGCGGCCTGTCGTCCAACGACGCGCTGCAGAAAGTAAAGCGGCTGTTTAACGCCAATCGCGCGGGCCATACCGGCGCGCTGGATCCGCTGGCGACCGGCATGTTGCCCATCTGCCTGGGCGAAGCGACCAAGTTTTCCCGCTATCTGCTCGACTCAGACAAGCGCTACCGCGTTATCGCGCGTCTTGGCCAGCGCACCGATACGTCGGACGCGGATGGCCAGGTCATCAGCGAGCGGCCGGTGAACTTTACCCGGGAACAGCTGGAAACCGCGCTGGAGAGCTTCCGCGGGGAAACGCAGCAGGTACCGTCGATGTATTCGGCGCTGAAGTATCAGGGGCGTAAGCTCTATGAATACGCGCGCGAAGGAATCGAGGTGCCGCGCGAGGCGCGCAGCATCACCGTTTACGAACTGCAGTTTATCCGGCTGGAAGGCGACGAGCTTGAGCTGGAAATCCACTGTTCGAAAGGCACCTACATCCGCACCATCACCGACGATTTGGGTGAGATGCTGGGCTGCGGCGCGCACGTTATCTTCCTGCGCCGCTTGCAGGTAGCGACCTATCCCATTGCGGCGATGGTCACGCTTGAACAGCTGCATGCGCTCAGCGAAGAAGCCGCCAGCGGCGGTCGTCCGGCTTCAGAGCTGCTCGATCCGCTGCTAATGCCGATGGACAGTCCTGCTGCCGCTTATCCTGAAGTCAACCTGACAGTCAGCGCTGCGGCTTATTTTAAGCAAGGGATGCCGGTACAGGCGACAAACGTGCCTGATTCAGGGCTGGTGCGCGTTACCGAAGGCGAAGCTCGCAGCTTTATCGGTATGGCGGAAGTGGCGGAAGATGGCCGCGTGGCGCCGCGCCGGCTGGTTGTAGAATATTCCGACGCATCAATTGCGAAAGCCACAGGCTAAGAGTAGAATGGCGCGGCTTTACACTGGGCTGCTGAATTAGAGATCGGCGCCTGTACATTTATCTTAAAATTTGGAGTGGTAACATGTCTCTAAGTGTTGAAACTAAAGCGCAGATCGTTGCTGAATACGGCCGTGATGCTAACGACAGTGGTTCTACCGAAGTTCAGGTTGCTCTGCTGACCGCACAGATTAACCATCTGCAGGGTCACTTCTCTGAGCACAAAAAGGACCACCACAGCCGTCGCGGTCTGCTGCGCATGGTTTCCCAGCGTCGTAAGCTGCTGGATTACCTGAAGCGTAAAGATGTTGCACGTTACACCAGCCTGATCGAGCGTCTGGGTCTGCGTCGCTAAGTCTTACAATCTGCTCTCCTTTCTTCTGGCGCCAGCGTCACTGGAAACAGGAAAAAAGGCAGATTTGTGCGAGTTTCGCTAAAAAGGGGCCTCTATGGCCCCTTTTTTCAGTCGGGCGGCAGCAATTCAGGCCAAACTATTGTATTGTTGCTGAGTGTGATCTTCAGTTGCAGAGATTCGCGCGGCTAATGAGAGGCTTTGTCCCATAAGGGATTAGGGTTGTCATTAGTCGCGAGGATGCAAAGAAGATTGGTGATTCACGGCAGGGCCACACCTTGCCAGGAACGTAAAGGACATAATTTTGCTGAATCCGATCGTAAAAAAATTCCAGTATGGTCAGCATACCGTCACGCTTGAAACCGGTATGATGGCTCGTCAGGCTACCGCTGCCGTTATGGTCAGCATGGACGATACCGCTGTCTTCGTGACCGTGGTAGGCCAGAAAAAAGCCAAGCCAGGCCAGGACTTCTTCCCACTGACCGTTAACTACCAGGAGCGTACCTACGCTGCCGGTCGTATTCCGGGCAGCTTCTTCCGCCGCGAAGGCCGTCCAAGCGAAGGCGAAACCCTGATTGCGCGTCTGATTGACCGCCCGGTTCGTCCGCTGTTCCCGGAAGGCTTCGTCAATGAAGTACAGGTTATCGCTACCGTAGTTTCCGTTAACCCGCAGGTTAACCCGGATATCGTTGCGATGATCGGCGCTTCTGCCGCGCTGAGCCTGTCAGGTATTCCTTTCAACGGCCCAATCGGTTCCGCTCGCGTAGGTTATATCAATGACCAGTACGTGCTGAACCCAACTTCCGACGAGCTGAAAGAGAGCAAGCTGGACCTGGTTGTCGCCGGTACCGAAGGCGCCGTGCTGATGGTAGAGTCCGAAGCGGAACTGCTGAGCGAAGATCAGATGCTGGGCGCCGTGGTGTTCGGCCATGAGCAGCAGCAGATTGTTATCGAAAATATTAAAGCGCTGGTCGCTGAAGCCGGCAAACCGCGCTGGGACTGGCAGCCAGAAGCGGTCAACGAAGCCCTGCACAGCCGTATCGCTGCGCTGGCAGAAAGCCGCCTGAGCGACGCGTACCGCATCACTGAAAAACAGGAGCGTTACGCTCAGGTTGACGTGATCAAATCTGAAACCACAGCGGCGCTGCTGGCGGAAGACGAAAGCCTGGACGAAGGCGAAATCAGCGACATCCTGCACGGTCTGGAAAAGAACGTAGTGCGTAGCCGCATCCTGCGTGGCGAACCGCGTATCGACGGTCGTGAAAAAGATATGATCCGTGGTCTGGACGTACGCACCGGCGTACTGCCGCGCACCCACGGTTCCGCGCTGTTTACTCGTGGTGAAACTCAGGCGCTGGTAACGGCCACGCTGGGTACCGCGCGTGACGCGCAGAATCTGGACGAGTTGATGGGCGAACGTACCGACAACTTCCTGTTCCACTACAACTTCCCTCCATACTCTGTCGGTGAAACCGGCATGGTGGGTTCGCCGAAGCGTCGTGAAATTGGTCACGGTCGTCTGGCGAAGCGCGGCGTGCTGGCCGTGATGCCGAAAGGCGACGCTTTCCCGTACACCGTGCGCGTAGTGTCTGAAATCACCGAATCCAACGGTTCATCGTCAATGGCCTCCGTTTGCGGCGCTTCTCTGGCGCTGATGGATGCGGGCGTGCCGATTAAAGCGGCCGTAGCCGGTATCGCGATGGGTCTGGTTAAGGACGAAGAGAACTTTGTCGTCCTGTCCGATATCCTGGGCGACGAAGATCACCTGGGCGATATGGACTTTAAAGTAGCCGGTAGCCGCGAAGGCATCACCGCGCTGCAGATGGACATCAAAATCGAAGGCATCACCCGCGAAATCATGCAGGTAGCGCTGAATCAGGCTAAGGGCGCGCGTCTGCACATCCTGAGCGTGATGGAACAGGCTATCAGCACGCCGCGTGGCGATATCTCCGAGTTTGCTCCGCGCATCCACACCATTAAGATCAGTCAGGATAAAATCAAGGACGTGATCGGTAAAGGCGGTTCTGTGATCCGCGCGCTGACGGAAGAAACCGGCACCACCATCGAAATCGAAGATGATGGTACCGTGAAAATCGCAGCGACCGACGGCGATAAAGCGAAATTCGCTATTCGTCGTATCGAAGAGATCACCGCGGAAATCGAAGTGGGCCGTATCTACAACGGTAAAGTGACCCGCATCGTGGACTTCGGCGCCTTCGTGGCTATCGGCGGCGGTAAAGAAGGTCTGGTACACATTTCTCAAATCGCCGACAAGCGCGTTGAGAAAGTGACCGACTATCTGCAGATGGGTCAGGAAGTGCCGGTGAAGGTACTGGAAGTTGATCGTCAGGGCCGCGTGCGCCTGAGCATCAAGGAAGCGGTCGAGCCGGAAGCGGCAGCCGCGCCTGCGCCAGAAGCTTCTGCAGAATAAGCAGCATACCAGGCTCTCCGTGGCGACGCGGAGAGCAGTTTCATCGCGAGGACAGGACGACACCTTGTGCACGGCAGGCGGATGAGAGGATAGTCATCCCATTGTTTGTATTCGGGAGTGGGAAATGAAGCCTTTTTTGCGCTGGTGTTTCGTTGCGACAGCTATTACGCTGGCAGGATGCAGCAACCCGAATTGGCGTAACAACGAGGTTTTGGCTGTTCCGCTACAGCCTACGTTGCAGCAGGAAGTCATCCTGGCGCGCATGGAACAAATACTTGCCAGTCGGGCACTGACCGATGATGAACGCGCACAGCTGTTATATGAGCGCGGAGTGTTGTATGATAGTTTAGGTTTGAGAGCACTGGCGCGGAATGATTTTTCACAAGCGCTGTCTGTCAGACCGGATATGCCGGAAGTATTCAATTACTTAGGCATATATTTGACGCAAGCGGGCAACTTTGATGCCGCTTACGAAGCGTTTGATTCTGTACTTGAGCTTGATCCAACTTACAATTACGCGCGTTTAAATCGCGGTATCGCACTCTACTACGGTGGAAGATTTAAACTGGCGCAAGATGATCTGCTGGCGTTTTATCAAGACGATCCTAACGATCCTTTCCGCAGCCTGTGGCTCTATCTCGATGAACGCGAGATCGGCGCCGACAAGGCAGAAGTGGCGCTGAAACAGCGTTACGATAAGGCGGTAAGAGACCAATGGGGATGGAATATTGTCGAGTTCTACCTGGGCCATATCAGCGAATCCACGCTGATGGAGCGGCTCAAGGCGGACGCAACGGATAACACCTCGCTCGCTGAACATCTCAGTGAAACCAACTTCTATTTAGGTAAGCACTACCTAAGTCTGGGGGAGAAGGACAACGCAGAAGCGTTGTTCAAGCTGACGGTTGCCAACAACGTCCATAACTTTGTTGAGCACCGATACGCATTGTTGGAGCTGGCGCTACTCGGCCAGACACAAGACGATTTATCAGAATCTGACCAGCAATAGCTGACGAACTTTTTTTGTCCTGATTTTTGAAATGTCATCATCTTCACGGGTGAGGGCTTTCTTGTTCGTCGAAACCACTAATTTGAGCCGGTTCACACTTTTTGATGAAAATGACTGAATGTTTTCACGACGAGTTATGTAGACTGGCCGCCGCAATCTAAGAGGCACTTGTACTACATGACTGATATTGAAACCACTTTTGCTGACCTGGGTCTGAACGAATCCATTCTCGAATCACTTAACGGCATGGGCTATGTAAAGCCTTCTCCGATCCAGGCTGAGTGTATTCCTCACCTGCTGGCGGGCCGTGATGTATTGGGTATGGCACAGACCGGTAGTGGCAAAACCGCAGCGTTCTCGCTGCCCCTGCTGAACAACATTGACAGCAACCTGAAAGCGCCGCAGATTCTGGTGCTGGCACCAACTCGTGAGTTGGCGGTTCAGGTTGCGGAAGCCGTAACTGAATTCTCTAAACACATGCGTGGTCTTAACGTAGTGGCCCTTTACGGCGGCCAGCGTTACGACGTACAGTTGCGCGCCCTGCGTCAGGGCCCACAGGTTGTTGTGGGTACGCCTGGCCGTCTGCTGGACCACCTGAAGCGCGGCACGTTAGACCTTTCTAACCTGCGCGGCCTGGTGCTGGACGAAGCTGACGAAATGCTGCGTATGGGCTTCATCGAAGACGTTGAAACCATCATGGCGCAGATCCCGGAAGGTCATCAGACCGCGCTGTTCTCTGCGACCATGCCGGAAGCGATTCGCCGTATCACCAAACGCTTTATGAAAGATCCGCAGGAAGTGCGTATCCAGTCAAGCCTGACCACGCGTCCTGACATCAGCCAGAGCTACTGGACTGCTTATGGTCGTAAGACCGACGCGCTGGTGCGCTTCCTGGAATCGGAAGATTTTGATGCGGCGATTATCTTCGTTCGTACCAAAAACGCGACGCTGGAAGTGGCCGAAGCGCTGGAGCGTAGCGGCTATAACAGCGCGGCACTGAACGGCGATATGAACCAGGCGCTGCGTGAGCAGACTCTGGAACGCCTGAAAGATGGTCGTCTGGATATCCTGATTGCCACCGACGTTGCCGCTCGCGGTCTGGACGTTGAGCGTATCAGCCTGGTTGTTAACTACGACATCCCAATGGATGCCGAATCTTACGTTCACCGTATCGGTCGTACCGGTCGTGCTGGTCGTGCTGGCCGCGCGCTGCTGTTCGTTGAGAACCGCGAGCGTCGTCTGCTGCGCAACATCGAACGCACCATGAAGCTGACTATTCCTGAAGTAGAGCTGCCAAACGCAGAGCTGCTGGGTCAGCGTCGCCTGGCTAAGTTCGCTGCTAAAGTTCAGCAGCAGCTGGAAAGCAGCGATCTGGATCTCTACCGTGCGCTGCTGAACAAGCTGCAGCCGGAAGAAGAGCTGGATATGGAAACGCTGGCCGCCGCACTGCTGAAAATGGCGCAGGGCGAACGTCCGCTGATCGTGCCTGCCGATCCGGCTCCACGTCCACGTCGTGAGTTCAAAGATCGTGACGACCGCCGTGGCGACCGTCCGGATCGTGGCCCGCGCGAAAGCCGTGATGGCGATCGCCCACGTCGTGAACGTCGTGACGTTGGCGATATGGAAGTTTACCGCATTGAAGTGGGTCGTGATGATGGCGTTGAAGTTCGTCATATCGTTGGCGCTATCGCTAACGAAGGCGACATCAGCAGCCGCTACATCGGCAACATCAAGCTGTTTGGCACGCACTCTACCATTGAGCTGCCAAAAGGCATGCCGGGCGATATTCTGTCTCACTTCACCCGCACGCGTATTCTGAACAAGCCGATGAACATGCAGCTGATCGGTGATGCGCAGCCTCGCAGCAACGATCGCGGCGGTGAACGCCGTGGCGGCGGCGCTGGTCGTGGCGGTTTCGCTGGCGCTCGTAGCGAAGGTGGCCGTGAAGGCGGTCGTCGCTTCAGCAACGATCGCGGCGGTGAGCGTCGTGGCGGCGGCTTCAGCCGTGACGGTCGCGGCCCGCGTCGTGAAGACGGCGCTGCGCCAACCCGTCGTCGTGATGCTTAATCACTGACTGCTAAATAAAAAACCAGCCTTCGGGCTGGTTTTTTTATGCCTGTGATTCAGTAACGGCTGCTACAGCGATTGATAAGCTTCCATTGCCAGTGCAAAAGAGCGCAGACGTGCTTCTTTATCAAAAATTTGGCCGTTGATCATAATCTCATCAGCCTGAGTTTCCCGCATCAGCGAGGCCAGGCCATGACGCACTTTATCCACGTCGCCGACAATCGACATGCTCAACGCCTGCTGCACGCCATACTGTTCAGAAGGCGACCACAGATTATCCATGTTCTCTACCGGCGCAGGCAGCGGGCCGGGCTGGCCGCGGCGCAGGTTAATGAACTGCTGCTGCATAGAGGTAAACAGGAAGCGGGCGTCGCGTTCGCTCTCTGCCGCCACCACGTTGACGCACACCATCGCATGAGGCTGCGCCAGTCGGGCCGAAGGCTTAAAGTTTTCGCGATAAAGATGCAGCGCCTGGAACAGCATATCTGGCGCGAAGTGCGAGGCGAAAGCGAAGGGCAGGCCAAGCTTAGCGGCGAGCTGCGCGCTGTAAAGGCTGGAGCCAAGCAGCCACACCGGAATTTTGAGGCCGAGTCCCGGCACCGGCTGGACGGCAGGCTGTGAACCCGCTTCCGCATCAAACCAGGCGATCATCTCCGCTACATCGGAAGGGAAATTATCCACGTGGCCGCCCATATGACGACGCAGCGCCATCATAGTGCGCTGATCGGAGCCTGGCGCGCGGCCCAGACCTAAATCGATTCGCCCCGGATAGAGCGATTCCAGCGTGCCGAACTGCTCGGCGATCACCAGCGGCGCATGATTCGGCAGCATCACGCCGCCAGAACCAAGACGCAGCGTCGACGTATTAGCGGCCAGATAGCCGATTAGCACCGAGGTTGCCGCGCTGGCGATGCCGGTCATGTTGTGGTGCTCGGCCAGCCAGTAACGGTTAAAACCCAGTTTCTCCGCCTGCTGCGCCATCGCCAGCGAAGTATGAAACGCGTCACGCGCGGTAGCGCCCTGAGGGATAGGGGCGAGATCGAGCACGGACAGAGAGGCAGTTTTTTTATCAGACATAATCGCTCACTTTATTTCCAGGCTACGCGCCTGCGCAAATACACAGCCTAAGCGATCTTTGGGTAAGCGGATTGGCAATTTGCAGCACTTTACCCGCCGGTCGGGCGATGCGAAAAAGAAAGGTAAGTATAACTCTGTAAGGACAAATCTGGCGGCGATTATTCGGCAATAACAGCGGGCTTCCTGCCCGACTGCGTTTTACTCCACCAGCGCCAGGCCAGCCATCTTCCGCCAGTAGCCGTTGCAGTGCTGGCGATCGAGCAGCGACAGCGGCGCCTGACCCGCTTCATTAGCGCGGAAGGCCTCAATCACTGCCAGCGTTTCAACTCCCTGCGGAGAAAGCCGCACAATATCGACGATATCGTGCATGGCGTGCAGATCGTTGCCCAGGTTATAACAGTAGCCGCTCATGGTCTGAATGCCGTTGAGCACGAACACCTGCTGATTTTCCTGCGAGCGAACCGCTCTGCCGTGGGGATAGTGGATGCAGCAGGTCTGGCATTCATCCTTGCTGCGATTTTCGGCGCGGGCGGTGAAACAGCGGGCGGAGAGCGCCAGCGGCAGGTAGCCATAACCTAACACTTCAACCTCAAAGCGGCCACGAATACCCAGCTGCTCGCACTGCTCCAGCAGCGCGCATAGCCAGTCGCGCGACAGCTCTACCGGCATACACCAGCGCACCATGCCCAGCTTGTGCAGCAGGCGCAGCGTCATACCGTTATAGCAGTTCAGCGCGTGTCCGGCGACGAAAGGCAGCCCCGCTTCGGCAGCCATATTGACCGTGCCCATATCATTAGCCTCAATCAGAAACTCGCCGTTATCGACGTAGCGCTTCAGCTCGGTGAGCTCTGAAGGCGACTCGACCAGCGCCAGCGTGCTCAGCGCTACCTGCTTGCCTGCATCAGCCAGCGCTTTCGCCAGCGCCATCCAGTCGGCAAACTTTGTGGCGCGGCGTTTACTGCATACCGCTTCGCCCAGATAGATAATATCGGCCTGGCTTTTGGCCGCCGCCTGATAAAACGCCTGCAGATCTTCTTTCGGCCAGTACCAGAGCACCGGCCCTAACGCATACTTCATGGTTTTTCCTACTGCCATTGACGGTGATAGGCGCCCAGCGTGGTTTGCGTGCCTTCGCTAAGCGCGCTGAGCGCGGACATCCAGTTTTGCTGCACGGCAAAGTTTTGCGGATCGGCCAGGCAGCGATCGATAGCCTGCCGCCAGATCTGCGTCACCTGCTGCACATAGGCCGGGCTGCGCTGGCGACCTTCGATCTTCACCGAGGCGATATTCATCGCCAGCAGCTCGGGCAGCAGCGCCAGGGTATTCAGGCTGGTAGGCTCTTCCAGAGCGTGATAGCGGGTTTCCTCCACCTTATAGCGGCCCTTGCACAAGGTCGGATAGCCGGCGTTGTCGTGCGCCTCGTAACGATCGATCAGCACATCGTTCAGCCGCGATTCCAGTCCCTGCGGCGTTTGCTGCCAGCGTACGAAACGGGCTGGCGAACAGGCGCCGACGGTATTGGGCGATTCGCCGGTCAGCCACGAAGAGAGATAGCAGCGGCCTTCAGCCATAATGCATAGGCTGCCAAAGGCGAAAACCTCCAGCGGCACGGCTGAGGTGCGGGCGAGCTGGCGAACCTGATGAACAGAGAGCACGCGCGGCAGCACCACGCGGGCGACGTCGAAATGGCGCTGATAAAATTTTATCGCCTCGGCGTTGGTGGCCGAAGCCTGTACGGAGACGTGTCGCTCAATATGGGGATAGCGGGTGGCGGCATACTCCAGCATAGCGATATCGGCCAGAATCAGCGCGTCCACGCCGGCGCCGGCGGCGCTGTCTATCGCCTGTTCCCAGCGCTGATAACCGTTGGGATGAGCGAAAGTGTTGATCGCAACATGCAGTTTACGTCTATGCTGATGAACGTAGCTGGCGGCTTCTTCCAGACGTTTCGCCGTGAAGTTGAGTCCGGCAAAATGGCGGGCGTTGGTATCATCTTTTAGTCCGACATAGACAGCATCCGCACCGCTGTCGATGGCCGCCTTTAGCGCCGGCAGATTACCGGCAGGACAAAGCAGTTCCATAGGGGATCCCGTAAGCAAAAGAACACATAAATATAGTCTCCTCCACTACGGGTTTTTTTGATGCAGGGCAGTGAAAAGCGCAATGAAGCTGAAAAATATTACTAATAACGCGCCGTAGTTCGTCCACTTTGTTGATCCAACTGCCTGATGAAATTCTGCAGTATGGCAAAATAGCTGAAATTTTATCTGAAGGAGTGATAATAGTGCTGAACCCGTTACGCGCGCAGCTGGTTCGTAAAGGGCCGCAGTGGCTGCAGTTGCCGCTGCAATTTGCCCCTTTTGCGGTTAAAAAACATTTTTTGCAGCAGCTGCTGAGCTGGCAATTTCGTCATGCTCTGGCGGAAGGTGAGTTAGACTTTTTGCAGGGACACTGGTTAGGGATCGAAATTCGCGACCTGGGGCTGCGCTGGACAACCACCGTAGAGCAGGGCGTGCTGCGGGTAGCCGATCGGGCGGAAGCGGATGTCTGGTTTCGCGGCGACGTCAACGACCTGGTATTGGTGGCGGCACGGCGGCGCGATCCCGATACGCTGTTTTTCCAGCGACGGCTGGTGATCGAAGGCGACACCGAGCTGGGGCTGGAGGTAAAAAATCTGATGGATGCTATCGAGCTTGAGACTATGCCGAAGCCGCTGCGTGCCGGACTTATGCAGCTGGCTGACTTCATTGAGGCAGGACTGACAGAGGACGCGGCTGCCACAGCAGATCGCGCAGGTATATCATGTTAATTCGTACGGAAATCGGCGTTGATGCGGCCAGCATAGACAGCCTGTTACGCCGCAGCTTTCCTGGCTCCGCAGAGGCGGAACTGGTGCAGCAGCTTCGCGAGGATGGCTTACTGACGCTGGGCGTCGTCGCCACTGATGATGAAGGGCAGGTATTGGGATATGCGGCCTTCAGCCCGGTCACGCTGAACGGCGAAGATAAGCAGTGGGTTGGCCTGGCGCCGCTGGCGGTGGATGAAAGCGTGCGCGGCCAGCAGTTGGGCAAGCAGCTGATCTATGAAGGGCTGGATACGCTAAACGAGTTTGGCTACGCCGCCGTAGTGGTATTGGGCGATCCCGCCTATTTCGGACGCTACGGCTTCGAACCGGCCGCTCGCCATCAGCTGCGCTGCCGCTGGCAGGGCTCTGAAGCGGCTTTTCAGGTCTACAAGCTGGCGGACGACGCTTTCGAGGGCGTGGAAGGTTATATCGACTACGCGGCGCCCTTTAACCGCGATTAAGATCGTTCAGCCAGGCTTCAAGCGAGACAGGCTGGTGCGCAACCAGCCTGATTTTCTCCTGCCTTCTCAGCTGCTTGATGCGGTACTCCAGCTTCGACGCGCTGGAGCGGTCGCCGGCCTCGCAGTGAAACAGCAGCGCCAGCGGGCCTTTGCCGCGCAGCGCTTTCGCGCCCGTCCCCGCCTGATGTTGCTTAAAGCGCCGTGCGACATCGTTGGTGATGCCGGTATAGAGCGCGCCGCTGGCGGTCTGCACAATATAAAGATGCCAGGCCTGGATCGTCATAAACTATTGCGAGTGATTGATTATGGCCGGAAGTTTATCAGCTCTCACCCGCCGTTAAAGACTTTTTGCCGCGCGGATCCACAGGAAAATTTTAATGTCTGAACCGGAGCCGCTCCAGGCTATCTCCCGCTATCTGCAAAAGCAGCACGTGCTCGCCGTCTGCGGCGGCGATCCCGTCTGGTGCGCCAACTGCTTTTACGTTTTCAATGCTCAAAAAGTCGCTTTCTGGCTGATGACGGAAGAGAAAACACGTCACGGCGGCCAGTTCGCCAGCGATCCGCGGGTAGCGGGCACCATTAGCGGACAGCCCAAATCGGTCATGCTGATTAAAGGCGTACAGTATGCCGGTGAAGTCAGGCTGCTTGCAGGCGAAGAAGAAGCGGCGGCGCGCAGGGCTTATATCAAACGCTTCCCGGTTGCGGCGGCGGCTTCGGCGCCCATCTGGGAGATTGTCGTCAGCGAACTGAAAATGGTGGATAACGCGCTGGGGTTCGGTAAAAAGCTGGTGTGGCAGCGATCGCCGGAAAGCAGATAAAACAAAGGCCAGGCGAACCTGGCCTCAGACTATGCCGCCGCGTTAAGCGGTTTCGAGAATGCGCAGTGATTCACGGTTAAAGGCGGGCAAATCGTCCGGCGTACGGCTTGTTACCAGCTTATCGTTATCCACGACCACTTCTTTGTCGTAGAAATCGGCACCCGCGTTTTTCAGATCGATCGCAATAGCTTTCACCGAGGTCATCTTACGGCCTCGCGTGGCGTTGGCGCTGATCAGCAGCTGCGGGCCGTGACAAATAGCGAAAATCGGCTTGCCGGATTCCACAAAAGCTTTGGTGAAGTTCACGAAGCGATCGTCGCCGCGCAGGCTATCCGGCGAATGACCGCCTGGCAGCAGCAGCGCGTCAAAATCATCCGGGCTGACGTGATCGATATCTTTATCAATCTTCACCTGCACTTTGCCCTGCTTGCCGGTAACGGTCACGCCCGCTTTTTTATCAATCGTCACAACCTGGTGGCCAGCTTTGCTATAGGCTTCGGCTGGCGAAGTAAATTCGGAGTCTTCGAATTCATCAGTGATCAGGACTGCAATCTTCTTGCTCATCTTTTCCTCCGGTTATTATTGTGAAGTCAGTTAAGCCTGGTTGAAAATACTGAAAAATCAAGGCGTGCTAAATTATCGCACTGCATGTCGCTGATTAAACGGCAAGTTAAGCCGCCGCGCCGCGCGGTGCAGGCTAAACTCAGTAAAAAAGGAGAGAGGCATGAGTCGGGTATTGATTACCGGTGCGACCGGGCTGATTGGCCAACATCTGCTGCGTCTGCTGATCGCGGATCCGCGCGTCAGCGAAATCATCGCGCCCACCAGGCGTAAGCTGCCGGAGATGAACAAGGTAACGAATCTGGTGGAAGCCGATCTGACGGATGTGCTTGGCCCGCTGCAAACGCCGCTGGATATTGTCTTCTGCTGCCTGGGCACCACGCGACGCGAAGCGGGCAGTAAAGAAGCGTTTATCCACGTTGACTATACGCTGGTGGTGGATACCGCCATTGCCGGGCAGCGGCTCGGCGCGAAGCATTTGCTGGTGGTCAGCGCGCATGGCGCAGGCGTGCATTCGCCTTTTTTCTACAGCCGGGTAAAAGGCGAAATGGAAAACGCGCTGAAAAAACAGGGCTGGCCACGACTGACGCTGATTCGGCCGTCGCTGCTGCTGGGAGAAAGAGAGCACAGCCGCGCTGGCGAATCGCTGGCGGCGCCGCTGTTTTGCCTGCTGCCGGGCAACTGGCGTGCCGTCGCCGCGCAGGACGTTGCCGCAGCGATGCTGCATGAGGCTTTTTCACCGGCGCAGCGTGAAGTAACCATTATCGAATCAGCGGAGATACCGCGCGGCTCTCAGCGCAGATAGTGAATAATCTGGTTGCTGCTTCCTCGCCAGAGCAGCGCCGGATCCTTAAGCGCCCGGACGAATTTGCCATCCACCAGCACATCAAGCAGATCCACCACGCGCCGCTGCTCGTCGCTCAGCTCCGCGAGGCGATAGCCTGTCCAGAGCCAGATATCTTTGCCCGGACAGTCGCGGCGCACCCGTTTTACCAGCCGGAAAATATCGGGAACGTTAGCCGGATGAAGCGGATCGCCGCCCGACAGCGACAGGCCCTGGCGCGGAATGCGCCTGTCGTTGAGATCGGCAATCAGCTGCTCTTCCATCTGCAGCGTAAAAGGATGACCGGAGTTCAGCCGCCAGGTGCTTTTGTTATAGCAGCCGACGCACTGATGCTCGCAGCCGGCCACAAACAGCGTACAGCGCGTCCCCGGCCCGTTGACGATATCGACCGGGTAATATTGATGGATATTCACCCCAGCTGCCCGGCGCCCAAATGCTTAACGCGGCGCTTCACCTCTTCCTGCTTGCCGGCGTTGAAAGGGCGTGCATCCGGACTGCCCAGATAGCCGCAAACGCGGCGGGTGACGGAAACCCGTTCGGGATCGTGGTTGCCGCACTTCGGACAGGCAAAGCCTTTGCTGGTGCAGTCGAATTCGCCGGTATAGCCGCACTCATAGCACTCGTCGATAGGCGTATTGGTACCGTAGTAAGGCACGCAGCTATAGCTGTAGTCCCAGACATCCTCCAGCGCTTTCAGGTTGTGCTGGATATTGGGATATTCGCCGTAACAGATAAAACCGCCGTTGGCCAGCGGCGGATAGGCCGCTTCGAAATCGATCTTATCAAAGGGATTTACCTTCTTCTCCACGTCCAGATGGAAGCTGTTGGTGTAATAGCCTTTATCGGTAACGCCCTTAATCACGCCGAATGTCGCGCGATCAAGACGGCAGAAGCGATCGCACAGGTTTTCGCTCGGCGTGCTGTAGAGGCTGAAGCCGTAGCCGGTTTCCTCTTTCCAGCTGTCGACCGCTTCACGCAGACGGCTGACGATCGCCAGCGCCTTCTGCCGCAGCGCCGCATCATCGTAGAGATGCCTTTCGCCGCCGCTCAGCGCATTAATGGTTTCATGGATGCCGATATAGCCCAGCGAAATAGAGGCGCGGCCGTGGCGGAAAATCTCCGCGACGTTGTCATCCGCCTTCAGCCGCACGCCGCAGGCGCCTTCCATATAGAGGATCGGCGCCACGCGCGCCTTAACGTTTTCCAGCCGGGCAATACGGGTCATCAGCGCCTTTTTCGCCAGGCGCAGACGCTGATCCAGCAGATCCCAGAAGCGCGGCTCGTTGCCGTTCGCTTCCAGCGCGATACGCGGCAGATTCAGGCTAATCACGCCGATATTGTTGCGTCCTTCATGGATCTGTTCGCCGTTCTCTTCCCATACGCCCAGGAAGCTGCGGCAGCCCATTGGCGTTTTAAACGAGCCGGTCACTTTGACCACCTGCTCGTAATTCAGAATATCGGGATACATGCGCTTGCTGGCGCACTCCAGCGCCAGCTGTTTGATATCGTAGTTGGCGTCGCCCGGCGAGCGGTTCAGGCCTTCTTTAATGGCGAACACCAGCTTAGGAAAGACAGCGGTTTTATGATTTTTGCCCAGCCCGGCGATACGGTTGCGCAGGATAGACTGCTGTACCAGCCGCGCGGCCCAGCTGGTGCCAAGACCAAAGCCGAAGGTGACGAAAGGCGTCTGGCCGTTGGCGGTGTGCAGCGTGTTTACCTCATACTCCAGCGACTGGAAAGCGTCGAAACACTCTTTCTCGGTGCAGCTCAGCGCGTAGGCTTCTTCGTCGGCGATCTGCCATTTGCGCGCCGTCTGCCGATGCTTTTCCAGACTCGCCTCTACAAAAGGCGCCAGCACTTCGTCAATGCGGTTGATGGTGGTGCCGCCATAAATATGGCTGGCGACCTGGGCGATAATCTGCGCGGTGACGGCGGTGGCGGTCGAGATCGATTTGGGCGGCTCTATCTCTGCGTTGCCCATCTTAAAGCCTTTGGTCAGCATTCCTTTAAGATCGATCAGCATGCAGTTGAACATCGGGAAGAAGGGCGAATAGTCGAGATCGTGATAGTGAATTTCGCCGCGCTCGTGCGCTCTGACTACGTCACGCGGCAAAATATGCTGGGTGGCGTAGTGTTTGGCCACGATACCGGCCAGCAGGTCGCGCTGGGTAGGGATCACCTTGCTGTCTTTGTTGGCGTTTTCATTCAGCAGCGCCGGATTGCTCTGCTCGATCAGGCCGCGAATCTCTTTGTTCAGCTTGCCGCGCAGTTCGCGTGCGATATCGCGATCGTGGCGATACTCAATATAGGTTCGGGCCAGCTCGGGATAGCGTCCGGCCATCAGCGCGTTCTCAACGGTATTCTGAATAACGTGAATATCGACTTCTTCCTGCGTCAGCTGCAGGCAAATCTTTTCGGTAACCCGCTCGCAATAATCTTCATCCTGAATATTGGCCGCTCTGGCCGCGCCTTTTATCGCCTCCAGAATGCGTGTTTCTTCAAAAGGCGCGCGGCAGCCGTCCCGTTTAATGACTATTGAGGCCATAGCTAATCCCTGTACCCTATCTATATGTAGATGTAGCGTGGCATAATAATGACTATATGTTGTGTTTTCCTGTGTTTTAACTGCCTGGTTTTTGATTTGGAACAAAGATCCTGAAAGGGTGACGAAATGTCAGACACTTAAGAGATCGGCCCTTTTTCCAGGCGCGCAAAAAGCGTCCGGCGTTGTTGTCTGGCCGCTTAATTGAGTGATTTTCGCGGCGTAACGGCCGTTCCGGAGTTGCAATCACCCGCCCGTACTTCATATTATTGCCTGTTATGCAAAGCGGTTATCTGCTCAGGCCATCCCGGGATACAGACTGATGTCTTCTGTAACGTACAATGAAAAACAGGTAAGCCGCTGGCTGGGCGCGCGTACCGTGGCCAGAGCAAAAGAGCTGGTGGATAAAGCGCAGCATCTGCAGTGGCAAAATAATCTGTTGACCGGCGAAGTGCCCGGCAGAAAAATCGAACCCTTTCAGGTTATGGTGCATTTCAGCAGGCCGCAGGGCAAACTGCACGCCAGCGGAGAATGCACCTGTCCGGTAAAAAATAACTGCCGCCATGCCGCCGCGGTGATGCTGGCCTGGCTGCAGCGCCAGCCTGCCGCCGCGCCCGCACCGGCTACCAAACTTATCGAGGCCGAGCCGCAGCCGATGCTGCGACTGACGTCGCGCGCGAAATTCGTCAGCGGTTTCGGACGCTATGGCCATCGGCAAAAACGCCTCGATTTCGCTGCCGTGCATTTTGACTATGCGGGCGTCCATGTCGCGGCAGGCAGCGGCGGCGATACTTTTCCCGATCGCCACGGCAGGCTTTTTCAAATCCGACGACAGGCGGAGCAGGAGCAGCGCTGGCTGAGCGAGCTGAACCAGGTCGGGCTGCAAACTATCCCATCCGGCCATATCTATACGCCGCGTTCGGCGCCGCTGCCGCCTGTTATTTTCGCGCCCGATTCGCCCGAACGATGGCGCAACGTTATCCAGTATGCGCTGCCAACGCTGCGCCAACGCGGCTGGCAGACCGCTGTGGATGACGACTTCACCTGGAACATCACTGAAATCACCGCCATCGACGGTCAGGCCATCCAGCAGCAGGATGGCTGGTTTGCGCTGCAGATAGAAGCCGATCTCGGCTCGCACAAAGTGAATATGCAGCCGTTGCTGGCCGGGCTGTTCCGTAAAGATCGCCGCTGGCTCTCGGGCGATCTTTCAGGGATTGCCGACGACGAAACGATAGAGCTGCGCAGCGAACGCAACGAGCGTCTGCAAATAGCCGCCGGCCGGCTGAAAACCGTTGTAGGCAGCCTGGCGGATCTGCTGGCGCAGCATGAGGAGGCGCCCTTGCGTGTCGCGCCTTATGAAGCGGGCAGGCTGACGGCGTTAAGCGAAGCGGGCCGCTGGCAGTTTAGCGGCGACAGCGGCGTGCTGAAGCTGGCGGAGAGCCTGCAGACGGGAAACAGCATTCCGCCCGTTACGCCGCCTCAGGGATTAGAGGCGCGGCTGCGCGACTATCAGCTGCAGGGCGTCGGCTGGATGCAGTTTTTGCGGGCCAACAACCTGTCCGGCGTGCTGGCCGACGACATGGGGTTAGGTAAAACGATCCAGACGCTGGCGCATCTGCTGCTGGAGAAAGAGGCGGGCAGGCTGGATCGTCCGGCGCTGATCGTAGTGCCTACTACGCTGGTTTATAACTGGACGCAGGAGGCCAGCCGTTTTGCGCCAGGGCTAAAGGTGCTGGCGCTGACCGGGCCGCAGCGTAAATCTTTTTATGATCGTATTGAACATTACGATGTGGTGCTGACCACCTATTCGCTGCTCTGGCGCGATCAGCCTCAGCTGCTGGGGCACAGCTACCATATATTGATCCTGGACGAGGCGCAGTACGTGAAAAACAGCGCCTCAAAGGCGGCTTCGGTGATCCGCACGCTGAAATCGCGTTATCGACTCTGCCTGACCGGCACGCCGCTGGAAAACCATCTTGGCGAGCTCTGGTCGCAGTTCGATTTTCTGCTGCCGGGATTTTTGGGCAGCGAAAAAGCCTTTACCCAGGAGTGGCGTATCCCGGTGGAGCGGGATGGCGATCGGGTGCGGCGCGAGCTGCTGGCTAAGCGCGTACGGCCTTTTATGCTGCGCCGCCGCAAGCAGGAAGTGGCGAAAGAGCTGCCGCCGAAAACGACGATAGTGCGCTCGGTGGAGCTGGAAGGCGCGCAGCGGGAGCTGTATGAAAAAGTCCGCGGCGCGATGCAGGATCGCGTGCGGCTGGCGGTAGAGCAGCAGGGCGCAGGACGCAGCCATCTGCTGGTGCTGGATGCGCTGCTGAAGCTGCGGCAAATCTGCTGCGATCCGCGACTGATCGATAATGATAAAGCGGCCCGTGTTAAACAGTCGGCCAAGCTGACGCTGCTGCGGGAGATGCTCAGCGATCTGCTGGAGGAGGATCGCCGCATCCTGATCTTCTCGCAGTTCACCACTATGCTGTCGCTGATAGCGGAAGAGCTGGAGAAGGCGCGTATTCCCTACGTTATCCTGACCGGCAGCACGCGCGATCGCAGCGAGCCGGTGCGCCGTTTTCAGAATGGCGAAGTGCCGGTGTTTTTAATCAGCCTGAAAGCGGGCGGCGTAGGGCTGAACCTGACGGCGGCCGATACGGTTATTCACTACGATCCCTGGTGGAACCCGGCGGCAGAGAACCAGGCCACCGATCGCGCTTATCGCCTGGGCCAGGACAAACCGGTATTCGTCTACAAGCTGATTGCGGCAGGCAGCATTGAAGAGAAGATCGTCTCGCTGCAGCAGCAGAAAGCGGAGCTGGCCAAAGGCATTCTGGAAGACGATCTGAACGAGCCGGTCAGCTTTACCAGCGACGATCTGGCGGCGCTGTTCGCGCCGCTGTGACAGTAATAACGATGTTCAACATTCCTTTCTCGTCGCTGATTATTTTGGCGCTCTTTATGTTGCTGGGCGTGCTCTTGCTCTCCAACAGAAGCGAATATCGGCGTACAGGCAGCTTTATCGCAGCCTGGATCATTCTGCTGATCGCGGGTACTATCCGCTGGGAATGGCACAACGAGGCGGTTCGGCAGCTACAGCCCCTGCTTGCGGCCTGTCTGCCACACTGTGCGTGGCGCTGCTTTACCGGCCTGACTACAGATGAGAAGCCTCGCCGTTCTTTTTCGTTGTTGCTGACCCTGGCTGCCATTATTGCCATCTTATGTTTTCCGCAAGCCATTGATGCAATTTTATTTCTGCTGTATGGCGGCTACGGCTTTGCCCTGATAAAAGTCGCCGCTAAGGGCGAAAACGCTTTTATTCGGATACGCCTCAATAAGGCGTTGTTGGCCTCGCGCCTGACGCTATTCGCTGGCTGCTTTCTCTGCTTTTCCGCCCTGGTCGATCTGATGGTTAGCCTGGACTTTATTTATAATCAGGGTCTACAGGCGCCTTTAGTTATTACCGTTGCGCGGGCCTGCATATTGCCATTTATCTGTGTAGCTATTTTGCTGGCAAACAGAATGCTTCCCGCGGAAGAAAAAATCCTGCTGCAGAGTGAACCGAAAAATATCATGGAAAAAAGCACGGGAGCAGAACAGGAAAAAAGATGCGCGCAGCTTGAGCAAATGTTAATAAATAAAGAGTATTACCTTGATGCAAATCTTACGCTAAACCTGTTGGCACGCAGAACCGGTATGCCCGCGCGCCATATTTCTAATGCCGTGAATACAGCGCGCGGTTGTAACGTCTCTCAATGGATTAACAGTTTCAGAATTCAACGAGCGCAAAACCTGTTATTGACCACCCAAAAGCCGATAACGGAAATTATGCTGGAATCTGGCTTTCTGACCAAATCTAATTTTAACCGCGAGTTTCTTCGCCTGAGCGGAATGGCGCCAGGGGCTTTTCGCCAGGCTGCGGCTGAAAATGTAAAGCCGCATTCAGAAACCCGCTAATGTTGACTGCCAGCCGGCGATGCAATTCTTTTCTGCTAAAGGTTCCGCCATCCTGACAAACTACGCCTTCGCCCGGCGCGCTTTCTTCGATCAGTTTTTCTCCCTGCGGTTTACATAGCTGCATAAAACTAAAATGCGTTGCGCCATCGATTCGGGCAAAGGTCACCCATCGCGGAGGCAGCGTGCTGACCAAATAGCCTGACTCAAGTTCCGCAGGCAGTTCCGGCGAATCGTCTCCGGCGGCAAGGATAAGGACAGGAAGCGCTATTTTCGCCAGGCTTTCACGGGTAAAGCCTCGGGCTAATCCGCTATCCAGCAGAATAACCGCCCTGATTCGCTTTTCGCTGCGGTCGGCTGCCAGTGGCGCACGGCTGGCATCACTGTTTATCCCCAGCTTAGCGGCAACCCGACAGCTGGAAAGCCCAACATGTTTAGCGCAGTCGACGTTAAATTTTCGCGCATCGAATTTGGCGCCAGCGAGCTCCATCACCGTCCAGCCGCCTAACGAGTGTCCGGCTGCGGCAATCCGCGTGCTGTCCACTTCTCCGGCAATAGCCGGATCAACAATGAGTTCACGCATGGCCAGCTTTAAGTCGTCTGGCCTCAGCCAAAGCTGACGCGCCTGCTTTGGATCGGCGTTTTGCGAAGTGGTTCCCGGATGATTGGGCGCGGCGACGATATAGCCCTGAGACACCATCTCTTCCGCCAGCCAGGCGAGATTACGCCAGCTGCCGCCGTGGCCATGTGATAACAATAAAAGCGGGTGAGCGCCAGGCACGGGAGCGGCATTACGCAGCACGGTACTGCCTTCGAATGCCGCGTTTTCTCCGATACTTTCACCCACGTCGGTTTGCTGTGTGGGATACCAGACGGCAACCTCAATGGAACGCGATCCACTGCCGTTCAGCGTAAGCTGACGAAAGCCTACAGCGGCGAAAATGTGACTACAAAACAGCAACCCAGTGAGTAAAACAGCAAAACGTTTTAACATGCGTAACAGGCTCCACAGGAAATAAAAACCTATAAATAGCAGTAAGTTGTATAAACGGCGACCTCAAACACGATCGAGTACCAGCCGACAGCGCTTTAAGGATAAGCTACCGATTCTTTTCAGGATGTCAGCCGTCTCGCTTAGTAAGTAAAAGCGCGGCTCTTTCACTTAGCTTCAGTGACATAGCGTTGTTGCGGGGATTAAATCTGATTTAACATCATTGACTGTTACGATAATTCGGTATAATAAATCAGAGTTGCAAGAAACTATTGTTTAATTAACGCAAGGAGAGCGGTAATGGCATGGGTTTATAATGTGAGTTTGAGAACTTTTAAGCATAATAATCAATATATGTTTAGCGCTCTCTATGCTGGAGCGCCAGGATATAAGGATAATCCAGAGTATGAGTGCGTAAAAGGAAAAGGACCTTTACCCCGAGGTAAATACAGAGTTGTCGGGCGCCCCTTTACTCATCCTCATGCCGGGCGCTATACGTTAAGGCTGGAACCCTCTCCTGATAATACTATGTGTAACCGCGGCGGTTTTTTAATTCATGGCGATAAGGGTAGCGATCCTGGTAATGCGTCTAATGGCTGTATTGTTCTCCATCTGAATTTTCGTCGGCGAATTTTTGAATCAGGCGATCGGGAGTTAATAGTGCAATGACTTTTAGAATAATTGCATTTGCATTTATCTTAGTTTGTTTTAACGTCTGGGCGCTGATCTCGCCTGAACAGTGCATAACGCTGCGAAACGATGTCGGCAAAGCTATGTTGCTCACTATGCTGGAAGATTTTGGCATTAGTCGTGACAGCATCATAAAGGAAAAAACGGAGACGGAGCTTATCAGCCTGCAACCTGTAACTTATTCGCTGGCGCTGACTTACGGTGAAACAGAAAAGAAACTGAGCGGTGAAAACAGCGACGATCCCACTACGGCAAAGGAGTATGCCGCAGGCTTTATGGCAAAAAACGCCAGGCAGCTGCTGGTAAAATACACCTTTGAAAACGTAGCACGGCGGCATAATGTTCTGCTTGCTTCCGCTCTGGTCAATGATGATGACTGCGCGGTACGTTTTAATGGTTACCTTATCGTTAAGCGTGAGTTCTGACGTTAATCAGGCCGCGCTTTGGCGGCCTGTGGCCAATAAACCTGTATCTAAAGCGCCTGCTTAGCTGAACTTCCCTGGCCGGAGCCATCCCACACTTTCTGATACCACCAGACCGCTTCCCACGGGCGCAGCATCACCTCGCCAGGCGTTACGTGCGTATCGGGATAGTTGCTGATCAGCACTTCCCAGTGGCCGCTGTAGGCTGGCGGATGCCAGACCTGCGTTTCGCCGCTGAAGTTGGCGGCCACCACCAGCACCTCTTTGCCGTAACGACGGCAGTAGCACCAGAGATAAGCGTGTTCCGGCAGCAGATCGAGATAGTCGCCCCACGTCAGGATCGGATACTGCTTCCTTAACCGGATTAGCTTCTGATAGGTGTAAAACACCGAATTCTCGTCGGCCAGCGCGGCTTCCGCATTGATGGTATCCATATTGTCGCACATGCCAATCCACGGCGTGCCGGTGGTAAAACCGCCGTTTTCTCCGGCATGCCACGGGATCGGCGTGCGGCCGTTATCGCGCGACTTGCTGGCGAGGATCTCCAGCAGATTATCGCTGTCGCGGCCCTGCGAGCGCAGCTCGGCATACATGTTATGGCTTTCGATATCGCGGTAGTCGAGAATGCGGGTAAAGTGCGGATTGGTCATCCCCAGCTCTTCGCCCTGGAAAATATAGGGCGTGCCCTGCATGCCGTGCAGCACCAGCGCCAGCATCTTCGCCGACTGCACGCGATATCGTCCTTCGTCGCCCCAGCGCGACACCACGCGCGGCTGATCGTGATTACACCAGAACAGCGCGTTCCAGGCCTTATTGTGCATACCGTGCTGCCAGTGGGTGAAGATGGCTTTCTGCGCCACCAGATCCAGCGGCGTCAGCGTCCATTTCTGACCGTTGAAGAAATCGACCTCGACATGATCGAAGCTGAACACCATCGACAGCTCTTCGCCATCCAGCGCGCCGTACTGCTGACAGTGCTCAAGCGTGGCGGAAGACATTTCGCCCACCGTCATCAGCTCGCGCGGGCGAAACACATCACGGCTCATTTCACGCATATACTCGTGGATGCGCGGCCCGTCGGTATAGAGCCGCAGCCCGTCGCCGTTGGGATCGTCCGGAAAGTCCTGATGCTTGGAAACCAGATTCACCACGTCCAGCCGCAGCCCGTCAATACCGCGATCCGCCCAGAAGTTGACGATCTGCTTGAGTTCAGCGCGCAGATTGTCGTTCTCCCAGTTGAGATCCGCCTGCTCCGGCGCCCAAAGGTGCATATAGTATTGATTGCTTTCCGGGTGCCAGCGCCAGGCGTGGCCGCCGAACTTCGACAGCCAGTTATTTGGCGGCACGCCCGGCGTGCCGTCGCGCCAGATATAGTAAGAGCGGTAAGGACTGTCGGGATTCAGCGCCTCGTGGAACCAGTGATGCTGGGTGGAGCTGTGGTTAAACACCATATCCAGAATCAGCCGCATGCCGCGCCGGTGCGTCTCTTCCACCAGATTATCAAAATCGTTCATGGTGCCGAACAGCGGATCGATGGCGGTGTAGTTCGCCACGTCGTAGCCGTTGTCCACCTGCGGCGAGATATAAAACGGCGTCAGCCAGATGGCGTCCACGCCCAGCTTTTGCAGGTAGTCCAGATGTTCAATCACGCCAGCCAGATCGCCTGTGCCGCTGCCGGTCGTATCCTGAAAGCTCTTGGGATAAATTTGATAGATTACGCCGTTCTGCCACCACAGTGGATTTTTAGTCATTGCTCAATCCCGATAGAAAAGGTCCGTTTGCGCTGTTATCGCCTTTTTGTTCTTCCATAAGGTTAGCCACTAACTGGCAAGGTGGAGATACAGGCGCAGCGAAAAATTTTCAGGTGTTGCACAAAGGGTTGAGCGGGCAGGATTAACCAGAGATAACAGCGGGTAAAACATAAGAGTTTTCCTCTCCCGGCGGGAGAGGAAAGGGAATTAGCGACGAACGGCGATCGCTTCGATTTCAATTTTGACATCTTTCGGCAGACGAGCCACTTCCACGCAGGAACGCGCCGGGAAGCTGGCCTGATGCTCATTAAAGAAGGCTTCATAAGCCGCGTTCAAGGTGGCGAAGTCGTTGAGATCCTTAACGAACACCGTGGTTTTAACGATATCGCCTACCTTCAGGCCTGCGGCTTCCACAATGGCCTTCACGTTTTCCAGCGACTGACGCGCCTGCGCGGTCACGTCCTCGGCTACGCTGCCGGTTTTGGGATCGACCGGGATCTGGCCAGAAGTAAAGATCATGCTGCCCAGATCGACGCCCTGCACATAAGGGCCGATCGCCGCTGGTGCGTTTTCAGTGCTGATTTCGCGAGACATAATTTCTCCTTGTTAAACGAGGCCGGTATAGCCCGGAACCGCTTCATTATAAGCCGACCGGGAGTGATTACCAGCTCGCCAGCACCACGTGATGAGCAAACTCTTTCTCGCAGTACTTACACTTTAACTGCACGTTATTATTACGCTTTTTCACCGCGAAGCTGGAGTGAACCGGCTCGCTGCGGCTGATGCAGTTGCTGTTGGGGCAGGTCAGCACGCGCTCGATATGATCCGGCAGCGTCGGCGAAATTTTGCCGACCACGTCATAATTATCGATGCGGTTGACCGTGGCGTGTGGCGCATAGACCGCCAGCTGGTTAATCTGATCGTCGGTCAGAAAAGTGTTCTCGATTTTGATCAGATCCTTGCGGCCCAGCTCGCCGGAAGGCAGATTCAGGCCGATGGTGATGCGCTGATCGGTTTCCGTCAGGCGAAACAGCGACAGCAGCTTAAAGCCGATATGGGCCGGAATATGATCGATTACCGTGCCGCGTTTAATCGCTTCTACCTGTAATTTATTATCTTGCGTCATCGTCAGTTCCTCTTACAGAGCCAGTTCACTGTTCAGCACCAGCGCCAGCAGCGCCTGGCGAGCGAAAATGCCGTTGCCCGCCTGCTGGAAATACCACGCGTGCGGCGTGGCGTCGACGTCAGTGGTGATTTCATCAATACGCGGCAGCGGATGCAGCACCTTCATCGTCTCGCGCGCGCCGGTCAGATCCGCCGCACGCAGTACGAACTGCGCCTTGACGTTGGCATATTCCGACGGGTCCAGCCGCTCTTTCTGCACGCGCGTCATATAGAGGATATCCACCTGCGGCACCACATCCTCGATGCTGTCGTGGCGGCTCCAGGCGATGCCTTTTTCATCCAGCATATCGGTGATGTAAGCGGGCATCGCCAGCGCGTCCGGCGCGATAAACAGGAAACGGTTGCCTTCGAACTTCGCCAGCGCCTGCGTCAGCGAGTGGACGGTTCGGCCATATTTCAGATCGCCGACCATGGCGATATTGAGATTGTTCAGACGGCTCTGCGTCTCCTGAATGGTGAAGAGGTCCAGCAGCGTCTGCGTCGGATGCTGATTGGCGCCGTCGCCAGCGTTAAGGATCGGCACGCCGCCGGAAAACTCCGTCGCCAGACGCGCCGCGCCCTCCTGCGGATGGCGCATCACTATGGCGTCCACATAGGTGCCGATAACGGAAATGGTATCCGCCAGCGTTTCGCCTTTTTTGCCCAGCGAGGTATTGCTGCCGTCGGCGAAGCCGACTACGGAAGCGCCAAGACGATGCATGGCGCTCTCGAAGGAGAGACGCGTGCGCGTGGAAGCTTCAAAAAAGCAGCTGGCAATCACCTTATGCTTCAGCAGCTCCGGCTGCGGCGTGGCCTTCAGGCTGGCGGCGGTGCGCAGCACCAGCTCCAGCTCTTCGCGGCTGAGATCGTTAATCGAGATAATATGTTTGTGATACAGCGGATTAGCCATCTTCACTCTCCTCTACGCGTGCCGGTACGCTGAAAAATGGGCAAAAAAAAGCCCCTCAATGAGGGGCTTTTTCTACAGATCGGGAAGGAGGAAAAACGGCACTGCTCGCCTGCATTCAGGCGCGTCATTTTTACAATGTCAGCAGTAATCGGTTTCATGCATCCTCCAGACAAACGGGGGGCATTATACGCATTCGCTGCGCGGCGGCAAGCAAAAGTAATCGTTTGCCTGGCCTGAAACTACGACAGTTTCGCCAGCGTCGCTACCATCACCGCTTTAATCGTATGCAGCCGGTTTTCTGCCTGATCAAACACTACGCTGTGTTCAGACTCGAAGACGTCGTCGGTGACTTCCATGCCGTTATGCAGGTCATACTGCTCGGCCATCTGCTGGCCCAGCGTGGTCTGCTCGTCGTGGAAAGCGGGCAGGCAGTGCAGGAATTTCACTTTTGCGTTGCCGGTCAGCGCCAGCATCGCACTGTTGACCTGATAAGGGCGCAGCAGCGCGATACGCTCCTGCCAGACTTCTTTCGGCTCGCCCATCGATACCCACACATCGGTATAGATAAAGTCCGCGTTCCTGACGCCTTCGGCAATATCCTCGGTCAGCGTAATTTTACCGCCGCTCGCCTGGGCAGCCTGGCGACACTCATTGACCAGCGCCTCGTCCGGCCAGCAGGCTTTCGGCGCCACCAGGCGCAGATCCAGTCCCACCAGCGCGGCGGCTTCCATCATGGTGTTGCCCATATTGTTATGCGCGTCGCCCACATAGGTGAAAACCATCTCGCTGAACGGCTTCTCCGGCAGATGCTCCTGCATGGTCAGCAGATCCGCCAACAGCTGGGTCGGATGAAACTCGTTGGTCAGGCCGTTCCAGACAGGAACGCCCGCGTGCTGCGCCAGCGATTCCACCAGCTGCTGGCCATGGCCGCGATACTGGATGCCGTCGTACATGCGGCCCAGCACGCGTGCGGTATCCCTCATCGACTCCTTATGGCCGATCTGGCTGCCGCTTGGCCCAAGATAGGTGACGTTAGCGCCCTGATCGTAAGCGGCAACTTCGAAAGAGCATCGGGTGCGGGTCGAGTCTTTTTCGAAGATGAGCGCGATGTTTTTGCCTTTCAGGTGCTGAACTTCCTCACCGTTTTTTTTGGCGGTTTTCAGGGTGGCGGCCAGCGCCAGCAAGGCGGTGATCTCCGCCTGAGTAAAATCAAGCAGCCTGAGAAAATGGCGTTGATATAAATGGCTCATACAGCCCTCCAAAGGGTATTTTGTGAATTTAAATTCAACTTAACTGTATTAATATGCATTTTCAACCCCAGCGTGCAGAAACTTTTGTTTAAAGGTAGTGGCGCGAAGGACAGTGTGGGAAAATACTTAACAATGGCCACACACAGAGGAACGGATCATGGCAAATGAAGCATTGCTGGAAGAGCAGCGTGAAGAAACGCGGCTGATTATTGAAGAGCTGTTGGACGACGGCAGTGACCCGGATGCGCTCTACACCATCGAACACCACCTCTCCTGCGACAGCTTCGACGCGCTGGAAAAGGCGGCGGTAGACGCGTTCAAGCTGGGGTACGAGGTCACCGAGCCGGAAGAGCTGGAGCTGGAAGACGGCACGAAAGTGATGTGCTGCGATATCCTGAGCGAAGGTGCGCTGAACGCCGAACTGATCGACGCCCAGGTTGAGCAGCTGATTGACCTTGCCGCGAAGTACAACGTCGATTATGACGGCTGGGGCACCTACTTCGAAGATCCTGATGCCGAGGATGAAGATGACGAAGAGGGCGACGACATCGACGAAGACGATAACGGCACGCGTCACTGATTGTTGCGGGCGGACGCTATGCCGCCCGTTTTCTTCTAACCGTACGGATCCCTTTCTGCATGACCACCGATCTTCTCCTCGCTCCCGTTCACGCCTTTCTGCACTGCCGTACGCCGCAAAGCTGGATTGATGAAGCCCGCAGGCCGGAAAACCTGGCGCTGTTGCTGACCGATCATCTTGTCTGCGAACTGAAAGCGGCCCAGACCGCGATGTGGCTTATCCGTAAATACGTGGCGGATAAAGAGAGCGGCGACGCGCTGCTGGCCTGGCTGAAGCCGTGGGAGCAGTTTGTGCACAGCGAAAACGCCGATCTGGCTTTTCTGGAACAGCACAGGGCGCTGTCAAAAACCATTATCAGTCGTGAAGACGTTCCTTATGGTGACGCGCTGGTGGACAAAATGGTGCTGCTGATTAAAGAAGAGCTACACCACTTTTACCAGGTTCTGGAAATTATGCAGGCCCGTAATATTCCTTATGTAAAAATCACCGCCAGCCGTTACGCTAAAGGCTTACTGCGCGAGGTGACCACGCACGAGCCGCAGACGCTGGTGGACAAGCTGATTTGCGGCGCTTATATCGAAGCGCGCTCCTGCGAGCGCTTTGCCAGCCTGGCGCCTTATCTGGATCAAGAGCTGGCCGCTTTCTATCTCTCCCTGCTGCGTTCGGAAGCGCGCCACTATCAGGATTATCTGGCGCTGGCGGCGGCAATATCACCGACCGATATCGCTTCTCGCGTCCGGAAAATAGGCGAAACGGAAGCGAAGCTTATTAATGAGCCTGATAATGAGTTACGTTTTCATAGCGGCGTGCCCGCCTGGAAATAATATTCCGGGCGTTTTATCTCAAAAAAATAATGGCCTTGCCGGTAAAATTAATTTAATAATGCAGGTAACTTGAGTGAGTTAAATTAACGCTTATCTTTCCCGTTATAATGATTATTCTGATTTTTTCGATCAAAGTTTTTTTTGCGGTCTTTCTCACATAACCTGATTTTTATTCCGCCGAACCGGCGCTGCAGGCGTATATTTCACGCAGCTATCAGGATTGTTACCAACGGGCAAAACCTGATCGCGCCAGGCTGTTATTTACAGCGGCGCGGTCGGGTTTTTTTTGTTTCTTTTTTAAGGGGTTATTTTTAAAGACGAGAAGGACGACGATAATGAAAAACAGGAACGTTTTTTTACTGGCGCTGCTTGTCGCCACAACAGTCCATGCTGGAGAGGGCGCCGATTTCCAGCGCTTTTTAAGCGATACGCAGCTCGATCTTACGTTGCGCAGCCACTGGAAATACCTGAAAGAGAACGAGGCGCAGCCCAAAGAAGTGCATAACGCCTGGGGCGCAGCCGCAGAGCTGGATTTCCGTTCCGGCTGGCTGTGGGACAGCCTCGGCTTCGACGCCAGCTATACCCGTGCCGTAAAGCTGGCGGCCAGCGACTACTTTGCCACGCGCGGCATCCTCTACAACCACGGCGAAGGCTTTCACAAGAGCAACGCCGGCGGATTTGGCCGCTTCGGCCAGCGCTATCTCAAGCTGAAGCTGGGCGACGACGCCTTTGGGCTGAAGGCGAAAGGCGGCTGGCACCAGCTGCATAACGTCGGCGTGATTACCGACGTTTATCGCCTCTCGCGCAACAGCTATCTGGGCTACAGCGGCTCGCTGGCGTGGCAGGACTTACAGCTGGACGCGGCCTGGGTTACGCGTTCGATTATGTATGACGCGCCGGATCGCGTGCATTTCCTCACCGTCGATAACAAAGAGATCGACAGCATTTTCACCGCCGGATTTACCTATAAAGCCGATGGCGCTTTCCTCTCTTACGGCTGGGGCGAGTCAAAAGACTATCTGCGCCGGCATGTGCTGGAGGCCGTTCTGCCGATAGCGCCGCAGTGGGCGCTGGCCACGCAGATCTACGGCAGCCAGGCGCTGGAAAAATATAAGGCGATGCCGCAGAACAAAAAACAGTTTGATGAGCACGCCTGGCACTATGCGGGCGAGCTGCGCTGGCAGGAAGGCCGCTGGATACAGAAATTCGGCGTGGCTTATACCCGCGCGGATAAAACCAACGGCGTAGGTTATTACGATCGTTTTATGGGCAAAAATACGCGCGGTCGTTTTAGCGCCTTAACCTCTGCCGGAAAAGATTATATGCGCGATGGCGAACTGGCGCTGACTACCTTTACGCAATATCAGTTCAGTCCGGAGTTCTCCAGCGCTATTCAGCTTAATTACGGCCAGTTCGATTATAAAGACAATACCGTGCGCACCGGGGAAATAACCTGGCTTAACCGCTGGAACCCTTCAGATAATAGCCTGAAAGATTTAGCAGTGACGTCGCAGTTCGGCTATGGCTGGTCTTATAAAAATAATAACGCCACGCCGATCCTTAATAATGAAGGACGCTATATGCGTTCACCAAGCCTTTCCGGCGAAGTCGGCATTACCTGGAAATTTGGCCTTTTATAAATCAAGGAGAATGAAATGAAAGGAATAAAATATGTACTTATCTTTTTTGCGCTGCTGTTCAGTGTCAACGCCTGTTTTGCTGCGGACGTGGAGCTTTACGTTGTTCGTCACGGCAAAACTTTCTTTAATACGGTGCGCCGGGCGCAGGGATGGAGCGATACGCCGCTAACGGCGGAAGGCGCGGCGGTGGTGCAAAAACTGGGCAAAGGGCTAAAAACCGTTAACTTTGTGACCGCCTGGAGCAGCGACTCGGGCAGAGCCAGAGAAACGGCGAAGCTGATTATGGCCGCCAACAACAACCCGTTACCGGTGGGCGAGCGCATGGAGCTGCGCGAAGCTTTCTTCGGCCAGTTTGAAGGCGATATGAATGTTAATATGCAGGCCGCCGCCGCCAAAGAGGGTGGATACGGTTCGGCCGCCGAGCTGCTGAAAGGTTTTGAAAATGGCTCCATCAGCGTCGTGGATATCGTCAACATGATTAAAGCCGCCGATAAATCGGGTCAGGCGGAGAGCTATCCACAAATCGCACAGCGGGTAATGAAAGCCGTGAAGGAAATCGCGCAGGACGCGCAGCGGCGCGGTGGCGGCAACGTGCTGATTGTTTCGCACGGTATCGCCATTATGACGCTGATGCATGAGCTGGGCGACAAATCGCTCTCTTATCCGCTGATCAATGCCAGCGTCTCTAAAATACGCTATACCGACGAAGGCAAGTTTATTATTGAATCGATCAACGATGTCAGCTATCTGCAGCGCGGCTCATAACGCGCGCAGCATAGTGACTTCACAGTCGACGTGGCCGGTATTGCCCATCGGCCCGTCGATATGCTGAAAGCCCAGATGCTCATAGAGACGCACGGCGCGGGTCAGCGAAGCGGTAGTTTCCAGATAGCAGCGCTTAAAGCCCAGCTCGCGTGCGTGTGCCATCGCCCGCAGCGCCAGCGCTTTCGCCATTCCCAGGCCGCGCAGCTCGGGCATAAAATACATTTTTTGCAGCTCGCAGACGTCCGCATCGCCGCCCTGTAAAGGCGCAACGCCGCCGCCGCCGGCAATGACGCCGTTTCGCTCGACCACCCAGTAGGCGCTGTTCGGCTGGCGATAGAGTTCGCAGAGGTGGTCAAGGTTAGGATCGGCGACGGTGAAGCCTTTATCGGCGGTCAGGCCGAACTCGGCGGAAACGGCGCGGATTACCGCGGCTATATGCGGATTGTCAGCAGGCTCAATAAGCCGGACCTGCAGATCGGCTGAAAAGGTGTTAGTCATAAGACAACGTCGTTCTTTGAAATGGTTTGCCTGTGTTAATAACATCCGGCGACTGAGGATGCAATCCTCTGCTGTGCGGCAAAGCTGACAGCCAGACAGAAGAGAGGGCAAAACGGGCGGTTTTGCCTTCGAACAGATTTTGACAGCGTTTACTGCCTGCGCCGCGAAGGCATCATGCGCAGCAGCGTGTCGTCCTTCAGAAAATAGTGGTGGAAGAGGGCGGCCAGCGCGTGCAGCCCAATCAGCCAGTAGCCGAGCGGCGCCAGCGTTTCATGCCAGTGGATCAGCGTTCTGGCCAGCTCCGGATCGGGCGTGGCGGAAACCGGCATCTGCGCGCCGAACAGCCACCACTGGCGACCGGAAAGATAGCGCGAGGAAAGTCCCAGTATCGGCAGAACGATAAATAACGCATACAGCGCGGCGTGAACCAGATGCGAAAGCCCTTTTTGCCAGCCAGCTATCGGTGGCTTAATAGCCGGGCTGCGATGGCGAAAGCGCAGAAATATACGCGTCAGCATCACCAGCAACACGCAAAAGCCTGCGCTGAAATGGGTAATAATCATGGCAAATCCCTGCCAGGAGCCGCGCTGGGCGAAGCCTCTCAGTTCAATGGCGGCGTAGGCGATCGTCAGCAAAAGCACGGTCAGCCAGTGAAAAGCGATCTGCGGCCTGGCGTATTTGTCAGACATGTTTTTTTATCCGTAAAAAATTAACAGTACGTTAATGTACCACCACTTCCTTAAATTTATGTTTGGCCGCTTTATGTCGCCATAAAAAAACGCCCCGTAAACAGTTACGGGGCGTTTTGATCGGGCTATGAAAATCGCGACGCGTCGAAGTTTACAGCGCGGCGATAACGGCCTGCTGTTCGATCAGTTTGGCTTTCGCCTGTTCGAACTCCGTCATGCGCTCGCGCTCTTTCGCCACTACGGCTTCCGGCGCGCGGGAGACAAAGCCTTCGTTAGAAAGCTTGCCTTCGATCTTGCCGATTTCCACTTCCAGCTTGCTTACTTCCTTTGCCAGACGCTCCAGTTCGGCAGTTTTATCCACCAGACCAGCCATCGGGATCAGCAGCTCCGCGCCGTCGATAATCTTGGTCACGGAAACCGGGCCTTTGTCATCTGCCGCCAGGCAGGTCAGGCTTTCCAGACGCGCCAGCGTCTTCAGGAAGCTGTGGTTATCGGTGACGCGGCGCACCACGTCGGCGCTTGCGCCGCGCAGCAGCACTTCCAGCGGTTTCGATGGCGACAGGTTCATCTCGGCGCGAATATTACGCACCGCGACGATCGCCTGCTTCAGCCACTCGGTATCGCTTAGCGCCGCTTCATCCACCTTAGCTTCATCAAATGCCGGCATCGGCTGCAGCATAATGGTGTCGTCGCTGATGTTTTTCAGCACTTTCACCTGCTGCCAGATGGTTTCGGTGATAAATGGAATAATCGGATGCGCCAGACGCAGCAGCGCCTCCAGCACGTTGACCAGCGTATTGCGGGTGCCGCGCAGCTGAGCCTCCGTTCCGCCCTGCATCACCGGCTTGGCCAGCTCCAGATACCAGTCGCAGAACTGGTTCCAGGTGAACTCATACAGAATGTTCGCCGCGATATCGAAACGATAGCTGTCCAGCGCGCCGCGATAGGCTTTCACCGTCTGGTTGAACTCGGCGATAATCCAGCGATCCGCCAGCGACAGCGCCAGCTCGCCGCCGTTAAAGCCGCAGTCCTGATCCTGAGTGTTCATCAGCACAAAGCGGCTGGCGTTCCACAGCTTGTTGCAGAAGTTGCGGTAGCCTTCCAGACGCTTCATATCCCAGTTGATGTCGCGACCGGTAGAGGCCAGCGCCGCCAGCGTAAAACGCAGGGCATCGGTGCCGTGCGGCTCGATGCCGTTCGGGAACTGCTTCTCGGTGCGCTTGCGGATCTTCTCCGCCAGCTGCGGCTGCATCATGTTGCCGGTGCGTTTCTCCAGCAGATCTTCCAGCGAGATGCCGTCGACCATATCCAGCGGATCGATCACGTTGCCTTTCGACTTCGACATCTTCTGGCCTTCTTCGTCGCGGATCAGACCGGTCATATAGACAGTCTTGAACGGCACCTGCGGCTTGCCGTCTTCATCTTTGATAAAGTGCATGGTCAGCATGATCATGCGCGCGATCCAGAAGAAGATAATATCGAAGCCGCTGACCAGCACGCTGGTCGGGTGGAAGGTGCTCAGATCCGGCGTCTTTTCCGGCCAGCCCAGCGTAGAGAACGTCCACAGACCGGAAGAGAACCAGGTGTCCAGTACGTCTTCGTCCTGGCTCAGCGTCACGTCCGCGCCCAGGTTATTTTCCGCGCGCACTTCCTCTTCATTACGGCCGACGTAGACGTTGCCCTCGGCATCGTACCATGCCGGAATGCGGTGTCCCCACCACAGCTGACGGGAAATACACCAGTCCTGAATATCGCGCATCCAGGAGAAGTACATGTTCTCGTACTGTTTCGGCACGAACTGGATTTCGCCCTGCTCAACGGCTTCCACCGCCACTTTCGCCAGCGGCGCGGTACGCACGTACCACTGATCGGTCAGCATCGGCTCGATGACCACGCCGCCGCGATCGCCGTAAGGCACGGTCAGGTCGTGCGGTTTGATCTCGTCCAGCAGGCCCAGCGCGTCTACAGCAGCCACGATAGCTTTGCGCGCGGCGAAACGCTCCAGCTTGCGGAACTCCGCCGGGATATCGGCAGGATAAACGTCGGACTCTTCGCCGTTGGTGTCGTAAACCTGCGCTTCTTCGCGGATATCGCCGTCGAAGGTCAGGATATTGATCATCGGCAGGCGATGGCGACGGCCAACTTCGTAGTCGTTAAAGTCGTGCGCCGGCGTGATCTTCACGCAGCCGGTGCCTTTTTCCATATCGGCGTGTTCGTCGCCGACGATCGGAATGCGGCGGTTAACCAGCGGCAGCACGACAAATTTGCCGATCAGATCTTTATAGCGCGGATCTTCCGGATTGACGGCCACGCCGGTATCGCCCAGCACCGTTTCCGGACGCGTGGTGGCGACCACCAGGTAATCTTTACCGTCAGCGGTTTTCGCGCCGTCGGCCAGCGGATAGCGGATATGCCACATCGAGCCTTTCGACTCGCGGTTCTCCACTTCCAGATCGGAGATCGCGGTGCGCAGTTTCGGGTCCCAGTTCACCAGGCGCTTGCCGCGGTAAATCAGGTTCTCTTTATAGAGGCGCACGAAAACTTCTTTTACCGCGTTGGAAAGGCCGTCGTCCATGGTGAAGCGCTCGCGCTCCCAGTCCACGGAGTTGCCCAGACGGCGCATCTGGCGGGTAATGGTGCCGCCGGATTCCGCCTTCCACTGCCAGATTTTCTCGATAAAGGCGTCGCGACCGTAGTCTTTGCGCGTTTTGCCTTCTTCAGCGGCGATCTTGCGCTCCACCACCATCTGCGTGGCGATGCCCGCATGGTCCGTACCTGCCTGCCACAGCGTGTTTTTACCCTGCATACGCTGGTAGCGGATCATGGTGTCCATAATGGTTTGCTGGAACGCATGGCCCATATGCAAGCTACCGGTGACGTTCGGCGGCGGGATCATGATGCAGAAGCTTTCCTGGCTGGTGTCGCCGTTCGGCTTAAAGTAGCCCTGCTGTTCCCAGTGCTCGTAAAGCGGCTGTTCGATATCTTGCGGGTTATATGTCTTTTCCATTTCTGCTATGTCGTTGGGGGCACGGGCGGCGTGGCCGTATTCAAGTGGAATCCGACGCTGCGATAGGCTTTGTAGCGATCGCGCGCCAGCTGTTTCAATTCTTCTTCGTAAGGCACGAAGTCTATCACTTCCTGGAAAGCGGTGGCAAAATCTGCGAACTGCGGCAGCAGGCTGATCAGCAGATCTCTTGGCGCGTTGCCGCGCCGCTGCGGCCAGGCCAGCTCGACCGGCGCGCCATATTTTGGCCCTTCGCCCGCCAGGTTGTGCGGCACGAAGGCGCTGGCGGGACGTTGCCACAGCGCTTCATCCAGGCGGATCGCCTGCGCTTCATCCACGCAGGCGACCAGCACTCGCTTTCCCTCGCGCCAGCGCGTTTCCGCCAGCTGGCAGACCAGCGCTTCCTGCGCGCTCAGTCCGTCAATCGGCGTATCGCTTTCCAGCAAATAGAAGGTGGCGTTTTTCATCGGTTAGTCGTCGCCGTTCAGACCGGCGCGGTTCAGCAGGAACTGCGACAGTAGGGCGACCGGACGGCCGGTGGCGCCTTTGGCCTTGCCGGAGCGCCAGGCCGTGCCGGCGATATCCAGATGCGCCCAGTTGTATTTGCGCGTAAAGCGGGCCAGGAAGCAGGCCGCGGTGATGGCGCCGCCCGGACGACCGCCGATATTGGCCATATCCGCAAAGTTGGAATCGAGCTGCTCCTGATATTCGTCGGCCATCGGCAGACGCCAGGCGCGGTCGCCCGCCTGTTCGGAAGCGCCGATCAGCTCGTGCGCCAGCGGATTGTGATTCGACAGCAGGCCGCTGACGTGATGGCCCAGCGCGATAACGCAGGCGCCGGTGAGCGTCGCCACGTCGATCACCACTTCCGGATCGAAACGCTCGACATAGGTCAGCGCGTCGCACAGCACCAGGCGACCTTCCGCGTCGGTATTCAGCACTTCCACGGTCTGACCGGACATAGTGGTCAGCACGTCGCCGGGACGATAGGCGCGACCGCCAGGCATATTCTCGCAGCCCGCCAGCACGCCGACCACGTTCAGCGGCAGGTTCAGCTCGGCGACCATGCGCATCACGCCATAGACGGAAGCCGCGCCGCACATATCGTATTTCATCTCGTCCATCGCTTCGCCAGGCTTGATGGAGATGCCACCGGAATCAAAGGTCACGCCTTTGCCGACCAGCACGATTGGGCGGCTCTCTGCGTCCGGGTTGCCTTTGTACTCAATCACCGACATCAGCGACTCGTTCTGCGAGCCCTGGCCGACGGCGAGATAGGCGTTCATACCCAGCTCTTTCATCTGCTGTTCGCCGATGACGCGAGTAGTAATGTTCTTGCTGTAAGCGTCCGCCAGCTGGCGCGCCTGCGAAGCCAGATAGGCGGCGTTGCAGATATTCGGCGGCATATTGCCGAGATCTTTCGCGGCCTTGACGCCAGCGGCAACGGCCAGGCCGTGCTGAATGGCGCGCTCGCCGCTGGTCAGCTCGCGACGGGTCGGGACGTTAAATACCATTTTGCGCAGCGGACGGCGCGGTTCGACCTTGTTGCTTTTAAGCTGGTCGAAGCTGTACAGCGTCTCTTTAGAGGTTTCTACCGCCTGACGTACTTTCCAGTAGGTATTGCGGCCTTTGACGTGCAGTTCGGTAAGGAAGCAGACCGCTTCCATTGAGCCGGTGTCGTTCAGGGTATTGATCGTTTTCTGGATCACCTGCTTGTACTGGCGCTCATCCAGCTCGCGTTCTTTACCGCAGCCGATCAGTAAAATGCGCTCGGAGAGAATATTCGGCACATGATGCAGCAGCAGCGTCTGTCCGACTTTACCTTCCAGCTCGCCGCGGCGCAGCAGGGCGCTGATATAGCCATCGCTGATTTTATCCAGCTGTTCAGCAATGGGTGAGAGCCTGCGCGGCTCAAACACGCCCACCACAATGCAGGCGCTGCGCTGCTTTTCCGGGCTACCGCTTTTTACACTGAACTCCATGCACTCTCCTGAATCTTAAAGACAACGGCGCTGGCTGCGGCTAGAATGTAGCGCTTGTTAACCGCATCATGCCGGGGCAACGCGCCGTGTAGTGTTACGGACGTCGGATTTGTTCGGGTGATGCCCCTTAGGAATAATCGGGTAAACGTTTTTTTTTGCATCACCGGAACGCGATTATTGTCATACTAGTTTAGCTACGACGAGGCCATTGATGAGAAAAAATGGCGTATAAGCGATGAAACTATCGATTTTCCTGCAAAAAGACAAGTTTTCACAGGCGTATTCAGCGTGATTATCATTAGATATCTGGTAAGAGAAACGCTCAAAAGCCAGCTGGCTATCCTCTTTATTCTGCTACTGATCTTCTTTTGTCAGAAGTTAGTCAGGATTCTGGGAGCCGCGGCGGATGGCGAAATCCCCACAAATTTGGTTCTGACCCTGCTGGGTCTTGGCGTTTCAGAGATGGCGCAGCTGATTCTGCCATTAAGTCTCTTTTTAGCCATTTTGATGACGCTTGGCCGTCTGTACACCGAGAGTGAAATCACCGTGATGCACGCCTGCGGCCTGAGCAAGGCCGTATTAGTGAAGGCGGCGATGGTGCTGATGCTGTTTACCGCGGTGGTCGCGGCGGCTAACGTCGCCTGGCTCGGCCCGTGGTCGGCGCGCTATCAGAACGAGGTGACTAAGAACGCCAAGGCGAATCCGGGCGCGGCGGCGCTGGCGGCTGGCCAGTTCCAGCAGTCGGCGGACGGCCAGTCGGTGCTGTTTATCGAAAACGTCAAAGGCAATAATTTCGGCAACGTCTTTCTGGCGCAGCTGCGGCCTAAAGGCAATGCGCGTCCGTCAGTGGTACTGGCTGATAAAGGCCATATGACGCAGCGCGCGGATGGCTCGCAGGTGGTGACGCTGGATAAAGGAACGCGCTTTGAAGGCACGGCGCTGCTGCGTGATTTCCGCATCACCGACTTCCAGAACTACCAGGCTATTGTCGGCCATCAGGAAGTGCTGCTGGACCCTAACGACGCCGAACAGATGAGCTTTAATACGCTGCGTCATTCCGATCGGCCTGAGTTCCGCAGCGAGCTGCACTGGCGCTTTACGCTGGTCTTCTCGGTGCTGCTGATGGCGCTGATGGTCGTACCGCTCAGCGTGGTCAACCCGCGTCAGGGCCGCGTGCTCTCCATGCTGCCGGCGATGCTGCTTTATCTGGTGTTCTTCCTGCTGCAAAGTTCGCTGCGCTCCGGCGGCTCGAAAGGGCGGCTCGATCCGGCTATCTGGATGTGGGTGGTGAACCTCTCTTACCTGGCGCTGGCGATTATCCTTAACCTGTGGGATACGGTGCCGATGCGCCGCCTGCGCGCCCGTTTCACCAGGGGAGGCTCGGTCTGATGTTTGGCGTTCTCGACAGATATATCGGTAAAACGATCTTTAACACCATTATGGCGACGCTGTTTATGCTGGTGTCGCTCTCCGGCATCATCAAGTTTGTCGACCAGCTACGCAAAACCGGCCAGGGCGACTACACCGTGCTCGGCGCCGGCCTTTACACCATCCTCAGCGTGCCGAAAGATATCGAGATCTTCTTTCCGATGGCGGCGCTGCTGGGGGCGCTGCTGGGTTTAGGCGCGCTGGCACAGCGTAGCGAGCTGGTGGTGATGCAGGCTTCTGGCTTCACCCGTATGCAGATTGCCGCTTCGGTAATGAAAACGGCGATCCCGCTGGTGCTGCTGACGATGGCGATCGGCGAGTTTGTTGCGCCGCAGGGCGAGCAGATGGCGCGTAACTATCGTGCGCAGCAGCTGGTAGGCGGTTCGCTGCTCTCTACGCAGAACGGCCTGTGGGCGAAGGATGGCGATAATTTTATCTTTATCGAACGCCTGAAGGACAACAGCGAGCTGGGCGGCATCAGCATCTATAACTTTAACGGCGAGCGTCGCCTGCAGTCGGTGCGCTATGCCGCTTCCGCCAAATACAACAGCGAGAAAAAGCTTTGGGATCTGTCGGAGGTGGACGAGTCCATTCTGACCAACCCGCAGCAGGTGACAGGCAGCCAGACGCTGACCGGCGAGTGGAAAACCTCGCTGACGCCGGACAAGCTGGGCGTGGTGGCGCTGGACCCGGATGCGCTGTCGATTAGCGGTCTTTACAACTACACCAAATACCTCAAGCAGAGCGGACAAGTTTCCGGCCGCTACCAGCTGAATATGTGGAGTAAGATCTTCCAGCCGCTGTCGGTGGCTGTGATGATGCTGATGGCGCTGTCGTTTATCTTTGGGCCGCTACGTAGCGTCTCGATGGGAATGCGCGTGGTGACAGGGATCAGCTTTGGCTTCCTGTTTTACGTGCTGGATCAGATCTTCGGGCCGCTGAGCCTGGTTTACAATATCCCGCCAGTGCTCGGCGCGCTGCTGCCAAGCGCCGCCTTTATGGCGATCAGCGTCTACATGCTGCTGAAGCGCCGTTAACGACCAGGCCGCGGGTTCGCTCGCGGCCGCTATTCCCGCTACACCTTGCTGTTCCTTTCTCTGCTCTCTGCGTCAAAGCCGATGTGAACCGTGATGCCATACAGCGCCAGAGAGCTGGCTCCCGTTTCGCTTTACGTTCTCAGGACAAATTTTAAGGCCATCAGCTACTGCGAAACGGTAAAAAGCTTACCCGTTTCGCTGTGATTTTATTCCTTTTTCTTTTAAACAGTTGCAGAGATAAATTACCTTTAATCGGCCAAAGTCAATATTAACTTATAAAAGTTCCGTCGGGATTAAAAAATATTTAATGTATATATAATTAAAGCGTTTACAAAATCTGTTACATTTTGCCGCTTAATTGGGGAGGCAGTCCTGCAACAGTCTACTACTATTAATGGCGTGTGCAACAAAACGTGGCGCCGGATATAAAGATTTTTTAGTCTGTGGGGCTTTAAATCTCAGAGGTCAACTTTATGGGAAATAAAAACGCGCCGCTTACTGAAAAATTCAAAGAGGCCGTATCGATGCCGCTTGCTGAAGAGCAGGCTAACATCTCTAAGCAGCGCGAGGTTCACAGTAAGATTAGTCTGGCTCGCTCTACCCAGGAGGTGGAGAAGTTACTGGAAACCGAGCTGACGCATGAGCATGTTGATATCGAACACGTCGCTAAGAATTATCAGGTTGCCGATGATTATTCCGCTGAAATTCGTCAGGAAGGGGATGTGCTTATTATTCCCGTGATTGAAGAGCAGGTCGAAATAATCACTAAGCGGGTGCTTAAGGAAGAAATTCATATCCATAAGCATACCAGTAAAGAAGAGTTTCAGCAGAAAGTCACTCTGCGTAATCAGGAAGTTAAAATTACGAAGCAGAAACTTTAAACCTATTAACGAGGATCTATTTATGTCACATGAAAAAATCGTCACCGCATTTAACGAAGTTTCACAGGCGGAAGCGGCAAAACAGAAATTGATCGTCGAAGGTATTGCAGAGAAAAACATCGATATCATCTCCGGTGAAAGGCTACGCGTGGAAGATAAAGAGATCCGTCACCCAAGCTTCTGGCAGCGCCTGTTTGGCGATGACGTTGATGACGACTACGCGAGCGAATACAGCAAAGCGATCCGCTCAGGCGGCGTCCTGCTGACGGTTCGCGCACCGAAAGATGAAGCTGACCACATCGAACAGGAGTTGAGCGCCTTTGCTGCTGACTACTCTTCACTGAGCCATACGGACCGCGATCCGATTAATCGTAATTACGCCGGGGAAACCAATGACCGCAGCCTGCTGAGCGGCAGCCAGACCGGCGCAATGAACACCACAACCGCACCGCTGAATAACACCGGCTCCACTATGGATATGGAAAACGGCACGCTGGCAGACGATACGCTGATTAACGAGCGCGACTCGCTACGCAACGAGCAGGATTCTCTGCTTAACCGTGACCGTACCGACCTGGCCGTTTCAGAAACTGACCGCGATTCGCTCAAACTGGCGGAAGAGCAGGTAGATATCGGCAAGCGTCAGGTAAATGACGGTTCCGTGCGTCTGCGCCGCTTCACCGTAGAGGACGAAGTATCGGAAGATATTTCCCTGTACGACCAGCATGCAGAAGTTTTCCGTCACGCGGTGGATGAGCCAGCCTATCTGAACGATGTAGACTGGTCAGAAAAAACCATCGAAGTTGAGGAATCTCACGAGATCCCAACCGTGTCGAAAACCGCGCGAATCAAAGAAGAAGTTGGTCTGCGTGGCGAAGAGACCGCTCGCGTAGAAACCGTGAAAGACAGCGTGCGTCGTCAGGAAGTGGAAGTTGAGCATACCAATGAAAACCGTATGCAGAACGATCTGACCGGCACGAATTCCCTGAAAAACGACGCGACTCGTAACGAGAACGCGCTGCGGGAAAACGAGCTGACCGACGACAAAGTGGCGCCGAACAAGCTGACCGATGTTGATAAAAAGTGGTAATCCATTGATTCTGACAACGCATTAATGGAAGACATGCAGACCCGTGCCGAAAGGCGCGGGTTTTGTTTTATGGGCTATATCACTAAAGGCCTGGAAGAGTATTTTGACGACAGAAACCACACCTTATTTCCTGCGCGGCATAGGCATAAGCCAGGAAAGACGATTCTGCTGATGTTTCTGTGCAAGGAAAACTCTGTTAATTACGCTTAATTTCGACGATGTTGCCGTTATCGTCTAAACGATAGTTGCTACCTTCATAAACAGTGAATACGGTGCCCAGATTAGGGCTTTTATCTACGGTAAAAAGGGCGTCTTTTTCAATGCAGTTTAAGGGCGGTTTCTTGTCGTCAAAACAGAGCCTGTCATAGCCATCCGTTTCTTTGTAGCCTTCTCCGAATGACCAGAAGGTAACCGAGAAGAAACCATCTTTATCCGGAGCGGGAACATGATAGTTTCCCCTGAGCGTATCTTTATTTTCCAGCCACCAGTTGATTTTACCTTTATCAGTTAGAGGAAACGATTTTACTAAAACATCGCTAAAACCGCTGCTCCTGTGATGAACCGATACAATTGCTACCGGGCGCGTAGTAAGCCAAACAACATAAATCACTAAGGCTACGCCAACCAGTAACAGCGCAAAACTAACCCGTTTATATTTAACTTTCATTACGCCTCCCTGTAATCTCTACTGTAGCTTCCATAGTCGTTATAAATGGCTTAAACCCAAGTTTATTATACCGCTGGAGAATAAACCAGATGCGGAAAAAATTAAAGGCCCGGAATTTACCATTAAAAATATCCTCATCATCCAGCCCAAAGTGATCCTGCACTTTGTAATGTAATAGTGCCCGATAGTGACCATTATTAATATGCAGTGATTTTATAATGATATGTGTTGCCCAGGTATCATGAACAGTAATACCCAGGCCGTTTAAGTTATCCTTAAACCTGGTAAATTTAGGCAGTTTTCCTCCAGATACGGCCTCGTAGATTTTTGTCTTCTCAATAGACGGATAAATTTCATTTTCCCAGTCTATATAACTTCTTATAGTATTTTTTATACGCAACAAGCTACTGTTTCCAGAATCATCTTTGAGAATATGCTCTGTCCAGCGTCATATCGCGAAAAGGTGAACCGTCACCATTTTGCATATGGGTAATCATCTTTTCGATCGTGAGTCGATACGGGCCGTAGAGTGAGAACTCACGCGATAACTGCCGGAACTCATCGAACAGGATAGCGGCGCATTGCTGGCGGGTAATTTTCTCACCATTGGGACGCGTATTACAGCGAAACCGGGATCGTGGGCTATCAAAGGCGGAGCGCCGGGTCAGGTTCCAGGGATCGACTCGATCAGAAATATAATTCAGCCCGTAATGGGTTTTCAGCTGTGACTCGGTTAGATCGCCGCAGCGCATATCGCTGGCGCTGTAGTCGTCCATCCGGTTTTGCGTTTTAAATATCGTGCAGGGAAACTGTAGTGCGGCCATCGTGATACATTCCTTGTATTACTGTCCTTTGCTCTTCAGCAGAAATAATACGCAGCGAAAGGTCAAAAAGTAAACGCTGCATGGCCCGCTGATTTAAATTCGGATTTCTGACCGTTTTCAGTGTTGGCGGCCCGGCGTGTGAAAACAGAGTTTGTGCACACGCCTTAGTTTGATCCACAACGTTATAGCAGCGCGGGCAACTGTGACAGTAACCAGAGGATCAGACCGATGACGCCGCCAACCACGGTGCCGTTGATGCGGATACGCTGTAAATCCTTGCCGATATTCAGTTCCACCTGATGCGACATATCCTTTGCGTCCCAGCTTTTCACCGTATCGCTGATATGGCGGCTTAAGAAATCTGAGAACTCCGGCGCCACGCTCGTCGCCGCTTCTTCCATATGCTGGTTCAACGACGCGCGAAGCTGTGCATCCTGCGTCAGGGTTTCGCCCAACCACTGAGCGGAAGCGCTTACCTTGCCATGCAGCACGGAGTCCTCTTTATCCAGATCCTGTTTCAGCCAGCCGCGCAGATCGCCCCATAGCTGCGCGATATAGCTGTTCAGCGCTTCATCCTGCTTCAGGTAGTTTTTGATCTCTTCCGCTTTCAGCTCCATTTCCGGGTCGTTGCGCAGACGTTCGATCAACCTCTGCACCGCACGATTAAAACCCTGGCGCAGCTCGTGCGTGCCGTCCTGTTCGATATCGTTCAGAATCGACTTCACCGCGTTGGCCGCCAGCTCGGCGCTCTTCTCGCCGACCCATTCCGTAGGCAGAATTTTCTCCTTTACCGGATGTTCGCGCTTCAGCCAGCGCATTACCTGCTGGGCGATAAAGTCGTGCGTGGTCGGCTTGTTGATCAGATGCAGTAGCTGAGCAATAGCATCATCCAGCAGCGCCTGATGACGATTATTTTTGGTCAGGCTTTCCAGAATCAGCGCCGCGGATTGTGTGAGATCGACTTTATCGATCGCCTTATGGATAGCGCGCCGCATAAACGCCTGAATGCGCGAGTCGTCGGCCAGATCGAGAAAGCCGCGCACTACCTTCAGCAGATAGCCGCTGATGCGCGCGGCATTGGCCGGCTCGCTTAGCCAGCGGGCGATAATCTGTGCCGGATCGTGACGGCGGATCAGCGCCAGCAGCGAATCGGTATTCAGGAACTTATCCTGTACGAACAGCGCCAGATTATCGGCGATGCGATCCTTGTTGCGCGGCACGATGGCGGTATGGCGGCCAACCAGCGGGATCGGCACGCGTCGGAACAGCGCGCTTACCGCGAACCAGTCCGCCAGCGCGCCGACCATCGCAGCTTCCGAGATGGCCTTCAGCGCGCCGACCCACAGGTTCATTGGCCGCCAGATGGGGTAGAGTACGGTGGCGATAAACAGCAGCGCCGCGCCGCACAGCAGCAGCAGCGGCAGACGTTTGGCTCTCGCCAGTTCGGTTTCTTTGTTCATAAAAGCTTGCCTACTTCCAGTCAATTTCAGCTAAATAGCGCGAGGCGTCGCTCCGCCGGGGCTTCAGTATAGTTGGTTAGTGAGATCGGGTTTCCAGCGATAGGTATCCAGCTGCCAGCTGTCAAAATCGACGTGGAAGCGTGCCTGTTGACCATGGGCGATATCGGCAATACTCCCTTCGTGCACCTTACCCGTTTTGTCGCGCCAGCTTGCCATCAGCGTCGGCTGGCCCGCTTTTTCCTCTACGCGCAGCCAGACCGAATCAAGGATCTCGTCGCCCTGCGCTTTTTGCCCATCGGTTAAAGTCAGTTGGGTTTCGGCGGCTGGCGTCATCATCAGCGTAGTAATCCAGGTTCCACGATCTGTGGTCTGAAAGAAGTCGCTGACTTTTTGCAGGCGATCGGCAGTTAGCGGCTGCGCTTTCACTATGGCATCAACTAAAGCGGCATTGCCGAGCAGCTTTTCTGGCAGAGAGATGGGATCGTTGCTCTTCTCCAGAGAGAAATAGAGCGAGGGCTTGCCGATACCAAAGTTGGTAATCGTCAGCTGTAGACCCTTATCCATTTGGGTAGCGATCAGCTGCGTTAAAGCCGGAATATCTGGCGAAGCCGCTGCTAATCCATGTTTTATGCGGGCAAAAATCAGCGCCTGATAGTAGCCATCCCAGACAAAGCTAGTCTGCTGTTGTAGCTTCTGTTGCTGACTGAGGTCTGTCATTAACGCATCGATATCCTTGCCATCGGCGCCAATATTAATCAGGAACTTCGCCAGCTCGACGCGACTATGAGCTGATTTGAAAGTATTAAGGTTTGCTTGTGCGAACTGCCGTGCCCGATTCTCATCAAACTGCCGCACGTTAGCGAAGGCGTCCATCAGGATATTTTCATCATAGCTTTTGCTGCGATCGTTCAGCATCTGCAAAGAGAACGGGTAAAGCGAACGTTCTTTTTCCATTAATTCCCATACGGTGGCTTTCTTTGCATCGTTAAAGTCGTTGCGGCTCAGGATCTCGGCGATTTTTTTACCGGTATCGTCCTCATAAACCAGACCAAATACGCCCCGACTGGCAATTAACAAACTTAACGCGTCTCTGAACTGAAAATTATCGGAAGCCGGATTAAGAATGATCGCCATCAGACGCTGCTTTTCGGCCGTATTAAGATGCGGCTGGTTGCCGCCGCCTCTGGCATTGTCTCTGGCGTAGCGCAGAGTTAGCGAATCCAGCAGCGCGTTTGTGCGCAGCTCATCCATAATCTGATGGCTGCCGCTGCTGCCATCGTCAAAACGCAGCCAGCTGTTAACCTTATCAGTAACGATTTCGGTCATTTTGCTGCTCATGCCGCTAATGCCAATCACGCCCGCCAGCGTAAGAACAGAAGCAAACACCACAATGATGCCCAGAACCCATTTACGGGTGTTATCCAGCACCGACATCGTCTTATTAATGGCGCTTTCGGTAATTTCCGCTTTCGCCAGATCGATACGGTCGCTGACCTGCTGCAGTAAACGTTGATTCTCCTCGCGCAGCTTCTCCAGCTCCGCTTTATGCTTTTGCGCATCACGTTCGGCCAGCAGCGTTGTTAAATCCATTTGCATGATGTTCTCTTAAGGAAAAGTGAAGGATCGGCGGCTAACGATAATGCAGGCTGGCCAGAGAAGATGCAAACCGCAGAGCCGGGGCGAAAGCCTCATAACAAATTGCAGCAAAGATGGCGCTCGCCGCAAAATCCTGTAGTTTATTTATTTTTGCGGCGAGGAAATGATGGACGCGAGCATTATTGCAGTAGCAACGATTGGCGGCGCGCTGGCGCTGGGCGCGATGAGCCCTGGCCCGAGCTTTATCCTGGTAGCGCGTACGGCGGTGGCCTCTTCACGACGCGCGGGTATGGGCGCGGCGCTGGGCATGGGTATCGGCTCGATTATTATTTCACTGATAGCGCTGATGGGCCTGCATACGCTGCTGGCAGCGGTGCCGTGGCTGTGGCTGGTGCTGAAAACCGGCGGCGGCCTTTATCTGCTGTGGATGGCGTTTAAAATGTTCCGCCATGCGAAAGAACCGCTGCAGATGGAAAAGAAGGGCGGCACGGGAAAAAGCTTCCGTCGCGCTTTCGTAAGCGCCTTTATTACGCAAATCAGCAACCCGAAAACGGCAGTGGTCTTTGCTGGGATTTTCGCAGCGCTGCTGCCGAAAGTTATCACGCCAGCGATGTACGTGGCGCTGCCGATAGTGTCGATGCTGGTGGACGGCCTGTGGTACGCCTTCGTAGCTTATGCACTTTCGTCCAGCGGCCCGCGCAATACCTATCTGCGCTATAAAGCAACGTTCGACAGGATCGGCGGCAGCGTGATGGCCGCGCTGGGGATTAAGCTGATTGTGAAGTAAGGAAGGGCGAGCCTTCTGTGCTCAGGAGAACAGAGCAGGGAAAGGATAACTCTTCTGTGAGTCTGGGGTCTGTGCCGGAAACAGGATCGAATCGTAAAGACCCAAAAGGTGTCGTCTATGGCGCAGGCCGCTTTACTAAACCGCCCGTGTTCCTTTTGATATTGCCTGTAAGAAAAGCCAGTGGGCTACTTTGACTTATCGCGCAGAAAAGGATTTGGGCTAGCGGAGTATTAGGCAGGTGCGCCATCCGTGGCGCGGGAAGGCAGGCGAGGGGACAGCCTCGCCCGACCTTTAAGAGATAAACTGTTTGCTCTGTTTCAGCACCAGATCGCAGGCTTTGGTTTTCACCTTCTTGCCCAGCTCGGTATTGCCCAGGCTTTTCAGATTCACCTGCTGATCGCTGCCGGTATTCAGCAGGCCCATCAGACCCTGTTTGTAGTCCGTGGTTTCCTGCGCTTTGGTGGTATCCGTCAGGCCCAGCTTGCTCAGCAGCTGATCTTTCACCGAACTGACGTTGTTATCCACCACGTTGTTCTTCACGCAATATTGCAGTACGCCAGCGGCATTGGTCATGCTGTTAGAGCTGAGCTGCTGGTTGCCGCCGTTCAGCAGACCGGTCAGCGCGCTAAGCGAAGTAGCGTTGCCTTGCGTGTTACCAGAAGTCGAGGTGCCGGAGTTGTTCTGTGTCAGCGCATTGGCCGCGCTGTTCAGCTGATCCTGCCAGCTGGCGGCGTAAGTCATGCCGGCAAACAAGGAAGAAGAAACCGTCAATGCCAAAGCTATCTTAGTTGCTGCTTTCATTTTTATACCCTTTATTGATTGTCCGGCGCGGCCCAATCCCGACACGCGCCGATCTCCACAGTCGGACTGCGGGAATAATGCGGAGTTCCGTGCCGGACGATGTCCCGGTTCGGCAGACCCGGTTTTAAGAGTAGTCCTGGGATTGAAGGTGTGCCGAGTGGATTTCAGCAAGGTAGCAGGGCGCTGGTTTTGTGCTTTTCATATGGAGAAACAAGGGGGCACGTGGGGCTCTTTATCGTCTTTGCCAGTTGTTGTGCTGTGCATGGACGCGACAAAGTATCTCAATGCCGTCGGTGAATGCATCGATGGCAGCGCCGTAAATACCGGTGGAAGAGATGGTTTTTTCAGCAGTTGCACTTAAGCCTATGGATAGGGGTTGCGGAAACAAGGGGTAAAGGTATAATCCACAACGTTTTCCGCATACCCTTCAGTGCCGAAGTGGCGAAATCGGTAGACGCAGTTGATTCAAAATCAACCGCCGCAAGGCGTGCCGGTTCGATTCCGGCCTTCGGCACCACGTATGCAACAAAAGCTACCTTTGGGTGGCTTTTTTTATGTCCATAGCCTGCCATTGACTTAATTTACTCATAGCAAACCTCTCACAATTTCAACGAGCTGCATTTCTCTGACGCTTAATAACAGAAATAATCATATTGACCTGTCTTGAACGGATACCCGAGCGCCAAAGCGGGCAGTTGTTGAGGTATTGCGGGGCGCCGATAATGCACTCTTTGCAGCTTACTGCGATTGCAGATTATCCCCTCAGGCCACTGGCCTGCCCATGTATCGGTTCAAATCTTCTGTAAAAGTGAACAGTTTGGCATCCGAACTGGTGTAACAGATTCATAAGTCGCTAAGTGAGATTGCTTGCTTCCACTGTTGGGGCAGCTTTGTACTGTGGCGTCACTTTCATGCGTGACACGCAAACATTCCATATGACTTTGGCTCGTGACCACCCGAAGGCGCTTCTCACAGGTCACTGGTATCATCCTGATACTGGAAACATTGGTGAATGTCCGTTGACAGCAGATATGCGCGGTTAAAAATACGGCCAAATTTTGTTGGCTTTATGCACTTTGCATCAGCGAGTAAAAGGAGTAGCCTAGCACCAGGTGCTATAGTTAAGGTAACAGGATGTCAGCCTGATGCGCGTATTCAAAACTAAATGGTTCAACAAGGCAGCTAAATCTCACGCGATTAAAGATAGTGAGTTATGCCAGGCTATCGAGGCGGCGATGCAAGGTAAGGCTGACGATCTCGGTGGGGGCGTTTACAAAAAACGGCTGAACCAGAATCGCGATCGCGCCATTATCCTGGCGAAAGGTGGGGAGCACTGGTTTTACACGTTCCTTTATGCCAAACAGGATATGGCAAACATTGATAATCGCGAACTGGCCGGATTCCGCGAGTTAGCAAAGTACTACGCTGCCCTTGCTGATGAAAAGATTACGGCACTGACTAAGAGTAAAGAACTGGTGGAGATTTGCCATGACCGCAAAAAGTAAATTCAAAAGTCCTGCATTTGAAGCCATCCATAGCGCGGCTTCTGGATTATTTAGCGTTAATGCTGTCTCACGGGAGACGATGCGTAGTTTTGATGAAACCTGTCTTGATAGCGTGAGCGACTTGCAACCCAATGAGATTAAAGCATTACGCGAAAAGCTGAACATTAGTCAGCCGGTTTTTGCCCGATATCTGAATACCAGCTTGTCAACCGTGCAGAAATGGGAAAGCGGCGTAAAACGTCCAAGTGGATTATCGCTGAAACTGCTTACCGTGGTGCAGAAGCATGGGTTGAAGGTGTTGGTTTGACCAAACAGTAAAACGTCATAGCCTATGATTTTAAAGGAATTGTTCACAATAATTCCTGTGTATCATAGTATGGTTATGAGATAACAATATATACGTACATGTAGAAGAAATATGACCAGTCGTCCTCAAATGATTATTAATGTATTACAGGCGAACCCCGAAGAGCAGTTTACGGCCCGTCAGCTTGCGCAAAAAATAATTGATCATTATAGTGCTGAACTGGCCGAAAAACGTCAAAATCCTCGATTTACCAGTGATGAAGATTTTTTAAGTCAAATCGCGGCTGAAATAGGCGGTAGTCGAACTATTCAGGCAAAAATGCTGTGCCCTCAGGTTATGACGCGGGACAAACCGAGACCACGCCTGTTTTATTGGGGCGAGCCTGCCGTTGAACATGAAGATATTGATATCACGCCTGAGCCGACGGTGGAAACAATCAGCTTTAGCGAACATTCTTTATATCCGATATTAATCGAGTATCTTTCACAAGAAGAAGGGCTGTTCTGTCGCCGCATTGACGAAAAGCGTTCCAGTAATAATAAAGGATTGGGTGGTAACCATTGGCTTTACCCTGATATTGTTGCGCTGGAGCCGTTGGGAAAGGAGTGGGATGCGGTTGTGCAAAACTGCGTTCGCCATAGTGAAGGACGTTTAACGCGCCTGTGGTCTTTTGAAGTGAAAAAACAGTTGAACCGTAGCAACGTACGCGAATGCTTTTTCCAGGCAGTCAGTAATTCCAGCTGGGCACATTTCGGTTATCTGGTTGCCACTGAAATTAATGAAGACAAACAGCGTAGCGTAGAGCGTGAACTGCAGATGCTATGCGCATTGCATGGTATCGGCGTCGTTTTGTTGGATCCGTATGACTTTACTAATAGCCAGACGTTGATTCCAGCGCGCGAACGTACCAGCGTGGACTGGCAGTCGGTTAACCGGCTGGTAGTGGAAAACAGAGATTTTGAATATTTTATCGAGCTTGTTACGGGTTACCATCAGACCGGAAAGATTCATAAATCTTTGTGGAATAGGTAGTTTTTTTCATTATTAATCTACCTTTTCCCATCGATAGGGTGCTCAGTTACTGGCATTTGTCGCTTGTGCTTACGAGTACTGACGGTATGATTTCACGTAACTTATTTTGTTGCATCTTTGGCTTACTGCGTTTTGACAGGATTGTTGTCTCGCTGGCATGGATGCACTGTCCAACGTTTTTCTGGAACAACTATGTCTAACCATAACTTTTCTCAAACCGCTGCATTCCTTTGGTCTGTAGCCGATCTTCTGCGCGGTGATTTCAAGCAATCTCTTTATGGCCGTATTATCCTGCCTTTTACGCTGTTGCGCAGGCTGGAGTGTGTGCTTGAAGAGAGCAAAGATGCCGTGCTGGCACAGGCTGAAAAACTGAAAGCAATTAAAGACTTGCCAGAGGAAGCACAGGAAAAATTCTTGTTACGTGCAACCAATGGCCTGTCCTTCTTCAATACTTCTCCCATGGACCTGGGGAAAATGGGACAAAACGACATTGCAGATAACCTGCTGAATTATGTTGATTGCTTCTCTACGGATGCGCGTCAGATTTTTGAGCAGTTCAAATTTAGCGAGTACGTAAATGAGTTAAAGCAAGCAAATCTGCTGTTTAAAGTGGTTAAGTTGTTTGCCGTCACCGATCTCAGCCCGAAAAAAATATCTAACCATGAGATGGGATTAGTGTTTGAAGAGCTGATTCGCCGCTTCGCGGAAAGCTCAAATGAAACCGCCGGTGAGCACTTTACCCCGCGTGACATCGTGCGTCTGACTACCTCCTTAGTGTTCATGGAAGACGATGATGCGTTAAGTAAGCCTGGTATCATCCGCACCATTTACGATCCCACCGCCGGAACCGGCGGCTTTTTGTCTTCCGGTATGGAGTATGTACACGACCTCAATCCGGAAGCGGTGATGCGTGCTTTTGGCCAGGAATTAAACCCTGAATCTCATGCGATCTGTAAAGCGGATATGCTGATCAAAGGTCAGGATGTCAGCCGCATCAAGCTGGGTAATACCTTATCAAATGACCAGCTTCCTGCCGACCAGTTCGATTATATGCTGTCAAATCCACCCTTCGGTGTAGACTGGAAAAAGATTGAAGGTGAGATCAACGACGAGCACCAGCAAAAAGGCTTCAATGGCCGTTTTGGTCCAGGCCTACCGCGCGTCTCCGACGGCTCGCTGTTGTTTTTACTGCATTTGATTAGCAAAATGCGCGGCATCCATAATGCTGATGGCTCTGTAAGCAACGGCGGACGCATCGGCATTATCCTCAATGGCTCGCCGTTGTTTACTGGCGGTGCGGGCAGCGGTGAAAGTGAAATCCGTCGCTATATTCTTGAAGCCGATCTGTTGGAAGGCATCGTCGCGCTGCCAACTGACATGTTCTATAACACCGGTATCGCAACTTACGTCTGGATCCTGTCGAACAAGAAATCCGTAGAACGTAAAGGCAAAGTGCAGCTGATTGATGGCACCAACCTGTGCGGTAAAATGCGTAAATCGCTGGGCTCCAAGCGCAACCTGATGAGTGAAGAGGATATCCGGCTAATTACGCAGACTTTTGGCGATTTTAGGGTGGTTGAAGCGACTTCGTTGGAAGAGCTTGGTATGGAAAAAGCCCCAGAGCAGAAGTCCAACCGTGGCCGCCAGTCTGCCACTGCCAAAACTGAAACGACAAAAACCTTCGCCAGCAAAATCTTTCATACCACCGACTTCGGGTATCGCCGCCTGACCATTGAACGCCCGCTGCGTTTATCTGCGCAGGTGACTGATGAAGCTATTGCCGCTCTGCGCTTTGCACCAAAGCCGTTTAACGCACCGATGGAGCGTTTATATGAAGAGTTTTCTGCACAGTGGCAGGATGATAATTACGGTGATTTTTCAGCGATAGAAGCTGAAGCCCGCGTCATTATCAAAGCAGAGTTTGCTGAATTGAAAGAGAAGCAGATTAAAGATCTGCTGGACAGCAAACTGTGGCTGGCGCAACGCTCGTTGATGAATAAAGCACAGCAAATCCAGCAAGCATTAGGTGCTGAGGCGGGTGGTAAAACGCTGGTGAGCAATGATTTCAACCAGTTCCAGCTGAACCTGAAAGGGGCCATCAAAACGGCTGGAGTGAAGCTGGATACGAAAGAGAACAAGCAGTTTATCGATGCCATCACCACGAAAAACCCGGATGCCGAGCCGGTAGTGAAGAAGGTACTGAAAGAAGATGCTCAGCCGCTATACGGTGCATTTGAGTACAAAGGTAAAGTGGTTGAGTTTGAGCAGGATGGCGAGCTGCGTGACAATGAGAATGTGCCGCTAAATCCTAAGATTACTATCAGCGATGTGATTGAAAACTACTTCAAAGCGGAAGTGCTGCCGCATGTTGATGATGCGTGGATTAATGCTGATAAGCGCGATGCGAAAGATGGTGAGGTGGGGATTGTCGGTTATGAGATTCCGTTTAACCGCCATTTCTACGTTTATCAACCGCCGCGCCCGCTGGAAGAAATTGATGCCGATCTGGATGCTGTCAGCGCCGAGATTTTGAAGCTTCTGCAGGAGGTGCATTCCTGATGGCTAAGTATAAGGCGTATCCAGAATATAAGGAATCTGGGGCTGAGTGGTTGGGAGTCATTCCTGAACATTGGGAAGTGCTACGACATAAATATATTGCATATTTTACTAAGGGAAAAAACCCTGCTGTCCTGCTTGATGTTCCAGCTGAAAATACTCTCCCCTATCTTTCGATGGATTGTTTGAGGAGTAACTCAGTAGACAAGCATGCAATAGTATCTACTGATGTTCGTATTTCAGTAGAGGGTCAGCCATTAATTATTTGGGATGGATCAAATGCGGGAGAGTTTATTTTAGGAAGAAAAGGGATTCTCTCGTCCACTATGGCAGCTGCAACTCTTAACTATCCTTTACATATAAAATACTACTGGTACTTGTGTATTACAATCGAACCAGAGATGCGCAGACATGCAACAGGTATGGGCATTCCTCATGTAAATGGTGATGAATTAAAAATTATTCAGCTTACAATTCCATCTTTTACGGAGCAAAATAATATCGCCGCTTTTCTCGATCACGAAACTGCAAAAATAGATAAGCTTATCGAGAAGCAACAACAACTCATTGAACTGCTAAAGGAAAAACGTCAGGCAGTGATTAGCCATGCCGTCACCAAAGGGCTAAACCCTGATGTGCCGATGAAAGATTCTGGTGTTGAGTGGTTGGGGGACGTGCCAGAGCATTGGCAGATCATTAAAATTAAATATCTTGTTAATACATTTGAGCAAGGTTGGAGCCCTCAATGTGAAGCGCGTCTGGCAGAAAAAAATGAGTACGGTGTTCTTAAAGTAGGTTGTGTTAACTCTGGTAAATTTAATCCTCTTGAACATAAAGCGCTTCCTTTAACTTTAGAGCCTCAAAAGCAATATTTATTGAAAAAAAATGATTTGTTGATATCAAGAGCAAATACAAGAGAACTAGTTGGAAGTACAGCTGTTGCAGAGAGTGATTATGATAATTTAATTATATGCGACAAACTATATCGTTTGAAGCTTAAGCCGATTGCTAATCCCCATTTTGTTTGTGAGTTTCTGAGGACACCTTTAGTTCGACAACAAATTGAATTGGCTGCGAGCGGTGCTAGTCACTCTATGCAAAATATTGGACAGGATACAATCAAGGAAATGTCAATTGCATTGCCTCCTCAAAACGAAACAGAGTCAATTATAAAATATTTTAATAATCAGATAGATATTTTTGTCAGACTGAGTGATCTATCTCGACGCGAAATTGTCATACTCCAGGAACGCCGCACCGCCCTTATCTCCGCCGCCGTCACCGGAAAAATCGACGTCCGCGATTGGGTTGCCCCGGACACGCAGGAAGTTGAGGAGCCACAGGAGAGCACCGCATGAGCATGGACAGCACCAAAGAGCTGATTTTTCAGGATGAGATAATCGCTCAGATGCTCGAAAGAGGCTGGGTTCGTGGCAAAGCCGACGGCTACGATCGCGAACGTGCGCTGTACTCGCAGGATGCACTCACCTTTGTGCAAACCACACAGCCGCGAGAGTGGGAGAAGTTTGCCAAAATCTATCCCACCGATACCGAGCGCCACTTCCTGGATGCGTTGGTGGCGCAACTGAAAAAAGCTGATATCAACGCCACCGATATGCTGTCGCGTACTTACGGCACGCTCGGCGTATTGCGTCACGGCATCAAGAGCCACAGCGCGCGCTTTTCACTGTGTCAGTTTAAGCCAGAACATAACCTTAACCCGGACACGCTGGCGCGCTACCAACAAAACATTTGTCGTATTGTGCCGGAGCTGGTCTATAGCCCGCACGCTTCCAAAGCGGCGTTTGAAGAGTCAGGCGTAAAAGCGAAAAAGTGGCGCATCGATCTGGTGCTGTTTGTAAATGGTCTGCCCATTGCCACGCTGGAGCTGAAATCTGAGTTCAAGCAGGCAGTTCAAAACGCCATTACTCAATATAAGAAAACGCGTCTGCCAAAAGACCCTGGCACTAACAAAGCGGAACCGCTGCTGACATTCAAGCGCGGTGCGCTGGTGCATTTTGCCGTCAGCCAGTATGAAGTATTTATGGCGACTAAGCTTGACGGCGATAAAACCTTCTTCCTGCCATTTAACAAAGGGACTAAAGAGGGTGGTGCAGGAAATGATATCCCGGAAAATGAAAATAACTATGCCACCAGCTACCTGTGGAATGAAGTCCTGCTGCCGGATAACCTGCTGAAAATTCTTGCCAGTTTTGTGCATCTACAAATTGAAGAGAAAGAAGACTGGCAGGGGCTGAAGTATAAAAAAGAGAGTCTGATTTTCCCGCGCTATCACCAGTGGGATGTGGTGAATAAACTGATCACGGCTGCGGTTGAAGAGGGTACCGGTAATAAATACCTTATTCAGCACAGCGCGGGGTCGGGCAAATCGAACTCTATCGCCTGGACGGCCCACCAGCTTTCCCGCCTGTACGATGAAAATGGCGAGAAGCAGTTCCACTCGGTGATTGTGGTGACGGACCGCACCGTGCTGGATGATCAGCTGCAGGACACCATCTATCAGTTTGAGCATCAGGATGGCGTGGTCGGGCGTATCAATAACAAAGAAGGCGACGGTTCTAAATCAGAAAAGCTGGCCAGCGCGCTGGAAAACTCGCAGCCGATAATCATCGTCACCATCCAGACCTTCCCGTTTGTCCTGAAGGCGATTGAAAACAGCGTCAGCCTCAAGCAGCGTAAATATGCGGTGATTGCCGATGAAGCGCACTCTTCGCAAAGTGGATCCACGGCGCGCCAGCTTAAAGAAGTGCTGATGACTGAAGAAGCGGATGACGATGTCGTGATGTCTTCAGAAGATATTCTTGATGCTACCGTCGCCGCGCGTAAAGGCAGTAGTAATCTCAACTACTATGCATTCACCGCCACGCCGAAGGCTAAAACGCTGGAGCTGTTTGGCCGCCGTCCTAATCCGCTGGAGCCTGCCTCAAAAACCAATAATCCGGAAGCATTCCACGTTTACTCTATGCGCCAGGCCATTGAGGAAGGCTTCATTCTTGATGTTCTCAAGAATTATACTAACTACAAGGTGGCCTATAAGCTTCTGCAAAAGCTGGACGATCCGGACCGCGAAGTAGACAGTAAAAAAGCCAAAATAAAGCTGACGCAGTGGGTATCGCTGCATGAGCATAATGTCTCGCAGAAGGTGAAGGTCATTGTTGAGCACTATCGCAAGCACGTAATGCATCTGCTGGGCGGACAGGCGAAAGCGATGGTTGTCACCAGCTCACGTAAAGCGGCGGTGCGCTACAAGCTGGCTTTTGATAAATACATCGCTGAAAACCATTACCAGAAAATTAACGCGATGGTCGCCTTCTCCGGTGAAGTTGAGTTTACCGAAAGTGATCACAACGCGCTCGCACTACTGAACCAGAAATTCACTGAAATCAATATGAATCCCGGTCTGAAAGGGCGGGATATGCGTAAAGCTTTTGATAGCGATGATTATCAGGTGATGCTGGTGGCAAACAAATTCCAGACCGGTTTTGACCAGCCCAAGCTTTGCGCCATGTATGTTGATAAGGCACTGGGCGGGGTCGAATGCGTACAGACGCTTTCCCGCCTTAACCGTACCTATCCCGGTAAAGCTGAGTCAGGGACATTTGTGCTCGACTTCTGGAACGAGCCAGATGACATCCTGAATGCTTTCCAGCCCTATTATCAGACGGCAGAACTTACTGATGTCAGCGATCCACAGCTGGTGTTTGAGCTATTCGATAAGCTGCGTACCAGCGGGATTTTTCTGTGGAGTGAAGTCGAGCAGTTTTGCGAAGCGTTCTTTACCAAAAACAAATCCAGCGCGGCGATCAGTAATATCTGCAAGCCTGCGGTAGAACGCTGGAAACAGCGTTATATCTCAGCGATTGATGCTTATGTGCAGGCTAAAAAGATATTTGAGCTGACCAAAAAAAGCACCAATGAAGTAGTGCTTTTGACTAACGCAGAAAATACCTTCAAAACCTGTAAGCAGGAAAAAGACAAGCTGGATATCTTCAAAAAGGATCTCGGCAGCTTTGTCCGCTTCTATGAGTTTATGTCGCAGATTGTTGACTATGATGACAAGGATCTGGAAAAGCTAAGCCTGTTTGCCCGGCACCTGCGTCCTATGCTGCATGAACAGCGTATTGCGGAAGATGAAGTTGATCTTAGTAACGTGGAAATGAGCCATTATCGTTTATCAAAACTTCATGAACAGCATCTCAAGCTGCAAGAGGATGCCGGGGATTACAAAATCACACCGGGTAACGATATTGGTACGGCAAAACCAAAAGATAAAAAAGAAGAATTTCTTTCAAATATTCTGGCACGGCTGAATGATTTGTTTATCACTGACAATCTTAGCGATAAGGATATGATCAACTACGCTTTTACCGTAAGAGACAAACTTACTGAAAATAAAGCAGTAATGACGCAGATTGCGAACAATACTCGCGAGCAGGCAATGTTAGGAGATTTCCCTAAAGCCATTGATGATGCAGTAATGGACAGCAATGATGCGCATCAGGAGATGATGATGCAGTACCTGTCGAATCCTGAGCTTGCCAGAGGTTTTGCACGCGTAGTGTTTGATATGTTGAAGGGCGCCTGAATCATACGGGGCTGGTAACAGCCCCGTAATAAAGTATATTTTCTAAGCGTATAAATAAATTATTTAATTAACCAGTTTTTAGGATATCATCGCACTTTCTTAAAAATAAGCAGGGTTAGAGAGACGCAGATCGCAAAGCCAAAGAGGGCGACATTAAAAACATTATCAGTAGCTTGCATAAGCGAATTAATCGATGCCTGATACTCTTTTAACGAAACTGGACCAGTAAAGCGCATACTTTCATTTTCGCTAAAGGCGGAAAACGAGAGAGACGATAGCACCAGTGCGATAAAGTAGCATAGCGATACAATACCAATTCCGCCCCATCGAAGAAGGGTTCTGGCTCTATTCGTTATTTTCATAAGATCCACCTAATACGCCGCCCACAGTATCGCCGGAATAGGGAGATAATGAATCTCCAGTAGCTGCACTTTCCGCTGCAGCATGCTGAACCATTCCGCCGCGAGTTTCCTCAAATGGTTGCAAATTGCCTGAATTGGGATATTTTTCTTTGAAAACGCTTGTCATCTCAATCACAAGCATTGAGGACATGTCGCTACTCTTTGCGGCGAGAAATCTTTGCAAAGATATCGGAACGGTAAAATCTTCCTCGGCTTCTATGCATAGTTGCGTCGTCATTGATATATAACCATGCTCAAATACTGTCAACTGTAACGGGAAAAGCTAAAACGTTACTATTTCAAAAAGCTGGATCTCTCCAGCTTTTAAAACTCACCGCACTTTCTTAAAGATTAGTAAAACCAGAGGTATACAGACAGCGAAACCCATGATAGAGGCTAACGCTGAATCGTTGTGATTTTGCGATAGCTCTTTAGCAAACCAAATGCATTGAGAAGGTGTAAATTCTCCACCCTGGCTTATTGTCTCTGAAAAGTTAAGAGCGAAGACAAGATCGAAGTAAAACACTATAACGTAATGCGCAACACAGATTAGCGTAATACTTATCCACCTGAGCCAGAATTTCTTATTCATCATCGTAAGTGCTTCCCAATGATCCACCTTTTGTACCGCCTGAGTATGGAGGGGCTGAGCCAGCAATAGCGGCAGAATTAGCAGCCGCTTGTTGAATTTTCGCACTTCCTCCCATTGGTTGAAGGTTTTTGCTCTCAATATTTGGATACTGCTTTTTAAACGTACTTGTCATCTCGATAACGAGCATTGAAGAGTAGTCCGCACTCTTTGATTCAAGATAACTTTGCAATGATACTGGAATGGTAAAATCCTCCTCGACATCGATCGATAGCTGCGTTGTCATTGATGTGTAACTGTGTTCGAATAACTTTGAGCCAGCATACTTAATTCCCTCAACTGAGTGAGTGGTACAGTTGCTACCAGTTACATCATATTTATCAATCGTGCGGCCTCTTCGCTTTGTACCCTCTTGCATGTTTGGTGTTTGAATTGGTGTGACACCGTTATTCCAAAGGTTTTCGAAGAATTCACGGGTTAATTTAGGATCAGCATCATCAATGCGGAAGGCGCGAGCCCCCATTTCATAAATTTCGTAACGGTAATACTTACGCGCATCTTCATCTTGGAAAAACTTTAAAATCCCATCCCCAGTAAACGTACTTTTCTCAGTGCGTCCATAGCGTCCGTAGGTGTACAGGTAGATATTGTTATTCTCATGCACCGAAACGAAAGCGTGACCTGCACTTATCGTTTCAGTCCAAATATAAACGCCTTTCAATAGCTGGTTATCTTCTGGCTTACAGGTGTCAGCAAAACTATTATTTTTCTTTATTGCCCATGCTTGTTGCACTGATTCTACAGGGGGTGTAATTCTGGAAGGAATATTAACTTCAACTGTTGCGGGGGCAATGAGAAAGTTCGAACCAACTGGACAGCCGCACTGTATAATTGATCCGTCTACGGCGACAGCTTCACCGTTAGTTTGTCGGTGATCTCCAGTAACAATGACTCCCACTTTCCCACATTTCGGACAAGGAGTGGTTTTATCACCAATATAAAGTTTCAGCTTACCCATAATCGTAAAACCGGGACGGCTGGCTATACATTCTGAACCTGTTGAGGTCTTATCCCCATTCAGACCAACATTCTTACCGTGAACAGTGCAGCCTCTGTTTACCGATACCATAGCAACCACCTTACTTTAAAAAGTTGACGGGTAACGATTCTCCGGCTCGGACTACTCTCCTCATATTGCCTTGAGGGCTACTGATTATTTTGTCGCCGTTGTCGAGTGAACTTCCAACAAGCGCGACTGATTTTTTTGAAGTATTCCCGGCACCAGTGCTAATCTTCGCGGTGGTGCCATCTGGATAACGAACCTCATCACCCACAAGAGACACATTTAGCCGCGTACCGTCCTCAAGCTCTATCTGCCGCCCATTATATTTACTAAATACCGTTCCTCCGTTACGGGTTAAGCTACCTTCGGTAGCTATTAAATAAGCGGCTGTAACAGGATGAGCAAGATTCCAGGCATTTCTTTCAGCGATAAGTGCCTGTGCCTGCGTATCCATTTTGGCAAGTTGTTCAGCTGTGAATGGCGACTGGTCAAATGCTGTCAGCATGTCGGCGGTAAGGTCATTCGTGTATTGTTTCATAGATCCCTCTACGTGTTGTGGGAATAGTCCCGTCGGCTATTTTACAAACAATAACCATGCGAGCAACAAGTATTAGAGGCAAATAAAGCTAGTAACTTGACCCAGTGTCAGATGCAGCGCTCAGTGAGTAATGCCAGATCCTTCGCTCTCAAGATCGTTTTTTCTCATGCTGGCCGCAAACTCAAACCACATCTGATAATCAGAATGGAATGTGAGTAATCCGCGAAGAATACTGCTGATCGGAAAAAACATTACTTCATTAGGATGTCCTCATGTGGCTCATGAAGACATCACTGGTATCAGGATGTACTAATCATCGACACTACTTTAACGACCCCGCTTACCCGAAATAGTCGCAATAAAATCAATCACCAGCCTCTGCTTACGGGCAGAAAATTTGCAGACCTTGCGCAGCGATTGCATCAGCGACGATTCCTGCGGCTCTGGTTCGCGGGCTGTGATCACCAGACAGCCCGGCATTACACGCACATCTACTGGTGTGCCAGTCGCAAAACCTGCTGCCTCAAGCCATTTGCCCTTGAAGGCGAGCAGCGGAATCCGTTCGTAATCCGGAAAGGTGCTCGCATAACTCACCGTATAGTGGCGCAGCGTGGCTTCAGTCACTTCTTTTGCAGCGGCAACTGCATTACAATCTTGTCCAGCCATGATAACTAGTCCTGTTAGTTGTTGTGGTCAGCAGGCTGAATGTGTTCCCGCACATTCAGCCTGCGCTATAAATTACCCAGATATTATATCTTTTAACCGCTCTCTGTCTTTCTCTGTTTTACTGTTAAATTAAAAAATGGAATTCGCCTCAAATAAATAATGTAACCTGTTACATGCTTTCATTAGCGCTATATTAAATCGATAACTAATTTTTTATTATCAGCTCATATCAGTTCGGGTTTTGCTAATAATCGTATTTAGCCAAGGTTCATCACCTCTTCCGCTACGTAAATCGCCGGTCTGCCATATTTCTTTTATTTCTATATTCTCTTCCGGCCTGTTGCCATATTTTTTTAAAATAGAGTTCTGTGCAAAAGACTCGTTAAGCTCATCCACAATCTCCCGCAAACCAGCTTCATCCATATTAGTAAACCTGCGCCCCTCTTTTTCCCGCTCGCCGCTGCCGTATTTAAACGACAGATACCATACGCCGCCAGGCTTCAGCGCTGCTGCCAACTTTGCCATGACTTCAGGCAATTCGGCTTCGGGGACGTGCAGCAGCGAAGCGCAGCACCAGATGCCGTCATACTTCCCAACCGCGACAACATCCTCAAAGCGCCTCTGCTCCACAGGCTTCCCCGTTAGCTGCCGGGCGAGGGCCGCCAGTTCTGCCGAAGCATCAAAAGCATCAACAACAAACCCCATTTCGCTGAAAGCCTTAGCGTCACGTCCCGAACCACAACCGGCATCCAGAATGCACGCGCCTGGCGGCAAACAGGTGACAAAAGGCTGGTACAGCGCGGACATATCCACGTTTACCGTTTCGTCGTAGAAACGCTGTGCGTGCTGGCGATAATAGGCTTCATTCATTAGAAAAGGCTGTCTCCCTGCGCTATTGGCTGCCATAAATGAAACAGGTTATTCCTTGCTGTTTCCCAACTGCTTTTCAAAAAATTATGGCGCTGCGCAGGCGTATCGCCCGTCTGGCGGAGCAGCGTTTCGCGCAGCGGCAGATGGCTGTTAATAAAATACTCGTTGCGATTATACAGGCGCAGCAGCAGATCGGCGGAAGGGATATGCGAAGATTTGCCCAGCACGCCGCGATTGCAGTGCTGGCAGGCCAGTACCAGATTCCAGACGCCGTTCAGGTTATTGATTTGCTGATGCAGGCGCAGCGGCAGGAAATGATCCACATCGGCCAGATCCTCTGCACCGCTAATTACGCTGATCGGCCGAAAGCAATAAAAGCAGAAGCCTTTCTGGTAACCATTCAGGCTGTTGCGGCAGCTGGTGATGTTAATACGCCGATCACGCTGGCGGGTAAACAGCAGCTGATTATCGTCATCATATTCTATATTCAGCAGCTTTGTCGGCAGGTTCAGCCCCCAGGCTTCCTCCACCAGACGCCAGCGGGCATCAGTTTCCTGAATCAGGTTCGCAAACTGGGCGTTTTCGGTGAGCTGATAGAAGGTTTCAGTAAGCCGAATGCCGCCGTTGGCCTTACGCTCATCGATAAAAAATCGCGTATCCAGCTCAGCCTTATTTACCCGGTGAAAAGCGTCAATCACCGCTGAAAAGCCAAGTTTTACCGTTATCGCAATCAGCTGCGTCTCGGTAATTTCGCCATCGTTGAACTGTTGGCACGCAGTCAGAAACTTACTGCTCGGGCTGGTTCCCTGGCGCGGCGCCAGCTTCAGATGCGCGCAGAGATTGCGCACAAAGGGAACGGCCAGCGCTTCCAGCGAAACGAGATCGTTATCCGGCTGGCGCAGGTCGTATAGCGCCTGAGCTAACGCAAACTTGTAAGAGGCGGAGTTATTGCCAAAAAGGATGATCCCACGCCAGTACTGCTCCGGCTTAGGATCGGCCTGATAAAAACGCATGCAGAATCCTGTTTTGTGAGGCAGCTCGTAAAACTTAATGTAACAGGATCACATAACAAAAGCGGGTAGCTGTAAACCGGAAAAGATTGGTGGCAGGGAGAATGGCGATAAAAAATGAGAACTGATGTCCAACTAAGCTGATAGTAAAATAATTCTACGCGCAGGGATTACAGCGCTTTTAAAACCAATATGCAGATCGTCAAAAACCGTTACCATCCCGGTCTGACCGCTGGTGTCGATCTGCCAGAGGCCATTACGCAAATGGCGGGGGACAGCACCAGCCTGAAAGGCTTTGTTATCCTTGTCGCAGGCATTCTGCTCTTTATGCTTGTGGCAGCACTCCGATTGGAGTTTTAATTCCTCTGGTTATCACCATAGTGATCTCTGCAGGCTCGCTGTGGGGCATGCGAAACAGCGTAACCTGTCGGTGGTCACTGAGCTGCGCCTGATGAAGCTGGCCTTCCGCATGAGAAAAATTATTAAAGTGCGCGCCCGCGAGGAAAAAGCCAAAATTAAAGCGGAGAAAAAGCACAAACGCGGCAAATAATGGCCGCTTGCCCTCGGGATATCGGCAAAGAACGATAAAGATTTTACCGCTTCCACTTACTTCAATAGCAAGGAGCCGCTATGTTGCAAAAAGACGTTTTCCCCCGCAGTACCAAATGGGCCATTATCGCGATCGGTATGCTGGCCGGGCTGTTCTGGACTTTACCGGATGCTCTCAATCTGCACGATCGCTACTCGCTTTATCTGCCGCCGCTTTCGCTGGGCGCGGCCAGCATATTAGCCTTTACGCTTTATCGTCTTAACAGCATCAGGCCCTGGCTCTGTGCATTACTGTCTTTGCCCTTTATCGCGCTCATGACCGGCTGGCAGCGCTGGAATTTCCCTTTGCAGCCGCTCGGTGAGTTTCACTTTAAAAATATCTGCGCCGTGATAGTTATGCTCAACCTGAGTCTGCCGTTTTTGATCGCTTTTTGCCACGCATTGCGGCTGCAGGGCGAAACTTCATGGATCAGACAGGTCACCGAAACGCTGTGGCGCAATAGTTTTACCCTGGCCGTTACCGGCGTGATGACCGTGCTGTTCTGGCTGGTGCTGCTGCTGTGGAGCAAACTCTTCAGCACCATCGGCATTTTGCTGTTTGAGCAGCTCTTTTTCGATAACGCCTACTTTCCGGCTATGGCGACCGGCGCAGTTATCGCCGCAGGTATTGTGTTTTGCCGACGTCTGCCAGGCGCTGTTGGGCTGTATCGCCATCTGATTACGCTGGCTGTTGGCGTACTGTTGCCGCTGCACGCCGTCGCCTCGCTGCTGTTTCTGGCCTGTTTGCCTTTTACCGGGCTGGCTATTATCCCGAAGTCACTCTCTGCCGCGACGCTGCTGCTGACCATGACCTGGCTGATGCTGATATTTAGCGCCATCATCGGGGAAAAAGCGCCTGGCGAATCGCCCTGGCAGCGAGGCACGACCCGGCTGGTGCTGGTGGCCCAGGCGTTTACGCCGCTGTTGGCCGCGCTGGCTGGCTGGGCGCTCTGGCTGCGAATTGCCGAATATGGCTGGACGGTGGAGCGGATTTACGGCGTTGCCATCGCGCTGATTGCCTTTATCGGCTCGCTGCTACTGCTGTGGTATCAGCGCCACGCCTGGAGGCAGGGCGCTCGCAGCATGAATACTTTTACTGCCCTGATGCTGGGGCTGATGGCCTGCGGCTGGTTTTTACTGCATACGCCGACGGTTGATCCGTGGCGCATCGCCATCAAAGATCAGCTTGCTCGCTTTGCCCAGGGCAAAGCCAAAGCGGACACGATGGATCTTTACAGTCTCAACCATGCGGGCCGCCGTGGCGAAAAGGCGCTGCTGGAGTTGAACGAGCATCCGCAGTGGCTCGCCGAGCCTGCCCAGGGTAAAGCCATGCTGGCGCAGATCCTGGCTGGGCGCTACACGGAGAAAGCGGCAAAGCCAACAGTCGCCGATCTTCAGCGCAGCATTCCGTTGCGCGCAGGCAGCGAAGCCCCGCCGGAAAGCTGGTGGCAGGCTCAGGCACAAAATATGGAGCGGGCGTCGGGCACCTGTCTGGTCAACGCTGACTCCTGCCTGGTTTGGATGCAGGATCTCAATAACGACGGCACGCCGGAAGTGCTGCTCTATGACCGTAGCCAGCCAGGCATCACTATCTATGCCCATCAGGCCATCGGCTGGAATGAGGTTGGCAACGTAACGCTGTCGGAAAGGCTGGATCGGGCTATCCGGGAAAAAATGCCGACAACCGCCGTGAAGCCCTGGCGCGATCTGGAAGTAAACGGCCAGCAGCTCCCGGTGCACTATTACGGCTATGAAGGGCAGTAGCGCGCTTTTTGTTTGAAGCGAGGCGAGCACAGGCGGTCATCCATCGACCGCCTGTATCTGTGACATTATCCTTTAATCTCTTCCCAGCTCAGCCCAAACCGCGCCAGATACTTGCGCAGGCGATCGGCGTCGTTGGGCTGCTTTTTACTCTGGCGCGAAACGGCAAACAGCCTGCGGCCCGCTTCGGAAAGCGAATCCGACGCGCGGCAAACGCTCAGCACCGTCTGTAGCTGGCAGTGATCAAAAAGATCGTACTGCGCTGCTTCAGGCAGCTCTGTTGCAGACGGCTGCGGCGCTGCTGATGTTCGCCAGCCGGCACGTAAACGCCCGATCTCTTCTTCTGCCAGCGCCAGCGAAATCCGGCCCTGATCCGCCAGCGTCGCCATACGCGTGACGGAAGCGCCCAGCTCGCGGAAATTGCCGCGCCAGCTTGCTTCCGGCGAGCAGGCAAAGCGCAGAAAATAGCTTCTGGCTTCTTTATCAAAGCGCACCTGGGTTTGCTGCTCCCGCGCGTAGCGTGCCAGTTCAAAATCCAGGTTAGGCTCAATATCTTCGCGGCGTTCGGCCAGGCCCGGCAGATGAAAAGTCCACATATTGATTCGGGCGAACAGATCCTCGCGAAAGCGGCCTTCGGCGACCCACTGCGGCATATCCCTGTGCGTTCCGGCGATCAGCTGGAAATCGCTGCTCACCTCTTTATCCGAACCGTAAGGAAAGAAGCGTTTTTCCTCAATGGCGCGCAGCAGCATTGCCTGTTCGTCCAGTCCCAGTTCGGCAATCTCGTCCAGAAACAGCATGCCGCCGTCAGCTTCCCGCAGCAGCCCGCTTCGCGCCTGCTGAGCGCCGGTAAAAGCGCCTTTCACATGGCCGAACAGCGTGGACATGGCGTTATCTCCGCGCAGCGTGGCGCAGTTTACCGCCACAAACTTGCCCGCCAGGCGGTGCCGCGTATGGCGTAGCTGATAGATACGTTCAGCCAGAAAGGATTTGCCCGCGCCGGTTGGGCCGGTCAGCAGCATCGGCGCATTTGAGCGCAGCGCGACTCGCTCAATCTGCTCGATCAGGCTGTTGAAGCCGGGATTGCGCGTCTCGATGCCGGATTTTAAAAACGAGGTGGAGTGCTGCTGCTCGCGCTGAAAGCGGCTGGTCAGGGTCGCGTAGCGGCTTAAATCCAGATCGATAATGGAATAGTGGCCCAGCGCGCCGGGCGCGTCCGGTGATTTGCCTGCCGGAGAAGTTTGCAGAATACGGGCAGGCAAATAGCGAGCTTCGGTCAGCAGGAACCAGCAAATCTGCGCTACGTGCGTGCCGGTGGTGATATGCACCAGATACTCTTCGCTGTCGGTATCGAAAGGATAGCGGCTGACAAAATCGAGAAAGCTGCCGTAAACCTCTTCAAAATCCCAGGGATCGTTCTGCGCTACGCTATGCAGCACCACTTCGGTCTGCGGCGAAACCTGGCGGATATCTTCCGCGACCTGCTGAGCCATCGTGAAGCTCTGCGGCTGGTGTAGCAGCTCCAGCCTGTCGACCCGCATATTTTCCTGCTGGCAAAGCGCGACGGTAGGCCGCCATCTGTTCCAGCGCTTCTCGCGTTTACCGCGCCTGTCCAGTACTGTTCCCAGTACACCGATCACCACGTTCTTTTTCATGCTTATCCTGCAAGATAAATAATTTATCTGTAAAAATAATTTGGCCGGAAAGACGGAGCAAGTCTTATTCGCAGCGCATAAAATTAAATTTAATTGAATCAAATAAATAAAATTATTTTTCCCGTGAACAGCCAAACTGGCACGCCGTTCGCAATAGTTATGGCACAGCAACAGGAGAATAAAAATGACTAAACACTATCAGACGCTTCAGCAGAACGGTGCGGCGATAAAAATGTGGACGGAAGGCGTTCCCGTCGAGCCGGAAGCGCGCGAGCAGCTGCTGAACACGGCGAAGATGCCGTTTATTTTTCGTCATCTGGCGGTGATGCCGGATGTGCATCTGGGTAAAGGCTCCACCATCGGCACCGTTATTCCGACCAAAGGCGCGATTATTCCGGCGGCGGTCGGCGTGGATATCGGCTGCGGCATGATTGCGGTGCGCACTTCGCTCATGGCGCGCGATCTGCCCGATAACCTGACGGGCATTCGCAGCGCTATCGAACAGGCCGTGCCGCACGGGCGTACCAACAACCGTTCTGGCCGTGATAAAGGCGCCTGGCAATCGCCGCCGCAGGAAGTGGATCGTCACTGGGCAGGACTGGCGCCGCGCTTTAAGGCACTAACCAGCAAGTATCCGGCGCTGCTGAAAACCAACAACTATCAGCATCTGGGGACGCTGGGCACAGGCAACCATTTTATCGAAATCTGTCTGGACGAGCGCCAGCAGGTCTGGGTCATGCTGCACAGCGGATCTCGCGGCGTCGGCAACGCTATCGGCAACCTGTTTATTACCCTGGCGCAGAAAGATATGCAGCAGCATATCGCGAACCTGCCGGATCGTAACCTGGCTTACTTCGCCGAAGGCAGTAAGCACTTCAATGACTATGTGGAAGCGGTGAGCTGGGCGCAGGATTACGCCCGTCATAACCGCGAGGCGATGATGGAACGCGTGCTGGCGGCGATGGCGAAAGTTATCAGCAAGCCTTTCACCACGCATCTGGAAGCGGTGAACTGCCACCACAACTACGTGGAGCGCGAAACCCACTTTGGCGAGTCGGTGCTGGTAACACGTAAAGGCGCGGTTTCGGCGCAAAAAGGGCAGATGGGCATCATTCCCGGCTCGATGGGCGCGAAAAGTTTTATCGTGCGAGGTTTGGGGAATGAAGAGAGCTTCTGCTCCTGTAGCCACGGCGCCGGACGCGTAATGAGTCGGACAGCGGCAAAAGCCCGCTTTACCGTTGAAGATCAAAAACGCGCCACGGCGCACGTCGAGTGCCGTAAAGATAAAGACGTTATTGACGAAATTCCCATGGCTTATAAAGACATCGACGCCGTGATGGCCGCGCAGTCGTCGCTGGTGGAAGTGGTACACACGTTGTCGCAGGTAGTTTGCGTAAAAGGATAAAAGAATGAAAACGGGATTAAACGGCGTGGACAGCGCAATGCGCGCTCGCGTGCGTGAAGTGCTGCGCCAGCTGGAAGAAAAGCACGATGTAAAAGTGCTGTACGCCTGTGAATCAGGCAGCCGTGGTTGGGGCTTCGCCTCGCCGGACAGCGATTACGACGTGCGCTTTATCTATGTTCACAAGCCGGAATGGTATCTGCGCGTAGAGCCGCAGCGGGATGTGATAGAGCTGCCGATCGACGACACGCTGGACGTTTGCGGCTGGGAGTGGCGCAAAACGCTGGGCCTGCTGAAGCGGGCCAATCCGACGCTGATCGAGTGGCTGGACTCGCCGATAGTCTATCAGCAGCAGGATGCGGCGATTGCCGCTCTGCGTGAAAGCGTGCCGGACTGGTTCTCGCCTTTGCGGGCGCGCTGGCACTATCTGTCGATGGCGAAAAAGAATTTTCGCGGCTACTTACAGGGCGACAGCGTGCGGCTGAAGAAATACTTCTACGTGCTGCGGCCGCTGCTGGCGGTGCAGTGGATAGAAGCGGGCAAAGGCGCGCCGCCGATGCGTTTTGAAGATCTGCTGGCGGGTACGGTTACGGATCCCGTGCTGCTGGAAGAGATCGACTGGCTGCTGGCTCGCAAGCAGCTTGCGGGCGAAGCGGAATATGGCGAACGTCTGGAACATATCCATGCTTTTATCCATCAGCAGCTGGACGAGAGCCGCCTCAGTGAAAGCCTGCCGGACAGCAAAAGGCGCGACTGTAGCGATCTGGACAGGCTGTTGTTGAACACCGTCATGAACGCGGCATAGCAAACCACAACAGGGAGAGAATCATGAAAGAGTGGCTAGCCAATATTTTCCGCCATCCGGACGAGCAGCTTTTTCCGGTGGTCTGGCCGACAGAGCAGAAGGCCATTTATCACTGGCTGATGCAGTGGCCGCAGGATGAAGTCTTACCGGAAGAGGCGCAGACGCTGCCGGACGAGTTGGCCTTAGCGGAGGATGAGAACCGCCTGCGCTGGGCGCCCGGCGCACTGGATGGCGCTTTTGGCCATCATGTGGCGCGCGGCGACGGCAAAGAAAAAGCGGCTCAGATTACGCAGGCGATAGTCAACGTCCTGCGCCACAGCAGCAGGAAAAACATGCGGGTGTTGTATCAGCTGCTGAGCGAAGAGACGCCGCTTAATTATATTGATGATTTGCTCAGCGGGCTGAGCCAGTCCGGCGCTATCGATGCGCGACGACTGCGGGCACTGACGCTGTTTCTGGCGACAGGAGCGCCGGATCGCCAGGTAGTAAAATGCGCGATGGCGCTGCAGGCTTTCTTCCCTTATCAGCAAAGCATTAATATCCTGCGGACGCTGGGAGGCCACGATGAGTTTACGCTTTACGCGGTGGTCGCGATGCGCGCCATTCTGCCGCCGGAGGAGTATCAGCAGGAGTGGCTGGCACTGGCCAAGCGCGTGACCGGCTGGGGACGTATCCAGCTGATCGAACGGCTGCCGGAAGAGCCGGATGAAACTCTCCGTCAGTGGCTGTTAAGAGCGGGCTACGCTAATGACGTGATGGTGGAATATACCGCCTGGCACTGCGCGGAACATGGCCGCCTGCACGAAGCGCTGGATGGCGAAGTCGATGCGGAACTGCTTGCGGGCGCAGCGGAAATCTTGCGAGGGATGATCAATGGTCAGCCAGGCCCGGGTATTGATGAATATGCTTTTGCCGCGCTGGCCTGCGAGCGCTATCTTGCCCATGTTATTCCGGCGACGACCGGCGATCTGCAGCACTATCAGGTGGTCAACGAGATCGCCCGGCTGGCCGATGAAGAGTCGTTCGCGACAGAAGCAGAACGGCAGAAATTAAAAGCGCTCTGCGCAACTATTCAGGCGCGGCCGGAATGGCCGGCATTAATCAAGGCTGGCCTGTACGAAGAAGACGTAGCGATCTTCGATCACGCCTTAAGGCTTTGCCGGGAGCAGGGCGGCGATCCCTGGCCTGCGGTTTATCAACGCTATCGCGCGCAGCCTGAAAACTGGCTCTGGTATCAGATGATGCAGACCGACAACGCGGACTATATAGCGCAGGTCGTCGAGCTGGCAGAAAACGAGCTGGATTTGACCGCCATCGCCTCCGGGCCGGGAAAATCGCTGGGTATGGGGCCGCAATACCGTCAGCACGACGCGCTCGATTCCGTGTTGCAGGACTTAAAACGTTTTCCAGGATTGGGCTGGGAGCTTATTCAGGCCGGTTTACAAAGCCCGGTTACGCGCAATCGTCATATAGCGCTGAATGCTTTAGAAGCCTGGCCCGCAGCTTCGCTGCCGCTGGAAACCGTCGCGCTGCTGGAACAGGCCAGAAGACAGGAACCGGAAGAAGAGGTGGAAAAAAGGTTAGTGCAGCTACTTGAGCGGTTGGCGGAACAGCCCGAGACAGTCACTGACAGCGATGTTTACCCTGGCGGCTGATTGCCAACTCAAGGAACCAGGCGCTTGTCGGCTGCCGCTATATTTATAGCCGCCGGTGTAATTATTGGGTTTTCCGACTGCACTCCAGGCGGCGAACCCATTAGTAGGGATGCGGGAAATAAGTTTTCTCAGGCTGTAGAATAAGCGGCCTTAGCGGGAGAGATAAACATGGATCCAACATTGGAAGAAGTTATCGATTTTGTGCGCGACTTTTCGGGCTGGCGTAATAAGAAAATCGATAAATACACCTTGTTAGAGGAAGATTTACATATTACCGGCGATGATGGCGTAGAGCTGCTGGAGGAGGCGGAAAAAGTATTCGGCATCAGCTTTGAGACAGAAGAGGAGAATTTCCGTTCGCTCTTCTCGCTGTAGGATAATGAATATCTCTTCAATGGCGAAGGTTTTGATTTTTTCGGCATTGGATATTTTTGCCGATGGTTAAATGGTACTCCTCATCCTGTTGTCTGCGATCTTTCGGTCGGCAAGTTACATGAGGTGTTGGTAAAGCTACGAGGCAAAAGAAGCGCCTCGGGAAAAGAACACGTGGATTAGCATGTTCAGAAGTTGCCCGGGCCATGCCGTGCCGGTTATTCAGGCGGCGAAAACCAGCGGCGGTGAACCCCATCCTTTGAGCATAGCGGAAATAGCCACTTTGAAATCTCGTCTGCTGGCAACCGTTCATCGTCATGATGATATGTGCGAAAGGCTTTTGCGACAGAGTAAAGCGTCGCTCTGATAACCACAGGGTTATGCTTACACCGCTGAACGATCGACATTTCTTACTATCGGCAGCCGTACTGGCGCGCAGTTTGTAACAAAGGTTACGTTACTGGTTTTGCGCTACTTCGCCTAAAAAAGCTCCTGCAGGCGCGAGATAACACCTCCTGCAGGCGCGAGATAACGCCTCCCGCGCCCGCCGTTATGGCGCAAACATCTGCAGCCTATTCCACCATCAGCACGCGCTCCTCAGAAGCCAACGCATCCAGCTCCGCCAGTGCCGCCAGCTTTTCCAGCTCCTGCTCGTGTACCTTTCTGGCGGTCAGCACCAGGCTGCCGTAGCGAACCCAGACGTCCACCATTGTTCCGATGGGAAAACCTGCTTCTTCCAGCCATTTCCCCCTTAATATCAGCGTCGGTATGCGCTCCTGTTCCGGCGGATTACCAGCACCGCTTACCGTTAAATAACGTATAGCGGGCTCGATTCTTTCTGTAGAGTCGCTTTCCGCAGAAGAATTTTTCATCGCTATCATAACCACCTCCTTTATTGTTGTGGCCAGCGGCAGCTAAAATTAGCGCCGCGATTATTCGCTTCTGGCGCCATTATAGTGCGGCTCAATAAGTCAGCTAGCTGTTTTAAATAGCAAAATTAAAAAACGGAATGCGGCTCGGAAAAATAATGTAACGAAGGAGAATGGATTAAAGAAAAAGTTGTTGTTGATTCCATCGCTTATTATTTCTGGCTGAATAAATCGTCGCCACGCTAAACAATAAGATCGCCAGCGCTGCGTTAACAGCAGCACTGGCGTGGCGTTAAGGTGCTCACAGCGTCTACAGTTTTTCCTTATCAGGAAACTCAACGATGCTTTAACCGGCTTCCATGCTGTTTACCTCGCAAAAATCGTATCGGGAGGCAGCGTAACGGGAAGGCAACAGGCGAAGAGTGAACGTCCTTACAGCTGCCGCATAGCTTTTCGCCCTTATCGCCAATAAATACGGCAACCTGCACTGCATTTCGCAAATTTACCTGATAAATCAGGAGCGATCTGAGGGGTTACGCAGCGGTGCGATATAGCCCAGGCGGCGGGAAACAGTCAGCGCGATCTCCGCCAATGCCAGGTCGACGACCTTCAGCTTGCGCTGCATACGATGCGTCGGCCCGGCGACGCTGATCGCGCCGGTTACGCCGTCGGAATAGTTGAAAATCGGCCGGGCGATGCAGGTTAAGCCTTCTTCATTTTCCTCGTTGTCGAGCGCAAAGCCGCGCAGGCGAATCTGCGCCAGTTCGTCATACAGCGCGACGCGATCGACCAGCGTCTTTTCCGTAAATGCCTGGCGCGGTTCGCTCACAACTCTGTCGATCTCTTCCGCAGGTTGAAAGGCCAGTAGCGCTTTGCCGACGCCGGTACACCACGCGGGCAGGCGCGAACCAAGCTGAGCGTGAGTCTGAATGGCCAGCGTGCCTTCGCTTTTATAGAGATAGACTACCTCGCCGCTGCGGTAGACGCCCAGAAAGCAGGTTTCCTGCGTCAGCGCCGAGAGCTTTTTAAGAAAGGGAATAGCAACCTCCACCAGGCTGAGATTCATCATGCCCTTAACGCTTAACTCAAAGCTTTTCAGATCGAGATGATAGCGATCGGTGGCGTCGTCCAGCATCACATACTGTCGCGCTTTCAGCACTTCCAGCATTCGGAACAGCGTGGTTTTCGCCATACCGGTCTGCTTGACCAGCTCGGCCAGGCTGATGCCATCGGCATGATCGCTGATTGTTTCAAGCAAAGTCAGCGCTTTATCAATACCTGACGCGTTTCTGTTATCACCGGGGTTTGGCATCCCTTTTTCCTCGTAAATTTTTTTAGATCAGCGTGAGTGTTCACAGGTTAAAACCGATTTTTTATCAGGTGCTTACGCTACATCACCTTCGTCCGGGTAAGTTCTTGCTGCTGTTCGAATTGTGAACAGGATCGAGTTTGTGAAAAAAACGGAATGACATTCCGTTTTTAGCCTGCAACTCTGTTGCTACCGGAACGGAGTTCCATTTTCATACTCAGGGACAGAGCATGTTTACCATCACCATCGATTCAGGCACGACCAACACCAGGGTCCAGATATGGCGAAACGGCAGTTTTGCCGCCGGTCGATCCCGCGCCGTAGGCTTACGGGATTTAGCCGCCGCAGGCCATAAAATATTAACCTCCGGCGTCAGAGCAATGCTGGAGAGCGCGCTTGCGGAAGTGCCTGACTGCAGCCTTGAAAACTGCCTGATTGTGGCCTCAGGTATGATCACGGCCGATACCGGGCTCTGTCCGATTCCCCATCTTGCCACGCCTGTCGCGCTGGACGATCTCGCCCGGGCGGCGCGCAGCCTCGCCGTGCCGGCCATCAGCAATCAACCGATCTGGTTTATCCCCGGCGTAAAGAATAATGTCGCCGGAGTAACGCCTGATGACCTTGATCAAATGGATATGATGCGCGGCGAAGAAGTTGAAACTTTTGGTCTGCTTGCGCAGCTGGATATACGCGGCCCCGCCTTAATCGTCCTGCCTGGCTCCCACTCTAAATTTATTCGCGTTGATGAACGCCAGCGCATTGTCAGCAGCTGCACCACGCTGGCCGGCGAGCTGCTGGACGCTCTTACGCATCAGACGCTACTCGCCAGTTCACTGACGGAAGGATTTGCCGGGCGGCTCGATGTCGATTTCCTGCATAAAGGCGCGGCCCTGTGCCGGCATGTAGGCTTCTCCCGCAGCTGCTTTGCTGTACGCCTGCTCGATCTCTTCGCTGGCGCGACGCACGACCAGAAAGCCAGCTTTCTGCTGGGCATCGTTTTGCAGAGCGATCTACACGCCATCAGGCGCAGCAGGGCGCTGCGGCTGGAGCCTGAGCTTGCTGTTTTTATCAGCGGCCAGCCGCTTTTCAGCAAGGGACTGGCCACGCTTCTGGCGGCCGATCCCTGGTTTACCGGTTCCGTCACGCTGACGACGGAGAGCGAATTAAAACCGTTGGCCGGTTTTGGCGCCCTTACCGTCATGGAAAAGCGGCGCTAAGAGCGCTTTAGCCGCCGCCGTAAAGACGCGTTGTTCAACAAGGAAAAGTTGTATGCACCAGTCAATAAAGATGCCGCTTGTGGCTATTCTCCGTGGCATTACTGCCGAAGAAATCGACAGCCATATTCCGCCACTGCTGGAGGCCGGGTTTGAAGCTATCGAAATTCCACTTAACTCGCCGCAATGGCCGCTCAGCCTGGCGCGGGCTGTCGCCAGCTATGGCAACAAGGCCATTATCGGCGGCGGCACGGTAATCGATCCCGGCGAAGTTGAGAAGCTGGCCGGGCTTGGCTGTCGGCTGATTGTCAGCCCCAACTGTTGTCCGGAAGTGATCCGCGCCGCGCTGCGGCACAACATGCAGGCATTGCCGGGCTGCTTCACGGCGACCGAGGTTTTTGCCGCCGTCAGAACAGGCGCAAACCAAATTAAACTTTTCCCCGCCGCGCTTTTTGGGCCGGGCTATATACGGGCGCTGAAGTCGGTGCTGCCCGCTGATATCGCTATCTGGGCCGTGGGCGGCGTTACGCCGGAGAATATGGCGGCCTTTTTGCAGGCCGGCTGCACAGGTGTCGGGCTGGGCAGCGATCTCTATCGCGCCGGCCAGAGCGCAACGCAGACAGCCGCGCGCGCCGCCGCTTTTGTTCAGGCCTGGCGGCGGCATCAAAAGGAGGCGGTATGAAAGCCGACATCCTGTTTAAACAGGCCAGAGTCATTGACGGTTCCGGCCAGGCCGATTATCAGGCCGACGTCGCGGTCTGCGGCGACCGCATCATACGTATCGCGCCAGCTATACGCGAAAAAGCGGACAGGGTTATTGAGTGCCGTGGTTTGGCGCTCGCGCCGGGCTTTATCGACGTGCATACCCATGACGATCTGGCGGTCATCAAACGGCCCGCTTACACGGAGAAAACTTCGCAGGGCGTCACCAGCCTGATTGTGGGCAACTGCGGTATCAGCGCCGCCTGCGCGGTGCTGCAAGAGGAGGTGCCCGATCCGCTCAATTTGCTGGGCGAGCGGGAGGAGTTCGTTTTTCCCACGCTGGCCAGCTATCGTGCCCGCATCGACGCGCTGGCGCCCTCAGTCAACGTCGCCTCGCTGATTGGGCATACCACGCTGCGCAATAGCTGCGTCGCCTCGCTGGCCGAACCTGCGGACGCCGACAGCACGAAAGCGATGTGCCGCCTGCTGCGCGAGGCGCTGGAGCAGGGCGCGCTGGGACTAAGCACAGGTCTTTCATACGGCAACGCGGTCAATGCCTCCACCGAGGAGATCTGCGCGCTGGCGGCGCTGCTGCCGGCATATCAGGGCATCTATACCACCCATATGCGCACCGAATATGACGGCATTATTGAGGCGATGCACGAGGCCTTTCGTGTTGGCCGCGAGGCACAGGTGCCGGTGCAGATCTCCCACCATAAATGCGCGGGCGCGGCCAACTGGGGCCGCACCACGGAAACCCTGCGGCTGATCGAAAAATATCAGCAGCAGCAGGATATCAGCTGCGATGTTTACCCGTATCGCGCCGGCTCTTCCAACCTGGATTTGAAGCAGGTCACTACCGATTACGACATTCTGATCAGCTGGTCTGCACCGCATCCGGAGATGGCAGGCAAAACCCTGCTGGAGATCGCCGCGCGCTGGGATACGGACGTGCATCAGGCGGCAGCACGACTGCTGCCCGCGGGCGCCATCTACTTTCAGATGCATGAAGAGGACGTGCGCCGCGTGCTCTCCCATCCCTGTTCGATGATTGGCTCCGACGGGCTGCCGTGCGATCCCAATCCGCATCCGCGGCTGTGGGGCACCTTTCCACGGGTACTGGGCCACTACAGCCGCGAAGAGAAGCTGTTCCCACTGACGACGGCGGTACACAAGATGACCGGCATGTCGGCAGCGCGCTTCGGCCTGCGCCAGCGTGGACTGATCAAAGAGGGCTATTTTGCCGACCTGGTGCTCTTTGACGCTGAGCGCGTCAACGAAGCGGGCAGCTTTCAGCAGCCGAAGCAGCTGGCGATCGGCATCAATCGGGTGTTCGTTAACGGTGTGCTGACCTGGCAGCAGCAACAGATGACCGGCCAGCGCGCCGGCAGGTTCTTAAGCAAAAGATAACGGAGAAAATGATGATTAAGCGTTACGGAACAGAAGGGTCTGAAGGAACGGGCGGTCAGGCGCTGCCTTTTGCCAGCGCGGTAGCGGCGGACGGCTGGCTTTACGTCTCCGGCCAGACGCCGATGGTGCAGGGCGAAATCATTGACGGCGGCATCGTGGCGCAGTCCAGGCAGGCGATCGAGAACTGCCTGCGTATTGTAGAGGAAGCCGGCTTCAGCAAAGAGGACATCGTGCATATGAAGGTTTTCCTGAGCGATGCCCGCTATTTCCAGTCTTTTAACCGGGTTTTCCGCGAGTTCTTCTCTGCACATCCGCCAGCACGGGTTTGCTGCGTGGCCGATCTGGTTGTGGACTGCATGGTGGAAGTGGATATGACCTGCTTCAATCCGCGCATGAAAGCCTGATTAACGCCAGCTACGGGCCATTACAAGGATAAGTTATGGAACATCAAAATTTCCTGCTCTGGTTTCTGCTTTACGCCTGCGCCATGATGCTGGTCGGCTGGTACGTCACCCGTCAGCAGAAGACCGGCGAAGATTTTATTCTTGGCGGCAGAAAGCTGCCGATGCTGCTGACGCTGGGATCGACCGTCGGCACTATGGTCGGCACCGGTTCCAGCATCGGCGCCGTCAGTTTCGGCTATAACAATGGCTGGGCCGGTATGCTTTACGGCGTCGGCGGCGCGGTTGGAATGCTGCTTACCGCCTGGCTGTTCGGCCCGGTAAGAAAGCTGCGTTTTATGACCATGAGCGAAGAGGTCTGTTACTACACCGGCGGCAGCCGCATCGTGAAAAACCTGGTGGCGCTGCTGATCTTCCTCGCCTCCATCGGCTGGCTGGGCGCGCATATCCTCGGCGGCGGCCTCTATCTGGCGTGGGCGGCGGATATCGATATCAATCTCGCGAAGCTCATTATCGCCGTTGGCTTTGTCTTCTATGTCGGCATCGGCGGCTATAAGGCGGTATCCTGGATCGACACGCTGCAGTCCATCGTGCTGTTTCTCGGCTTTATCGTGCTGGCCACGCTGGCCGTCAGCCACGTCGGCGGCTGGGAAACCATCGTGGCCAAAACCGATCCGCAGGCTTTTACGCTGTTCGGCATCGGCAAGCTGGGGCTGCTGCCCGCCATTTCGCTGTCGGTGGCTATCGGCATCGGCGTGCTGGCAACGCCTTCCTATCGCCAGCGCATCTACTCCGCCGCCTCGACCCGTGCTATTCGCCAGTCGTTCGTGATCACCGGGCTGCTTTATATGGGGTTCTCCTTTCTGCCCGCCATTATCGGCATGGCCACGCACGTTATGAACCCTAATCTGGATAATCCGGGCTTCGCCTTCCTCTACGCTACCAATGCGCTGCCTTACGCGCTGGCGATGGTGGTGCTGATTGCCGGGATGTCCGCCAATCTCTCATCCGGCAGCTCGGATGCTATCGCCGCCGTGTCGATTATCCTGCGCGATATTTATACGCTGATCGTCGGCAGAATGCCGCCGCCGGAGAAAGCCATCGGCCTGTCGCGCCTGTTTCTGCTCTGCGTGATCGGGCTGGCGCTGATCTTCGCGCTGCTCTCCAACGACATCATCGGCTATATCACCAGCATGATCTCTACGGTGATGTCCGGCATGTGTGTCAGCGTGCTGCTGGGTAAGTTCTGGCAGCGCTTTAACTGGCAGGGCTGCCTGGCGGCGCTGCTGGGCGGCAGCCTGACTTCGCTGGGCGTGATCCTCTCGCCTTACTGGTCGGCGAAGCTGGGCAATCCCGTGCTGCCGTCGCTGGGCGTTAGCCTGATAGTGGCGGTGATAGCAACGCTGGTTGCGCCGCGGAACAAGCTTTCACGCGCGGAGGTGCTGCAGATGATCACCGAAGAGCGCGAAGGCGGTCAGGCAATACCGGAGGAGAGTGAATGAATCGGTTTAGCCAGGCCGCCCATAAAGCGGCGGCGATGAGCGTCTCGCCGGAAGGCTTGCCCAACGTGCTGCGGGAAGATGTCTGCCTGCCCGCCGCGCTGATCCGGCAGCAGGCGCTGGAAGAAAATATTCGCTGGATGCAGCGCTATGCCGACGCGCGCGGCGTCTCGCTGGCGCCGCAAGGCAAAACTACCATGACGCCGGCAATCTTTCGTCAGCAGCAGGCGGCGGGCGCCTGGGCTATTGGCGTCGGCAACGTCTGGCAGGCGCAGGCGGCGATAACGGCGGGCATCCGACGCGTGCTGATGCCTAACCAGCTGGTCGGGCAGGCGAATATGCGGCTGGCTGCCGGGCTGAAGCAGGCTTACCCTGAGGTCGACTTTCTCTGCTGTGTGGACGAGCTGGCGAACGCTCGCGCGCTATCGGCTTTCTTCGCTGCGCGGCAGCAGAAGCTGGACGTGCTGGTAGAGCTGGGCCTGCCGAATGGCCGCTGCGGCTGTCGCAGTGCGGAAGAGGCGCTTGCTCTGGCGCAGGCCGTTAGCGAGCTGCCTGGGCTGCGGCTGCGCGGGCTGGAAACCTATGAAGGCGTGCTGCATGGCGACGGCGCTCGGGCGCAGGTTGAAGCGCTGCTTAGCGGCGCGGCGAAGGTGGCGTGCAGGATGGCGCGCTATGTCGAAGAGGAATTTATCCTTACCGGCGCGGGTTCGGTCTGGTACGACGTTGTCTGCAACGTCTGGCTGGCGGCGGAAATGCCGCCGCGCTGTCGCATCGTGCTGCGGCCCGGCTGCTATATCACTCTCGACCACGGTATCTACCGGGAGGCGCAGAGCGAGCTGCTGAACCGGGATCGCGTCGCGGCTGCAATGAGCGGCGGCCTGCAGCCCGCGCTGGAGCTGGCCGCGCTGGTGCAGTCGGTGCCGGAGAAGACGCTGGCGGTGGTGAACTTCGGCAAGCGCGACGCGGCCTTCGACGCCGGGCTGCCGCAGCCGATTGCTCACTATCGCGCGGGCAGACCGCTTTCGCTGCGGTCGAACGAGCTGCACAGCGTAGCGATTATGGATCAGCACGCTATTCTGCAGAAGGCGCCGGAGAGCGATATTCAGGTCGGGGATCTGCTTATTTTCGGCACTTCGCATCCCTGTCTGACCTTTGACAAATGGCGGAAGCTGCTGCTGGTGGATGAAAACTATAACGTGCTGGAAGAGTGGGCCACGGCGTTTTAAAGAAAGCGCGGCGTTTGCCGCGTCTTCTTCCCTTTCTGGCGCCTCTTTTCGTTCACGCCAGGAGTTTTGTAAGTCATAAACCCGTGGGAAAACGCCAATGCGCCGGTTGAAGGCTGGCAAGACCCGTACGGCATCAGGCCTCTCGTCTGCCCAGCCAGCGCTCTTTAAGCAGCGAGCCGGCGATAGCTGCATCCAGCAGGGGCGACGGCGGCAGAAAGTTCGCCTGACCCAGCGCCAGCATCGTCGATATCAGCGGATTATTGTAGCCCAGCGCGTAATCCGCCAGCAGCAATCCGGCGATAGTCTGTTTGGATACGCCCGCGCCATTGCAGCCGCTGGCGGTATAGACGGCGTTGCTGATCGCGCCCCAGATCGGCGCGCCGTTGCGGGTCACGCTGATGGTGCCTGACCAGCTGTGAGCCAGCCTGACTTCCTTAAGCTGCGGATAGATTTTGTCGAACGTGGCTCTGTGCAGTTGGGTAGCGGCATAAGTTTGCGCGGCGGTAACGCAACCACGCAGTGCAGGCACAACGTGCTGGCGGATTAAAATGCGGCGATCTCGGGTATAGCGCAGCGTGGCGCCCGCGATGGCGTTGACCGGCGTCAGGCCCCAGCTACTCTCCGGCAGCCGCTGCTGCTGCTCCTTGCTCAGCGGCTCGCTCAGGCTGGCGAAGGTCGCCATCGCCGCCTGCTTGCTGATGCCCGGCGTAAGCTCGCTGGAGAGCGCGGCCGTCGCCAGCATCACTTTCGGCGCGGAAAGCGTGCCGAACGGCGTCAGGATACGGTTCATTTTGCCGTAGTGAATGGCCATTACCGGCGTATTGTCGTGCAGGATAACATTTTCCGGCAGCGTCGCCGCCAGCCCGATAACCAGAGCCGCCGGATTAAGCAGCACGGCGCCCGGCGTATAGATGCCCTTATGATAAAAGTGGGTGCCCAGCTTTTGCGCCAGCGCTTCGCGATCGAGTATCTGATACGGCTCATTCATTAAATCGAGATTTTCGCGGTACTCCTGCAGCACGCTTTCGCTGCGTGGATCGGCCTGGCAGTGATATTTGCCGGCCTTTTCCCATTCGCACTCGATCCTGCGATCCGCGACGATCTTTTCCAGCTCGACGATCCCGGCCTGCAGCAGGGATCGATAATCCTGCGCTTTTTTCAGTTCCGCCGTCGAGCTGCCGATATTATGCGGCAGCCCAATCGCGAAACCGGAATTGCGGGCGGAGGAACTTTCCGCAGCGCTGGCGGCGTCAACCAGCACAATCTTCAAATCCGGACGATGGCTTGCCAGACGGCGCGCGAACGCCAGACCGGCAAAGCCCGCGCCGATAATAACCCAGTCCGCGTTGCAGTCGCCGTGCAGCGTGGGGTTGACGACGGGCGCTTCGCGCAGCCAGCCGTTGCTGTTCTGGTTAAAAGGTACTGAAGCGTATTTCACGATAATCTTCCCTGAACTGGCCGGACGGTAGCAAAACTGCAAGAGTAACATCGCTTTCGTCCGGCATTTTTTGTCGTGCGTCAATTCAGAAACGGCCGAACGGCCTTCAGACGCGAAGAAAACAGGCAGGCGCGATGGCCTGCATGCTGGCGGATCAGTAAATTTTGCGGTAAAGCTCGGCGATATCGGCCAGCGTCGCTTCTCTCGGGTTGCCGCCGGTGCAGACATCATCCAGCGCGGCCTGCGCCAGCGCAGGAATATCCTCTTCCTTCATGCCCACATCGCGCAGGCGGGCAGGAATGCCGACGTCGGCGGAAAGCTGCTTAACCGCTTCGACGGCCGCTTCTCTCGCTTCGCTCAGGCTCATGCTACAGACCTTCGCCACGCCCATCGCGCGTGCGATATCGCGATATTTTTCTCCGGTAAACTCCGCATTCCACGCCATGACGTGCGGCAGAATGATGGCGTTGGCGACGCCGTGCGGCACGTTATAGAAAGCGCCCAGCGGATGCGCCATGCCGTGCACCAGGCCAAGACCGACGTTAGAGAAGCCCATGCCGGCCACGTACTGGCCCAGCGCCATATCTTCCACGCCCTGCTTATCGCCCGCGACGGAAGCGCGCAGCGAGCGGTTGATAATCTGGATCGCTTTCAGATGCAGCGCGTCGGTCAGCTCCCAGGCGCCCTTAGTGGTAAAGCCTTCAATGGCATGGGTCAGCGCGTCAATACCCGTGGCGGCCTTGAGCGAAGGCGGCATACTCGCCATCATCTCCGCGTCGATTATCGCCACCACCGGAATATCGTGCGGATCGATACAGACGAATTTACGGCGGTTTTCCTCATCGGTAATCACATAGTTAATGGTGACTTCCGCCGCCGTACCGGCCGTGGTCGGAATGGCGATGATCGGCACGCAGGGATTTTTCGTCGCGGCGAAGCCTTCCAGGCTGCGAACGTCGGCGAACTCCGGGTTATTGATGATGATACCGATCGCTTTGGCCGTGTCCTGAGGCGAGCCGCCGCCGATGGCGATCAGATAGTCCGCCTGCGCGGCCTTAAACGCCGCCACGCCATTGGTAATGACCGCGATAGTGGGATTAGGCACAACCTCGTCATAGATGACATAAGGCAGATGATGCTGAGCCAGCAACGTGGTCACCTTATCGATCACGCCCGCTTTAAGCAGCGTTTTATCGGTTACCAGCAGCGCTTTTTTCAGGCCGCGCTGATTAACTTCATTGACGATTTGCGAAATGGCGCCGGGGCCGAACCAGGAGGTTTCGTTCAGGATCATTCTTTGTAGCATCATCTTCTCCAGTCGTTTCAATTTTTTTGAAATTACGGACGTTATTGTCACTGCCTGGAAATATGCGGATGAATGCCTGGTGGGGTATTGATTAAGATCAGGTAGCGGCGAGTCAGCGCCTGAATATATGTTTAATCAGGGAGTTATATACGATTTTCTGTAATAGCCGCTTCACTCTGTGAAGCGCGGTCAAACCTCGGTTATCCGCATTTTTCTCCGTACTCGCTTCCGTTGTTGGCGAAGCGTGCGCGACGGCTTGAGATGAGCGCGGTGTTCGGGCGACGCGTGGCTTACGCGGCGTTCTGGGTTGCCGCGGTTCTCGTGGCTCCCGTGGTTCTCGTGGCTCCCGTGGCTCCCGTGGCTCCAGCGTCTCTCTGGGCGTGCGTGGCTGCCGCGGCGTCCGAGGCTCGCGCGGCTTTCTTCCCGTCGGGTCTGTGTCATGCTGCATAGCTGTTCCTGCTGCCGGATATCAACGCCCGGCTTATCAATTTTCGCGCCGGAGAAGAGGCCGCGCTCAGGAAAAATGGCGGTCTTCCCACCATAAAAATGCTGAGCCGCGGCCAGGATGGTTTACTCGCTTTCCATAATAGAAGCGGCGAGCTGCGCGCTGTCCGGCGTGTTGCCGATAAGCTCGGTAAGCAGGTTGTTGACGCCATCGCTCATCGCCGTAAAACGTGTTTCCGGCGAACGAGTAACCACGATAAACACGCCAACGCTATAGCGCGGCACCATCGCCATATAGGTAATAAAGCCGCCGCCGCCGCCGGTTTTCTGAATAATGCCCGGACGGCCGCCCTGCGGCGCCATATAGACCCAGCCCAGGCCCAGCGCCGAGGCTTTGCCCGGCACGTCCATGCCTTCTACTTTTGTCAGCTGGCTGCGCTGATAGATCATGGTCTGTACCCGGTCAGCCTGCGCGGAGCGAGAATGAACATCGGAAGAGAGGAACTGCTGCATCCAGCGGCCCATATCGTCCGGCGTGGAATAGACGCCGCCGCTGCCGATCGCCGCCAGCGTGTTGGTGCAGGGACTGGCGCCTTTTTCCGCCACCATCAGGCGTGAGCACTGTTCGGGAGAAGGCGTAAAGGTCGTGTCTTTCATGCCCAGCGGCCGCGTAATTTCACGCTGCAACAGCGCCTGATAGGAGGTGCCCGCCGCGCGAGCCAGCGCGTCGCCGAGCAGATCGAAAGCCAGGTTGGAATAGGCGGCCTGCGTGCCGGGCGCGGCCTTCAGATGCGCGGTTTTCAGCCAGCTCCAGCGCTGGCTGGCGGTTGGCCAGACAAACACCGGACGATGCGGTTTGCCGCCGGGCTGCTCGCGCGGCAGGCCGCTGGTATGCGTCGCCAGATTAATCAGCCGAATCGTCTGCCCGGCGTAGGCAGGCACATAGCTGCCGGGCGGCGCATATTTGCTTAACGGATCGTCAAGGCGCACCACGCCTTTCTCCGACAGCTTCACCAGCAGCTCGCTGGTCATCAGCTTGGTCAGCGAAGCGATACGAATAACGGAGTCTTTCTGCGGCCTGACGCTGCTGCCCGGACGCACCGAGCCAAGACTGGCGAACACACGCTGATTGGCGTCAATCGCCACCATCGCCATGCCCGTCGCCTTAGTGTTGTAAAAAATGTTCTGTGCGTAACGATCGACAATCTGCGAGGCCAGCAAAGGGTCGGGAGAGGTTCGTGCGGCCAGCGCGCCGAGCGGGAAAAGGGCGCAAAGCGCCAGCAGGCGAAAAAGTTTCAACGTGCGTACATCCATCGGGAGCGAAAAAGTGCCCCTATACTAATCTTTTTCTTAAAGCTGAAAAAAGAGCGGCGGCCTCTTTTTTCCGGGCCGCCGCCAGCCATCAGGCTGCGTGTTGACTGACTTTGAAAATGCCAATGGCGCGGGAAAGCTGCTCGGCCTGCTCCTGCAGCGACTGCGCCGCGGCGGCGGATTCATTTACCAGCGCCGCGTTCTGCTGCGTCACCTGATCCATTTGGGTAATCGCCATATTGATCTCATCGATGCCGGTGCTTTGCTCATGGCTGGCAATAGAGATTTCTCCCATGATTTCCGTCACGCTTTTCACGCTGGCCAGCACTTCTTCCATAGTGCTGCCCGCTTTGGCGACCTGCTTGCCGCCTTCATCCACCTTGTTGACGGAATCCTGGATTAGCTGCGCGATCTCTTTCGCGGCGGAGGCGGAACGCTGCGCCAGGTTGCGCACTTCCGAAGCTACTACGGCGAAGCCTCGGCCCTGTTCGCCTGCGCGAGCGGCTTCCACCGCGGCGTTAAGCGCCAGAATATTGGTCTGGAAAGCGATGCCGTCGATAACGCTGATAATGTCGACAATCTTCTTCGAAGAGTTGTTGATGACTTCCATCGTGCTGACCACCTGATTGACCGCCGTACCGCTCTGTACCGCCACCTTCGAGGCCAGCGCCGCCAGCTCGTTGGCCTGACGCGCGTTATCGGCATTCTGCTTCACGGTAGAGGTCATCTGCTCCATTGCGGAGGCGGTTTCCTCCAGCGAGCTGGCCTGCTGTTCGGTGCGCGAGGAGAGATCCATATTGCCCAGCGAAATTTCGCCGGAAGCGGTAGCGATCAGCTCGGTGCCGGAACGCACTTCGGTGACGATGCGCAGCAGATTTTCATTCATGGTTTTCAGCGCCTGCATCAGCTGGCCCGTTTCATCAGTGGAGTTAACGCGGATAACCGTGCGTAAATCGCCTGCCGCCACGTTCTCGGCAATCTGTACCGCTTCGCGCAGCGGCGTAACGATAGAACGGGTGAGGAAATAGCCCAGCACCACGGCCAGCAGCGTTGCCAGCGTGGAGCAAATCAGCGTGATGCGGATCGCTGTAGCGCCATCGGTAACGGCGTTAGCGCCTTCAGCCTGTAGCTGGGTAGACTGCGAATCGGCAAAACGCTTGACGATATCCAGGTAGGCCGTTTGCGCAGGCGTCATTTTCATCAGCGCGTATTCGGCGGCAACTTCCTGATTGCCGCTCTGAATCAGCGCCAGCAAGGTCTTTTTAGCCTCTTCAAACTGCTGAGCGGCTTCTTTCACCGCCTGAATTTTTTTAATGCCTACCTCGGTTGTTTGCAGTTTGGCAATCTTTTCTATCGTCTGGTTAGTCTGCTGCGTCACGCTATCTAACTGACCATAACGCTTCTGGTTTCTTTCCGGATGCGCCGCCTCTATCACCATGCCGCGCAGGTACTTAATCTGATCGTTAACGCCGTCGCGCACGTCAAAAGCCAGCCTGACTTTGATATAGCGATCGTTAATGATGCGGTCGACCGAGCCGTTAATGCTGCCGGTTTTCACAATCGCCGTTACGCTGACCACGACTAATAACAGTATTACCAGACCAAACGCTGCGCCAAGACGCACGCCGACCTTTAAGTTTTTTAAAGATGTCATCCGGATGATTCCTTGCTGTTTAAATGAGAGCCTTTAAGTTGATAACTAACGTTACTAAGGCTGTTAAATCGGCAGCAGGGCTAAAAACTTGACGGCATTCTGAGCGTAATCGCGCATAAATCGTGGGCGAAAAAGAAAAAAACGGGAGTGGCCCCGGCTGAAGCAGCCGGGGAAAAGCGGATTTACTGAACCGGTTCGATTTTTAAGCTGACTAGCCCGATACCGAGCTGACGAGCGGTGAAGCCGGCGACGGCGCCTTCGGCGGTGGTTTCCGGCGCGGGCGCTCTGATTTCGAGCGTGCGCGCTCGTCCCGGATTAGTCAGGCGAATGCTGACCGTGCTGTCGACGTTGCTCAGGCGGAAAGCGTGCTCGCTATCGCCAATTTTTACGGTGAAAGGTTGTTGGCTGTTGGCGCCGAACGCGCGGGCCGTCAGCACCAGAGCGAATTTTTCCGGCAGCGGCTCCAGCCAGGTAACGCTGACCGCAGGCTGCAAACCGGCATCCGACCAGCGGCCGCCCCAGGGTTCGATATAGGAAAGACCGGTCACTTTCTGCACCTGCTCGGGCAGGCCGGGCAGAGCGAACAGAATGGCGTCGGCAGCGTATCGCACCTCGTCATCCGCTACGCGCAGCCGGGTGACGCTATGCTGATAGCGATCTTCACTCTGCTCGCCGACCTGACGAAAGCCAACGTGGCCTTTCGTCACGCCGGGTTTCACTTCCTGAATCGTCGGCGGCGAATTCAATGTACCGTCGGCCACGCAGAGCGCTCTGTTAAGCGTCAGCTTTTTATCCCAGACGTCGCCCATTTTAAAACAGCTGTCGATCCAGACGAATTTCTCATCGGGCGCGAAACCGGCAAGCTGCTGTTTTAGCGGCGGCGCCAGATAGACATCAAATTTCGGTTCGATTTTGCCCGGTTTGACGGCGAGCAGCAGCGGCAGCTTGAAGTGCACGCCGGAGAAGCTGAACGTATTTTTAGCCGTATCGATTTGATAACTGGAAATCGCCTTCGGGAAGTTCCACAGCTTGATAATGTCCGGCTTCCATTCGTTGATTTTCTCTTTGATATTCAGGTTGGTGGCTGCCAGAGAAGGTGCGGAAAGGCTGCTGCGTCCCAGGCCGATAAAGTTGTCGCCGCCCATCGCGTCCAACACCGTCGCGCCGTTATCCAGCGTGCTGCGTTTAACCGAAATAACTTTGCCCGCGTCGGCATTGCCGCGCAGCATAAAGAAGAGATTGCTGCGATCGTGCTGGTTCAGGTATTTCCACGCGGTATTGTTCATCGCCAGATGATCGGAGCTGACCACGATTATCGTATTGTCAGACCACGGCGTAGCGCGGATGCGCTCGATCAGGCGCGCAATATGCTCCTGACTGCAGGCGACGGCGGCAAAAGATTTATTTTGCCTGCCTTCCCACAGGTAGCTTTTGCGCTGGCAGCTGCGTGAGATAAAACCGTCGGGATGATGCGTGTCCACCGTCAGGGCAAACAGCGAGAAGGGTTTTTTCTGCTGCGCCAGCTCGACATATTTATCAAAAACCGTATCCAGCACCGTATCGTCATACCAGCCCCAGTCGTTACGGTAAGCCGGGTCTTTCACCACGCTTTTCAGCTCGTTAAAGCCATACAGATGATCGAACCCGTGTGAGGAGAGAAACAGATCCTTACCGGCAAAGCTCAGGCTGGCGCCCTGATAAAAATAGTTTTGATAGCCGGCGGCTTTCAGGATATCGCCCAGGCAGACAGTCTGCGGATAAAAAGTAGAGAGCGAACTGGAAGCGTTGCCGTCGAAAGGCGCGAACAGAGGAATGCCGCACTGCGAGGCGACCATGCCGGCAATCGTATATTCGGTACCGGGAAGTTGCTGGGTATTGCTGAAATCCAGCGCGCCCGCTTTGATGGCGCTCAGCTCCGGCGCAAGATCGGGAAAAGCCTCTTCATTAAAGTAAGTACGCTCCAGGCTTTCGGCGTAGATATAAACCAGATTGGGCTTATCGCCCCTGAGCTGCGTGCCGGGCACTTTATAGTGCGTGTAAAAATCGGAGTCGCCTTTGCCCAGCTGAGATTTCACCAGGTCGGCTACCTGCTGATAAGCGGGTGTGGTTTTAATGGAGGCCAGCGCCAGAACGATCGCCAACAGGCTATAGATACCGCTGCCGCTGCGCTTGCCGCCGCGGCGCAATAGCCAGGCAAGCAGGCCAAACAGCGCCAGCAGCACCAGCGCCATACCGCCTGCCGGCAGCAGATATTTACTCACGCCCGCGCCGCTGAGGCTGTTGGTGAGCGTATAGATAACCGCGTCGTTAATTCCTTCGCCGGTAAAGTAGTTGCTTGCCAGCAGCGTCGCGTTCAGGACGAGATAAAGCCCCAGCAGCAAAACAATGGCGAAAAAGCCCAGCCTGGTTTTTTGCGCCTTCCAGCTGTAGAGCGCGGCTGAGGCGGCAAAGAGAAGCAGCGAAAGAAATTCCATTATTTTTATTTTCCCCGAAAAAAGCCGTCCCTGTCGGTATTGTTCATCAATTTGTAGCGAATCTGTCAATTTAACGCAGCCTGTTTATGCTGGCAATAAGCGCCCGGCTGATAAGAAAGCGCGGCGACTACGCCAATGAATTCTCGTTTAGGTTTTGTTTAATATTCATTTTTCATGCGCCTGTCTGCCGGAAGCGGGATTAACAGAGCCAGCAGGGCAGGCAAGAATAATTTCATTAAGGTTACCGGCTTTGCTGCCGAAAACCTTTTCAGGCATGTGCAAAACGCGATTCAGACACAGGGAAAGGAGCAACAGGCGAGGGAATCTTTAATTAACACAAATAAAACAAATGCATATAAGAAACTTTACAAAAGCTTTTTTTGTATAGTGCGTTTAGCGAGTCACTGACTATAATCGCGCGCAAAATTAGCTTTATGTGACATTTCTTTTACTTTTCGTTCTCAATTTTTCTTGGCGATGCTTTACAGGGCTACATAATGTTAACAAAAATGCGCGTGTTAAGTCAGGCTGTTGGTCTGGCGCTGGTTGTGGGCGGAGCCTCTTTTGCCGCTCACGCTGAAGTTACTCTGATTAAACAGAATCCGCAGGCTGGCGATCCGCTGAGCCGCCTCAATTTCACCGTTGGCGGCAGTATCCGTCCACAGTTTAATAATCTGACCGGCGACGACGGCAAAAACGCCTATCGCCGCAACGGTTTTGACGGCGGCACGCGCTTCCGTTTTCTGGCTGATTACTACCTGTTTGACGATGTTAGCTGGGTCGGTTATTACGAGCTGGGTGTAAACATTCCTGCGGTATTTGACTGGGATAACCATTATGCGAACAAAGCGCATGATACCAGCCGCCGTATGCTCTACACCGGTTTCCAGAGCAAAACCTGGGGTAAACTGACCTTCGGCCAGCAGAACAGCGTGTATTACGACGTGGTCGGCGCGAAAACCGATATCTGGGATTACGATATGCTGGCACAGGCGCCGGGCAACGGGATCAACGGCGACTACGACGGATCTTACCGTTCACGCAAGATGCTGAAGTATAAGAATACTTTCGGCGACGCTGACGTGCTGGCTTCTTATCTGTTTGCCGATAACGAATATCTGCCGGGCGATGGCCTGCGCTACAAGCGCCAGGGCGGCGGCTCGCTGGGCGTGGATTATCATCTGAGCAAAGAGCTGACCTGGGGCGCGGCGTGGAACTATACCCGCGCAGATATGCGTAATCCGGGCACCGGCGACGATAAAACCTGGAACCAGAACATTTATGGTACCTCTCTGAGCTGGAAGCCGGACAACTGGACTTTCTCGTTCGGCGGCGGCTACTACCAGAATTACCTGCTGAGTACGAAGAAGAACGTACATAACTACTTTGCCGGCGATGCCTGGGGTATCGAATACCTGGCTGGTTACACCATTCCGGTCGGCAACTACGGTCTGAAAACCTTTATGCCTTACGTGATGGGCGACCGTCTGGAGTACGTTACCGGTCGTGATTTCCAGCGTATCGATAACGGCGTAGGCGTGACTTTCCAGCTCGACTACGGTTTCCGCGTGGATTACGAACACGTGTTTACCTCAAGCACCAACAACCTGGGCGACATGAACCTGGTGCGTCTGCGTTACGACTTCTAATCTCTGTTCTCCCCGGCTGCGGCCGGGGAGAGTATCAGCCCACCCTTACAGCCTTAAAGATCGCCGGTTATATACTGCGCCACGCCGTTGCCAAAGCTCCAGTCGCCTTTGCCGTTAGTGATAAAGCTAATCATAATATCGCTGCCCAAAATTCCGCAGCTCTCCTTCAGCTCGCGACAAAGCTCCGCCATAAAAAACTGCTTCTGCTCATCACTGCGTGGACTGGTGAAAACCCGTACCATCACCAGATTGTCGGTGCGCGTCAGCCCCAGACCAGTGTCTTCAAACACCATCTGATAAGCCTTGTTTTCGTGAACAATCTGATAACGGTCGCGCGCCGGCACTTTAAACGCCGTCAGCACGGCACGATGGGCGGCATCCAGCAATGTTTTCAGTTCCGCTTCGGAACGCCCCTGAATTACATCAAATTGCAGTAACGGCATAGTTGTCACCTCTGTTTATCGGTTGCGGGCTGAGAGTTCGATATGGCTTACAGGATGTAATTTAGAGAGATTACCCGGCGGGAAAAAGCGCTATAGTTAAAATGATTATTTACTATAGTGAACAATAGCGATGGATCTTAAGAGCGACGCGTTATGGACGCATCTGCACTGGCTGACCGTGCTGGCAGAGCAGGGCAGCTTTACCCGTGCGGCGGAAAGGCTGGAGGTCAGCAAGGCCGCCATGAGCCAGAAGATTAAAGAACTTGAGCAACAGGCGGGCGTACCGCTGGTGATCAGAACCACGCGCACGCTGCGTCTGACCAGCGCGGGCGAAAAATTGGTGGAGGAGCTGCGCGCGCCTTTCGCCCGAATAGAGCAGAGCTTTTTCAGCGTACGCGATTCCGCCGGGCCGCTGCGTGGCCTGATCCGCGTGACCGCGCCGGTCGCTTTCGCCCGCCAGCAGCTGGTGCCGCATATCACTGCTTTTTTACGCGAGTATCCGCAGGTTCGCGTCCAGCTGGAAGTTTCGGATCGGCTGGTTTCGCTGGCCAGCGAAGGGTTCGATCTGGCTATCCGCCACAGCGATACGCTGCCCGATACGCATGTTGCGCTGCCGCTGTGCGCCACTCGTGCGCTGGTGGTGGCGTCGCCAGCCTATTTGCGTAAACAGGGGACGCCGCAGACGCCACAGGCGCTGAGCGAGCATCAGTGCCTTTACTATCCGCGCGGCACGGAAACGCCGCACTGGACTTTTTGCCGCGACGGCAGCAGCGAAAAAGTGGTGGTTAACGTTAGCGGCCCGTTCGCCACCAATAACAGCGAATCGATCAGGGATGCCGCGCTGGAAGGGCTGGGCATCGCGCTGCTGCCAGACTTTAGCGCGCAGGCCGCGCTTGTCGAGGGCAGGTTGGTCGAAGTGCTGCCGCAGTGGCGCACATCAGGCGCCTTTGCGCAGAATCTCTATGTGGTTCGTCCCTGGGCAGCGCAAATTCCGCGTGCGGTAAACGTATTCGTACGCTGGCTGCGTGAGGCTTTCGGGCAGCAGTAAGAGGCGACTGAGCGCTAAATTACTCTTCTTTTCCTGATACAGCGGAGCAAATAGATGGAAGCAGCGGAACATAACATCAGCGATATTCTCGCGCCGGGTTTAAAAGTCGTTTTTTGCGGCATCAATCCCGGAAAATCGTCAGCCCATAAAGGGTTTCATTTTGCCCATGCGGGAAACCGTTTCTGGAAAACTATCTGGCAGGCCGGTTTTACCCAACGCCTGCTGCGGCCGGAAGAGGAGCTGGCGCTGCTGGATACGCAATGCGGCATTACTATGCTGGTGGAAAGAGCGACGCGCGAGGCCACCGAGCTTTCTGCAACGGAGCTGCGCAAGGGCGGCAGGCTGCTGGTGGATAAGGTCTTACGCTATCAGCCGAAGGCGCTGGCGGTGCTGGGCAAGCAGGCTTATAAGCAGGCTTTCGGCGTCGGTAAAGTGGAGTGGGGCAGGCAGCCGCAAACGCTGGGCGAAACGGAAGTTTGGGTGCTGCCCAATCCCAGCGGACTAAACCGCGCTTCGCAGGAGGAACTGACCGCGGCGTACAGCGCGTTAAAGCTCGCGCTGGATCCAGGATCGAGCTGAAGCTTTTCATGGTTGTTGCAGAGAAATCAGAGCCAGCACGAACAAGAGTCATCTGCGCCAGCGGCAGGCGGGAAAACGCGCTACACTGCGCAACGGGTGCTCAGGATCTTTTGTCCTGGGTAACCGGGACAGAAAGAGAAAAGCCCCACCTGACAAAAGTCAAAGTGAGGCCACCTCTTACACCGACAATGTAAAGGTAGCCTTTTACCCGCTGTAAAGCAACGGAAAAGGAGGCCAGTGATGGCGCAAAAAATGTTCGCTCTCTGTTTAATCGTGGTCTGCATAACGGTGATAGCCGTTATCTGGCTGACACGTGGTTCGCTCTGTGAGCTGCACGTTAAACAAGGCGATACGGAGGTTGCGGCCAGCTTAGCCTGCGAAACCGCAGGGTAAGGCGACCCGCTGGCGGACAGGATGTTCGCCAGCGTATTGTTGATGGAAGATCCGCGAGCACCCTCTTACCCTCTACGTGATTTTCGCGCATAAAAAAGCCCCGGCCGAGGCCAGGGCTTTTTACGCGACCAGGATTAATCGTCCAGGAAGCTGCGCAGCACTTCGGAGCGGCTTGGATGACGCAGCTTGCGCAGCGCCTTCGCTTCAATCTGACGAATACGCTCGCGCGTAACGTCAAACTGCTTGCCGACTTCTTCCAGCGTGTGGTCGGTATTCATATCAATACCGAAACGCATACGCAGGACTTTCGCTTCACGCGCGGTCAGGCCGGCCAGCACGTCGTGGGTTGCCGAACGCAGGCTCTCTGAGGTCGCGGAATCCAGCGGCAGCTCCAGCGTGGTATCCTCGATAAAGTCGCCCAGATGTGAATCTTCATCGTCGCCAATCGGCGTTTCCATGGAGATTGGCTCTTTCGCGATCTTCAGCACCTTGCGGATCTTATCTTCCGGCATCAGCATACGCTCGGCCAGCTCTTCCGGCGTCGGTTCGCGACCCATCTCCTGCAGCATCTGGCGGGAAATACGGTTGAGCTTGTTAATCGTCTCAATCATATGCACCGGAATACGGATGGTGCGCGCCTGGTCAGCGATAGAGCGGGTAATAGCCTGACGGATCCACCAGGTGGCGTAAGTCGAGAACTTATAGCCACGGCGGTATTCAAACTTATCAACGGCCTTCATCAGGCCGATGTTGCCTTCCTGAATCAGATCGAGGAACTGCAGGCCGCGGTTGGTGTACTTCTTGGCGATAGAGATAACCAGACGCAGGTTAGCCTCAACCATCTCTTTCTTCGCGCGACGCGCTTTCGCTTCGCCAATGGACATACGACGGTTGATGTCTTTAACCTGCTCGATGGTCAGGCCGGTTTCTTCTTCAATCTGCGCCAGTTTCATCAGGCTACGCTGAACGTCTTCCTGCACGTCCTTAAGCTTCTCGGACCACGGCTTGTTCATCGCCAGCGCGGCATTGAACCAGGTTTCGCTGGTTTCATTGCCGGTAAAGAGCGTAATGAAGTTCTTTTTCGGCATCTTACAGATTTCAACACACAGCTTCATGATGATACGTTCCTGAGTACGAACGCGATCCATCATGGTACGCATGTTGTTCACCAGGTAGTCGAACTGCTTCGGCACCAGGCGGAACTGCTTAAAGACGTCGGAAAGATTCTGGATTTCGCTAATGGCGTCAGCGTGGCTGCGGCCTTTAGCCTTGATCACCGTGCGCGTTTTCTCGTACTGCGTGCGCAGTTCGGTAAATTTCTCGCGCGCCAGCTCCGGATCGATGCTGTTGTCGTCGTCAGCGCTGTCGTCATCGGACTCTTCGTCCTCGTCTTCGTCGTCGTCGCGCTCTTCTTCAGAGAGTTCAGAACCCACGTGCGTAGCCGTAGGTGCCATCTCTTCTTCCGCGTTCGGATCGACAAAGCCGGTGATCATGTCGGAAAGGCGGGCTTCGCCAGCTTCAACGCGATCGTACTGCTCCAGCAGATAGGTGATAGCCTCCGGATATTCGGCAACGGAACACTGCACCTGATTGATGCCGTCTTCGATACGCTTGGCGATATCGATTTCGCCCTCGCGCGTCAGCAGTTCGACGGTACCCATCTCACGCATGTACATGCGTACCGGATCGGTGGTACGTCCGATTTCCGATTCAACGCTGGAGAGCACCTGAGCAGCCGCTTCGGCAGCATCTTCATCCGTATCGCTGCTATTTTCGTTCAGCATCAGATCGTCGGCATCAGGCGCTTCTTCCACAACCTGTATGCCCATGTCGTTGATCATCTGGATGATGTCTTCGATCTGATCGGAGTCGACGATATCTTCCGGCAGATGGTCATTGACCTCGGCATAGGTCAGATAGCCTTGCTCCTTACCACGGGTGACAAGCAGCTTCAGCTGTGACTGCGGGTTTTGCTCCATAAGACGGTATCCACACTTCTGTTAAATTAGATTGGTGTTGGGCGGCTAAATTTAAGCAGCCAACAATAACAGTGAGGGCGTTGGATTATTGCCGCTGCCCATCGTGGCGGCTGCCAGGCTCAACCTGGCGGATTGTCGGCACTTAAGCCGCGGATATGCTGTTTGCGTCGGTCGGCGCTGGAGCGCCGGTCGTCGCCATAATTTGTTAAGTCGAACCGCTACGATTTTTTCAGGGCCTGGCTCAGCGTCCAGAATTCCCGGCGCTCAGTGGCGTTCAGCCCGTGCGTTCGGTCTCGCGCTATCAGCTCTTCCAGCCTGCGCTCCAGCGCCGCGTCATACATACTGGCCAGCGAGTCCTTGAACATGGTTTCCACCTCATCCTCTACTATCATGTGGTTCCAGGTGGCCAGTGTTTCAAGGCTTTGACTAAATTTTGTGCCGCGATAGAGTTCCAACAGCTGGCCGGTAGTCAGGCCAGGATGCGCGACGCAGGTACTTACTAACTCCACAAATAGCGGAAATCCAGCAAGTTCTGAATTGTTCAGCCCTTCCAGCGAAGGCACCAGCGTTGCCAGTTCCGGATTCTGGATCAGCAATCCAATCAGTATACGCATGGTTGTGCGTTTTAGCTGAGGCTGCTGAGGAAGCTTAGCGCTTTCGCTCTGTTTCGGCAGCAGTTTCTCCAGCTGGCTGTCATCCAGAATACCCAGCTTATTGCCCAGCTCCTGACGCAAATAAATGCGCAGGGTATCGCCAGGCACCTGACTAATCAGCGGCAGCGCCAGCGTGCTGAGCTGCGCGCGGCCATCCGGAGAACGCAGATCGACCTGCGGCAGCAGCGTATCGAACAGAAAAGCGGAGAGCGGCATCGCCTGCTCCATCCGCGCTTCAAACGCCTCTTTCCCCTCTTTGCGCACCAGCGTATCGGGGTCTTCGCCATCAGGCAGAAACATAAAGCGTAGCTGACGACCGTCATTCATGTAAGGCAATGCGGTTTCCAGTGCGCGCCATGCCGCTTCTCGGCCCGCTCTGTCGCCGTCGTAACAGCAGATTACCGTGTCGGTGGTGCGAAAAAGGAGTTGGATATGCTCTGGTGTGGTAGAGGTGCCCAGCGACGCCACGGCATAGTCGATGCCGAACTGCGCCAGAGCCACCACGTCCATGTAGCCTTCCACCACCAACAGCTTAGCGGGTTCCGGATGTTTCTTTTGCGCTTCATACAGGCCATACAGCTGGCGGCCTTTATGAAAAATATCCGTTTCCGGCGAGTTAAGGTATTTGGGTAACGCGTCGCCCAGGACGCGGCCGCCAAAGCCAATAACCCGTCCACGCTTATCGTGAATAGGAAACATAATGCGTTCACGAAAGCGATCGTAACTGCGGCCCTGGTCGTTAGTGACCAGCATACCGGCATCGATCAGCGACTGGCGATCTTCCTGGCTGCGGCCAAAACGTTTTAAGGCGTTGTCCCAGCCCGCAGGCGCGAAGCCGATCGAAAAATGACGAATGACCTCGTCGCTAAGGCCGCGTTTGGCAAGATAATCGCGCGCGCCGGCCGCCTGGTTTTGCGTAAGCGACTGCTGATAGAAGTCATTCAGGCCGCTCATCAGCTGATAGAGGCTCTGGCGCTGATGACGTTCAAGCTGAGTAGGGCCGGAACCGCTTTCGTAAGGCACTTCGAGGCCGTAAAGCGTCGCCAGCTCTTCAATGCTTTCAACGAACTCCAGCCGATCGTAGTTCATCAGAAAATCGATCGCGTTGCCGTGTGCGCCGCAGCCGAAGCAGTGATAAAACTGTTTTTCACCGTTGACGGTGAAAGAGGGCGTCTTCTCGTTATGGAAAGGACAGCACGCGTGGTAGTTCTTGCCCTGCTTCTTCAGCTTTACGCGCGCATCGATAAGATCCACGATATCCGTGCGTGCCAGCAAGTCATTAATAAATACGCGTGGAATTCGTCCAGCCATAGGCCTGTCAGCTCATAAACGAGAACAAGCCGCGCATTCCTTTCGGAAAGCACGGCCTTGTGTACTACTACTTGTCTGTGAAGCCTGAGGGCGAGCCCTCAATAATTAGTACAGACGAGTGCGGCGTGCGTTTTCGCGAGCCAGTTTCTTCGCGTGGCGTTTAACGGCAGACGCTTTAGCGCGCTTACGTTCGGTAGTTGGTTTTTCATAAAACTCACGACGACGAACTTCAGCCAGAACGCCTGCTTTCTCGCAAGAACGCTTGAAGCGACGCAGTGCTACGTCAAATGGCTCGTTTTCACGTACTTTAATTACCGGCATGTAACTCTCACCTCGATAAATTCGGTTTTGCTGCTGGCGTCGATGCCAGCTTGTTTCAAAATGGTGCGGAATTTTACTCCAACACAGGCTGCGTTGTAAAGCACCATAGCATAATGTCTCACCAACAGATGCGCCTGTGCCGCTGCCGGTTTTTTCAGGGCAGGGAGTATACCTTAATGGCGGGCGCGTGACGATGAAATTTTCTTCTTATTCTTCAGGGCGTCACCCGCGAAACGTGGAAAATTGCCGCAGCGCGTGACCGCTTCATGCTACACTGCGCGCCGCAAGAATGAGGTAAATGCCATGCGTGTGCTCGGAATAGAAACTTCCTGCGATGAAACCGGTATCGCGATTTATGACGATAAGGCCGGCTTGCTCGCAAATCAACTTTACAGCCAGGTTAAACTGCACGCCGATTATGGCGGCGTGGTGCCGGAACTGGCCTCGCGCGATCACGTGCGTAAAACCGTGCCCTTAATCCAGGCGGCTTTAAAAGAGGCGGGCCTCGGGGCGCAGGATATTGACGCGGTCGCCTATACCGCAGGCCCGGGCCTGGTCGGCGCGCTGCTGGTTGGTGCGACAATCGGCCGCTCGCTGGCTTTCGCCTGGAACGTGCCGGCGGTGCCGGTGCATCATATGGAAGGCCATCTGCTGGCGCCGATGCTGGAGGATAATCCGCCCGATTTTCCTTTCGTGGCGCTGCTGGTTTCCGGCGGCCATACGCAGCTCATCAGCGTGACCGGCATCGGCGAATATCAGCTGCTGGGCGAGTCTGTCGACGATGCGGCGGGCGAAGCCTTTGATAAAACGGCCAAGCTGCTGGGGCTGGACTATCCCGGCGGGCCGATGCTGTCGAAAATGGCGCAGCAGGGCGTCGAGAAGCGCTTTGTCTTTCCGCGTCCGATGACCGACAGGCCAGGTTTGGACTTTAGCTTCTCCGGCCTGAAAACGTTCGCGGCCAACACTATTCGCGAAAACGCCGATGACCAACAGACGCGTGCGGACGTGGCTCGCGCATTTGAAGATGCGGTGGTTGATACGCTGATTATTAAATGCAGGCGCGCGCTGGAGCAGACCGGTTTTTCCCGGCTGGTGATCGCGGGCGGCGTCAGCGCCAACCGTACGTTACGAGCCAGAATGGCGGACGTGATGCGCGCACGCGGCGGAGAGGTGTTTTACGCCAGGCCGGAGTTTTGCACCGATAACGGCGCAATGATCGCCTATGCGGGAATGGTCAGGCTGAAAGGGGGAACCCGTAGCGACCTGAGCGTCAGCGTGCGGCCGCGCTGGCCGCTGTCGGAGCTGTCGCCGCTGCAGGACGAATAACTAAAAAGCGCCATTGCACTCAGGCAATGGCGCCAGAACAGCGGCTTAGTTGCCCAGCAGACCGTTCAGCCAGCCGCCGATCAGCGGGATTTTGGCAATCGTGCCTTCAATAATGCCTCCAGCCGTGCTGCCTAAGGTTGAGCCGATGTTTTTGCCCAGATCGGGTAAAACTGTCCCCAGGCTTACGTTGCCAACCAGCGGCAGTTCCACACCTATACCAGACACGACGCCGTACAGCGATTCGCCTACGAAGCCGCCTACGCTGCTCAGGGCATCCTGAATAATCCCGGCACCGCTAACCTGACCAATTTCTTGCTGTGTTAATTCTTTCATTACATTTCCTTGTATGAAGATAAATTAAAGACAACGCTGCGCATCTGTGTGCGCAGTCCAGGTATCTTATTGAATTAATACAGCGGAATCAATATGGAAGTTCTTTTAAAAACAAAAGGTTAACCGGAATTATTTACGTTTCTTTTTCCATATTTTTGACTCCTGCCCACGCCACAGACGCTGAATATTATCGTGATGGCGCAGCAGCACCAGGCAGGAGAGCATGGCGACAGGGAAGGTCAGCTCGGGTTTAAACCACCAGACGTAGAACGGGGCGATCAGCGCGCTGACAATGGCGCCCAGCGAGGAATAGCCGCTTAACAGCACGGTCAGCAGCCAGGTACCGGTCATCAGGCCGGTGAGATCCCAGCCAATCGGCGCGATGGCGCCAAACGCCGTCGCCACGCCTTTTCCGCCTTTAAACTGGAAAAATACCGGATAGATATGGCCCAGACAGGCGGCAATAGCGATCAGTCCCAGCCAGAAAGGCGTCAGGCCGTAATGATAAGCCAGCCAGACCGGCAGCATGCCTTTCAGGATATCAAACAGCAGTACGGCCAGTGCGGGCACTTTCCCGCCGAGTCGCAGCACGTTGGTGGCGCCAGGATTGCCGGAGCCGTTCTGTCGCGGATCGGGTAGTCTGAACAGCCGGCAAACCAGAATCGCGCTGGAAATGGAGCCGCACAGATACGCGAAAATAATCATACCGGGCGCGAATACACTCATAACACCGTTCCGTCTTGAAGGGGTCGTTTTGATCTCGTCATCCGTGGATAATACGCATAAACCGCCGGAAGTGGTATCCGGCAACCGCAAAAACAGAGAACCCTATCATGGATATCGTATTTATTGAGCAGCTGTCGGTCATCACCACCATTGGCGTTTACGACTGGGAACAGACGATTTCGCAGAAACTGGTGTTCGATGTCGAAATGGCCTGGGATAACAGCAAAGCCGCGGCGAGCGACGACGTTAACGACTGCCTGAGCTATGCGGACGTTTCCGCCGCCATTATCGACCATGTCGCCAACGGCCGCTTTGCGCTGGTTGAACGCGTGGCGGAAGAGGTGGCCTCGCTGTTACTGGAACGTTTCAATTCTCCCTGGATACGCATCAAGCTAAGCAAACCGGGCGCGGTAGCGCAGGCGCGGCAGGTTGGCGTCATTATTGAACGAGGGACAATTCCGAAATAAGCGCAATGTGATTGCCATCACGATGAAACCAAACCACATTATGGTGGTCTTGAGGAGTGGCCCGCCTTTCTGCGGGCAGAATTTTGGCGGTAGCGTACAGCGACCGCCTTTTTAATGGCTTTAATTCGGATAGGGGTAGATTTGATGGCAGATATTCATCAGCTATGGGTGGCGGCAATCCTCGGGATTGTCGAGGGGTTAACGGAGTTTCTCCCCGTTTCATCCACCGGGCACATGATCATTGTCGGTCATCTGTTAGGCTTTGAGGGTGACAAAGCTGAAACGTTTGAAGTAGTTATCCAGCTGGGATCGATTTTAGCGGTCGTGGTGATGTTCTGGCGCCGTCTGTTTGGTCTGATCGGCATTCACTTTGGCAAAGTTCCCCATGAAGGCACCGGAAAGGGCCATCTCTCGCTGATTCATATCCTGCTTGGCATGGTGCCTGCCGTAGTCATCGGTTTGATTTTTCACGATCAAATCAAAACGCTCTTCAACCCCATCAATGTAATGTACGCGCTGGTTGTCGGCGGCGTGCTGCTGCTGGCGGCGGAATTCCTGAAGCCTAAACAGCCTAAAGCCGTAGGGATTGACGATATGACCTATCGTCAGGCCTTTATGATTGGCTGCTTTCAGTGTCTGGCGCTGTGGCCGGGTTTTTCCCGCTCCGGTGCGACCATCTCCGGCGGTATGCTGATGGGCGTAAGTCGCTACGCGGCTTCCGAGTTCTCCTTTATCCTGGCTGTGCCGATGATGATGGGCGCCACGGTACTGGATCTCTATAAAAGCCTGGGCTTTCTGTCGATGGCGGATCTGCCGATGTTCGCGGTTGGCTTTATCACGGCCTTTATCGTGGCGCTGGTCGCCATTAAAGTGTTCCTGAAGCTGATCCAGCGTATCTCTTTCGTGCCTTTTGCTATCTACCGCTTTATTGTCGCCGCAGCGGTATACATGATTTTCGTCTGATAAAAAAAGCCGGACTTTAGTCCGGCTCTTTTTTACTACGGCTCTGCTCGCCAGGCCTCCAGCGCGGCAATGCGCCTGCGCGTAAGCTCTTCCCTGACCTCGATACCTTTATAACCCGCAGCCACTACTTCTCTGGTCGACACATTCTGCACGATGGCAAACGCCTTGCGCAGGTAGTCGCCTTGCGGATAAGGATTGTTCTCAAAGCCCGTGCGTCCGCGCGCGTCCGCTTCGCTGGTCAGCGCAATCTGCTCGACGCGGTGCGGCTTGCGCCAGGCGTCGATGCGGTCGAAAAGGGCGATCAGCGTTTCCGGGCTTTGCCGTTCGACGGTATGCACCAGGTCATGAAACTCAGTGACCAGCAGCGCTAAATCGCGTATCGCGTTCGGCACGCGCAGCCGCTGACAAAGCTGCTCCACCAGCGGCACGCCGGCCAGGCCGTGGCCATGGTGGCTGGGCCATTTCTCCGGCGGCGTCAGTCCCTTGCCGACGTCATGAAACAGCGTGGCGAAACGCACGTCCACTTCCTCGCTCAGCTCAGCGGCGATCGCCAGCGTCATCAGCGTGTGCACGCCGGTATCGATCTCCGGATGCCATTTGGCCGGCGCCGGTACGCCGTAAAGGTTGTCCAGCTCGGGAAAAAGTACGGCCAGCGCGCCGCAGTCGCGCAGCGTCTGAAAATAGACCTGAGGCGTACGCGTCTCCAGCGCCTTTTCCGTCTCTTTCCAAACGCGCTCGGGGGTCAGTTCGCTCAGTTCGCCGCTCTCTGCCATCGAGCGCATCAGCTCAAGCGTTTCATCGGCGATAACAAAGCCCAGATGCGCGAAACGGGCGGCAAAGCGCGCTACGCGCAGCACGCGCAGAGGATCTTCATTAAAAGCGGCGGAGACGTGGCGCAGCTTGCGTTGTTCGATATCTGCGCGCCCCTGGTAAGGATCGTAATAGCGGCCTTCATCATCCTGAGCGATAGCGTTAATCGTCAGATCGCGCCGCTGCAAATCCTGCTCAAGCGTCACGTCGGGCGCGGCATAGCAGACAAAACCGGTATAGCCGCTGCCGCTTTTACGTTCGGTGCGCGCCAGCGCGTACTCCTGCTGCGTGTCAGGATGCAGAAAGACGGGGAAATCGCGGCCGACCTGCTGAAAACCCTGCGCCAGCATTTCGGCGGGTGAAGCGCCGACCACCACCCAATCTTTGTCTTTGACCGGCAAATTTAACAGTGCATCGCGTACCGCGCCACCGACAAGGTAACTCTTCACTACGAACTCCCGGGCTGAAAATTTCAGGCATTATACCTGAATTGTAGAAGCTCTCCCGGGGTTATGGAGAGCCAGGTCTGCGTAGACGAAGAGAAAGGATGAAGCCAAAAGGCTCCGGATAAGCGTCAGCTCATCCAGCGATCTTTTTTCTTGCGGCTGGGGATCATGTGCGGCAGCAGCAGACCCAACAGCAGCCCGATGCCGGCTACGCCGCCGCCATACATAAACCACTGCATAATGATGGTGCGCTGCTTGTCGTCAAGCTGCACGTTGGCGGCGCTGACTTTTTTCTGCGCGACGATCAGCTCGTTTCTCAATTTCTGATTTTCGGCCTTCAGACCGTTGATAACGTCATCGCTGCCCGCGACTTTTTTCTGCATCTCTGCGGTGCGCTGGTTCCAGCTGCCGTCAATATTAGCGAGCTTATCGGTGAGATCTTTTACCTGCTGCTCCAGCTGAGGCACGCGAGTGCGCAGGCTCGGCTGTTGGCTCAGCTGCGCCAGCGGGATCCAGGATGTGCGGCCGTTGGCGTCCCGAATTTGACCATAATGTGTTTCATTATTGGTTTGCACCAGCGTGACTTCCTCGCCTGCGTTCAGCGTGCCCGTCAGGCGGTAGCTGTCGCTGGGGCCGCTGCGTACCCAGGTAGAGAGTTCGTCGGAAATATAGCGCTTCTCCTCGGCGTGAAGCGAACCGGCAACGCTGAAAGTCAGTAAAGTGAGGCCAAGTAAATGCGTTTTTTTCATTCGGTATCTTTTTTTGTGAGTGCGGAAAAAAGTAATGGCACAGTCTGGAGATGGCTCGCATAAAGCTGAATGAGAACTATCCTGGACTCGACGCAACGCGCAAAGCGTCAGGAAAGACGGGACAACCAGGACGATTGTACATTACTCTTTCGTCATATCTGGCTGAACGTTGTCCGCCGTCTCGCGGTTTTTGGTTTCGCAATAAATAAAAGCGATTCCTCAGGGTATACTCAGCCTTTATGACCGTGCCGCTAATCTGATTAAGAAAATATGACCATAGAAATCGAATTAAAGTTCATTACCACGCCCGAAGGCGCCGAAAAGTTACCGGCTCGTCTGGCTGCCTGGCCAAACCAGCACAGCGCGCCGCAAAAGCTCACTAACATCTACTTTGAAACGCCGGATCGCCAGCTGCGTCGCTGGGATATGGGACTGCGCATTCGCGGTTTCGGCGACAGCTATGAAATGACGCTGAAAGCGGCAGGGCAAAGCGTAGGCGGCCTGCATCAGCGGCCGGAATATAACGTGCCGCTGGAAAAGCCGGAGCTGGCCATCGAGCGCCTGCCGGCGGAAATCTGGCCGCAGGAGGTTGATCTCTCCTCTTTACAGGCGCAGCTGCAGCCGCTGTTCAGCACCCACTTTATGCGTGAAAAGTGGGTGGTTACTTACCTGAGTAGCGAGATTGAAGTCGCGTTCGATCGCGGCGAAGTACAGGCGGGCGAGCTGAGCGAACCGCTGCATGAGGTCGAGCTTGAGCTGAAAAAAGGCGAACGCGCCGATCTGCTGGCCTTTGCCGCCGAGCTGGCGGAAATGGGCGAGCTACGCCTGGGCAGCCTGAGCAAAGCCGCACGCGGCTACGCGCTGGTGCAGGGAAATGTGGAAGCAGAGCCGCGACCGCTGCCGGTGCTGAAAACCAGGCCGAAAGCCACGGTTGAAGAGGGCATGCTTGCCGCCTTCACGCTGGCGCTGAGCCAGTGGCAGTATCACGAAGAGCTATGGCTGCGCGGCAACAAGGCGGCGCTGCGCAAGATCCACGAGGCGCTGGAAACGCTGCGTCAGGCCTTTTCTCTTTTCGGCACCCTGGTGCCGCGTAAAGCCAGCAGCGATCTGCGCCAGAAGCTGACGCAATTAGAAGAGGTGCTGGCGGAGAAAAAAGCACAGCCGTCCCTCTGCTTTACGCCGCTCTGGCTACAAACCCAGTTAGCGCTTACTGACTGGATAGCAAGCGAAGGCTGGCGTCCTTTTATCGATTCGAAAACCGACAGCAAGCTGCAGGGCTCTTTTAAACGCTTCGGCGATATCATGCTGGGCCGCGTCTCCGCCGATCTGAAAGAAACTTTCGCCCATGTGCGTCAGTTTAGCGAGTATCAGGACAAACTGACCCGCCTGACCCGACAGCTGCTCGCTGCGCGACTGCTGGCGGGTGCCTATGATGAAGCGGCGGTAGAAGCCTGGCTGAGCGGATGGGAGCAGCTGGCTCACGCGATCAAAACACAGCAGGAAGCCTGGGTCGACTCCTGTCGTCAACAGGCGCTGAAGCAGCCTGTTTTCTGGAAAAACAGCGGCGCCTGATTTCGGCCCGCGCCGCCCGCACACAGGGAGTTAACTATGTCGTCTTTCTCTTTAACGCCGCTGCCGCCACTGCTGGCCGCGCTGCCGGTTCCGACCGACGATCCTGCACTGCGGGCCGCCGCGGCCTTCAGCGACTTTATCAGCGATAACCTGGCCCGCTACCCGGAGTGGCAACAGGATCTTCTGCAAAGGGCGCCGGAGCCGGAAGAGTGGTGCCACTATGCGGAGTGGCTGGCGCAGGAGATAGAGCAGGTGACGGATGAAGCCACGCTGATGCGCGAGCTGCGGCTGTTTCGTCGCCATATGCTGACGCGGATCGCCTGGATGCAGGCGCTGGCGCTTAGCTCCACGGAAGCGACGCTACGGCAGCTGAGCGTGCTGGCGGAAACGCTGATCGTGGCGGCGCGGGACTGGCTCTGGCACGCCTGCTGCCTGGAGCTGGGCACGCCGGTCAACGCGCAGGGCGAGCCGCAGCCGTTACTGATTCTGGGGATGGGCAAACTGGGCGGCGGCGAGCTGAATTTCTCCTCGGATATCGATCTTATTTTTACCTGGCCGGAAAACGGCGTCACCACAGGCGGCCGTCGCGAGCTGGACAACGCGCAGTTCTTTACCCGACTGGGCCAGCGGCTGATCAAAGTGCTGGATCAGCCGACCGTGGACGGCTTCGTCTATCGGGTGGATATGCGCCTGCGCCCGTTCGGCGACAGCGGGCCGCTGGTGCTGAGCTTCGCCGCGCTGGAGGATTACTATCAGGAGCAGGGACGCGACTGGGAACGTTACGCCATGGTGAAAGCGCGGCTGATGGGCGGCGCCGACGATCGCTGGAGCCAGGAGCTGGAGCAGATGCTGCGGCCTTTCGTCTATCGTCGTTATATAGACTTCAGCGTGATTCAGTCGCTGCGCAATATGAAAAGCATGATCGCCAGGGAAGTGCGGCGACGCGGCCTGAAAGACAACATCAAGCTGGGCGCTGGCGGCATCCGCGAAACGGAATTTATCGTGCAGGTGTTTCAGCTAATCCGTGGCGGACGTGAGCGCTCGCTACAGCTGCGGGCCTTTTTACCTACGCTGCGGGCGATTGACGACCTGCATCTGCTGCCCGGCGAGCAGGCCGGTCAACTACGCGAAGCCTGGCTCTTTTTACGCCGTCTGGAAAACCTGCTGCAAAGTATTAATGACGAACAGACGCAAACGCTGCCGACGGATGAGCTGAACCGCGCCAGACTGGCCTGGGCGATGGGCGCGGCGGACTGGCCGGAAATGTATCACCGGCTGGAAACGCATATGGCCGCCGTGCGCGCTATTTTCGATGAGCTGATCGGCGATGACGCGCCGGAAGCGGGCGACAATAAAGACGCGGAGTATGGCGTGCTCTGGCAGGATCGCCTGGAGCTGCAGGAGCTGGCCGCGCTGGTGCCTCATCTCGCCAGCGACGCGCAGCAGAACCTGCTACGGGTCATCGGCGATTTCCGCCAGGATGTGGATAAACGCACCATCGGGCCGCGTGGTCGCCAGGCGTTGGATCTGCTGATGCCGGGCCTGCTGGCCGAGGTTTGTCCGCGCGAGGATGCGGACGTCACGCTGGGCCGCCTGACGCCGCTGCTGCTGGGCGTGGTCACGCGCACCACCTATCTGGAGCTGCTGACAGAGTATCCCGGCGCGCTGAAGCACCTGATTCGCCTCTGCGCGGCTTCGCCAATGGTAGCCAGCCAGCTGGCGCGCTATCCGCTGCTGCTGGACGAGCTGCTGGACCCGTCGACGCTCTATCAGCCTACGGCCACGGATGCCTACCGTGACGAGCTGCGCCAGTATCTGCTGCGTATCCCGGAAGAGGACGAAGAGCAGCAGCTGGAGGCATTGCGCCAGTTCAAGCAGGCGCAGCATCTGCGTATCGCCGCAGCCGACATCGCCGGAACGCTGCCGGTGATGAAAGTCAGCGATCACCTTACCTGGCTGGCAGAAGCCATTATTGAGCAGGTGGTGCAGCAGGCCTGGCAGATGATGGTGCAGCGCTACGGGCGGCCTTCGCATCTTGAAGATCCGCAGGCGCGCGGCTTCGCGGTCATCGGCTACGGCAAGCTGGGCGGCTGGGAGTTGGGCTACAGCTCGGATCTCGATCTGGTCTTTCTGCACGACTGCCCGGCGGAAGCGGTCACGGACGGCGAGCGCAGCATCGATGGCCGCCAGTTCTATCTGCGGCTGGCGCAGCGCATTATGCATCTGTTCAGCACCCGCACTTCATCCGGCATTCTTTATGAGGTGGATGCGCGGCTGCGGCCATCCGGCGCGGCGGGGATGCTGGTCAGCACCTTCGCGGCTTTCGATGACTATCAGCGCCACGAAGCCTGGACCTGGGAGCATCAGGCGCTGGTGCGGGCGCGCATCGTTTTTGGCGATGCGGCCCTGAGCCAGCGGTTTACCGATATTCGACGCGGTATTCTGTGTTTGCCGCGCGAGCCGGAAAAGCTGAAAACCGAGGTACGGGAGATGCGTGAGAAGATGCGCGCGCACCTGGGAAACCGGCATAAAGGGCGCTGGGATATCAAAGCGGATCGCGGCGGCATTACCGATATCGAATTCATTACGCAGTATCTGGTATTACGCTACGCCGCCACGGAGCCGGAGCTGACGCGCTGGTCTGATAACGTACGTATTCTGGCGCTGCTGGCACGGCACGACAAAATGAGCGAGGAAGAGGCGCACGCGCTGAGCCGCGCTTACGTCAGCCTGCGCGACGAGCTGCATCACCTTGCGCTGCAGGCGTTACCCGGACAGCTTGCGCCGGAAGCATTCAGCGCGGAGCAGAACGTGGTCAACGCCAGCTGGCAGCGCTGGCTGGAAGCTTGATGCTGGCGCAATGTGCGGGACAGACGGCATGTGCTATTATCGCGCGCACTATTTTTGGACTGACTGCAGCCTGGAGTATCTGGAATGAAAATGACGCTGCCCGATTTTAACCGTGCGGGTGTTCTGGTTGTTGGCGACGTGATGCTGGATCGCTACTGGTATGGCCCAACCAGCCGTATCTCTCCTGAAGCCCCGGTGCCGGTGGTGAAAGTGGACAACGTGGAAGAGCGTCCCGGCGGCGCGGCCAACGTGGCGATGAACATCGCCTCGCTCGGCGCCAGCTCCCGCCTGGTCGGCCTGGTCGGCGTGGATGACGCGGCGCGCGCGCTGAACGACACGCTGAGCGGGGTTAACGTACAGTGTGATTTCGTCGCTGTCGCTACGCATCCTACTATTACCAAGCTGCGCGTGCTGTCGCGCAACCAGCAGCTGATCCGCCTGGACTTTGAAGAAGGGTTCGAAGGTATCGACGTTGAGCCGCTGCATCAGCGGATCCGCCAGGCGCTGCCGGCTGCGGGCGCGCTGGTGCTTTCAGATTACGCCAAAGGCGCGCTGGAAAGCGTAAAAAGCATTATCGCTATCGCCCGCGAGGCTGGCGTGCCGGTGCTGGTCGATCCTAAAGGTACCGATTTTGAACGCTATCGCGGCGCAACCATCCTGACGCCGAATCTCTCCGAGTTCGAAGCCGTGGTGGGCAAGTGCAAAGATGAAGCGGATATCGTCGCGCGCGGCATGGCGCTGATGCAGCAGTTCGAGCTGTCGGCGCTGCTGGTGACGCGTTCGGAAAACGGCATGACGCTGCTGCAGCCGGGCAAAGATCCGGTGCATCTGCCGACTCAGGCGCAGGAAGTCTATGATGTGACCGGCGCGGGCGATACGGTTATCGGCGTACTGGCCGCCGCGCTGGCCGCGGGTAACACGCTGGAAGAGTGCTGCTTCCTGGCTAACGCCGCTGCAGGCGTCGTGGTTGGCAAGCTGGGCACCTCGACCGTTTCGCCGGTGGAGCTGGAGAACGCCATTCGCGCGCGGCCTGAGGCCGGATTTGGCGTGATGACGGAAGCGCAGCTGAAAGAGGCAGTGGCGCTGGCACGCCGTCGCGGCGAGAAAGTCGTCATGACCAACGGCTGTTTCGATATTCTGCACGCCGGCCACGTCTCCTATCTCGCCAACGCGCGCAAGCTGGGCGATCGCCTGATCGTCGCGGTAAACAGCGACGCCTCCACCAAACGCCTCAAGGGCGAAAGTCGTCCGGTGAATCCGCTGGAAAACCGCATGATCGTGCTGGGCGCGCTGGAAGCGGTTGACTGGGTAGTGGCGTTTGAAGAGGATACGCCGCAGCGCGTGATCGCCGATATCCTGCCGGATCTGCTGGTGAAAGGCGGCGACTACAAGCCGGAAGAGATTGCGGGCAGTAAAGAGGTTTGGGCAAACGGCGGCGAGGTTCGCGTGCTGAACTTTGAAGACGGTATCTCTACCAGCAACATCATTAAAAAGATCCAAACCAAAAGCTGAGTGGCTGAGGATCGCCTTTTATAAATGCAAAAGGCGCCGTTGAGCGGCGCCTTTCTTAACGGCTTAGCCTTACTGCATATCTTCCGTTTTCAGCACTTCTTTCGGCGCGTTGTCCGCACCGCGGCTTTCCAGCTCGGCGATACGGCTCTCCAGCGCGGCCAGTTTTTCGCGGGTGCGCAGCAGCACCTGCGTCTGCACGTCGAACTCTTCGCGATTAACCAGATCCAAACGGCTCAGCTGCGACTGCAGAGTCTGACGGATTTTCTTCTCGACGTCGTCGCCAAACTCGCGGATCCCTTTTGGCATAGAGTCATGAACCTGACGGGCAAGTTGTTCAATTTTTTTCGGGTCAATCATGGCGGCTTCCTGATAGCGACAAAGTTTCGTTAAGTGTAATGCCATAACTCCAAAGGTTAAACCCAAAAACGCCAAAGCGGCAAAATGGCTAACGATTTGCCTGTTTTGTTCGTTGCCCTGCTATTTTTTCGGCGTTATAGTAAACAGGCTTATTCTCAGGGCGGGGCGAAATTCCCCACCGGCGGTAAATCGGCTACGGCTGAAAGCCCGCGAGCGCTTCAGGCTTTCCTGGTCTGAAGGTCAGCAGATCCGGTGTAATTCCGGGGCCGACGGTTAAAGTCCGGATGGGAGAGAGTAACGTATCCTGTCGGGCTATGCCTGCCACGCCGTTATTTTTTTGTCGCTGTAAGACACTCCTAAGCTCGCCCTGGTTCTGGTAACCCATATAACACAAAGGATTATTTACCATGAATCAGACGCTTCTTTCTGAATTTGGCACGCCTGAAGAGCGTGTGGAGCGCGCTATCGACGCCTTGCGCAACGGTCGCGGCGTAATGGTGCTGGATGACGAAGATCGTGAAAACGAAGGCGATATGATTTTCGCTGCGGAAACCATGACCGTTGAACAGATGGCGCTGACCATCCGCCACGGCAGCGGCATCGTCTGCCTGTGCCTGACCGAAGAGCGCCGCCGCCAGCTGGAACTGCCGATGATGGTAGAGAACAACACCAGCTCATTCGGCACCGGTTTCACCGTGACTATCGAAGCGGCTGAAGGCGTGACTACCGGCGTTTCCGCCGCGGATCGCATCACCACTATTCGCGCCGCTATCGCCGACGACGCTAAACCAGGCGATCTCAACCGCCCCGGACACGTTTTCCCTCTGCGCGCTCGTGACGGCGGCGTGCTGACGCGCGGCGGCCATACGGAAGCCACGATCGATCTGGTGACGCTGGCCGGTTTCAAACCTGCTGGCGTACTGTGCGAGCTGACCAACGACGACGGCACTATGGCGCACGCGCCGGAAGCCATCGCGTTTGCAAAACAGCATGAGATGCCGGTAGTGACCATCGAGGATCTGGTGGCTTACCGCCGCAGCCGCGAAACGCGCCAGGCGAGCTGAGCTTCTCGTTCCTGGCTAAATGCTGGCCGGCTTTGTCGCCGGCACTCTGTAACCCCGGCAAGCCGGGGTTTTTTTCGTCTGCGATTAGCTCAGGCCGGCGCTTTCCAGCAGCGTCAGGCTTAATCCCATCACCGTCATGCCGCACAGCACGCCGTAGCTGGGGTTAACGTCTGGCGCGATATCGCGCGCCAGCGGCATCAGCTCGTCTACGGAAAGCGCCACCATAATCCCCGCGACGGCCGCCATCACCGCGCCCATCATCACCAGTGACAGCAACGGCCCCATCAGCAGGAAAGCGCAAAGGCCGCCCGCGATTTCGGCTATGCCGGACAAACCGGCCCAGAACAGCGCTTTCTTTTTCGATCCCGTCGCGGCATACATTGGCCCGGCGACGGCCAGTCCTTCGGGGATGTTGTGGATCGCCACCGCCAGCGCGATCCCCATACCCAGCTCCAGATCGCTGCTGGCGGTGACAAAGGTGGCGATGCCTTCCGGAAAATTATGCAGGCTGATACCGAGCGTTAGCAGCATGGCGGTACGACGCAGATTGCGCGGCGATTTTCCGCCCATTAAATCTTGCGGATGATGATGCGGCAGCAGTCGATCCAACACGAAGTAGCCGAGCAGACCGGCGATAAACATGCCGTAGCCCATCAAAGGCGACATACCCGGCGTTTCCAGCGCGGCGGGCAGCATCTCCATTAATGAAATCAGCAGCATAATACCGGCGGCGAAACCCAGCGCAAAAGCCAGCGCGCGCGGCGAAGGTTTCTGGCCGATAATGCCCAGAAAAGCCCCGATAAAAGTGGCGCCGCCAGCCAGCAGAGTCAGCAGTAAAGGCACGGACACGATGGTTTCTCCCTCTTCTGAAAAGTATAGCCAAAGCTATAAATTACATTAGCAGAGAAAGGGCGATAGTAACGTCAGGAAATGTTTTTTTCTTCATCAAATTTACTGACGATCTCCATCACGCTTATCCGGGTTCACTGGCGCGAAAAAAGGCGTAGCTTAGCCAGCGTACAGTCACTCAGGGGAACCATAATGAATCACTTAATGCCCGCACTTTTTCTGGGCCACGGCAGCCCGATGAACGTGCTGGAAGAAAATCGCTATACCGAGACCTGGCGCAGGCTAGGGCAAACTCTGCCGAGGTCAAAGGGTATTATCGCCATCTCCGCTCACTGGTATACGCGCGGCACTGCGGTAACGGCGATGGAGAAACCGCGCACCATTCATGACTTCGGCAATTTTCCACAGGCGCTGTTCGACATCCGCTATCCGGCGCCCGGATCGCCTTCGCTGGCGCGGGAAATCGCGGAAGCGCTTTTGCCGATTGAGGTGAAGCAGGATAGCGAATGGGGATTCGATCACGGCTCCTGGGGCGTGCTGATAAAAATGTACCCGCAGGCGGATATACCTGTGGTGCAGCTTAGCGTGGACGGCACCAAACCGCCTGCTTACCATTTTGAACTGGGCCGCAAGCTGGCCGCGCTGCGTGAGAAGGGCTACATGATCGTCGCCAGCGGCAACGTAGTACACAACCTGCGCATGGCGCGCTGGGCGGACGGCGCCGAGCCTCATGCGTGGGCGAACTCTTTTAATGATTACGTGCGTGAAAATCTGACGTGGGAAGGCGCGGTGGAAGCGCATCCGCTGGTGAATTTTATGCAGCATGACGGGGCGAAGCTGGCAAACCCGACGCCGGAACACTACCTGCCATTGCTTTATGTGCTGGGCGCACGGCAGCCTGGTGAAGCCATCTCCGTGCCGACAGACGGACTGGAGATGGCCGCAATTAGTATGCTTTCCGTGCAGGTGGGCTGAGCCGTCCTCGCTTACTCAATAAACGTATGCGGATAAAAACGGGAAAGATCCTGGGTGATCAGGTCGCGATCTTCACGCAGGCCGATCCCGGCAGGTTGATCGTCAATCAGCCAGCTGCCGATTAGCGTATAGCTGTCGCCAAACCTGGGCAGCGGATGGAACTGCTGCACGATCATGCCTTCTTCGCCATAAGGCCCGTCGACGCGCGCGATCTCTTTGCCATTCTCTACGATGCGGATGTTCGCGCCCTCGCGTGAAAACAGCGGCTTAACCACGTACTTATCCATCGCCGGAACGCTGTCCTCGGCAAAGTAAGCGGGCAGCAGATTGGGATGATTGGGAAACATTTGCCACAGCATCGGCAGCAGCGCCTTGTTGGAAATAATGCTTTTCCAGGCCGGCTCCAGCCAGCGCACGCCCGCATCCGCCAGCTTGGTGGAGAAGGTTTCGCGCAGCATAAACTCCCAGGGATAGAGTTTGAAAAGGTTGCCGATCACCTGGTCATGCACGTCTGTAAACTGGCCTTTCTCGCCCAGGCCGATTTCGTCAATATAGAGGAATTCGCTCGGCAGCCCCGCTTCCGTAGCGCAATCCTGCAGATACTGCACCGTACCGCGATCCTCATCCGTATCGCGGCAGCAGGCGAAATGCAGCCAGCTGAAGCCGTGCTGCTGATGCAGCGCCGCGAAGCGCTCGATTAACTTCTCCTGCAGGCTGTTGAACTGATCGCTGCCGGCGGGAAGTTTGCCCGCTTTAAGTTGATCTTCCAGCCAGATCCACTGAAAAAACGCCGCTTCGTATAGCGAGGTTGGCGTGTCCGCGTTGTTCTCCAGCAGTTTGGCGTCCGTGCGGCCGTCCCAGGCCAGATCCAGGCGCGAATAGAGCGAAGGCTGGCTGGTTTTCCATGAGGTGCGTACAAAATCCCAGGTGTGTTTCGGGATGCGGAATTTAGCCAGCAGCGCTTCGCTGTTGACGACTTTATCCACCACCTGCAAACACATCTGATGCAGCTCGGCGGTTACCGATTCCAGCTGCTCAATCTGCTGCAGCGTGAACTGATACCAGGCATCTTCACACCAGTAAGGTTCGCCATGCATGGTGTGGAAGCGAAAGCCATATTCGGTGGCCTTTTCGCGCCAGTCGGGACGTTCTGCAATAGCCAGACGCTGCACGCTTAACCTCCGAAAGACCGGCTGGAGCCGGACGGCGCGCTGCTGCGCTGCATGGTGGACTGCTTCGCGACGCTCTCACCGAAGCCGCCACGCGTGATGGTGCTGGTGGTTGCCGGTTTCGGCGCCAGCGCGGTTTTCGGCACGGTCATGGTACGGCCCGGCGTGGCGGCGCCGAAGCTTTTACCGCTGGCGTCGACAAACTGGCCTCTGGCCGGGCTGTTCGGCGAGCGCGAGCTAAACAGCGGCTGCTGAGCGAAGCCCGCGCCGCCGCCCATCAGGCGACCCATCATATAGCCCGCCATCAGCGGCATCCAGAAGCTGCCGCTCTGCTGTGATTCGGCGTTAGTGGTGCCGACGCCAGCCTGAGCAGGTGCCTGCTGGCACTGGCCTTCGCCGAACTCCGCCACGCAGTCTTCACGGGTAGCGTATTTCGGCGCGGTTTTCTCCGCCTCTTTTTTGGCGTTGTTGTAGGCCGTGACGCACTGTTCGCTTTTGCCCGGATTGGCCGCGGAGCAGTCATCGGCGTTCTGATAGAGCGAAACGGTTTCATCCGATTGCTCGCAACCGGCCAGCATAAATACAGCGGTAACCGCAAGCGCTACCGGAGTGAGGTGACGTGCGCTCCAGCTTTTGCGAAAGGAGGCATGATTAATTTTTTTTGTCCGTTTCATGATGATCTGTCCTGAGCCCAAAGGTAATGCTTAGGATAGGGGAACGGCGGTGGAAATTGAAGCAATGAGCGGCGTGGGGAAGGGGATCTTTACGTAGCTATACGTTTGAAACTAAAAGGGGCAGCATGGCTGCCCCAAAACGCTTAGTTGCGGAAAGGATTGCCGCTGTGCGCAGGTTTGGAAGAGTGAACTGCCGTGGAAGCCGCAGCCTGCTGTACGGCAGGCGGCGCAGCGGTTTGCGCGCCGTTTGCCGCCGCGTCCTGCTGCGTGTTCTCCGGCGCCACCGCTTCCGGCGACGTCGGCACTTCTTTGCCCAGGCGAGCGTTCAGCATCTGCAGATCCTGCTCGTTAAGCGTGCCCAGCGCGGATTTGATATTCAGCTCGTTGATCATGTAGCTGTAACGCGCGTTGGCAAGCTGCTGCTTGGCGTTGTAAAGCGTGGTGGTGGCATCCAGCACGTCAACAATGGTGCGGGTGCCGACCTGGTAGCCCGCTTCCATCGCGTCCAGCGAGCTTTGCGCGGAAACCACGGCCTGCTCATAGGCGCCGATGCTGCTGATAGAAGCATTAACGTTGTTAAAGGATGAACGCACGGTCTGCACGGCGGTACGGTGCGCGCTTTCCAGCTGTTCGCTGGCGGCCACATAGGCGTACTGTGCCTGTTTAACCTGTGAAGTCACGGATCCGCCGGTATAGAGCGGCAGCGAGAAGCTCAGGCCAACCTGGCTGTTGCCGGTAATGCTGTCCTGATAGGCGGCGCTGTTAGCGCGGCTGCCGCCATATTTGCTGTTCGACATGCCCGTTTGCGCGGTCAGATCCAGCGTTGGCAAGTGACCGGTCTCGGAGAGGCGAATCTGCTCGCGCGCCAGATCCTGGTTCAGGCGAGCGGAAAGCAGACTGAGGTTGCGGCTCTCGGCCTCTTTCAGCAGCGCGTTGACCGGCTGCGGTTTCACCGTTTTGAAATTATCCACGTTCAGCGAAGCCAGGCTCAAATAGTAGTTGCCTGTAACCTGACGCAACGTCTCCAGATTGTTATCCAGGTTATTGCGCGCCGTCACTTCATTAGCGAGCACGCTGTCATACTGCGCGCGCGCGTTCTGCACGTCGGTAATCGCCACCAGGCCCACGTTAAAACGCTGCGTGGTCTGATCCAGTTGACGGTAGATCGACTGTTTCTGCGCTTCGATATAAGAAAGCGTATCGATAGCGTTTAATACGTTAAAATAAGCGGTAGCGGTATTGAGGATCAGGTTCTGCTGCGCGGTCTGGTAGGTGACATCCTGTACGCCTGCCGTTTTTTCCTGCAGCGTCAACGCGCGCCACTTCGACATATCGAAGATGGTCTGCGTCAGCTGTAGCGACCCGCTGGTGGTGTTCGAGTGCAGACCGCTGCTGTCGCGATAGCCGTTGCTGTAGGTATAATCGGCACCCAGTCCTAACTGTGGCAGTAAGGGGCTGCGGGCTTCGTTGATTTTCTCAAACGCGGCATCGCGATCGGCTGCAGAACTGCGAAGATCGGGGTTAGACAACCGGGCCTGCTGATAAATCTGCAGCAGGTTCTCCGCCTGGCTGGCGACGCTGAAGCCGCCCAGGCCCAGGCCGATAAGTAAAGGGAGCAGTTTCTTCATTTGCATTCCTTGTTATGCAGCAATGTTGCTATGGTAGCGCTATTAAGCCAAAAAAATGATCGCCGATTCTACCAGAGTACATGAAAGAGATAAGTTGGCTGAAAGTGCCATGTTGCCACAATTTACTCAAATTAATCATTAAGAACCAGACTCTCAGCGGATTTCGGCGCTTTACCCGCTTTCGCCGTTAACATTTCAGAGGAGCAAGCCGTGAGCAGCGATAACAACTTTCCTGTGACTTTCACAAAAAACGATGTAGAAATTATTGCACGCGAAACGTGCTATAAAGGTTTTTTTTCGCTCACTCGTTACCGTTTTCGTCATCGCCTGTTTAACGGTGAAATGAGCAAAGAAGTCTCCAGAGAAGTTTTCGAGCGCGGCCACGCCGCCGTGCTGCTGCCCTACGATCCCAAAAGCGATCGGGTGGTACTGATTGAACAAATCCGCATTCCCGCTTTTGACAGCAGCCCGACGCCCTGGCTGTTAGAATTAGTGGCCGGTATCATAGAGCCGGGCGAAACGCCGGAAGATGTCGTCCGGCGCGAAGCGGTGGAAGAAGCCGGGATCAAGCCCGCTCGCGTTAAGCCGGTGCTCAGCTATTTATCGAGCCCGGGCGGCACCAGCGAGCGGCTGGAGATTCTGGTGGGCGAAGTGGATGCCAGCGTGGCGCAGGGAAACCACGGTCTGGAGGAAGAGAATGAGGATATTCTTGTGCATGTGGTCAGCCGCGAACAGGCTTACCGCTGGGTGGAAGAGGGGAAAATAGACAACGCGGCCTCTGTCATCGCGCTGCAATGGCTGGAGCTGCATCATAAAAAACTACGAGACGAGTGGAAAACCGAATGATAAAGCGCTACGTGCCTGATTTCCCTGAAATGATGCGGCTGTGCGAAACCAATTTCGCCCAGCTGCGTCGGCTGCTGCCGAAAGAAGATCGGGCGGGCGAGTCGGTCACCCTGCAGGTCAACAACGCAAGTTATACGGTGACTATCGAGGAATCAACGCGTTACACTACGCTGGTGGAGATTAAACAGACTGCGCCCGCCGTGAGCTACTGGAGCCTGCCCGCCATGTCCGTGCGGCTCTACCACGATGCAATGGTGGCGGAAGTGTGTTCCACACAGCAGATCTATCGCTTCAAAGCACGCTATGATTATCCGAATAAAAAGCTGCATCAGCGTGACGAAAAGCATCAGATAAACCAGTTTCTCGCGGACTGGCTGCGCTATTGTTTAGCACATGGCGCCATGGCCGTTCCGGTGTGGTAATTCTTCGCCGCAACGGCGTTAACCCTAAGGATTGTGATTGGATAGCCTGTTAAAACTTCCTGTGGCGAATGGCCGGGCAAGAGTGCTGCAGATAACGGATACCCACCTTTTCGCCGGTAAACACGAAACGCTGCTGGGCGTGAATACCTGGGCCAGTTTTGATGCGGTGCTGCAGGCGATTTCCGCCTGTGAAGAGCCGTACAATTTGATCGTCGCTACAGGCGATCTGGCGCAGGATCACTCCGTCGAGGCCTATCGGCACTTCGCTGAGGGTATCGCGCGTCTGCCCGCGCCTTGCGTCTGGCTGCCGGGTAACCATGACTTCCAGCCGGCGATGTTCAATACGCTGGCGGAGGCGAAGATCGCCGACGAGAAGCACGTGCTGCTGGGCGATAACTGGCAAATCGTGCTGCTGGACAGCCAGGTGTTCGGCGTGCCGCACGGCGAGCTGAGCGACTATCAGCTGGAGTGGCTGGAGAAAACGTTAGCGATAGCGCCGGATCGCTATACGCTGGTGCTGCTGCATCACCATCCGCTGCCGTCGGGCTGTACCTGGCTCGACCAGCATAGCCTACGCAATTCGCATATGCTGGAAGCGGTGCTGCAGCGCTATCCGCTGGCGACCACGCTGCTTTGCGGACATATTCATCAGGATCTGGATCTCGACTGGAACGGGCGTCGCTTGCTGGCCACGCCGTCCACCTGCGTGCAGTTTCGGCCACACTGCACCAATTTCACTATCGACTCCGAGGCGCCAGGCTGGCGCTGGCTGGATCTCCACGCGGATGGCCGGGTGGAAACGCAAGTGGAGCGCCTGATGACGCGCGCCTTCAGTCCCGATCCCGATTCGGAAGGCTACTGATGGCCACGCTGCTCTATCTGCACGGTTTTAACAGCTCGCCGCAGTCGGCTAAGGCGACGCAGTTCCGGCAGTGGCTGGCCGCGCGTCATCCGGAGATTCAGGTTATTGTGCCGCAGCTGCCGCCCTATCCGGCGGATGCGGCGCTGATGCTGGAAAACCTGATTATGACGCTGTCGGGCGAAGCCGTAGGGATAGTCGGCTCTTCGCTGGGCGGCTATTATGCGACCTGGCTCTCACAATGCTTCACTTTGCCGGCGGTGGTGGTCAATCCGGCGGTGCGGCCTTTCGAGCTGCTCACGGATTATCTGGGGCTGAATCAGAACCCCTACACCGGGCAGCAATATGTGTTAGAGTCTCGCCATATTTACGATCTGAAAGTAATGCAGATTGACCCGTTAGAGTCGCCGGATTTGCTCTGGCTGCTGCAGCAAACGGGCGATGAAGTGCTCGATTACCGCCAGGCTGTAAGTTACTACAGCGCCTGCCGCCAGACGGTTGAAGAGGGCGGAAATCATGCTTTTATCGGATTCGAACGCCATTTCTCCCCGATCCTCGACTTCCTGGGCCTGCGCGCCTGAAGCGGAACGTGGAGGCTCACTCATTTACTATCAAGATTGATACCATGACTCAGTCCAGCTATAACGCTGATTCTATTGAGGTACTCAGCGGCCTCGAACCGGTTCGCCGTCGTCCGGGCATGTACACCGACACCTCGCGCCCTAACCATTTAGGTCAGGAAGTGATCGATAACAGCGTGGATGAAGCGCTGGCGGGCCACGCCAAACGCGTCGAAGTGATCCTGCACGCCGATCAGTCGCTGGAGGTCATTGACGACGGTCGCGGTATGCCGGTCGATATCCATCCGGAAGAGGGTGTGCCGGCCGTCGAGCTGATCTTCTGTCGTCTGCACGCGGGCGGCAAATTCTCCAACAAAAACTACCAGTTCTCTGGCGGCCTGCACGGCGTGGGGATCTCGGTGGTCAACGCCCTGTCGACGCGCGTGGAAGTCACCGTGCGCCGTAACGCCGAAGTGTACGAAATGGCGTTTGAGAATGGCGACAAGGTGCAGGATCTGCACGTCACCGGCACCGTTGGTAAGCGCAACACCGGCACGCGCGTGCGCTTCTGGCCTGACGCCTCGTTCTTCGACAGCCCGCGCTTCTCCGTTTCGCGCCTCAGCCATCTGCTGAAGGCGAAGGCGGTGCTTTGTCCGGGCGTGGAGATCGTGTTTAAAGACAAGGTCAATAACACCGAGCAGAGCTGGTGCTACGCCGATGGTCTGACCGACTATCTGGCGGAAGCGGTCAACGGCCTGCCGACGCTGCCTGAAAAACCCTTTGTCGGCTCTTTCGCGGGTGATATCGAAGCGGTGGACTGGGCGCTGCTGTGGCTGCCGGAAGGCGGCGAGCTGCTGACGGAAAGCTACGTCAACCTGATCCCGACCATGCAGGGCGGCACGCACGTCAACGGCCTGCGCCAGGGACTGCTGGACGCGATGCGCGAATTCTGCGAATACCGCAATATCCTGCCGCGCGGCGTCAAGCTGTCGGCGGAAGATATCTGGGATCGCTGCGCCTACGTGCTGTCAGTGAAAATGCAGGATCCGCAGTTCGCCGGCCAGACTAAAGAGCGTCTCTCTTCCCGTCAGTGCGCGGCCTTTGTTTCCGGTGTGGTGAAAGACGCCTTCAGCCTGTGGCTGAACCAGAACGTCCAGGCGGCAGAAATGCTGGCCGAACTGGCCATCTCCAGCGCCCAGCGGCGTATGCGCGCGGCGAAGAAAGTGGTGCGTAAAAAGCTCACCAGCGGCCCGGCGCTGCCCGGCAAGCTGGCGGACTGCAGCGCGCAGGACTTAAACCGCACCGAGCTGTTTCTGGTGGAAGGGGATTCCGCGGGCGGCTCCGCCAAGCAGGCGCGCGACCGTGAATACCAGGCGATCATGCCGCTGAAGGGGAAAATCCTCAATACCTGGGAAGTCTCTTCGGACGAGGTGCTGGCGTCGCAGGAAGTGCACGATATTTCCGTGGCTATCGGCATCGATCCCGACAGTGAAGATATGAGCCAGCTGCGCTACGGCAAAATCTGTATCCTGGCGGATGCGGACTCCGACGGCCTGCATATCGCCACGCTGCTCTGCGCGCTCTTTGTGCGCCACTTCCGCTCGCTGGTGAAAAATGGCCACGTCTATGTGGCGATGCCGCCGCTCTACCGCATCGATCTGGGTAAAGAGGTCTGGTACGCGCTGGATGAGGAAGAGAAAGCGGGGATTCTGGATCAGTTGAAGCGCAAAAAGGGCAAGCCGAACGTGCAGCGCTTTAAAGGGCTGGGCGAGATGAACCCGCTACAGCTGCGTGAAACCACGCTGGACCCAAATACCCGTCGTCTGGTGCAGCTTACCATTGATGACGACGAAGTGGATCAGACGCTGGCGGTGATGGATATGCTGCTGGCGAAGAAGCGCTCGGAAGATCGCCGCAACTGGCTGCAGGAAAAAGGCCATATGGCGGAGATCGAGGTATAACAGGCTATTCCGTAGCGCCTGCCGGCGCTACGGAAACTTTTACTTACTCTTCCAGCCAGCTTGCAATCTGCCTGACCATGGCCGCCGTCGAAATACCGTAGCGATCGTGCAGCGTTGGCAGCGCGCCCGCAGCCAGAAACTCGTCCGGCAGCGCCACCTGACGGAATTTGGGCGTTACGCCGTGGCGCATGAGCGTTGCCGCTATCGCCTCGCCCAGACCGCCGGTAATGGAGTGGTTCTCTGCTGTAATCACCAGCCGGTTTTGATCCACGGCTTCTCCCGCTTCCCGCAGGATCGTCTCTTCATCCAGCGGCTTAATCATCGGCGAATGCACCACGCCAACCTCAATGCCTCTTTTTTCCAGCTCTTCTGCGGCTTCCAGCGCGCGCATGGTCATCAGGCCGCTGCTGATAATCACCGCATGTTTGCCGCCACGCAGCCGTTGCGCTTTGCCGTGCCGGTACTGATAGCCATATTTATCCAGCACCAGCGGCACCTTACCGCGCAGCAGGCGCATATAAACCGGGCCGTGATGCTCAGCAATTGCCGAGGTAGCCTGGCTTATCTCCAGCGCGTCGCAGGGATCGATAATGGTCAAATTGGGCATACCGCGAAAGATCGCCAGATCCTCCGTCGCCTGGTGACTTGGCCCATAGCCGGTGGTCAGGCCGGGCAGCGCGCAGGCGATTTTCACATTCAGGTTTTCTTCGGCAATCGCCATGCAGATAAAGTCATAGGCTCGTCGCGAAGCAAACACCGCATAGGTGGTGACAAAAGGCGTAAAGCCTTCGCGCGCCATGCCCGCTGCAGCGCTCATCAGCAGCTGCTCCGCCATGCCCATCTGGAAAAAACGCGTCGGGAAAGCTTCGGCGAACAGATGCAGATCGGTATATTTGCTCAGGTCGGCGGTCAGCCCGACGATATCTTTACGCTGACGCGCCAGCTCCACCAGCGCATGGCCGAAAGGCGCGGCCTGCGTCGGCTGACCTTCTGCGGCGATAGAGGCGATCATGGCCGAGGTGGTCAGCCGTTTTTGGGTTGCGGTGGTCATCTTATTCCCCTTGCTCAAGCGCGGTGAGGGCTTTGTCCCATTCGTCGGCATCGACGCGGATAAAGTGCGTTTTCTCGCGGGTTTCCAGGAAAGGCACGCCTTTGCCCATTTTGGTGTCGCAGATAATCACGCGCGGCTGCGGTTCAGCCCAGGCGCGCGCCGTATCGAAAGCGGCGGTCAGCGCGGCGATATCGTTGCCGTCCACGCGCTGCGTGTGCCAGCCAAAGGCTCGCCAGCGGTCGACTATCGGCTCGAAAGCCAGGATCGCCGAGCTGTGGCCGTCCGCCTGTTGATTATTCACGTCGATAAGGGCGATCAGGTTATCCAGCCGCCAGTGCGAAGCCGACATCGCCGCTTCCCAGGTCGAGCCCTCGTTCAGCTCGCCATCGGAAAGCAGGTTATAAACGAAAGAAGTCGACCCTTTACTTTTTAGTCCCAGACAGGCGCCGACCGCGATGCCCAGGCCATGCCCCAGCGAGCCGCCGGTAATTTCCATACCGGGCGTATAGGCGGCCATGCCGGACATCGGCAGGCGGCTTTCATCGCTGCCATAGGTTTCGCGTTCGGCTTCGGGAATAACGCCCGCTTCCAGCAGCGCGGCATAAAGCGCGATGGCATAGTGGCCGATGGAGAGATAAAAGCGGTCACGCTCTTCCCACTCCGGCTCTTCCGGCCGGAAGTTAAGCGCGTGAAAATAGCTGACGGCGAGCAAATCGGCGGCGCCCAGCGCCTGGCCGATATAGCCCTGGCCCTGTACCTGGCCCATCAGCAGCGCGTGGCGACGAATATTGGTGGCTCGCTGGCGGAGCGCGGGTATGGCGGAAAGGCTGTTCATCTGACCTCCTGATTAACGATTAACGTCCGCAGCGCGAATACGCAGCACGCAGAGCGCGCCGAGCAGCAACACCGTGGCAATAAAGTAGATGCCCGAAGCAGGCGAGCCGGTGGTAGTAGTGATCGATCCGATCAGCCAGGGCGAAAAGAAACCCGCCAGGTTGGCAAAGCAGTTCACCGCCGCGATGCCTGCCGCCGCCGAAGCGCCGCCAAGCAGATTGGTTGGCAGCATCCAGAACAGCGAAGAGGCGGAAAGAATGCCTGCGGCGGCCACGCAGAGGAAAAAGAGCGACAGCGTGATGCTATGGCTCAGCAACGTAGCCAGCGTCAGGCCGATTACGCCGATAAACATCGGCACTATCAAATGCCAGCGCCGTTCGCGACGTCGGTCGCCGCTGCGTCCCGCCATCAGCATAAAAACGATGGCGCAAAGATAGGGCAGGCTGGTCAGCAGGCCGATATGCAGCGGTTCGCTGATGCCGGCGTTTTTTATCAGCGTCGGCAGCCAAAAGGTCAGCGCGTACTGGCCCATCACCACGCAGAAATAGATCAGCGCCAGCAGCCAGAGTCGTCGGTCGGCTACGAAAGCCTTCACGGTGCCGTGGTGCGATTTCAACTGGTTGTCCTCATCCAGATCGGCGCGCACCATGCGTTTTTCGCTGTCATCCAGCCAGGGCGCCTGTTCGACCCGATCTTTCAACACCTTCAGCACCACCAGACCCATCAGCAGCGTAGGGATCGCCTCCAGCACGAACATCCACTGCCAGCCTGCCCAGCCGTGAAAACCGGCAAAGGTCGCCATAATCCAGCCGGAGAGCGGGCCGCCGATCATCCCCGAAAGCGGAATGGCGACGAACCACAGCACGGTCATACGGGCGCGGCGCTGGGCGGGAAACCAGTAGGTAAGATAGAGCAGCAGCCCCGGCGCCAGCCCGGCTTCGGCTACGCCAAGCAGAAAGCGCAGCAGATAGAATTGCCAGGCGGTTTCCACAAAGGCAAACAGCCCGGAAATCAGGCCCCAGGTGATCATGATACGGGCGATCCAGCGCCGCGCGCCGACACGGTGCAGGATCAGATTGCTCGGCACTTCGAAAAAGAAATAGCCGATAAAAAAGATGCCTGCGCCCAGGCCGTAAACCGTTTCACTCAGGGCCAGGTCGTCCATCATCTGCAGCTTGGCGAACCCGACATTGACCCGGTCAAGATAGGCGCAAAGGTAGCAAAGCATCAGAAACGGCATCAGCCGCCAGGCGATTTTGCGATAGGTTGCGTCGCGCGCGGCGCTGCTGGCCGCGCTGAGATTCAGCGTTGTCATAGGATTTACTCCCGGAGTGACTGGGCGGGTTAGTGAATCAGCATGCCGCCGTTCACATCCAGCGTGACGCCGGTGAGATAGCTGGACAACTCGCTGGCGAGAAACAGCGCGGCGTTGGCCACATCGTCCGCTGCGCCCAGGCGTCCAAGAGGAATGCCATCGATAATGGCGTGGCGGCGCTCGTCCTGCATCAGTCCGCCGGTAATATCGGTCTGGATCAGGCCGGGCGTCAGCGCGTTGACGCGGATCTGATCCGGGCCGAATTCACGCGCCATCGCTTTAGTCAGGCCCAGCACGCCTGCTTTCGCCGCGCTGTAGTGCGGGCCGCCGAAGATGCCGCCGCCGCGCTGGGCGGAAACGGAGGAGAGACAAACAATGCTGCCGCCGCCCTGTTGCTGCATGACTGGGATCACCGCCTGCGACATCAGCAGCGTGCCGCGCAGATTAACGTCCAGGATGCGGTTGTAATCCTCAATGCCTATTTCCAGCGTTTTTACCGGCTGAGTGATGCCGGCGTTATTCACCAGCACGTCGATGCGGCCAAACTCGCTGACTACACGCGCAACCGCCTGGCGCACGGCGTCAGGATCGGTCACGTTAGCCGCCAGGCCCAGATGGCCTTCGCCCAGCTCGCGGGCCGCGTTTTGCGCCGCGCTGGCGTCAAGATCCAGGATAACTACCCGAGCGCCGTGGCGAGCGAAGCAGGCCGCGGTGGCTCGACCAATGCCGCGCCGGGAGGCGGCGCCCGTAATAATCGCAACTTTCTCTTTCAGTAACATAATCCACTCCATAATAATCTTTTTTAGTGGTCAGGCAGGGTCACAGTCAGAATTGGAAATAACGGGTAAACTGGCAATGCAAAAAAATTCATTTGATGCTGAATGAAGTTGCGGGTTTGATGCAGTTAACAAAACTGCAATTAACAAATGGGCATGCATCACAAAATTCATTTAAGGATCGCGCATGGAAAAGAATGCAAAATATTGTCCGGCCATCAGGTCGCTGCGGGTTTTTGAAGAGGTGGCGCATTACGGTAACGTGGCGCGCGCGGCGGAAGAGTTGAATATCACGCCGTCAGCGGCCAGCCATCAGCTGGCCAAACTGGAAAAAGATCTGGGTTGCATTCTGTTTAACCGCTCGCCGAAAGGGATGGCGCTAACGCTGGCCGGTGAGAACTACCTGAAAGAAATCAGCCCGTTACTGTTAGGTCTGGCGCAGGCCAGCGCGCGTCTCGGCAATCAACATGCGCGCAGCGCGCTGCGTATCCACTGTGCACCCAGCTTTGGCCTGCTCTGGCTGCTGCCGCGCCTGCATAAATTCCGTGAGCGCTACCCGGAATTACAGGTAACGCTCTCCTGTTCCTATGAAAATTTATCTTTCAGCCGGGATAATATCGATATTGCGGTGCGGCACGGTTTTCCGGAGTGGCAGTCATTTGAAATTAAAACCATCCGCAACGAAAAAATGTCGGCGCTGGCTTCGCCCGCTTATTTAGCCAAATACCCGGTCAGCGCGGCGGAAGAATTAATTAACCATGCGCTGATCCTTTCCGAATCGCCTTTAATTCAGTGGCCGCAGTGGTTTGCCGCCATGCAGTTAGCGCAGCCGGATAAAGACTGGCTGTTTCGTTTCGATCGTTCTTATATGAGTCTGGAAGCGGCTATGCTGGGGCACGGCGTGGTATTTGAAAGCGAGCTGCTGGCGGAGGAGTATTTGCGTAGCGGCAAGCTGGTCAGAGTGCTGGATGAATCCTGTAGCCTGCCGGTCAACGCCCATCATCTGGTTTACCCGCGCGGCTTTGCGCAGTTTCCCCACGTCAGTAGTTTCCTGCAGTGGAGCGGCGAGCAGCTGGCAGGCTAAGCCTGCAGCATCGCCAGAAAAGCCGCTTTGACCTTGTCGGCCTGCACGCCCAGGCAAAGGGTTTGCTCGCGGCAGCCCGCGTAGGGATCGAAGCGGGAAGCCAGCGCACCGATCTTACGCAGCGTTTGCCCCAGCGTAATACCTTCCGTCACCACGCGAACCGGCGCTTTAACCGTGGTAAAAAAATCGGGATACGTCAGCCATAAAACCGCTAGCGTATCGTGCAGCGCCATACCTTCAAAGCCTTCCTTCGCCAGACTGTATTGCAGATAGCCTCTGGAAATCTGTTCTAAAACCGGCACCTTCAGCGAGCGGATATCTTCGCCGCTAATCAGGACTTCGTGCGTGACGTCCAGCGGCAAAACCGTCACCGGCAGGGCGGAAGAGAGCACCTGGTCGGCGGCGTGCGGATCTTTCCAGATATTAAACTCGCTGTGCGGCGTGACGTTGCCCGCATGGCCGTTAGTGCCGAAAGCGCCGCCCATAATAACCAGCTCTTTCACCAGCGGAACAATATCCGGCGCCAGGTTGATTGCCGTGGCGATATTGGTCAACGGGCCGATAGCCACCAGCGTCACTTCATGCGGCTGCGCTCTGACGCTGTTGATAATAAAGTCGATGGCGCTGTCCGCCTCTTCAGGAAAAGGATTTTCCAGCACGTCGCCCAGGCCGTCGCCGCCGTGGACTGGCGCGGCGCTGGCGGAGGGCGACAGTGCCAGCGGGCGCGAACAGCCGCGAAAAACCGGCGCGTCGCAGCCGACAAGCTGCGCGAAAAGGCGGGCGTTTTTTACCGCCTGGCCAACCGCTACGTTGCCGAATACGGTGGTAATGCCGAGGATCTGCTGGCTTTTAGCCGCGCAGGCCAGCGCGAAGGCGTCGTCCACGCCAATATCCGTATCGAAAATGATCTTTTTCATTGGGCTCGCTCAGATAACGGACTGAAGGCGACGCGCGTTCAGCGCTAGTGCAAAACGCGCGTCCTTCAGACCAGTAAAGCGCTGACGCAGGGTACAACCGCTTAACTTTGCGACGCCGGCTCCAGCACAAAAATGCGCACGTCCAGCACGTCATCCTTGATGCGGCTGCGGTGCTGCTCCATGTGCGCGGCCTGCTGATGCTGCTCCAGATGCCGCAGGGAATCCCACTGTTCGACCATAAACACTGAATCGGGCGAGTTCTGCTTCCACGGCACCTGCGCCTGATGATCCACCAGCATACGGTAGCTGCCGCAGCCTTCTTCTTTCAACACCAACGGCATCACTCTCTCAATCGCCTGCATAACCGCGCTGCGGCGGCCAGGCCTGACACAAATTTCAGCAATAACGGTGAGCATGGTGTTTCCTTTTGCGATAAACGTCTTATCAGTTAAGCAAAGATTTTGCTCAGATGAGTCCGATAGCGCTCGATATCGCGTGGAATATCCGGTTGCTTGATCACGTCATTACAGATAAAGGTCGGCAGCGCTTCCATTCCCAGGAACTGATTGGCCTTGTGGAAATGCAGATAGAGACCGTCGACGCCGACGCCTTCAAAGAACTGGTCGGGATCGGTAAAGGCCTCCAGCGGCGCGTTCCAGGTCAGCGACAGCATATATTTTTTGCCCTGGATCAGCCCGCCGGAACCATACTTCTTCGACGCGTCGGAGCGAGTGCGGCCATCGCTGGCGTACAGCGAGCCGTGGCCTTCAGTAAAGACTTCGTCGATATACTTTTTCAGGATCCAGGGTTCGCCCATCCACCAGCCAGGCATTTGATAGATCACCGCGTCGGCAGCCAGATATTTTTCAATCTCATCGGCCACGACATAGCCGTTGTCCACTATGGTGATATCAACCTGATGACCGGCGTCGCGCAGGAAAGTGGCGGCCACGTCGGTTAGCGTATGGTTCAGTTCGCCTTTGGAATGGGCAAAGGTTTTTCCGGCGTCAATAATAAAAATGCGCATGGTGTTCTCCATTATTCAAAACTGAGCGCAGTTTACGCGCGGAGCCGGCGTTGAAAAATAAGTTTTGGGGCAGAATACTTTTGCATATGAAGCAATAATCGCCGCGCGAAAAGCGCCCGGCGCCGGCACGGATATCTGTGACAGAGACGGCCCGGATAAGGTACTATCCCCGCCAAACGGCCCCGATGTGGCGCGCCCTTGACGCCATGATGTGAGGAATAAAAAGTAATGAGCGATTTGACTCAGGATGGGGCAGAGCGTCGCGCTCTGCATAAGTTTACGGAAGAGGCCTACCTTAACTATTCCATGTACGTCATCATGGATCGTGCGCTTCCGTATATCGGCGACGGCCTGAAGCCGGTGCAGCGCCGCATCGTCTACGCGATGTCGGAACTGGGTCTGAACAACAGCGCCAAATTCAAGAAGTCGGCCCGCACCGTGGGCGACGTGCTGGGTAAATATCATCCGCACGGCGACAGCGCCTGTTACGAGGCGATGGTGCTGATGGCGCAGCCGTTCTCCTATCGCTATCCGCTGGTGGATGGCCAGGGGAACTGGGGGGCGCCGGACGATCCGAAATCCTTTGCGGCGATGCGTTATACCGAATCGCGCCTGTCGAAATACGCCGAGCTGCTGCTGAGCGAGCTGGGCCAGGGCACCGTGGACTACGTGCCGAACTTTGACGGCACCCTGCAGGAGCCGGCGATGCTGCCCGCGCGTCTGCCTAATATTCTGCTGAACGGCACGACCGGCATCGCGGTCGGCATGGCGACGGATATTCCGCCGCATAACCTGCGCGAAGTCGCCAACGCGGCGATTAAGCTGATCGACGCGCCGAAAACCACGCTGGACGAGCTGCTGGATATCGTGCAGGGCCCGGATTATCCGACCGAGGCGGAGATCATCACGCCGCGTGCCGAAATCCGTAAAATCTACCAGAATGGCCGCGGCTCTGTACGTATGCGCGCGGTATGGAAGAAAGAAGATGGCGACGTGGTGATCACCGCGCTGCCGCACCAGGTTTCCGGCGCGCGCGTGCTGGAGCAGATCGCCGCGCAGATGCGCAATAAAAAGCTGCCGATGGTGGAGGATCTGCGCGACGAATCGGATCACGAAAGCCCGACGCGGCTGGTGATCGTGCCGCGTTCCAACCGTGTGGATATGGATCAGGTCATGAACCACCTGTTCGCCACCACCGACCTGGAAAAAAGCTACCGCATCAACCTGAATATGATCGGGCTGGATAACCGTCCGGCGGTGAAAAACCTGTTGGAAATCATCAGCGAATGGCTGGTGTTCCGCCGCGATACCGTGCGTCGCCGCCTCAACTTCCGGCTGGAAAAGGTGCTGAAGCGCCTGCATATCCTGGAAGGTTTGCTGGTCGCTTTCCTCAACATCGATGACGTCATCCATATCATCCGCAGCGAGGACGAGCCGAAACAGGTGCTGATCGCGCGCTTCGGCATCAGCGAAACCCAGGCGGAAGCGATCCTGGAGCTGAAATTACGCCACCTCGCGAAGCTGGAAGAGATGAAAATTCGCGGCGAGCAGGACGAACTGGAAAAAGAGCGCGATCGTTTACAGGGCATTCTGGCTTCAGAGCGCAAAATGAACACGCTGCTGAAAAAAGAGCTGCAGGCGGACAGCGAAGCCTATGGCGACGAGCGTCGTTCGCCGCTGCGCGAGCGGGAAGAGGCGAAAGCGATCAGCGAAAATGAGCTGGTGCCTTCCGAACCGGTCACCATCGTACTGTCGCAAATGGGCTGGGTGCGCAGCGCCAAAGGCCACGATATCGATCCGGGCGGCCTGAGCTATAAAGCGGGCGACAGCTATCGCGCGGCAGCGCGCGGCAAGAGCAATCAGCCGGTGGCCTTTATCGACTCGACGGGACGTAGCTACACGCTCGATCCGGTGACGCTGCCTTCGGCGCGCGGCCAGGGCGAACCGCTCACCGGCAAGCTGACGCCACCGCCGGGCGCGATAGTCGAGCAGGTGCTGATGGAAGCGGACGAGCAGAAGCTGCTGATGGCTTCGGACGCGGGCTACGGCTTTGTCTGCACCTTCAGCGATCTGGTTTCCCGCAACCGCGCCGGTAAAGCGCTGCTGACGCTGCCGCAAAACGCTAAAGTACTGACGCCGCAGGCGATCCACCACGAGGACGATCTGCTGCTGGCGATCACCGCAGCGGGCAGAATGCTGATGTTCCCGGTTGGCGATCTGCCGCAGCTTTCCAAAGGCAAGGGCAACAAAATCGTGTCGATTCCGGCTGCGGAAGCGGCTGCCGGCAACGATAAGCTGGCCTGGCTGCTGCTGCTGTCGCCGCAGGCTTCGATCACGCTGCACGTGGGCAAACGCAAGCTGACGCTGAAGCCGGAAGAGCTGCAAAAATTCCGTGCCGAGCGTGGGCGTCGCGGCACGCTGCTGCCTCGCGGCCTGCAGCGTATCGATCGGGTTGAGGTTGACGCGCCCGATCGGCCTGCAGCCGGCGAAAGCGAGGATTAGGCCGCGCCGCCGGGTGAAAAGCAGCACCGTTAGCGGATTTAAGGATATACTCACCCGGCGCGCCGGCTAAAGGCGTAACCTGTGACGGCGGCAGGGCGGTCATCAGCCTGGCCGCCCGTCGCCCGGCAATAATGAGGATGTGATGCTGTCAATTTTACGGATCGTCGTGACGATCGTTTATTCAATTCTGGTCTGCGTGTTCGGCTGCATCTGGTGTCTGTTCAGTCCCCGTAATCCCCGTCACGTGGCCACCTTTGGCCATCTGTTCGGCCGACTTTCGCCGCTGTTCGGCCTGAAGGTGGAGATTCGCAAGCCGCGTGAGGCAGACAACTATCCCAACGCGATCTATATTGCCAACCACCAGAACAACTACGATATGATTACGGCGGCGAAAATCGTGCAGCCGACGACCGTAACGGTAGGCAAAAAAAGCCTGTTGTGGATCCCCTTCTTCGGCGTGCTTTACTGGCTGACCGGCAACCTGCTGATCGATCGCGACAACCGTAGCAAAGCGCATGGCACTATTAACGAGCTGATTGAACAGTTCAAAAAGAAGAAAATTTCTTTCTGGATGTTCCCGGAAGGCACGCGCAGTCGCGGACGCGGACTGCTGCCATTTAAAACCGGCGCGTTTCACGCCGCGATGGCCGCTGGCGTGCCGATTATCCCGATTGTGGTCAGCAACACGCACGATAAAGTCAGGCTCAATCGTCTGCATAACGGTCTGGTGATCGTCGAGATGCTGCCGCCGGTCGATACCGCCGCTTTCGCCGATCAATCCGTGCGTAAACTGGCAACCCACTGCCGCGAAATGATGGCGGAAAAACTGGCCGAGCTGAATGCGGAAGTGGCGGCGCGCGAGGCCGCAGGCGAAAAATAGCCCGATCGGTTCGCGATCGGCACACGGCAATCAAACATAAAAAATGGATAGCGGCCCGGCGGGCCGCATTTTGGGTTACGGAGTTTTTATGTCCTTCAGTCGACGTCAGTTTATTCAGGCATCGGGCATAGCGCTATGCGCCAGTGCGCTCCCCGTCAGTGTACGCGCCGCCGGGCCAGGTAATCCTTTACCGGTGCCGCCGTTAATCGAGTCCCGTCGCGGACAGCCCATCTTTTTAACGCTGCAGCGCAGCCACTGGTCGTTTACCGGCGGCAGCAAGGCGCAGGTCTGGGGCGTCAACGGCCTCTATCTTGGCCCGACGGTTCGGGTCTGGAGCGGCGACGACGTTAAGCTTATCTACAGCAACCGGCTGAACGAACCGGTGGCGATGACCGTCAGCGGCCTTCAGGTGCCGGGCGCGCTGGCCGGCGGCGCGGCGCGGATGATGTCGCCAGGCGTTGACTGGGCGCCGGTGATCCCAATCCGTCAGGCAGCGGCGACCTGCTGGTATCACGCCAATACGCCGAACCGCATGGCGCCGCACGTCTATAACGGCCTGGCGGGCATGTGGCTGGTCGAAGATGAGGTCAGCAAAAAGTTGCCGCTGCCGAACCACTACGGCGTGGATGATTTTCCGCTGATTATTCAGGATAAACGCATCGATAACTTCGGCGCGCCGGACTACAGTCCGCCAGCGAGCGGCGGCTTTGTCGGCGACACGCTGCTGGTGAACGGCGTGCAGAATCCCTGGATAGAGGTGTCACGCGGCTGGGTACGGCTGCGACTGCTTAACGCCTCTAACTCGCGCCGCTATCAGCTGGCGATGAGCGACAACCGCCCTTTCAACGTTATCGCCAGCGATCAGGGCTTTCTGCCTGCGCCCGTCGCCGTACAGCAGCTCTCGTTAGCGCCGGGCGAGCGGCGGGAAGTGCTGGTGGATATGAGCCAGGGCGACGAAGTCTCGATCACGGCGGGCCAGGCGGCGGGCATTATCGATCGCCTGCGCGGGCTGTTCGAACCGTCCAGTATCCTGACTTCGACGCTGGTACTGACGCTGCGGCCGACCGGCCTGCTGCCGCTGGTGACCGACACGCTGCCGATGCGCCTGCTGGCCGATCAGGTGATTGAGGGCGGCGTAAGCCGCACGCGTGAATTCCGCCTGGGCGACGCTGAGCCAGGCATCAACGGCGCGCTGTGGGATATGGGACGCATTGACGTACAGGCGCAGCAGGGCAGCTTTGAACGCTGGATTATCCATGCTGACACGCCGCAGGCGTTTCATATTCAGGGCGTTATGTTTCTGATTAAAAACGTCAACGGCGCGCAGCCGATGGCGGAGGATCGCGGCTGGAAAGATACGGTATGGGTGGACGGCAGCGTGGAGCTGTTTGTCTCCTTTACGCAGGCTTCTTCGGATCACTTTCCGTTTGTTTACTACAGCCAGACGCTGGAGATGGCCGATCGCGGTACGGCAGGGCAGCTTCAGGTGCAGCCGGCGCCATAGCGGTAAACCCTGGTCTTGCGGCCAGGGTTTTGGGAATAATAAGCATCCGATAAGAATGAATTCGGATGCTTATTAATGCAGAGGTAAGATGCGGTTTTAAAAACTATTCAGGCGGGATTATTTCTTTTCAAGAACGATAGCGGTGCCGCGCCAGTGGCTGGAATCACCCGGACGATCCAGCGAGGTAATATACATATACTCGCCGCCTTTTTTATCCACTTCCGCACGCAGCGCCTCAAGCGCTTTGGCTTTGCCGCCCATTACGTTGGAAATAGAGACGCGCTCTTTTTTCACGTAATTATCCAGCTCGTTGCGGGGAACAATCTGGGCAGCAAAAGCGGAACCCGTCATCAGTAACAGCAGCGCGGCTGAAATAATCTTTTTCATTATGCTTCTCCATTGGCTTTAACCAGAAATATTACCGGGCTTAGTATACTGATTTTCCCTCTGATGTAATTCTGCTCTTGATAATAAGAAATGATTTTTTGATTAGCAAAACCTATTGTTATTGTCATTGTCAGGTCATTTTTTAAAATAGGCGTAAAGTTTTATTATCATATTTATTTTATATGGCTGTATTTGTTCGTCTTTCTGCGTCTTACAAATTCTTCGCTTTTAGGTTAATTAATTATTGTTATTAACATTATTTAGAAATAATAATGAAGGCGGTTTACCCGAGGTTTAAATTAATATGGCATCTGGTAAAGAAAAAAGGTGCGAAGCGATAAAAGGCGCGCCGGAAAGGGCTACGGCGCGCCAGAGCGTCCTGCCAGCTCAACGCTGGCGGACAACCCTTTTTAGTTCAGTTCGTCAGGATTCGGGCCCAGGCGGTTGCCGGAATCCAGCGCGGCGATTTCGCTGATCTCCGGTTTCTCCAGGCGGAAGTCGAACACTTTAAAGTTCTCTTCGATGCGCGAAGGCGTGACCGATTTCGGGATCACTACCAGGCCGCTGTCCAGATGCCAGCGGATCACGATCTGCGCCGGCGTTTTGCCATATTTTTTCGCCAGCTCTTTGATCACCGCCTGATCGAACACGCCTTTGCCGCCCTGAGCCAGCGGACTCCAGGATTCGGTCTGGATCTGATGCATAGCGTTCCACGCGTGAAGCGTGCGCTGTTGCAGCATCGGGTGCAGCTCGACCTGGTTAATGACCGGGCGCACGCCCGTTTCATCCATCAGCCGCTTTAAGTGCGCTTCCTGGAAATTACAGACGCCGATGCTTTTGGTCAGACCCTGTTTTTGCAGTTCGATCATCGCTTTCCAGGCTTCAACATAGTTATCTTTCGCCGGGCATGGCCAGTGCATCAGATAGAGATCCACCTGCTCCAGCTGCAGCTTTTTCAGGCTGGTTTCCAGCGCCTGCGGCGCGTTCAGCTGATCGTCGTTCCACAATTTAGTGGTGACAAAGATATCGTCGCGCGCGACCTGCGTCTCCTGCAAGGCCTGGCCGATACCCTCTTCGTTCTTATAGATAGCGGCGGTATCGATAGAACGATAGCCCACTTCCAGCGCTTTAAGCGCCGCCTGACGCGCTTCGTCAATGCTCGCCTGCCAGACGCCCAGACCGAGCTGGGGCATCATATTGCCGTCGTGAAGCTTGATTACAGGTTGATCTGCCATTGTTCTCTCCTTTGCAGCGATTGTGCCGACGCCTCTGCGCCGGTAAGTGACGTTAAGTTTAGTTGAGATTAGCGACCCTTCGCGCAATTCGGATTAATGAGCGCGATGCCGATAAAAGGGCGATCGCCGTCACTGCTTCTCATCCTGGCAAGCGCATCCGGGGCGCTCAATGCCCGTTTCTGCTTTCTTCTTGCCTGTTTCTCCGGGTGGCTGGACGATGGCGACAGGCTACGGCATGATGCCGACAAAGTTGCTTACAGGTGAATATCATGGATCGCAATACGTTATGCGCCCGGCTTGCCCGTCAGGTGGTGCAGCTGATCGCGACAAAACCGGACGTGCAGACGCTGCTGCCCGATATCCGGCTTATCTACGCCAGCCAGCCCAGCGGCCGTACGCCGGTGCTTTACTCTTCCGGTATCGTGATCCTTTTTCAGGGCAGAAAAACCGGCTATCTGGGCAATAACGTTTTCCACTACGACGCCACGGAATACCTGATGCTCACCGTGCCGCTGTCGGTGGAGTGCGAAACCTTCGCCACGCCGGAAGCGCCGCTGGCCGGGCTGTTGCTGAATGTCGATCCGGTTAAGCTGCAGGATCTGCTGATCGATATCGGCGATGACGACAGCTTTCATCCGCCGCCGCTAACGCGCGGCATCCACTCGTCGCCGCTGACCGAACCCATGCTCTGCGCCGCAGAGCGTCTGCTGGACGCGATGGCGGACCCGCGTGACGCGCGCGTGCTGGGGCCGCAGATAGTCAGAGAGATGCTTTACCATGTGCTGCTGGGGCCATGCGGCGGCGCGCTGCTGGCGCTGGTCAGCCGCCAGACGCAGTTCAGCCAGATAGCCCGCGCGCTGCGGCGCATTGAGCGCCACTACACGGAAAACCTGAGCGTCGAGCTGCTGGCGGCGGAAGTTAATATGAGCGTTTCCGCCTTCCACCATAACTTCAAGGCGGTCACCAGCACCTCGCCGCTCCAGTATCTGAAAAGCTACCGGCTGCATCAGGCGCGAATGCTGATGCTGCATGAAGGGCTGAAAGCCAGCGCGGCGGCGCTGCGGGTAGGGTATGAAAGCGCCTCGCAGTTTTCGCGCGAGTTCAAACGCTATTTCGGCGTCACGCCGGGAGAGGAGATTGGCAGGCTGCGTCAGGCAGAAGCGGAACAAAGGGCCGGTTAACGGCCCTCAGCCTTTTTACGCTTAAAGAGCAGCGCCAGACTGCCGATTAGCCCGATACAGAGCAGCACCAGCGGCAGGATCATCAGGATGGACATCACCTGATCCTCGTGACGCTTGATAAAGGGCACCTGGCTTATCGCGTAGCCCAGCGAAACCAGAATGCCGACCCACAGCAGGCCGCTAACCCAGTTAAAAAACTGAAAGCGGGTATGCGTCAGGCCGGAGATGCCCGCCATCGTAGGCAGCAGCGTGCGCACAAAGGCCAGAAAACGTCCAATCAGCAGCGCCATCAGGCCGTGCCGGTGAAACAGGCTCCAGGCCCGCTGATGATACTGCGCCGGCAGATGCATCAGCCAACTTCTGACCAGCTTTGTATTGCCCAGCCAGCGCCCCTGCAGATAGCTCAGCCAGCAGCCCAGGCTGGCCGCCAGCGTCAGAATCGCAATCGTAGGCACAAATCCCATCACGCCTTTGGCGATCATCGCGCCGGCCAGCAGCAGCAAGCTGTCGCCGGGCAAAAAGGCGGCGGGCAGCAGGCCGTTTTCCAGCAGCAGCGTAAGAAACATAATTCCGTAAACGATCCAGATTACATCGGGATTGGCCAGGGCGGCGAAGTCCTGATGCCAAAGCGCCTGCACAATCTCATGGAGTACCGCCATCTTTTATCCTGTTTACCGCGTCAATAGCATTAGTGTACTCGTAAATAAGCCATCGCAGCGTTGATCGGGCTCTGGCTGTTGCGATTTTGTTTAGCTTTTTTCAACGCTCAGCCGCGCGAAGCCGGCGGCGAGATCGGCAAGCAGATCCTCAACGTTTTCCAGACCGATATGTAAACGTACCAGCGTGCCGCTAAAATCAACGCCGCCAGCCGGACGGATCGCCGCCAGTTCGTCGGGCTGGTTTGCCAGGATCAGCGACTCAAAGCCGCCCCAGGAGTAGGCCATGCTGAAATGTTCAAAATGGTCGAGATAGTCCGCCAGCTGGCTATCGCTCAGGCGCGCTTTCAGCACAAAAGAGAACAGGCCGCTGCTGCCGGTGAAATCGCGCTGCCAGAACGCATGACCTTTACACTGCGGCAGCGCCGGATGGTTAACCACGGCGACTTCAGGACGAGCGCTCAGCCACTGGGCGACGCGCAGGGCGCTCTCTTCATGCTGGCGCAGTCGAACCGCCAGCGTGCGCAGGCCGCGGCTGGCCATATAAGCGGTATCCGCGTCCACCATCTGTCCCATCAAATAGGAGTTCTCACGCAGCTGCGCCCAGCAGCGCTCGTTGGCGACGGCGGTGCCGATCATCGCATCAGAATGACCAATCAGGTATTTGGTGCCGGCCTGGATAGAGATATCGATGCCGAAATCCAGCGCGCGGAACAGAATGCCTGCGGCCCAGGTATTGTCGATCATGATCACCGCTTCCGGCGCTTTAGCGCGCACGGCGGCCACGATAGCGGGAATATCCTGGACTTCCATCGTGATGGAGGCGGGCGATTCCAGAAAAACCACTTTGGTTTCCGGCTGAATCAGCTCGGCGATCTCCGCGCCCGCGGTATGGGCGAACCAGGTGGTGGAGACATTCATTTTGCGCAGAATTTTGCTGCAGAAATCCTGAGTCGGCTCGTAAACCGAACCCGCCATCAGCACGTTATCGCCTGCCGAAACAAACGACAGAATGGCGTTGGCCACTGCCGCCGCGCCGCAGGGATAGAGCACGCAGCCCGCGCCGCCTTCCAGCTCGGTCATGGCTTCCTGCAGGGCGAAATGGGTCAGCGTGCCGCGGCGGCCATAAAAGAGCTCGCCTTCGGCGCGTCCCGCCGTGGCGCGCTTTTTCTCGGCTACGCTATCAAATACCAGTGAAGAGGCGCGCTGAATAACGCTGTTGACGGAACCCTGGGTATAACGTTTGCGGCGGCCGGCGCTAATCAACGCCGTTTCAATATTTTTGCTGGTCATCGGTCTGCTCGGTTAAAGGATCTCGCTTAACGTTAACACGGCAGCCGCCAGGGCGAAATTCACCTCGCCTCTGAGTGAGGAAGTTTCAGGAAAAATCCCGATCGTCAGGGGGAGACTGAGAAAAAATGTAAAAAGTGGCGCTTAAAGGGTAAATAGTAATGATAACTACTATCAATTCGGATTTGATTTGGTATGATCCGCACTGCATTTTCGCTATCGGTAACTGACGTTGGAGAAACGCCGTGACGAATGATTTGATGCAGACGGACCTCTCCGTCTGGGGCATGTATCATCATGCAGACATCGTAGTAAAAGTGGTAATGATCGGTCTGCTGCTGGCCTCGGTGGTCACCTGGGCTATTTTCTTCAGCAAGAGCGCGGAACTCAGCTCGGCCAAACGCCGCCTGAAGCGCGAACAGCAGGCGCTGGCTGGCGCGCGTTCCCTGCAGGAAGCCGCGCAGACCTGTGCCGCTTTTGACGCCAACAGCCTGACAACGCAGCTGTTGAAAGAGGCCGAAAACGAGCTGGAGCTCTCGGCTGATTCAGAAGACAACGACGGCATTAAAGATCGCACCTCGTTTCGTCTGGAGCGCCGCGTCGCCTTCTTCAGCCGCCATGCGGGCCGCGGCAACGGCTTTCTCGCCACTATCGGCGCCATCGCGCCATTTGTCGGCCTGTTCGGCACCGTCTGGGGCATTATGAACAGCTTTATCGGTATCGCGCAGACGCAGACCACCAACCTGGCCGTGGTAGCGCCCGGCATTGCGGAAGCGCTGCTGGCGACCGCTATCGGTCTGGTCGCCGCAATCCCGGCGGTAGTGATCTACAACGTTTTCGCCCGTATGATCGCTAACTACAAGGCCACGCTGGGCGACGTCGCCGCGCAGATTATGCTGCTGCAGAGCCGCGATCTGGATCTGGCCGCCAGCGGTCGCCATGCGCCGGCGCAGACGCAGAAACTGCGGGTAGGGTAAGTGCGATGGCTATGCGATTAAATGAAGACCTCGACAGCAACGGCGAAATGCATGAAATCAACGTCACGCCGTTTATCGACGTGATGCTGGTGCTGCTGATTATCTTTATGGTCGCCGCGCCGCTGGCTACCGTTGACGTGCGCGTTAACCTGCCTGCCTCCACCAGCGCGCCTCAGCCGCGTCCGGAAAAGCCGGTTTATCTCTCGATTAAAGCGGATAAGCAGCTCTATATCGGCAACGACGCGGTGACGCCTGAGACGCTGCTGGCCTCGCTGGAAAACCAGACTCACGGCGATAAAGAAACCACCATCTTTTTCCAGGCGGACAAGTCGGTGGACTATGAAACCCTGATGAGCGTGATGGATAAGCTGCGCCAGGCGGGCTACCTGAAAATTGGCCTGATGGGCATGGAAACCGCCGCGAAGTAACCGGCTTTTCTCTCCGACCATAAAAAAATCCGCAGCGGCCGCTGCGGATTTTTTTTGCCTTAAGCTTTTCAGCGTGAAAATGGGATAACCTCTCCTGAAAGGAGGAGAGGCGATTATGCGAAAATGGACTTTCCGGCCCGAAGCGGCAGCGAAAGCGATGGCTGCGCTGACCGGTTCCGGGTTTAGCATTCCCGAGCTTGAGTTACGTAAAGGCTCGATTTTAAAGCGCCATCAATGGCAAAAATAGCAAAGCGCGATCCACTTTTCTGCGCCTGAGAGTAGTGAGAAATGCGGTCGTTTTAATCCGCCCGGCGGCAAGATTGCCGTCTGGTACGCCGCTGATTCGGCTTTAACCGCCATGGCTGAAAGCTACGGCCGAATGTTTCATTTTGCCGGCACAATATCCTGGCCTGAATCTGCCTTAGATCAGCACTATATCTGTGCCGTAAAGGTGATAAGGACGGTGAAGGTCATTGATGTAGTCAGATTATGCGAGCTATTGCACATCCCTTTAGACAGCCTGGAAAATGAGAATTACGACTTTCCACAGTGGCTGATGTCGCAACTTTTTTGTCTTAAGAATAACCATGCCGGCATCGCTTATTCCAGCAGGCACTGCCGCTATAAGAAGTGCTACGCCTTCTGGAAAAATCCAGAAAGCGCCCATGCATTCAAAGATGTTTCGCAAGGCAGAGTAACGATAAGAAATTACAGGGAATATGACACTCAGCTGTTCCCGCCAGGCTGGAAGCTTCGCTGGATGAAAGGCGACGACATGCTTGAACGGCTGCTGAATTTTGCCATTGTGCCGGAGCCGGATTAACCAGGCCTGATTAGCTTCCTGCCTGCTGGCTAAGTAAAGCCGCGTTGCGAACGAGTATTTTCAGCGCTTCCGGATTAGCGCCGTTTTGCATGATCTCAACAGGCGTTTGCCAGACGCCGTTGCCTTTGATATCGACAGGCGATCTTAGTGCGTTGAGAATCATCATTGGATGCAGTCCGGGGCCGAAAGCCTCCATGACTTCCGCGAAACCCGGCAGCAGGCCTTTTTCCGCAAACTGAAAACGTGGGAAGATAAAGTCGCCGTTTTGTTTAAAAGCCAGCAGCCTGTTTTTCTTTAGTCGCGCGTGAACGCCCTGACGTGAAATGCCCAAAATAGCTGCCACGTCATTTACCTTCATTGTGCCGCCCATCTCTTCGAGCTGAGCATAAAACTTTTCCAGATTTTCTTTACGACGCCTCGTTTTCTGCCGTTCACTTTCGGATACCCGAATGTTTTGCTCAAGCAAAGTGGCATAGAGACGCTGCATCAGGGCCCTGTCGTCCAGGCTGACCGCTTCCATCGCCTGCGCTTTATCTGCGAACTCCGGCATCAGAGCCAGCCCGATGTTATGAATTCTCCGCAAAAGGTTTTGTTGAAATTCATTCAGGCTGCGTACGGCGTCCAGGTTTCCATCAATAATTATGCTCATCAGCGACCTCCCATTTGACGAGTATTTTATCCTTAATTTGACAACTCGTCAAAAGAGGGGCGGGGAGTTCTTGCGAGAATTGACGGCCGCAGCGAGCTGCGGCCGGAAAATTACATCTGAACCAGGGGTTCAGCGCTCTGCCGGGCCTGGTACTGGCGAACCAGACGTTTAATAATCATGGTGCCGATCAGGCCGCAGACGGCGGCAAAAGTCAGCCAGACGCCCGGCATCGCCTTGTCGCCGGTAGCATGGATCAGATAGCTGGAGATCGCTGGCGTAAAGCCGCCAAACAGCGCGGTAGCCAGGCTGTAGGCCAGCGAAAAACCGGTCGCGCGCACTTCGGCAGGCATAATTTCCGTCAGGTAAACCACCATTGCGCCGTTATAGCTGGCGTAGAGAAACGACAGCCAAAGCTCCGCCTCCAGCAGATGCGAGAAGGTTGGCGATCCCACCAGCCAGTGCAGCACCGGCCAGGCGGTGGCGATCATCAGGACGGTAAACAGGATCAGCAGCGGGCGGCGACCAAAACGATCGGAAACCGCGCCCATAATCGGCAGCCAGATCAGGTTGGAGAGGCCGACGCACAGCGTCACCAGAAAGCTCTGTTTGTCGCTCATCATCAGCACCGTCTTGCCGAAGGTCGGCGTAAAGGCGGTGATCATATAAAACATCACGGTAGTGGTTACCACCATCAGCATGCCGGCCAGCACCAGCGCCCAGTTGCTGGCGACGCCGCGCACAATCTGTCGCATAGTTGGATGAACTTTGCGCTGGCTGAATGCTTCAGTTTCCTCCAGCATTCTCCGTACCCAGAACAGGAATGGCACGATCATGCAGCCGACAAAAAACGGAATGCGCCAGCCCCAGTCGGTGACCTGATCTTTCGCCAGCAGATGGTTCAGCCCCAGGCCGAGCAGCGCGGCGAAGATTACGGCAATCTGCTGGCTGCCCGACTGCCAGCTGACGAAAAAGCCCTTGCGGTTTTTCGGCGCTATTTCGCTGAGGTAAACGGAAACGCCGCCCAGCTCCACGCCTGCCGAAAAGCCCTGCAGCAGACGGCCCAGCAGGATCAGGATCGGGGCCGCGGCGCCCAGCGTAGCGTAGCCCGGCACAACGGCGATAGTCAGCGTACCGATCGCCATCAGGCCCAGCGTCAGCAGCAGCCCTTTACGCCGCCCGTGATGGTCGATATAGGAGCCGAGCACGATAGCGCCCAGCGGCCGCATCAGGAAACCGGCGCCAAAGGTCATCAGCGTCAACATCAGCGAGGCGAATGGGTTATCGCCGGGGAAAAAGGTTTTGGCGATGGCGGTGGCGTAGTAGCCAAACACCATAAAGTCATACATTTCCAGAAAGTTGCCGCTGGTCACGTTAAAAATGGTTCGCGCGCTGCTCCGTTGTTTCGCAGGGTGAGAAAATAGAGATGTCATAACCTTTCCTTTACATTTTTCTTCTCTTTTAGCCTGCGCACAGCCAGTTTAATGTGATGGATCTCACCGTTGAGCGTTGCAATTGGGTTCCTTTGGTAACAAATAATTAACAATGCAGTTTTAAAGGGCAATCCGCTGGCGTCAGAGTCAATTTGTCTGTTCAGAAAGATAAATCCACCACCACGCTGTCGCTGTAGTTGCCCGCTGGCGGCGTCGTCTGCGTGGTCAAAATCCTGGCCGTATAGTTAAAGGTGCGGGTCAGGCCATCACTGGTAATGCCGTTGGCGGAGGTGCTGGCGACGCGCTCTGTGCCGGTCGGCCCCCAGCGCGAGGTAGTAGCGTTCTTGTAGATCTCATAAGCCAGCTGATTGCTGCCGCTGGTCATATACCGCTGCGTGCCGACCGCGTGGCTGCCGTTGCTCAGCCCTACCGTATAGGTGCTGCCTTTGGTGCAGATCACATTGATCGACTGCGAAACGGCGTTAAAGCTGCCGACCAGCGGCGCGCTGCCAAAGCTGATATTGGGCGCGGTGATGGTGGTGCAGTCGTTGGTCACCACCAGCGTGGTGGTGATGGGCACGGTGCCGGAGCCGGTTTGCTGACTGCCCAGCAGGCAGGCGCCCAGCGCCCCCAGGCCGGTGCAGATGTTATAGCTCACCAGAATATTTAGCGTGACCGTATAGGTTCCGGCGGCGACCACCTGGCCGGTAAGCGTGCGCAGATAGAGCGGAATAGCGAAGTTCTGGCCGCCGCCCACTCCCAGCAGATTAAGCAGCTGCGCCTGGCTATAGTTGACCGTAGTGCCGCCGATTAGCATCTCCGTGGCGCAGGCCGAATCGCTGCATACGCGTAGCGGAATCAGGTCTGTGCCGGCGCTGGAGGTTTTCAGCGCGCCGCGCGTGCTGCTGGTAAAAGTGGCGCTGGCGAGCTGCAGACGAACATAGTCGCTGGCAAGCAGCGACAAGACGCTGCCCGACCCGCAGTTGACGTTAACGCTGGCCGTGGTGTTGCTGATGGTCGTGTTCACCGTAAAAGAGCTGACGCTGCCGAAAGTCGCCGTGGAGGCCGGCAGCGTACAGGCCGCGCGGGCGGCGAATGAACCGAACAGCAGCAGTAACAGCAACGCCGAACAGAAAATCGGCCTTAGCGATCGCAGAGTCATGGTGAAGTTCCTGAAGCAGCGGAAAGGGCGCAGGTCAGCGGCCCATAGGTTTGCAGAGAGCGCGGACGACCACCTGGCACGTTCAGCTCGGCCTCGCAGTGGCGACCGTCCGGCGTTTCGGCGCGGAAGGGATTGGCTTCGCGCAGATTCTCCATCCAGACGAGGCCGTCCCAGCCCACATACTCCGTCGCGGCGCCCGGACGGATCACCTGAGTGGAAACGGGCAGCGGTTCGCCGTTCTGGTCATGCAGGATCACGTTGGCGGCGCGCAGCGGTTCAATGGGGAAATGCAGCAGATAGCCGCTGTCGCGCTTAACCGCAAAGCGCTGTTCGACGCTGGCAGCGGTCATATCCGCCGGCAGATCCAGCGTATCGATATCATATTTAGCCGGATAGTAAGAGCTGATGCCCGGCACCAGCAGATAGCCGCCGGCATCCGTCTTACCCATCAGCTGATTCTCATAGCGCACGTTGATATTGGGGTAGTCAGTTTTCACCACCACAAAGGCGTCGTTAACCTGGTTGGCGGCAAAATAGCTGCCGTCCATCAACACCAGCGAGCCGGTGACGTCAGCCCATTCAGTGGTGTAGTCGCCGTCGCCGTAGAAGCCTGCCGACGTCTCTATCTTCTGATTGCGCCAGCTCAGGCTTCCCTGCTTGTAGTCGCCGCCGCTGCTCTGGTTGGCCCAGGAGGCGTCGTAAGCCAGGCCGCCGTCGGTAGGCATCGAGCGCGAAACCGTTACGCGCTGCGAGGTGGTTCCCTGCTGATCCCGGTCCAGGCTCAGGCTGGCGTTGCCGCGTTCGCTGAACGGGATCACCAGCGAAATCGTGCCTGACCACTCGCCCTGGCGCTGGTCGCGGCTGGCGGCAACATAGAGGCTGCTGCTGCCCCAGATATTTTTACTCCAGGAGAGATTCCACAGCTGGGTGCGGTCGCCGCTGCCGCTGGTGATATCGATAAAGGCCGCGCCCAGGCTGCCGAAGCGGTCGAGCGCGACGCTGGCGCTGTACTGGGCGCTGCGGCGGCTGAGCGTAAATTCCGTACCCGCCACGCCGCTGTTGCGATCGCCGTAGAGCGCCAGATTACCGAACGTTGCCGAGCGGATAATATGCTGCGTGCCGATATTAAAACGGCTGTTGTTGTACTGATAACCCCAGCTGTATTGATTGCCGTGGTCGCCGTCCATTTGGCTCTGCGCCAGCGCCGCGTTGATCACGCCCAGAGACCCGATCCTGATCTGTCCGCCCGCGCCGCCCAGCGCCAGCGTGTTGGCGCCTTCGACATGGCTTTCCAGCGTCAGCCAGTCGCTGACGCCGTAGCGATAAGAGCCGCTGGCGGCGGCGGAACCGTAATCAAAGCTTTTGATGCCGTAATTATTGCGCAGCGCGCCGGCGGAGAAGGCGAAGTCAGAGAGGCCAGGCTTCAGCAGATTGCTGGAGACATAAAAAGGCATTGTGGTGGAGACACGCCTGCCTGCGGCGTCGGTTGTCACCACCACAGCTTCGCCCGCGCCGTTAACGAACGGCATATTGGTCATCGACCAGGGCCCAGGCTGCACGTTATTGGTGCTGTTTTTGTAGCCGTTGACAAAGAGATCCACGGTGGAAGGTACCGCTGCCTGGCCGGAAAAAGAGGGCAGAGGATAGGTCACTAAATCGGGACGTACGGAGAAATCGCGCGCAATCTGGATGCCGCCCAGCCGCACGCTGCTGCTCCACGACAGCGCGTCGGTGATCAGATCGCCTGCGCGCCAGCTCAGCGAGCGAGTCTCGTTCTGGTTGCTCCAGTAAGTATCGTAACGCAAATAGCCTTCGTTCTGCGCGGTCTGGCCCGAAAGCTGCTGCTGCCAGACGCCGTTGGTAGAGAACTGCCCCAGCGTGCCGAACAGGCGAAACTCGTTGAAAGCGGAAAGGCGACTGCCGCTCCCGGAAGTGCGGCTGGTGTAAAGATCGTAATTAAACAGCGCGCCTGTCGAGGTTCTGCCGGGATAGCGCGGGCCGTTCTGCTGCTGGTCGTTAAGCGTCTGGCGCGGCAGCCAGCCTGGCGGCACCGTCAGCAGAATGCGCTGACGGATCTGGTCGTAATCGGCTTTTACCTGCGGCATGGCGGAAACGTCCATCATAGACGAGGTAATCAGCGCCGAAGGAATGCCGGCCCGCTGCAAATCGCCCGCGCGTAAGAAATAGTGGTTGTCCCGGAACTCGACCGGCACGATCTGGCCGTTCTCCTGCTCGTTGATCACCAGTTCCAGCATATATTGCTGATTCTGCGATCCCGACGCGCTTTGCGGCGGCGGCGGCAAAGAGGACCAGGTTTCCGCACGACCGGCCAGAGGCAGCAGACCGAACAGGCAGAGGGCCAGAGTATGGCGTCCCGATGACGCGAATCGCCCGTTCATCGGCTAGCGCGCCGAGCTGCCGCTGCGCCAGGTCTGATTATTATCCAGCTCCGCGCTCAGCTCGGCGCGGTCTGAAGCCGGAAAGTTCAGCGGAAAGGTGTTGTCAGAGCGCGCCAGCACGTAGCCGAACAGGCTGTTCGACAACGATCGTCCGCCCAGCGACACCTTGCTTAGCCGCGCATGCCCGCTGCCGCTATTGGTAATGCGCAGCGCCGGCTTGCCCTCAAGGTTTACGATCCGCCAGCTGAGAACGGGTCGGGCCGTCTCGGCGGAAAGCCCTTCGCCGTAGGTAAACAGCGGCACGGAGTAGCGCATCTGGAAATTGAGGCCCGCCTGGTTCTCGCCGGGTTGCTGCGGCGTGGGGATCTCATCCAGCAGCACGCGGTACGCCAGCTCTTCGCCCGCAGGCGGCAGCGTCTGGTTAATCAGCCTCACCAGCTGTTTCTTACCGGGCTCTATCCGCACCAGCGGCGGACTGGCTACCACTGACTGCTGCGTCTGATACTGGTCATGGCCATCCTGCTGCCGCCAGCTGAATACCCTGACCTGCATCAGCGTGGTGGCCGCGCCGCGGTTCTCCAGCCACAGTTCGGTCGCTTTATCGCCGCTGGGGATTTTGGGATCGATTGGCCAGATCAGCACCGAGTTTCCCGCCCAGGCCGCGCTGACGGCCAGACCAGCCAACAGCGTAAAAATAGGTAGCGTCTTCATTTATTGCTTTCTCCCTGTTTACCAACTCAGCGTCACCGTCAGCGTGTCGCTGTAAGTCCCGGCCCGGCGTACCCCGTTCATCTGCAGCAGGCCATAGATGGGCAGCGTAATGTTATTGGCGTTGCTATAGGTCAGCGCCACGTTCTGGTTGACCGGGATCGCGCTTGCCGCGCTGTGGGTGGCGCTGGTGTAGAGCGAATAGGCCACCAAATCGGTGTTATTGGCGATTTTTAGATTACGGCTGCTGGAATAGTTGGCGCCGCCGTTAATGCTCATATTCAGCGTGGTGCCCGGCGTGCAGGCCAGGGTGATCGTCGAACTCTGCACATAGCTGGCGCTGGCGGAAACCGAGCCGACGCCGGGCTGAGTGCCGAAGTTCAGCGTGCCGAACACGCCCGTGTTGGTGCCGGAAATCACGCAGCCGTTGACAATCGACGCCGTCACCTGAAAAGTCTGCGTCGGCAGCGCCCACGCCGGTGCGGCGGCGAAAAAGGCAGCGTAACAGAGCCTGCTCAGCAGGCTCTCGACTCGTTTTGCCTGTCCCGGCACGATGCGCTCCCTGCCGCCGTCTGTCAGTAGTTCACGGCGACGCTAATCGTATCGGTATAGGTTCCTGCCGGGATAGCCGCGTTAAAGCCGCCGCCGGTGATACGACCATAAATAGGATAGTTATCGCCATTGGTCGGATCGGCGGTGCCGGTACTGGTCAGATTGGTATTATTGGCGATGGGCGTGGTGTAGGCGGTGGAGTTATACAAGGTATAAGCGATGCCCTGCGTATTGTTGCTGCCCAGAACCAGATAGCGCGGCTGCGCAGTGACTTCGCCAAAAACGGTGGCGGGCGCGGCGTTGCTGCTGGTGAGCTGCACGTTATAGGTCTGCCCTGTGGTGCAGCGTACAAAGATGCCGTTACCCAGCGCGCCGACCAGCGTCGCGTTCAGGGTATTGAACGTCGCGGCGCTGCTGCCGAAGTCTAAGGTACCGAAGTTGACGCCGGTCGTCGCAGTCTGGCCGTTGACCAGGCAGCCGGTGGTCAGGACCAGCGTAGCATTGATGGTTCCCGTCGTGGTAGCGGCAAAGCCGGAAGAGGCCACGCCAAGTCCCAAGCCGCAGCCCAGCAGAAAAAGCTTCATTTTCATAATCATTCCTTACCGATCAGACCAATGGAAGTACTTTTTCGCCCGGTGTGAAACTGTCATAAAAAAGTCGCGATGCAGGTGAAACGCGACGCGGATAATCGCTGCCGGGGCTAAATACCGCGGCGCCAGCCGAAAAGGCTAATTTCTGTTATGTTTAACACTATAGAACAGCCTGTCGGGCAGAGCTAAGCGAAACGCAAAAATAACGCTAATGGATTGAAAAAGAAACGAACGGGTCTTTTGCCACGGAACAGAACGGCCTGATGAAAAATAATCAGGAATTATCCTGGCTTTCTCTGGGCAAAGAAAAAAGCGGATGCTAAGGTCGTCGGGCAAAAAAGCAAAATTGATAAACCCTTTAAATTATAATGGGATAGGCGGTTTTATCCCGCTATTGCCGCACGCTCAGGCCTCTTTATATTGGCAGGGGTAAAGTCGGCTACTCTTTAGCCGATACCGTAATTATTGAAAACGCTTTACCAGCTTGATTACTCCATTACCCGGTGCCAGACAACTGGCTTTTGCTTCAGAGATTTGCATATGCTTATGAGCTCTTACGACCAGCTGTTGGTTATCGTCTCTATATTTGTTGCCTTTCTGGCCTCCTACACCGCGCTGGATATGGCGGGCAGAGTAGCGACGTCCACGGGAAAAGCGGCTCGCGTCTGGCTGGTTGGCGGCGGTTTTGCGATGGGCATTGGCATCTGGTCCATGCATTTCATCGGCATGCTGGCAATGAATCTGGCGATGGTAATGAGCTACGATCCTTTGCTCACGCTGGTTTCCATGTTTGTGGCGATAGCGGCTTCGGTCTTTGCGCTGTGGATCGTCTGCTACGGCGAGCTGACGCTTATCCGCCTGATGGTGGGCGCGCTGGCGATGGCCAGCGGCGTGGTGGCGATGCACTATATCGGCATGGCCGCGCTGATGTTTGAGCCCGGCATTGCCTGGGACTGGCGCTGGATAGCGCTATCGGTAGCCATTGCGCTGGTGGCTTCCACAGCGGCACTGTGGCTGGCGTTTAAGCTGCGTCAGGGCGAAGGGCACCTCGCGCTGCTGCGCGCCGGCGCCGCGCTGATTATGGGCGCGGCTATCGCCGGTATGCACTACAGCGGCATGGCGGCAGCCAACTTTCCGATGGGCAGTCACGCTACGCAGATGGGCGTCAATAGCAGCTGGCTGGCGGTGCTGGTAGTAGTGGTGACACTCTCTATCCTGGGAATTACGCTGGTGGTTTCTACCCTGGATGCTCGCCTGCAGGCCAGAACCTCGATGCTGGCCTCTTCGCTGGCGGAAGCGAACCGCGAGCTGGCCCAGCTGGCGCTGCACGATAACTTAACCCGCCTGCCTAACCGTATTCTGCTGGAAGATCGTCTGGATCAGGCGCTGAATAAAGCCGTGCGGGAAGAAACCTCGTTCGCCCTGATGTTTATGGATCTGGATGGTTTTAAGGCGGTAAACGACGCTTTCGGCCATCACGTCGGCGACAATCTGCTGGTGGCGGTCACTGAGCGTATGAAAAACCTGCTGACGGGACACCACACGCTGGCGCGGCTGGGCGGTGATGAGTTTGTGCTGCTGCTGGAGATCGGCGAACCGAACGACGCCGCCGCCGTGGCCGATATGCTGGTCAAAGCCATCGATGAACCTTTTCTGATTTCCCGCTATGAACTGGTAGTTTCGCTGAGCATCGGCATTGCGGTCTATCCGGGCGACGGCAACGACGAGCGCGAACTGATGTTCAACGCCGACGCCGCCATGTACCACACTAAAAACAACGGCCGCAACGATTACAGCTTTTTCCAGCCGTCGATGAACACCATCGCGCAAAACCAGCTGCAGCTGATCAACGATCTCTGGCTGGCGCAGGAGCACAACGAGCTGCGCCTTTTCTATCAGCCGAAATTCTGCGCGCCGCAGGGGCCTATCGTCGGCTTTGAAGCGCTGATCCGCTGGCAGCATCCGCAGCGCGGTCTGCTGACGCCGGACATCTTTCTGCCGCTGGCGGAAAAAACCGGGCTAATCGTCAGCATCGGCAACTGGGTTATCAACGAAGCCTGCCGCCAACTGAGCGTCTGGCACAAAATGGGCAATACGCAATGGTCGGTGGCGGTCAACCTGTCGTCGTTGCAGTTTGAGCAGGCCGGGCTGGTGGAAACCGTGGTCAACGCGCTGAAGACGCACCAGATCCCGCCGGAGCTGCTGACGCTGGAAGTCACTGAAACCACCGCCATGCGCGATCCTGATGAAAGCGTGCGTATCCTGACCGAGCTAACCGAACTGGGCGTTAAAGCCTCGATTGACGACTTCGGCACTGGCTACTCCAGCCTGCTTTATCTGAAACGCCTGCCGGCCAGCGAGCTGAAAATCGATCGCGCCTTTGTCAATGAGCTGCAAACGCAGAACGAAGACGCCACTATCGTCACCGCCATTGTGGCGCTGGCGCAGACGTTAAAGCTGAAAGTGGTGGCGGAAGGCGTGGAGACAGAGGAGCAGCAGGCTTTCCTGACCAGCCTGGGCTGCAACTCGCTGCAGGGCTACCTGCTGGGCAAACCGGTTCCCGCTGAACAGGTGCCGCAGCTCAAGCTCTATGCGGGCAACCATGAATCCAATCGCGTGGCCGAATCGGAGAAAATCAACGTTTCAAAAGCTGTTTAATCGCGCCGCGGCTAACTATAATAGTTGCTCAATCCTGAGCGCGGGCCTGTAACAGTTTTGGCAAAATATCTTCAGTTAATCGAGCAAATCCAGCAGCAGATCCTCAGCGAGATCTGGCTGCCTGGCGAAAAACTTCCCTCGCTGCGCGAGCAGGTGGCGCAGAGCGGCATGAGCCTGATGACGGTAATGCACGCCTATCAGGTGCTGGAGAGCCAGGGCTGGATCCTCTCTCGTCCGCAGTCAGGCTACTATGTCGCGCCGCGCGCGGAGTTCCTCAGCCAGCCCGCCAGCCATCAGAAAGTGCAGCTTACGGAGTCGGTCGATATCAACGACTTTATCTTCGAGGTGCTGCAGGCCTGCCGCGATCCGGGCATTATGCCGTTCGGTTCCGCCTTTCCCGATCCTGAACTCTTTCCGCAGCGTCAGCTGATGCGCTCGCTCGCTTCCGTCTCGCACTCGCTGAAGCCTGCGGATGCGTTGAACAACCTGCCGCCAGGCAACGAGGCGCTGCGTAAAACGCTCTCAAAACGCTACGCGCTGCAGGGCATTCAGGTTTCGCCGGAGGAGATCGTTATCACCAATGGCGCGATGGAGGCGCTGAACCTGAGCCTGCAGGCGGTCACCGAGCCAGGCGACTGGGTGGTGGTGGAAAACCCCTGTTTTTACGGCGCGCTGCAGGCGATCGAGCGGCTGCAGCTTAAGGCGGTGGCCATCGCCTCGCATCCGCAGCACGGCATCGATCTGGAAGAGCTGGCTGCCACGCTGGCGAAGCTGCCGGTCAGGGCGTGCTGGATGATGTCCAATCAGCAAAATCCGCTGGGCTGCACGCTGAGCCGCGAGAAAAAACAGGCGCTGGTGGCGCTACTGGAGGCGCACCAGGTGACGCTGATCGAAGACGACGTTTACAGCGAGCTCTGGTTCGGCAGCGAGAAGCCGCTGCCGGCGAAGGCGTTTGAAACCCAGGGCAGCGTGCTGCACTGTTCTTCCTTTTCCAAAAACCTGGTGGCCGGCTTTCGCGTGGGCTGGGTGGCCGCAGGCAAACATGCGCAGCGCATTCAGCGTCTGCAGCTGATGAGCACAATCTCCACCAGCGCGCCGATGCAGCTGGCGCTGGTCGACTATCTTGGCAGCCGCAGCTACGACGTCCATCTGCGCAAGCTGCGTCAGCGGCTGGCCCAGCGCAAAAGCCTGGCGCGACAGTCGCTGCGGCGACATCTGCCCGCCAGCGCGAAAATCAACGACTCTCAGGGTGGCTACTTCTTATGGATAGAGCTGCCGGAAGCGGTCAACACTACCGAGCTTTATTATCGTGCGCTGCAGGAAAAGATCAGCATCGCGCCGGGAAAAATGTTCTCCACCAGCGAACAGTACGCCAACTATTTTCGGTTCAATACGGCATGGGAATGGGGTGAAGCGCAGGAAGCGGCGGCAGCGACGTTGGGCAGGCTGATAGCGGAAATGCTTCAGGGCCAGCGCTGGCCCTGACAATCAGACGGAGGAAGCGCGCTGCTGGCCCCAGGTCAGATGGTAGACGTCGTAAAAATCCACTTCGCCTTTCAGCTGCAGCAGTTTTTGGATGCCCTGTTTAACGTTGTCCGGCACCTGACTGCTGGCCAGAATATCCTGAATCGCCTGTTCGGACAGGGTACGCACGTAATACCATTCGCCGTTGTAGCAGACGCGCAGGTCGAGCGTATCGATATCCTCAAAGCGGTAGCGCGGATTAACATCCAGCAGCATCAGGCCGCTCATCAGCAGCACAAAGAAGGTGGCGCCCCAGAACGCGGGCCAGCCCAGAAATTCCGTGGTAAAAATCAGCGCGACGGTCAGGGCGTAGCAAACATACATCGATGCCCACAGGCCGGGATGGCTTTTCAGGAAATTGAAGCTGAAACGCGGTCGGTTATCGCGCTGTTCTTCACGGTTAAGCGTATCGATTTCGCGCAGCAGGATCTGTTTAACGTCTTCCACTCTGAACCTCCTCTTGGTACAGGCGTCAGTAAATCACATCCGGTTCAGGAAAGGCAGACACAGTTAACATCAATAAATCTATAACAGTCAGGCGGAAGCCACGCTGTCGGCTAACGTTTTAGCGCCCGTCACGGCAGGCGATGCCTACGAATTTCTGACCAATAAATGACGGCTTTATAGCAGAACTATCGAGAAATAAGCATTCTCGCAGTTATTTTTACAGGCGTTAGCCATAATAATTAATCAGTTCAGGCTGGTAATAATTAACGTTCTTTCGCCGCGTGATACAGCTTCTGTTTATTTTAATTTCACGTTAATAGCATTAGAATAGGTGATGAGCCGCTTTGCTATAGCCGCAGGCTTGTTATATGTTTGTACTTGAATAACAACAGATAAAGCGCTGGGTTAATTGTTTTCTGCGTATTTTATTAATTATTTAATAAATAAGGCATAAGTTAAATCAGGGAAAGATTAATATGTTAAAAATAGAAGATTATTATAATTCTGTTAATTTATTTGGTTTCCTTCTCTCCGCCTGGCGGTATTACAAATATGAAAAATAATTCCGCTGACGATGATAAGAGAAATGAAAGCCCGGTTAACGGCTCTTTTACTGCAATAACTGAAGGCGTAACGGCCACGGTCTGGACGCCAGACTACGTTACGCGCCTGCGGCAAAATATTCACCGCTGCAGCTGTCCGGGTTGCGACAGCGCCTCGCCGCTGCTGCAATTCCGATGGAAAAACCACGTACGCCACAGTGCGGACATCAGCTGCCGTCGCGCCGCGGCGGAAATCCTCTGCCTGACAGCTTCATGCACCATCGCCTTTAGCGAAGACGCGGCGGAACATTTACCGGCACTGCCGGCGGAAAGCCTGTGGATGAACCAGCGCTGCCTGCGCCTGTTCGCCGTTTTTCAGGACAATCCCGTGCTGCTGCTCTATGTACTGGGCCGCTTTATTCGTGAAGCCGGACGCCTTGTGCCGTCGCAGCGTGAGGCGCTGCTGGAAACATGGCTACAGCCGGACGCTCGTCAGCGACTGATAGACGACTTTATCCGTCAGCCGCAGGGAACGGGCTATCCGTCAGCTGCCTTAAGCAGCCTGCATAAGCTGCCGCTGTCGGCGCTGGCCGCTGGCGACGCCCGGCTGCCAAAATGGGAAGAGATAAGGCGCATGAATGAAGCGGAGCTGCGGCAAAGCTGGACAAAACTGCAAAAGGCAAGCGGCCTGCGCAGAGAGGAACAGCGCAAAATTCTTGGCAACTATCTCTTTTACGAACTCTGCCATACGATTTTTCCCGGCAGTTCTCCGGCCGAATGGGAAAATAATTTTGCTCGCCTCTGTCAGCGTCTGCTCAGCCTGAATCTGCTGCTGCTGGTGCTGCCGCCGGATTACGGCAAAGAAAGCGTCAGCGCGCTGCTGGCCGCCAGTTTGTACGCCGCGCGGGTAAAAACGTTCGCGGGCTCTCCTGAAGAGAAAAAAGCTTTTTTGTCGCCGGTTTTTTAAAAATTAACGGCAGAGAAAAGCGGCAAGCGTGAACAGTGCGACTCCCTGCATCAGGCAGAGCCAGCGCCAGAAGCGTCCGGAAGGCGGACGTTTTAGCTGCTGCGGCGCGCGCTCCGGTCTGAATTCTTTGGTGACAGCGGGAGTAGGATTATCGCTTGCGGTCAGACTGGCGTACTCTTCAGGCGACAGGTGCCGGCAATATTCCGCTTCCAGGATATAGCCTTTTCGGGGGATGGTTTTGATAATCCGCTGCTGTTTTCCATCGTCGTTCAGGGCGATGCGCAGGGCATGAATAGCATTAGGCAGGCTGTTATTACCTATTACCCGGCGTTCCCACACCAGCGCGGTCAGCTCTTCCCGCGTCACTATTTTTCCGGCGCGTTCCGCCAGCGCTATCAATAATTTTAACTGATATTCACCCAGCCTGCGTTGTTCGGCGGTGGCCTGATGGCACAGCGAGCCCGATGCCGTATCAATCAGCCAGCAATGAATAAGGTAGCGCGAATCCATAAGGCAACCATCCATGTTTATCGGGAGAAGGGAAAACGATTTTCCCATTTTTCCGTTAATAAAGCTCACGTGTCGCCTGCATGATTAAGCTGCCGTTTAATTTTGACTTCCGCTATTTTAAAAAACGTTATGCTCTTAACAGCGACTTCAGACGCACGGAAAAGGCTAACGACGGTGCCTGGGATCGCCCGCCAGACAGAACCCGGGGTACAGCAAAAGGTGATTTGAGTTAAGTAGAGAGAAATTAAGACGTTATGTGATCAAAAGCCTTTCATGGCGATTGCAACTTTGCCGCCAGATGCCACAATTGATTAACACACAGATCCCCGGAGGCATCTTATGCTAACCCATGCTGGTAACCTGCTTGCAATGATGTCTTTTGCAGCCGGCACTTTTTCGGCTGGCATGTCGAATAATCCGCAGTATATGACTTTTCAGCCAGCCAGCGGCGTGCCAAATAATCCGCTGCCGCTGATTATCTATCCGCGCACGGCGCCTAATGACGTCGAAGATATTGCCGCCTGGTTCGAAGAGACGTTCTCGCGTCATGGCTGGACGCCGCGCTGGCGCTATCCTGTTTACGCCTATACGCATTATCATCCAAACACTCATGAGCTGCTGGGCATTGGCGCGGGCTGGGCGCAAATTCTGTTTGGCGGCGAAACGGGCAGGGCAGTGACCGTCCACGCGGGCGACGCTATTCTTATCCCGGCGGGCGTTGGCCATCAGCAGCTGGCGGCCAGCGAGGACTTCTTCGCCGTTGGCGCCTACCCTAAAGGCATGGAGCCGGTAACGCGACGCAGCGATTTGGAGCATTACGAAACTTCACTGGACGCCATTAAGCGCGTGCCGATGCCGCAACGCGATCCGGTTAGCGGCGGAGAAGGCGCGGTAACCGAGATCTGGCATCCGCTGCAATCCTGAATTTTCCCTGCCGGGCGAAACAGTGCCTGACCGGCAGCAAAATCTTTACCTGACGGCACCGCGCAAAGCGTACTGGCAGCTGGCCAGGCGCGCTGTCGCCGTCCTGGCCCTCGACGCAGCAGAAGCACTTTCACTGGCAAAGCGTTGTCAGACCGCGCATCAAACATCTGCACAATGCAGCGAAACGCGACGTGATAATCCCGGCATGATATTTTTCTGACTGCGTAGCCGCGTAACCTTATGTTTCAGCGTCCTGTCCCTTTTTGATAAAAATAATTGATGAATGAACGCCGCCGGCAGCAATTGCCGCTGCTAAATCACATTAACAATTCTGTAACGTCACCTTTTCGCCTGCGGTAGCCTGTTTTCTATAAATTAAACTGAACTATCAATAAAAGTTTTTAATCTTTTTTTGCTTACATTTCAGCGTTTTTAAGATTGGTTTCGATGAGGATTGGTTGAGGTTTGTGTAGCTAGCTTTAAGTTCGCGACGGTATTTCACCGGCGCGTCTTATCACTACACAAGGAAGCAGAGATGAACCCCATTACACGTCGTAGCTTTATGACCTTCGCCGCTGGCGGTACCGTGGCGTTGGCAGCCGGTTCCGTGCACGCCCACGACCGCACCGTCGCGGCTCAGCCCTGGAGCGGACAGATGGGCGGCAGCGATCCCGGGCCGCAGGATCCGCAGCGCGCGCAGCAAAATCCCGATATCGTCAACCCGCCGCCGACCGACAGCGGCACCCTGCCAAATTTGCGTTTTTCCTACAGCGATTCGCACGTGCGCAAAGGCAGCGGCGGCTGGACGCGACAGATCACCGAGCGCGAGCTGGGCGTCTCTAAGAGCATCGCAGGCGTCAATATGCGCCTGAACAGCGGCGGTATTCGCGAGCTGCACTGGCATAAAGAGGGCGAATGGGCGTATATGCTTTACGGCAAGGCGCGCATCACCGCGCTGGATGTGGACGGCCACTGGTTTGTGGACGACGTCGGCGTGGGCGATCTCTGGTACTTTCCGCCCGGCGTGCCGCACTCTATCCAGGGACTCGGCCCCGACGGCTGCGAGTTTCTGCTGGCCTTCGACAATGGCGGTTTCGACGAGGACAGCACCTTTCTGCTCAGCGACTGGTTTAAGCACGTGCCGCCGGAAGTGCTGGCGAAAAACTTTGGCGTGCCGGTAGAAACCTTCAGCAAGCTGCCTGCGCCAGCCGATGAATATATCTTTGCGGCCACGCCGCCGGGCGATCTGCAGAAAGACGCTATTGCGGGCGCTACTCGCTCAGATACGGCTTTCAGCCACCGTATGCTGGCGCAGCAGCCGATAACGCTGAAAGGCGGCACGGTGCGGATTACCGATTCGTCGGTGTTTAAAGTTTCCAAAACCATCGCGGCGGCGCTGGTGGAGCTTCAGCCCGGCGCGATGCGCGAACTGCACTGGCATCCTAATACCGATGAGTGGCAGTACTATCTGGAAGGCGAAGGACGGATGGGCGTGTTTGCCTCTTCGGGGCAGGCTCGCACCTTTGATTTCCGGGCCGGTGACGTCGGCTATGTGCCTTTCGCGATGGGGCACTACGTTGAAAACACTGGCGATAAGCCGCTGCGTTTTCTGGAGCTGTTCAAAAGCGACCACTATGCCGATATCTCGCTGAACCAGTGGCTGGCCTCGACGCCGCCTGAACTGGTGCGGCAGCATCTGCATCTGGACGATGTCTTTATGCAGGCGCTGGATAAAACCAAAAAGCCGGTGGTGGGCGGCTAAGTCACCCTTCAGCAGGCCGCAGGGACGCGGCGAACGTCAATTCGTTTCAAAATATAAGTTGTCACTTTCCTGTCATCAATCTCTTCCAGCATAAGCGCCAGTAAAGCTAACTGACTTAATTTAAGGAACTTTTATGCGCTTTCGTTACTCTCTGCTGGCTACAACGCTGCTGCTCGCCCACTTCGCCCAGGCAAAAAACGCGCCCGCTATTCCGGAAAAAATTCAGGCTACTCTCGACACCACTACGCCTGCCAGCGGCGATGCACGGTTTGTGGCTTTTGAAGGGCAGATCCAGCAGTCGCTGATCGACGCGCTGAAAGGCGATGCCGCTAAGCTGACGCGGGCGCAGCTGGATAAAACCGCGCAGAGCGACAAACTGGCGGATAAGGCCTGGCTGAAGGCGAGCGGTTACGACTTCGATAAAAAAGCCAACCAGCAGGCGGGTATTGCGCTGCTGAGCGCGTTCAGCACGCTGCCGAAAAGCACGCTGGATGCCAGTATGCAGGTGGTGGAACAGGCCAACCTTAATGCCACCGACGGCCAGCGCCGCCAGGCGGTTATCGACGCGGAAGGGCAAAACCATCTTTTCTTTCTGGCCGACGCGTTGGGGCCGAAGCTGGGCCAGGCTTTCCTGAACGCCTATAACAAAGGTGAAATCGGCAAGGCGGCGGCGTTAATCAAAGCCAGCGAGGTCAGCACCGGTGCGGCTAAGGCGCATTTTAACTATCCGCGTCCTTTCCTGATGCCGGGCAACACCCTTCACGCCGTGCCGGACACCTCGGTGGTAAAAGACAACCAGCCTTACCAGGCAAACGAAGGCTCTTTCCCGAGCGGACATACCAATACCGCCTGGACCGACGCGCTGCTGCTGGGCGAAATGGTGCCGGAACGCTTCGTGCCGCTGGTGGATCGCGCCGCGCGCTACGGCTACTCGCGAATGGTGCTGGGCGTGCATTATCCCATTGATTTGATTGGTTCGCGGATGGTGGCGCAGCGCAATGTGGCGCACTATCTTAACGATGCCAACTATCAGCGTCTTTTCGATGAAGCGAAACAGCAGCTGCGCGGCGCGCTGGAAAAAGAGTGCGGCACCACGCTGGCCGAGTGCGCGAAACCAGCGGGCGAGGCCGATCCTTACGCCGCGCCGCAGATGCGACAGTTCGCTCATTTCGCCATGACTTACCAGCTGCCGCAGGAGAGGGTGAAAAAGAGCGCGGTTACGGTGCCGGAAGGGGCGGAGGTTCTGCTGGAAGGGCCGCTGCCGCATCTGAGCGCGCAGCAGCGCCGCCAGCTGATGGTTTCCAGCGCTATCGCTGGCGGCTATCCGCTTTCCGGCACCACGCCGGAGCAGAACTTCTGGCAGCGGCTGGATCTGTCAGCAGCGGTCGGGATGCGTCAACGCTAAAGAAAAAGGGCGATATTTTCGCCCTTTGTTGTTTTCTGCGCGGCGCCGTTATTTGGCGCCGGTTTCCGTTTGCTTCTCGTCCTTCACGCCGATTTGCGGCAGCGCGCCGAAGTCGAGCGTTTTTCCTTTCAGCTGCTTCGCCAGCTCCTCACTGATATCGGATTCGGGCGCGGTAGCCAGCGCGGCCTGTTCAGGCAGGATCGCCAGCAGCTGATGTTCCTGACGATATTTATCGGCTGCTTCTCCTATCGCCTTCAGCGCCACGCTGTTAGCCTGACGCTGGGCGTGCTGCCACTCCAGGTTAAGCAGTTGCTGGTCGGCGAGCAGCGCGCTGCGTCGCTTCTCTTCCGGCAATTTAGCGCCGTTTTCCTGCGCCATTTTTAGTCCCTGCTGCAGCTGTTCGTCGACCGCTTTCAGGCGGGCCTTCAGCTGTTCCGTTAGCCCGGCCTCCTGCATCACCTTTTCAGGATTGATAAATTTCACCGCCTGCGTCTGTTTCTGCTCGCAGCCCGTAAGCAGCGCGGCGACGGCAAGACCGATCGCCAGCGTGCTGATTTTTCGCTTCATTCTGTTTCTCCTGTGAGTCGGGCCGCACGGCCCGGCTGTTCCTTTCCCTGGCCAGGGTGATTAAACCGCGAGGAAATATAAACGATGGCGGGAGAGTCGGCTGGCGTTTCTCCCTTTCCTGTTGATTTAAATCAATGTTTTTCACCTTCCACGCATCCTGCGCGGCTTACTGCGGCAGCGTCGGCCAGACGCCCGGCCCAATCGGCAGTCCGAGCGCGTACCAGACCAGCAGCAGCAGGATCCAGACGCTGAAAAACAGCAGCGGGTAAGGCGCTATCAGCACGTAATAGGTGCCAAGCTGCGCGTCTTTCCGGTAGCGCTGCAAAAAACTCAGAAACAGCGGCAGAAAGGGCGACATCGGCGCCAGCGGCAGCACGGCGGAATCCGCGATGCGGAAAATCATCTGCGCAAAGGCCGGATGAAAGCCCAGCAGCATAAACATCGGCACGAAAATAGGCGCCAGTATCGACCAGATAGCGGAGCCGCTGGCGATAAACATGCAGAGCAGGGCCGAAAGAAACATCAGGCCGACAAAGGCGGGCGCGCCGGTCATTTCCGCTTTTTCCAGCAGGTCCGTCAGCCCTACGGCCATAAACTTGCCCATATTGCTCCAGTTAAAAAAAGCGACGAACTGCGCCAGCGGAAAGACCATTACGATAAAGCCGGCCATGTTTTTCATCGGCTCGATCAGCAGCTGGGGAATATCGTTGGGACGCCGGATCTGCTTTGTCGCTACGCCGTAGGCGATACCGGCAACGAAGAAAAACAGAATAATCAGCGGCACTATGCCCTGAATAAAAGGCGAAGGGATAACCGCGCCCGTTTGCGGATGGCGCAGCGGCGCGCCTTCCGGTACCACCAGCAGCGCCACCAGCAGGATAAACACCAGCGAGGCGATGCCGCTGATGCGCAGCCCGCGATTTTGCAGCGGCGTTAGCTTTGTCAGGCCATCCTGCGGCTCGCCGCGCCAGGCCGGCAGGCGCGGTTCAATAAACTTATCGGTCAGCAAACCGCCCGCCAGCGTTAACACGATCACCGAAGTGGCCATAAAAAACCAGTTATCCAGCACGCTGACGTGAAGGGTTTCGCTGACCGCCTTCGCCGCCTCGGTGCTGATGCCGGAAAGCAGCACGTCGGTGGTGACGATCAGCAAATTAGCGGTAAAGCCGGAAGCGACGCCCGCAATCGCCGCCAGCAGCCCGGCCACCGGATGGCGCCCGACGGCGATAAACATCAGCGCGCCCAGCGGCGGCGTCACCACCAGCGCGGCGTCGGATGAGATATGGCTGAAAAAGGCGATAAACAGCACCATATAGCTGGCGTAGCGAGCGCTGACGAAAGAGGCCATCTTGTGCATCAGCGCCTGCAGCAGACCGACTTTCTCCGCCAGTCCCGCGCCGATCATCAGCGCCAGAATCGATCCCAACGGCGTAAAGCCGCTAAAGTTTTTAATAATGCCGGGCAGGATCCACTGCAGCCCTTCGACGCTCAGCAGGTTTTTAACCCGGATAACCTCGCCGTTGGCAGGATTGATTACCGACACCTCCAGCCACGACAGCACGGCGGTGGCGATCATCAAAACCACAATCAGATAAACAAACAGCAGAAAAGGATTGGGCACCTTGTTGCCGACGCGCTCAACCCAGCTGAACAGTTTGCCGGGGCTTTTCCCCGGCGCGGCTGCATCACTCATATTTTACCCTCTGTTGTGTTGGCATTTTTTTATTGTCGGGCTGGGATCGGGCCCAGCCTCGGAAAACGCCGCAGCGTAGCCGTCAGCGTTGTGGTGCAAAAAGCGTGCCGTTTTACGGGCACGGCGCTATCACCTCTGTTCGTCCCGCCTGTTTAGCGGCGGCTGAAGCTGTTGATATTAAAAGCCAGCGCGGCGAGCGTTTTGACCGCCGTCACCATTACCGCTTCGTCAAAGTCAAACTTCTCATTGTGATGCCCGGCGCTGAGCTCGGTGCCGAAAATGATATAGGAGGCCTGGCCGCCGCGCGTTTTCACCCGCTCCATCATATAGGTCGCATCTTCGGAGCCGGCGGCCTGGCCGCGACTCTCCACCAGCGAGGTCAGCTCGGGGATCTGCGCAGCCTGCTGACGGATATACTCCACCCAGGGCCGCGTCGGCTCGCAGCTGCGCGCCGCGCCCATCAGTTTCACCTCATGCTGCACGCCATACATGGCCGCCGCGCCCGCCACGACCTGCAGCGCCTGCTGATAGATAAAGTCGTTGATTTCGTTAGTGGCGCCACGGGTTTCCACCTTCAGCAGCGCGCGATCCGCGACCACGTTGCGTCCGGTTCCGGCCTGAAGCACGCCGACGTTGATGCGCGAACTGCCGCCGCTGTGCTGCGGCAGGTTATGCAGCGCCAGCGTCGCCTGCGCCGCGGCCAGCAGCGCGTTCTTGCCCTCTTCCGGGCGGGCACCCGCGTGCGCGGCGACGCCGCGAAAGGCGATATCCATTTTGGTGGTCGCCAGAAAGGTATTGCTGCCGCACACCAGCTCGCCGGCGGCCACGCCGGTGCCGATATGAATGGCGGTAAAGAAGTCGACGTCATCCAGCACGCCCGCTTCCACCATTGACTTCGCGCCGCGCGTACCTTCTTCCGCCGGCTGGAAAATCAGTTTGACGGTGCCGCACAGCTTTGACTCGAACTGCTTCAGCACCTGTGCCACGCCCAGCCCGATCGCGGTATGCCCGTCATGGCCACAGGCGTGCATCATGCCTTCGTTGCAGGAGGCGAAACCTTCGGCGAAGGGACGATGCTCCTGTGCCTGCATCTCCACCACGTCCAGCGCATCCATATCGACGCGAAACGCCATAACCGGCCCCGGACGTCCGGTCTTCAGCGTGGCGACGATGCCGCAGAAACCGCCGGAAAAGTACGGCAGCCACTGCGGCAGCGCGCCCTGAGCCAGCGCGCGCTCTTCGTGCTGCGCCAGCACTTCCGCCGGAGGAACGCCCATCCGCGCCTCTGCCTTGATCACCTCTTTACCAAGCTGCAGCGACCAGCCCAGGCGATGCAGCTCTTCAGCCACCAGCGTAGCGGTGCGGAATTCCAGCCAGCCGGATTCGGCAAACTTATGCAGATCGCGGCGCCAGCTCTGCAGGCGGGGAGAAATCTCTTTAACAAAATCGGTTACGGCTTGCTCCATTCCTGATTCCTTAAATAGCAGTACAAAAAATGCTGATTTTTGACTCTACACAGTGGTTCCGATGCGCAGAAGATGACAATATCTTTTGGCTGATAGGGAATGGTTATCGCTAACGAGGAGCCTCATATGCCCGCACCCATTAAGCTGCACCAGCTTCGTGCATTTGTAGAGGTCACGCGCCAGGGCAGCATCCGCGCGGCGAGCCGTGCAGCGAAGCTGTCGCAGCCTGCGCTCTCTAAATCGGTGCAGGAACTGGAAGAAGCGCTGGGCGCTCAGCTGTTTATTCGTCAGCGGCAGGGCGTGCAGCTGACGGAAGTCGGCAGGGATTTTTTTCGTCATGCCAGCCTCGTGCTGGAGGAGCTGCGGGTCGCGCAGGAGGAAATTCAGCAGCGGCTGGGCCACGCGGGCGGCTCGGTAAACATCGGCGTTGGCGGCAGCATCGCCCGCACGCTGATGCCGAAGGTGATAACCCAATTCCATCAGAGCTTCCCCAACGTCAAGGTACGCATCCTGGAAGGGCAGCTGACGACCATGCTGCCGGCGCTGCGCCAGGGCGAACTCGATTTCACCGTTAATACCTGGTGTCCGGGTCATCAGGACAACGAACTGAGCTACGAAAAGCTGATGGAGCGCGACTACTGTGTGGTGGCGCGCAAGGGGCATCCGCTGGCGCAGGCGACGTCGCTGGAAGCGCTGCGGCACTGCAGCTGGACGATGCCTTCACCCAACAGCAGCTACTACCGGCTGTTACAGGATCTTTTTGCCGAAAGCGGGCCGCCGCCCGCCATTACGATTACCTGCGAAACCTTTATGGCCTGCGCCAGCCTGCTGGCGCAGAGCGATTTCGTCAGCATCCTCTCGCAGGACTTTTTTAGCGACGCGCTGGTGGGGGATCGGCTGGTGGCGTTAAAGCTGAAGGAAAAAATGCCTAAGGCGACTTTCTGCCTGATCCGTCGTAAAGATACTGCGCTGACGCCGATGGGCGCGCAGCTCGCCAGACTCTTTCGACAGCATAGCCAGACGGAATAAAATATTGTCCAGCCAATAAATATTAACGCAACGGCATACAGGCTTTGGTTATTAATATGGGTAAGCCGTACGGGCTGCAGGCGAGCCTTTCCTGTCATAGTTTGAATAAATTATCCCTGCATGGCTAAAGTTAATCACTCACCGCAGGCGGTTAATTAACTGCCTGTAAAGATTTAGTCTTTATCCTTAAATTTTTTCCTCCGTTTTCCACATAGTGGCGGCTCCAGCCAGCTGCGCTTTTTAGACTGGAGCACGATATTATTTTATCGGGGCCAACTATGTTTTCTGAAAAAATGGTAATTCAACAAACTTTTCCGCTGCCGCGCACTGAGAAAAAAACGTTTGTTCAGGCCTTCGGACGCTGCGGCTGCATTGTCGTTTTAACAAACCAGGCAACGTCGACATCTTCCTGCCTGAAAACAGCGAATTCTGGCAGACGCCGTATTCTGTGCCAGCCGACCGAAAAAGTGTCTGACCGGGATCGTTCAATACCGGCGATGCGGAATTACAGGGCTGGTTGACCCTTGAGCTGAACGGCGTTAAGGCGCTGAACGCAAGCGGGTCAACATGACCCGCTTTTTTTGCGTCGGCCGCAGCAACGGATAAAAGCGCTCCGTATTCCATGCTAAAGTTAAATTTCCATAATGTTCAGGGGATTGTTATGTCACACACTGCCTATGCCAGCCGTATCATTACCGCCACGCCAGAACAAATCTGGCCGCTGGTCGCCGATTTCAACGGTCTGCCGAAGATCCATCCGGCAATCACCGCCAGCGAGCTGGAAGAGGGTGCCAGCGAAAGCAAGGTTGGCGTAGTAAGAAAGCTGACGCTGCCCGACGGTACGGTACGCGAGCGCCTGGTAAAGCTGGATAAAGCCAGCTGGGAGCTGCACTACGCTATTCTGGACGGCATCATGCCGGTGACGGATTATGTCGCGGTAGTCAAACTTTCGCCGAAAACGGACGGCACCACGCTGGCGGAATGGTGGGCGGATTTTAAAGTCGCCGCCGGCCATGACGAGAAGGAAGTGGCGCAAAACGTCAGCGAAGGCGTCTTCGCCACCTGTCTGCAAAATATCGCGCAACGGCTGGGCTGAACAGGGAGCTTCGCCATGACGACGCAGTTGACCGTGCAGCGCTATCAGCCTTGCTATCAAACTGGCGTGAAGGATCTGATCCTGCCGATCCAGAATCAGGAGTTCGGTATCGTGATTACGGCAGAGCAGCAGCCGGATCTCAGCGATATCGAAAATTTTTACCAGCAGGGTTCCGGCGACTTCTGGCTGGCGCTGGCGGACGATCGCGTGGTGGGCTGTATCGGCCTGAAGGATATTGGTGACGGTCAGGCGGCGCTGCGTAAAATGTTTGTGGCGGAAGCGTGGCGAGGCCGGGAAAACGGCGTGGCCGGTCGTCTGTTACAGACGCTAATCGCACACGCTCGCGAGCGGCAGCTTAGCGATATCTGGCTGGGCACCACCGCAAAATTTCTGGCGGCACACCGCTTTTACGAGAAGAACGGTTTCGTTAACGTGGCGGAAGCGGCGCTACCGGCGGCTTTTCCGGTGATGAAGGTAGATACGAAGTTCTATCATCTGGCGCTATAGCTAAAAAGGGGCGAACGGCTTCGCCCCCCATCTTCAGGCATTTTCGCCTGAGACGCTCATCTGCATTAAATCTTTATCTACAAAGAACAGCCCTTTGCCGCTGTCGCCCACCAGCGCCAGCTTGTCCAGCACCGATTTAAACAGCTTCTCTTCCTCATGCTGTTCGGCAACGTACCACTGCAGGAAATTAAAGGTGGAGTAATCCTGTGAGGTCATCGCCGCGTGCGCCAGCTCGTTGATTTTGGCGGTGATAAGCTGCTCATGCTCGTAGGCCTGCTCCAGCACTTTGTTCAGCGACTCAAAGGTCACCGGCGGCGCCGCAATGCTGCCCAGCACCGGCATCGCGCCGGTATCGCTCAGGTAGTTAAACAGGCGCTGCATATGCTCCATCTCTTCCCGCGAATGTTCGCGCAGAAAAGCGGCGGCGCCCTCAAAGCCCTTATCGGCGCACCAGGCGCTCATCTGTAAATAGAGGTTGGCGGAAAAGAACTCCAGGTTTAACTGATCGTTCAGGCGAGCGGTCATTTCGGCAGTCAGCATAGCGGCTCCAGATATTTACAGGCGGAATAATATATTGGCTGCATTATGCACGGTAAGCGGCGGAATAAAAACAGAATATAAGCCTGTTTTTATATTTCCCGCTTAAAAAAAGACGAGTGATAATTATTATCACTTTTTTATCGTTGTAATGGTTTTGATAATTATTCGTGTTGCCTTTTTTGGCGCGCAGGCGACCTGTTATGACTAAATGGCCTGACTTACTGAACCATGTTAAGCAAATCATCAAGCGAAAAGTTGCCGATAAAAACAGGACGATTTTGTTATCGTAAAGAGTATATTATCGGGAGCGATTATCTATTTACCTTGCCGCTGACCTGACGTCGCCACCTGGCGTCAAAGCGAAAATTTTCCCTCGCGTTAGCGGGCGCAGAGCACTATTATTTGACGCGCGCATTTGATAGATGACGTGATAACCCAGGCGGCCGCAGGTGAATTTTTCCGGTTTTACTCTATAAAAGGATGAATGATGGAGCAGAAGGACTGGCATACCGCAGACATTATCGCTGCATTAAAAAAACGAGGCACAAATCTGTCCGCGCTTTCCCGGGAAGCGGGACTGGCGTCTTCAACGCTGGCGAACGCGCTGCGACGTCCCTGGCCGAAAGGCGAAAAGCTGATCGCCGATGCGCTGGGCGAAAAACCCGAAAAAATCTGGCCGACGCGCTATCAGCATCTGACCAGGCCGGGTAAATACCCCGGACAGGTCTGAAGCGCTGGCCAACCGCTTTCTTCCCGGCGCAGCATGGCTTTCTGCTGGCGGTTTCTTTGCAGCGTTTAAGTGTCGTTGCTCAAAAACCACCAGCAAGAGCGATCGCCTGTCAGCTGTCGATAAGCCAGTTGCAGCCCTTCAGATGAAGGCTCAACGGCGCTGGCGGCAAGCCGCAGCTGCTGATAGCGCCAGTGAGCGGTAATCTGCTGTGGGGTTTTCGGCACGGCCGGCGGCGCATTATGCTGCAGGGCAAGCAGGCTCTTTTCTAAGGCTGCAGCGGAGAAGCCCGCTACCGTTTCCGCCATCCCGGCGATAAAGCGCTCAATGTGGCGAAACAGCTCAGCGGCGCGCAAAGAAGGTGACTGCAGCGCGAACAGTAGGCCCGCCTGTCCGGCGGTCTGATGAAAACGGCAGCTCACCACATAGCCAATATTGGCCTCAATCCGCAGCTGCTGAAAAAAATGCGGTTCAAACAGCATTGCCAGCAGCTGCCAGTGGGTGAAGCAGGCGCTGCTGGCCTCCGTTAGCGGGCAGAAAACCAGCGCCGCGCCGTCCTGGCTTGTCGTTGCGTAGACAAAATGCGATTGCGCAGGCGAGATGGTCGGCAGCGGTTTTGGCGGTTCGATAACGCCAGGCAGCCTGCTCAGCGATCGCGCCAGCGTTGCCGCCTCTTTATCCGTACCGCCGTAAAACGTCGCCTGCCAGCATGGTGTCGACGAAGAGGCGTCAACCAGCAGATCGGGCAGATGCGCCAGCAGGCAGCGAATGGCGATATCGTCAGCTTGCCGCGCCCTGTCGAAAAGGCGTTCGCCGTAGGCCAGTGAAGAAGCTGAGGGCGCAACCAGCGCCGCCAGCGCGCGATCCAGCGTGGAGGCTATCAGGGCGCCATTGCCGCTAAGCCGCAGCAGCCACTGGCCATCCTGTCGTGAAAAAACCAGCTCGCCACCGCCGTGAAGCGCTGCGCCCATCGCGGGCTGCAGCGCGGCTTCGAAGGTTGCCGCCGTACGGCGGCAAAGTGTCTGGCCGGGCTGCACGCTGAGCAGTAACGCGGGTTCGCCCGCAGCCTTAAAACGCTGTAGCGGACAGGGCGGCGCAATCGGCGCTGGCGGCGCGGCAGGCGCGGAAGAGGGCGAGTAAAAACGCATGGCGGGCAGCGGCTGCGCGGGCGGCTGCGGCCAGTCGATGGCGGTTAGCCGCAGCGGGAAACCCTGTGCCTGAGTTACGGGCGCGCTGGCCGCAGGCGATACCCATAGCCGACTCAGCCCTTGCGGGAGAGGCAGCGCCGTGGTCGCTTTTGCCGGCGCAAAGCCCAGCGCCAGCTCGCGCAGACGATCCAGCGCGGAGAGCTGACTAAAGCGGCGCTGCGTCAGAGTGGCGTAATGGCTCAGCTGCGCCAGCGTCAGCTCGGGCAGCCGCGCCAGCCAGCGGCGGAACAGCGCTTCGATAACGGCGCACTGTGCCAGACGCGGACTCTGAAACATCACGCTCAGCACCGATTGCCGCGGCCCGCGATAAGGCACCAGCAGTGAAATATCGTCGCACAGTTGGCGCTCGCGCAGCGTCGCCAGCAGGCTGTCCTGCGCCTTATCAAGCAAGAGTTCGCGCAGCAGCGTCAGGCTGGCGGGATCGCCTGCGTCCAGCAGAAAGCTTAGCTGGAGTTGCTGGTCGGCGGCGCTTTGCAGCACGAAGGCGCGCTGCGAGGCGAACTGTAAAAGCGGCACATCAGCAGGCGTCGCGGCGGCGCAGGGAAAAGCCGACGCCGCTTTCTCCGCCAGCGCCTTCAGCGTCGTCAGCGGCTGCGGCCCGCTCAGCCAGAGCTCAAGATTGCCAGTATGGAAAAAGCGCTGGTGATAAGCCTGTAGCGCTTGCCGTAACGCAACCGCGTCATCGCCAAAATGATGAAGGCTGCCGACATGAAAATCGTGCAGCGGATGCGGCGCGGCGAACGCCCGGCTCAGCGCCGCTTCGCCCAGCGTCGGGCCGTGGCTTTGCAGCATCTGATATTCGGCTTCAATCGCCGCCGACTCCGCCGTAATCGCTTCCGTCGTCAGCAGCGGTCGCGCCAGCATATCCGTCAGCCTCTCCAGAGCCGCAGAAAGCCGCTCGGGCGCTATCTCCACAAACCAGGCGGTATGGTGCGCCAGCGTGGTGGCGTTCAGACGTGCGCCGTTGACGGGCGCCCAGGCCATCAGCCGCTGCTGCTGCTGAAAACCCTCGCTGCCCGCAAAGAGCACGTGTTCCAGCAGATGCGCCAGGCCTGGCCAGGCGGGCGGCTCGTCGAAGCTGCCCGCCGACAGCCGGAACAGCGCCGCTGCCCGCTCGGCTTCCGGCTCGTGGATCAGCGTGATCCGCAGGCCATTGACCACGCAGAAAGAGGCGGGATCGTTCACGGCGAGGTTTTAAAGATCAGCTGCGAGTTAGTGCGGTTGCGGAACTGGAGCTGGCTGATTTGGATGTTGCTGCAGTTGGCCTGCTCGCGCGCCGCCAGGATCTGGCCGTGATGCGGCGATTTGGCGCAGACGGGATCGGCGTTGTCCGCGTTGCCGGTCAACATAAAGGCCTGACAGCGGCAGCCGCCGAAATCCTTCTCTTTTTCGTCGCAGGAGCGGCAGGGTTCCGGCATCCAGTCAAAGCCGCGGTACTTATTGAAGCCGAACGAGTCGTACCAGATCTCCTGTAGCGTGTTTTCCAGCACCGAAGGAAACTCAATCGGCAGCTGACGCGCGCTGTGGCACGGCAGCGCCATGCCTTCCGGCGTCACGCTCAGGAAAATCGCGCCCCAGCCGCCCATACAGCCTTTCGGACGCTCTTCGTAATAGTCGGGCGTCACGAACAGCAGATTGGCGAAGTTGCTGTTGTCCTTCATCTTTTCGCGGTAGCGCTGCACCACGGCTTCGGCGCTGGCGATCTGCTCGCGGGTCGGCAACAGGCCTTCGCGGTTCAGCTGCGCCCAGCCGTAAAACTGACAGGTCGCCAGCTCCACGTCATCCGCTTCCAGCTCGATCGCCAGCTCGATAATGCGATCGATCTGGTCGATATTGTGGCGATGCAGCACAAAGTTGAGCACCATCGGATAGCCGTGCGCCTTGACCGCTTTCGCCATCGCCAGCTTCTGCTGAAAGGCTTTTTGCGATCCCGCCAGCGCGGCGTTCAGCGTTTCGTCACTGGCCTGGAAGCTGATCTGAATATGATCCAGACCCGCTTCGGCGAAGGCGTCGATCTTCTTCTCGGTCAGGCCGATACCGGAAGTGATCAAATTGGTGTAAAAGCCGAGATCGCGCGCCGCCCGGATCAGCTCCGGCAGATCTTTGCGCACCAGCGGCTCGCCGCCGGAGAAGCCCAGCTGTACGGCGCCCATCTCGCGCGCCTGTTTAAAGACTTCTATCCACTGCGCTGTGGTCAGCTCCTGCTCCTGCTTAGCGAAATCGAGCGGGTTGGAGCAGTAAGGACACTGCAGCGGACAGCGATAGGTCAGCTCCGCCAGCAGCCACAGCGGCGGATTAGGCTTAAGCGAGTTCACGAAAAATAATCCACTTCTGTTCGACAGCCTGAATAAAGAACGTTTTCACATCCTCGTCCACGCCGCCCGCGTCGGGAAAACGAGCGTTCAGCTCGGCGATCAGCGCCGCCAGCGGGCGTTTGCCGTCCACCAGCTGCAGAATGGCGGTGGCGCTCTCGTTCAGCTTCGCCATGCCTTCCGGATAAAGGATCACGTGGCAGTCCTGGGTCGGCTCCCACTGCAGGCGGTAGCCGCGGCGAAACAGCGGCACCTGCTGGTCGTTGATATTCATTACAGCAGCCTCTCGTGATGCCAGGCGATCTGGTCGGTGACGGTATGGTAAGGCGGACGATGTAGCTCATAGGCCATGCTCATGGCGTCGAGCATACTCCAGAGGATATCCAGCTTGAACTGCAGGATCGACAGCATACGCTGCTGCTGCTCTGCGGTGGTGAAGTAGTCAAGCGCCAGCGCCAGCCCGTGCTCGACATCGCGTCTGGCCTGGCCCAGGCGACCACGGAAATAGTCATAGCCTTCGGCCTCGATCCACTGATAGTGCTGCGGCCAGCTGTCCAGGCGTGACTGGTGAATTTCCGGTGCGAACAGCTCGGTCAGCGAGCTGCACGCCGCTTCCTGCCAGACCGCACGGCGAGCGAAATTAACATAGGCATCCACGGCGAAGCGCACGCCCGGCAGCACTAATTTTTCGGAAAGCAGCGTGTCGCGCGTCAGGCCGACCGCTTCGCCGAGACGCAGCCAGGCTTCAATGCCGCCTTCGCTGCCTTCATGGCCGTCATGGTCGAGAATACGCTGCACCCACTTGCGCCGCGTCTGCGGATCAGGGCAGTTCGCCATAATCGCGGCGTCTTTCAGCGGAATGCTGGTTTGATAATAAAAGCGGTTCGCCACCCAGCCCTGGATCTGCTCGCGCGTCGCCCGGCCCTGATGCATGGCGATATGGTAAGGATGGTGAATATGGTAATAAGCGCCTTTGGCGCGCAGCGCCTGCTCGAACGCTTCGCGCGTCATGGGAGTTTCTTTCATGATGTTCTCACAAATCGATCCGCATACCGTCCCAGCTGACTTCAATGCCGTGCTGCGCCAGCGCCTGACGTTCGGGCGACTCTTCGTCCAGAATGGGATTGGTATTATTGATATGAATAAGGATTTTGCGCTCGGCGGGCAGCGAAGCCAGCAGCGCGATCAGCCCCTGCTCCTCGGCCAGCGCCAGATGGCCCATATCCTTGCCGGTGTTGCGGCCTACGCCGGTATTGGCCAGCTCATTATCCTGCCATAGCGTGCCGTCAATCAGCAGACAGTCCGCTTTCCGCAACCAGCCCAATAGCTCGCTGTCCGGTTCGCCCAGGCCGGGCGCATACATCAGCGTTTTACCGCTGCGGGTATCTTCGATAAACAGCGCGACATTGTGGCCGGGCAGCGGTCTGCCGCGATACTGCGAGTAGGGCGGTGCGTTGCTGAGCAGCGGAATAGCGGTGAATCTCAGCGCCGGGCAGACCGCCACAGAGAAAGGTTCGCCGGGCTGAATGGCGTGGTGCTGCAGGCCGCCGTTCCAGTGTGACAGCATGGTAAAGAGCGGAAAGCCGGTGGTCAGGTCGTCGTGCACTTCCGGCGTGCACCAGACCTGATGCGGGCAGCCTTCGCGCAGGCTCAGCAAACCGGTGGTATGGTCAATCTGGCTGTCGGTCAGAATAATCGAGCCGATAGCGGTACCGCGCAGCACGTCTTTTTTATGCAGCGCGGGCGTGGCGGCGATCTGCTGCGCGATATCCGGCGAGGCGTTGCACAGCACAAAGTCGATACCGTCGTCGCTAAGGGCGATGGAAGATTGGGTGCGCGGCGAGGTTTTTACCGTGCCGTCGCGCACGCCCTGACAGTTTCGGCAGTTGCAGTTCCACTGGGGAAAACCGCCGCCGGCCGCAGAGCCAAGAACGTTAATTTGCATGTGTAGACCAGAAAAAAAGAGGAAATGCCCACGTGACGTGGGCATAGGGGCTTAGCGGTTGGAGATGTACAGCGTCACTTCCAGGCCTAAGCGTAAATCAACAAATGTTGGTTTAGTCCACATAGCGGAGCTCCTTATGGTGTTAGAAAAATCTGCCCGTTAAGTTCGGCAGGTAATCGGCTTATTGTCAAATCTCGACTTTTTGGCGGCGCAAATGTTGCACCTCTGTCAAAGCGATATCAACCCTGTAAGCCGCAGGGATTAGCAGCAAAACGAAAGCGCGCCTTTACGCTCCCCAGGTTTTCTTCAGCACCCGCAGCCAGTTGCGTCGGCAAATCTTATCGATCAGCTCAGACGAATAGCCCGCCTGAGCCATTGCCGCCGTGAGTTTTGGCAGGCCAGCGACATCGCCCAGTTCGTCGGGCACGCTGATGCCGTCAAAGTCGGAACCCAGGCCAACGCGATCTTCGCCAAGCTTTTCCAGCAGCGCGTCCAGATGACGCACCATCTGCGTCAGCGGCGTATCGCTATCCCGCTTGCCGTCGGCGCGCAGAAAGGCGTTGCCGAAGTTTACGCCGACAAAACCGTCGCTCTGCGCGATCGCTTCCAGCTGGTCAGCGGTGAGGTTGCGCGGCTGCGGGCAAATCGCGTGGACATTGGAATGGGTGGCGACCAGCGGCGCGTCGCTGGTTTCCGCTACCTGCCAGAATGATTTCTCATTCATATGCGACAGGTCGATCAGCAGTTTTTTCCGGTTGCACAGGCGCAGCAGATTAATGCCGACCGACGTCAGGCCTTCGCCACTGTCCGGCGAGCCGGGAAAGCCGCCGGTGACGCCGACGCCGAAGCGGTTCTGTAGATTCCACAGCGGCCCGATGCTGCGCAACCCGGCTGCGATCCAGCCGTCAAGCTGGCTACACTCCTCGTCCAGCGCTTCCGCGCCCTCGATATGCAGCACCATCGCCAGCACGCCCCGATCGATGCAGTGCTCGATCTCGCCTGCGGTACGGCAGATCTGCGCCAGGCCATTGGAGCGATCGGCAATCTGCTGCAGCAGAGCGATCTGCGCTTCGGTAATCGCCAGCGGATCGTGATCTTCTTCCCGGTATGTCGCTTTACTCTGCTTCATATGCTGCGCAGGCGGCACGAATACGGCAAACAGTCCGCCCGCGAAGCCGCCCTGACGAATGCGCGCCATATCCAGATGACCGCTCATTTCGCCGTGCAGGAACTCAACGACAGGATCGCCTTTTTCCTGCATCCACAGGCGCAGTAAAAGATCGTTATGGCCGTCAAAAACGGGTTGAAGGGGAGCAGTCATCGGCATTGTTATGAATCAGCAGGTTCATTGTTAAATAAATGATACCCTAAACGGCGATGCCGGATCCGCTGAAAAATGCGGTTGGCGCGCGCGGGCGCACGGCGAAGCAGGGTAAAAATGTAAGCAATCGCTGGCGAGGTAAGATGATGTGTCCGCTTTTGCGGCGGTAAGGGAAGCAGGCCGCCGACAGCGGCGCCCCCTGCGGTTAAAGCACGCCGCGCAAGAAGGCCAGCAGCTCGCGGTTGACGAAGTCCGGATTTTCCAGCGTGCTGATATGGCCGGCGCCGGGCACGGTAAGATGACGACACTGCAGCAAATCCGCCATTAGTTTCCCTTCGCTGACCGGACGCGGCTTGTCATTTTCGCCGGTTATCACCAGCGCGGGACAGCGGATATCTTTTAACACCGCGAGCCTGTCGCTGCGGCCGAAGATCATTTTACCCAACGGCACGATACTTTCGCGCAGCCGCTCCGCCGTCAGCGCGCGCATCTGCGTTTTCAGCTCTTCGAGCCGCGCCGCGTCCACCTCGTCGGAATAGAACTGGGCCGCAGCATAGTCGATAACCGGTGCCGGGATTGCGCCGAGCTGCGCCGCGCTATCCAGCATGGAAAAGTACTGCTGCTTTTGCGCCTCCGGCTCTGCGCCGGTAAACGTGTCCATCAAGACCAGCGCTTTCACCCGGTCGGGCGCCTGGCTCGCCAGCTCCGCGCCCCACATCCCACCGACGGAAAGCCCGACCAGCGCAAACTCTTGATAGCCCAGCTCGTTCATCAACTGCAGATGATCGTGCGCCAGATCGGCCAGCGTCATCGAACCGACAGGCAGCGCAGGCGACGCGCCGTGTCCCCACAGATCGGGTGCGACAACGGTAAAATGCGCGGAAAGCGCGGCCACCTGCGGCGCCCACATCGTGCGATCGAAAAAGTAGCTGTGTCCAAGCAGAACAGGAAAACCTGCGCCGGTCACTGAATAAGAGAGCTTATTGCTATGCATGGTCAGTCTCCGTGTTAAATAGTTATCTTAGGTTGATCATTATTAGCCTGTCTTTTTTCGCGCTTGCTTTGTCGTTATTTTATTAAAACGAACGATAATAAATCAGGGCGGTGATAACATCGCCCTGGATGCTTTACCCTGGTGTGGGCCGTTAACCCTCGATATGATAACCGCTGCCGTCAAAGAACCAGCGAGTTACTTTTCCTTCCGAGGTGTTAAAATAACCGGCATCGCCTGCGACATTATTGCCCCAGCTCGGTTTCACCTCTTCCGTTGCGGTTCTCAGGCCAATCATCGCGATCGTGCCCAAAGAGTAGTTGTCCGCCAACATCGCTTTGATCGTATCAAGGTTCAGCTTTTCTGTTCCGGCTCCGCCAATGGAAAAGCATTCAAAAGATGATAAAATACGCATAACCTTTCTCCATTTTATAGTATGCATTGCGCCACGAGGACAGGTTGATCCTGTTTCTTTCGCTAATAAAGTCGCTTTAACAAAACGTGGCAGGAGAATTATAATTTTATAAAGAAGAAAGTATATTAATTTAATTGGTGGCTTTTGAATGGATATGAATAGATCAATTTTATTTTTTTTAAATTTATTTCATATTTTCCCTTAGTGAACGGACAACAGGCCGTGGCGCTGCCATAAAACAGGAAAGCTTATTTTTCGCACATGCGTTGCGCGTCGGACATTGTTATGCTGATGTTTAGGCTATGTTGATTGACTGCTTGCCAAAAAAGCCTATCGTAATATGACTATTTATATAACGGATACTGCTTAAGATGCCTGTTGTTAACCGTTTCTTTTCTGCTCGCCTGGCGGGCGCTTTACTGCTGCTGGCCGGGCACGCCGCCGTCGCCCACGCGGCCGATGATTTTCGTGTCACCTATGCCGGATCGATGGGCGTAGTGATGGACAAAGCGCTTGGCCCGGCCTTCGCCAAAGCGCAGCAGGTTAACTATCAGGGACAGGGCCAGGGCGCTTATGGCATGGCGAATCTGCTGGCGTCCAAAAAAGTGGTGGCGGACGTTTTTGTCTCCATTACGCCAGGCCCAATCGAGGTGCTGCAAAAAGCCGGGCTGGTGGACAAAGCACTGCCGGTCGCCAGCACCAGCATGGTGATCGCTTACAACCCAAAAGGGAAGTACGCTCAGGTCTTTGACGCTATTCGGGAAGGTAAAGCGGACGCGCAGCCGTGGTGGAAAGTGCTGCAGACGCCGTCGCTGCGTTTTGGCCGCACCGATCCCGTTACCGATCCGCAGGGACAAAACATTATCTTTACTATGATGCTCGCCGGACGCTACTACCAGCAGCCGACGCTGAGTAAAAACGTGCTGGGCGAAACGCAGAATCCACAGCAGGTGTTTGCCGAAGGCGGGCTGCTCTCCCGACTAGAAGCGGGCCAGGTGGATGCGGCTTCCGGCTATGAGAGCGCGACCCGTTCCGCCGGTTTGCCTTTTATCACGCTGCCTGACGAAATCAACCTGAGCAATCCCACTCTGAACGACTCATGGTATAGCAAGGTCAGCTTCACCATTGTCGACGCCAAAGGCCAGCAAAAAACGCTGCACCCGCAGCCGCTGGTGTTTTATGCCGCCGTACTGAAAAACGCGCCGCATCCTGAACTGGCGCAAAAGTTTGTGCAGTTTATGCAGAGCGAACAGGGACAGCAGCTCTTTAAGCAGAACGGTTACGGCCAGCCGAAAGGCGGCGCGATTTAATTTGCGCTCGTTCTGGCTCGGGATACCCGCAGTCGCGCTGCTGATAATCCCCTTTGTTACGCTGGCGCTGATTACGCCCTGGGGCGACTTTCATCTGGCTTACGGCGACGGTCAGGCGATCGGCGTTTCGCTGCTGATGAGCGCCGTCGCGCTGCCTTTGATCGTGCTGGCCGGTATACCGCTGGCATTCTGGCTGGCGCGCAGCCGCTCGCGCTGGCGTAGACCGGTGGAGATCGCCGTGCTTGTTCCGCTGCTGACGCCGCCGCTGGCGTTGGGGATTTTGCTTATCTCCGCTTACGGGCCATACGGCTCAATCGGCGAGGCGCTGGCGAAAGTGGGGCTGGCGCTGAACAACAATTCCGGGGCTTTTGTGCTGGCGCAGATCTACGCGGGATTACCCTGGTTTGTGCTGACGGCGCGCTCCGCTTTTGAAGCGGTACCGCGCGACATCGAAGAGGTCGGAGAAACGCTGGGCGCGTCCGCCTGGCAGGTTTTCTGGCGGCTGACGCTGCCGCAGGCTTCCCGCGGGCTGGCGGCGGCGCTCGCGCTCGCCTGGGTCAGGATAGTCGGCGAATTCGGCATCGTGCTGGTGTTCAGCTACTTTCCGCAGGGCATTCCGGTCAAACTCTTTATCAACCTGCAAAACGATGGCGTCGAGTCCGTTTACACGCTGCTGTGGGCGCTGCTGGCCGCCACGCTGCCTCTGCCGCTGTGGTTGGCCGTACGGGCGCGGACGAAGGATCAGGCCTGAATCGCGGCGCGGCGACTCTCTTCCGATCGTAACGCGCCTGGCGTGGTGCCGGTAGTACGTTTAAAAGCGCGACTAAAGGCGGCCAGCGAGCCATAGCCGAGTCGCCAGGCGACGCTTTCGATGCTTTCGCCATCGCGACCGATCCACTGCGCGGCCAGCTGCATACGCAGGCTGGTCAGATAGCGCACCGGCGTCATGCCGGTCACTGCCAGAAAGCGTTCGGCGAACACCGAGCGCGAGCTGCCCATCTCCGCCGCCAGCTGCGCCACCGTCCAGTTTTTACCGGGGTCGCGATGTAGCGCTACCAGCGCCTTGCCTAATTTAGGATCGCGCAGCGCCTCCAGCCAGCCGCCCGCCGCGCCGCAGCCCGACTCTACCCAGCCGCGCACGATCAAGGCCGCCACCACGTCCGCCAGCCGTGCCAGAATGCCCGCGTAGCCCGCTCTTTTCCCCAACGATTCCCGCTCCATCGCCTCCAGCATCGGCTGTACTTCGGGATATTTGTGGATCAGCGTATCCGCCAGCAGCACTTCCGGCATGGAGCCGATGAGCATCTGCATGCCGCCGAGATCGAACTCCATGCAGCCGCTGAAAATCAGCGCGGTTTCTGCCGCTGGCACCTGTTCGCAATCTTTAATACAGCAGACATTGCCGCAGACCGGCGTGGTGTTAAAAGCGCGGATATCCTTGCAGGCGACATCCGGCGAAGAGAGCAGCACATGATCGCTGCCGTGCGGCAACAGCAGCGCATCGCCCGTGTTGAGCGTGCGCAGCTGGCCATTTTGCGTTCGCAGCAGCACCGGCCCGCGGCTGACAAAGTGAAACTGCGCGCGTCCTGCCGCTTTGACAAAGCCTACGCCGAACGGCGCGGCCAGTTCAATACGCCGATACTGCAGCCCCAGCAGGCGCATACCGTACAGTAGCTCGCTGGTGAGATCGTGACCTTCTGAAGACATTGCGCTGCTCTCCGGACGAATAATCAATAATCACGGATTTTACATCATAGATTATCCGGCACCAGCCTTTTAACCTTATCGTATCGAACTTTTAAAGAGACTCATTTATGACAACATCCATCAAGCCGCAGTGGGGCGCGGTTTTCTCTATGGCGCTGGGCGTTTTCGGCCTGGTGACCGCAGAGTTTCTGCCCGCCAGCCTGCTGACGCCGATGGCGGCGAGCTTAAACGTCACGGAAGGCATGACCGGCCAGGCCGTCACCATCACGGCGATATTCGCGCTGTTAACCAGCTTTTTTAGCGCTTCTCTGACCAGCAAACTGGATCGCCGCGGCGTGATGCTGATTTTTTCCGTGATGCTGATCGTCTCTAATCTGCTGGCGGCTTTTGCGCCGAACCTGACCTTTATCCTGGCGGGACGCGTGATCCTGGGCATCGCCATCGGCGGCTTCTGGACGCTGGCGGCGGCCACCGCGATGCGGCTGGTGCCGGAAGCGATGGTGCCGCGCGCGCTCTCCATCGTCTTCAGCGGCGTTTCGGTCGCCACTATCGTCGCCGCGCCGATGGGCAGCTATTTCGGCCATCTGATCGGCTGGCGCAACGTCTTTGTCGCCGCCGCGGCGATCGGCGTGCTGGCGCTGAGCTGGCAGCTGGCAGCCTTGCCGAAAATGCCACCGAATCCGCTCAGTAAAAATAGCTCGATCCTGACATTGATTAAGCGTCCGGGTATGCAGACCGCGCTGCTGGCGATAATTCTGGTCTTCTCCGGCCACTTCGCCTTCTTTACCTACCTGCGGCCTTTCCTGGAGAGCGTCACCGGCGTGGACGTCAACGGCCTCTCCGCGATCCTGCTGGGCTTTGGCGTGGCGAACTTTGCCGGCACGCTGCTGGCTGGCCTGCTGCTGGAGCGTAATTTGCACCTGACGCTGATCGGGATGCCGCTGGCGATGGGACTGATGGGCGTGGCGCTGGTTGCCTCAGGTTCCGCGCCGATGCTGGATGCGCTGCTGGTGGCGCTGTGGGGAATGGCGTTCGGCGCCGTGCCTGTCGCCTGGTCAACCTGGATCACCCGCACCATGCCGGAAGAGGCGGAAAGCGGCGGCGGCCTGCTGGTGGCGGCGATCCAGCTGGCGATCACCATAGGTGCGGCGGCTGGCGGCATGATCTTTAACGTCACCGGCGCGAAAGGCGTATTTATGGGCAGCGCGATGGCGCTGCTGCTGGCGACGCTGACGATTATGCTGGCGCTGCGGGTAAAAACGCCTGCGACCGACCGCATATAGACAAGGAGCCGGGCGCAATGCCCGGCTTTTTAATCACGCGGGACTTCAACTATTTCGCCGTTATCTTTTAATAAATATCTGCCATCAAAAACAATAAAATAGGTTTTTTTACTGTTGTAATGACGAACAGCGAAAACAGCCTCTTTTTCAATACAGTTTTTCTCCCTCTGCATATCATCAAAACAGAGCCTGTCATACTTTCCCCGCTCTTTATAGCCTTCACCGAATAGCCAAAAAGTGATGGTATAGCCTCCATAAGATGCCGGTTTTGGAATATGATAGCTGGCTTTCAGTCTCTCTTTGTTTTCTAGCCACCACGTTATTTTTCCACGATCGGTAACGGGAAAGCTTTTTACCAGTACATCGCTGAAGTGGTCTCTTTGATGCACGGCGACAATCTCAACGGGACGCCATGAAAGCCAGAGCAGATAGCCCAGAGCAACGGCTGCAACTAGCGTAAGTGCCTGAATAAATGTTTTATTTTTTACCGCCATTCTTGTTTCCGCTAATCTCTATGGTGGCTTCCATATTGGTCAGAAACGGCCTGAAGCCGAACTTGTTATATCTTTGCAGAACAAACCAGATACGGAAAAAGCGAAATAAATTGAACTTCGTTTTTAATATGTCTGCCTCATCCAGGCCAAAATGGTCCTGACATTTATAATGTATCAGTGCACGATAGCAGTCGTGTTCGATATGCAGGGATTTTAGAGTAATTTGCGTTGCCCAAATATCGTGAACGGTAATGCCCATTCCGTTAACATTATCCTGAAGTCGACAAAATTTAGGCACTCTGCCATCAAGGATAGCCTTGGTTATGTCCATTTTATTCTGTGCTGGATAGCTCGATTTTTCCCACAGCATATTTTCCGTCAATGTGTCTTTTATTGCTAACAGACTACTGTCATCTGTTTTATCCTCCACTATCTGTCTCTTCAGCGCGCTATTCAGCAACGGATGGTAAAACGGCTGGCCGTCGCCATACTGGAAATGGGTAATCATCTCGCTAATCAGAGGGCGGTAAGGACCGTACCAGGCGAAGCCTCGTGATAAATGACGAAGTTCATCAAATAAAATAGCGGCGCAGCGCTCACGGGGAATTTTTTCGCCTTCACCGCGTGAGCCATAAAACATCGACTGCGGCTGGTTAAAGGCGGTAACTTTCGCCAGCGTCCAGGGATTGGCTCTGGCGGAGACATCCACCAGATGAAACTGCGTTTTCAGTTGGGGTTCGGTGAGATCGCCGCAGCGCATATCGCTGGCGCCATAATCATCCATGCGGTTCTGACTGCGGAAAAGCGTGCAGGGCAACTGTAATGTCGACATCGTTTCGCATCCTTGCGTATTTTATCAGCGGTTAATACTACGCCAATCCTACGTTCGCCGACATCTGCCGCTGAAAATTTAAGAATTAGCTGGCCCGTGGTTCCGCTGTCCAGGAGCGACGCCTCTGTTTTGTCCACAACAGGCGTTGTCCTGTGCTTTAGATCAGATCGGTAGAGCCCAACGCGCCGTTTTTACGATCGGCCGCCTCTTTCAGCAGGGCGAGAGCAAAAATCGCCATGCCCAGCAGCGGCAGGATCGCGCCATAGCTGGCGGTCTGCGTCATCGGATAACCTTGCTGCACCACCCAGGCGCCCAGAAACGCGCCCAGCGCGTTAGCAATATTAAAGGCGGAGTGATTCAGCGTGGCGGCCAGCGTCTGCGCTTTTCCGGCCACCTGCATCAGCCGAACCTGCAGCGGTGCGCAGAGCGCGAGATTGGTGCCGATCAGGAAAGCGCCCAGCATCAGGCCGCTGGCAGAGGAGACCATTAGCGGGAACAGCGACAGTACCAGCACGCTCCAGATCAGAATGCAGAAAATCGACAGCATGATTTTGCCGTCGGCCAGTCTGCCGCCCGCCAGGTTGCCCAGCACCATGCCCAGACCGAACATAAACAGTACCGCCGGCAGCCAGAGCGTGGAGAGGTGAGCGGCCAGCGTCAGGATCGGCGTGATATAGCTGATGACCGCGAACATGCCGCCGAAACCGATCGCCGCGATGCCGAGCGTCAGCCAGATGCGGATATTGGCCAGGCCGCGGATCTCCTTTAGCGGCGAGCTTTGCGTCTCTTCGCGCTGCTGCGGATAGAGTTTATAAATCAGCAGCGCATCGGCCAGCGACAGCAGCGAAACGCAGGCGAAAGCCCAGCGCCAGTCCAGATGCTCGCCGAGCAGCGTCGCCGCCGGATTGCCCAGTAGCGAGGCCAGCGTCAGTCCCAGCATCACCTTGCCGACCGCCTGGCCGCGACGGCTCTCTTCCACCAGCGAAGCGGCGGCCAGCGCCGCCACGCCCAGGAAAGCGCCGTGCGGCAGACCGCTGAGGAAACGGGAAAGCATCAGCGCGTGCGCGTTGCCCGCCAGCATACTGCTGACGTTGCCGCATAAAAACAGCGTAATAAAAATCATCAGCTGATGCTTGCGGCTCAGCTTTGCAGTGCTCAGCGAAAAGAGCGGCGCGCCGATCACGACGCCCAGCGCGTAATAGCTGATAAAACGGCTGCCTGCCGCCAGGCTGACATGCATGGCGTCGCTGACCTGCGGCAGCAGGCCCATAATAACGAATTCGCTCAGGCCGATGGCGAAGGCGCCCAGCGCCAGGGCAAACAGCAGCGGGCCAACGGCAGGGGCCGCGGGAGAATCAGGGCTTAGAGTAGTCATAAAAAATCTTATGGTGAACAGACAGGAAAACCTGTACGCAGGGCGTAGCAGGAGCGCGATGGCAGGGCAGGTAAGCATTATTGTTATAGCCGAACGGCGACACGCCTTCGGAAGGCGCAGAGTGTAGCGCGTAGCGGGAAGCGGAAACAAGAGTGACTCGGCGGCGCGACGACAAAGCGACCGCCGCGCCGGTTACTCAGGGCGAGTTGTTCGATCGAGATGCCCCAAATCCCGTTCGGGGAAACAGTAGTTACGCACCCGCTGTTTCAGCTCTTTTACCTCGGGAAAGCCGCCGTCCGCTTTGCGATCCCACAGCAGATGGCCGTCGACGGTAATCTGATAGATGCCGCCGGTGCCCGGCACCAGCGTCACGGAAGCCAGGTCGGCACCGAAGGTGTGCAGCAGTTCCTGCGCCATCCAGCCTGCACGCAGCAGCCAGTTGCATTGGGAACAGTAGTGGATAGTAATGGCAGGTGCTTTCACCGCAAGACTCCAACAGAAAAGGGCGATCATCTTCTGGCGTGCGGCTGTTTCTGTCAAGCTCGCGCCGGCCGCCGCCGCGAGTCTCGTGCTCCTGGATCATCGGACTACTGCGCGTTCAGGTTGCTTTGCGGATCGGCAGTCGGCGCCATCGGCGCGACGTCCGGCGGCAGGAAAATATGGTCGAGAATATTTCTTACCAGCGGCGCCGCCGTCACGCCGTTGATGCCGCCGTTTTCCAGAATCAGCGCTATCGCCACTTTGGGCTTATCGAAAGGCGCAAAAGCGGTATAGAAGATATGATCGCGCAGGCGGATCGGGATCATTTTCGCGTTATAGGTCTGATTCTGCTTGAGGCCGAACACCTGCGAAGTACCGCTTTTTGCCGCGATGCCGTAAGGCGCGGTATGGAAATATTTGTAGCCGGTGCCGTTAGGGGCGTTCGCCATGCCAAACATCGCGCGACGAACAATTCCCCAATAGGGCGAACTGGCATCGCCGACCTGCTGTGCGGGCAGCGTCGGCTGCCAGCGCTTCACGTTCGCGCCCTGTTTCTCCTCATACATCAAATGAGGCTGAATAACGTGGCCATTGTTGATCAGCGTCGCCATCGCCTTGACCATCTGGATCGGTGTGGCAATCCAGTAGCCCTGGCCGATGCCGACGGAAACCGTATCGCCCTGATACCAGCCTTTCTTGTGCACTTTTTGCTTCCATTCGCGGCTGGGCAACAGGCCGTTGTACTCCTCGTTCAGGTCGATGCCGGTGGATTTGCCGTAGCCGAACTGGCTCAGCATGGTATGGATGCGGTCGATGCCCATCATAAACGCGACCTGATAGAAGAACGTATCCGCCGACTCTTCGATGGCGCGGGTGACGTCCAGCATACCGTGACCCGATTTTTTCCAGTCGCGATATTTGCGCTGGGTTCCCGGCAGCGTCCAGGTCGGCGCGCCGTAAAAGGTTGTCTGCGGCGTAATTACGTGGGTCAGCAGCGCCGACATCGCCATATAAGGCTTCACGGTGGAGGCGGGCGGATAAAGTCCCTGGGTCACGCGGTTGATCAGCGGCAAATTTTTGTCGGCCAGCAGCGCTTTATAAGCTTTGTAGCCGATCCCTTTTACGAAAGGGTTGGGATCGTAGCTGGGGCTGGAAACCATCGCCAGCACCTCGCCATTTTTTGGGTTCTCAATGATCACCGCCGCCCGCTGACCGACCAGCTGCGACTCCACATACTGCTGCAGAGGCAGATCGAGCGTCAGATAAATATTTTTTCCGGCAATGGGCGGCACCTCTTTCAGCACGCGGATCACCCGACCATGATTATCTACTTCCACTTCCTGATAGCCGGTTTTGCCGTGCAGCACCGATTCGTAATAGCCTTCAATACCCTGTTTGCCGATATTATGGTCGGCAGCATAGTTCTCGCCAAGACCGGCTTTATCGAGCCTTTTATAGTCGCTGTCATTGATTTTGGAGACGTAGCCCACCACATGCGCCAGATCCGCGCCATAAGGGTATTGCCGATCCTGATAGCTATTGATCTCGACGCCGGTAAATTTGAACTGGTTAACGGAAAAACGCGCGATCTCTTCTGCCGTGAGCTCGGTTTTCAGCACCACCGGCTTATAGCGGCTGGCACTGTGCAGCGTGTGGTTAAAGGTTTCGATATCCTCCGCCGTCAGATCGACCAGCGGCGCCAGTTCCGCCAGTAACGCCTTCATGTCTTTGATTTTATAAGGCAGGATCTCGATATCGTACCAGGTAACGTTTTTCACCAGCGGCGTGCCGTTGCGATCGAAAATGATCCCGCGCGTCGGTGCGACAGGGATCATCTTGATATCATTCTCGTTGGATCGCGTCTGATAGTACTGGTTTTGCTTGATCTGCAGATGCCAGAGATTGATGCCCAGGATGACAAAACCGGCCACGACTATCCCGAAAGCCACCAGTGCCCTGCGTACAAACAGTTTCTCTTCTTCTGCAAAATCTTTGAATTTCATTACCGGACAATCGCATCGCTTCTCATTATCGCGCTCCATGATAGAGATTACGTCGCAAATCACGACCTTTAAGATGCGTCTCTGGCGGTTAAAGTGTGACATTTATTGAAGTTGTAACAAAAAAAGCGAGTGATTTTTGGTCATTTTGCGGACGTTAAAAAAGCAGACTCAATATTTTTGGAAACAATTATTGTTTCAGGACAGAAGGGCAGTCGTCGTAAAACTTAATAGAGATTAAACGATGATAAATAATTCCCCCTGAAATGTTAATTTTTTATAGATGAGAGTTTTTATTGTTATTTTATTTATCATAATTAACTTTGATGAAAGGAAAAATAAAGAAAATAAATCACAAACTTTATCGTTTTTTTATTAGGAAAAAAGAAAGATAGTGTTACTTGATAGGTTTTAGCAATTAATTATCCCGGCATTTACATTTATTAACCTTTTGCTTTTTTTTCGTCCTGAAGGACAATACCACTTCACTGACCTGAATGTTGTCAGAAATACCTTAAAAACGCAGAGCAAGCTATACCAGCATGTTAATAACATTTTAATAACTAAAGGGAACGTAACCAGAGAATAGCCTTTTTACTATCGCGATTTCATAACAAAGTTTTCCTGATTTCTAAAGGAATAGTTTTATTTTTAACCTCACCTACAGGGCGTATATATGTTGAAAAAAAATTTACTGGCGTTGGCGCTTATTTCTGTTGGCATTGGCAGTGTTGGTCTGGCTCAGGCCGATGACGGCGTGATCCATTTTACCGGCACTATTTCAGCGGCGGCCTGTTCCGTTTCCAGCGTCGCCGGATCGGGCACCACCTACGGTACGGTAGATTTAGGCCATGTAAGCAGCAAAACGCTTAACGCCGCAGGAAAAAGCTCGGCCGCCACGCCTTTCGCTATTGAACTGACGGATTGTGCAGTGTCCGCTGCGCCCGGCATCACTTTTAAAGGCGCTGGCGTAACTACTCAGAACTACACCAACCTGTTCGCCACTTCGGTAGCGGGCGTGGGCATTCGTCTTGAAGACGCCGGCAAGACAGGCACTTTTTACTCGCCTAACGTGAGCGGCGCCAACTCCGGCCTGGACGCGCTGGGCGCGGATGTCAACGGCGCCTCCGGCCGCTTTAACGCCTATCTGGTCGCCTATACCACCCCTACTGAGGGCGGCGCTGCGCCCACTGGTGATATCGATACCGACATCACCTTCGTTATTGATTACAGCAATTCGTAGTCGCCCGTGATTTACGCCCCTTACCTGACAAGGGGCGAAGCTATCTGGAGAAGTAAAATGCGAACGTTCGGTTCCGCTATGCTGGCTACCGCGCTGGTTTTGGCGTATCAGCCCGTCAGTCACGCCAATGGTTTGGCCCTGGGCGCTACGCGACTCATTTATTCGCAGGGAAAAAAAGAGGCCAGCGTCCCGATTAATAATTCTGGTGAAAGCGTGCCTTACCTTATTCAGGCGTGGGTAACGGACTTTGAACAAAAAGAGGACAACGTGCCTTTTATTACCACGCCGCCGTTATTTAAGCTGGATCGTCAGGGCAGCAGCACGGTCAGAGTGGTTTATACCGGCGTTAATTCACTGCCGGCTGACAGAGAAAGTCTCTTCCTGCTGAATGTGCGGGCGGTTCCCGCCGTTTCTAAAGAGGCCTCGCCAAACCGCTTAACTATCGCCACGCAAAATATTATCAAACTTATTTATCGGCCAACGGGACTAAACGCAAAAAGCGCTGGTGAAGCCTGGCGACAGCTTAAAGTCACGCCGGGCGTCGGCGTCGTTAATTTCACGAATCCTGGGCCCTATGTGGTGACGCTAACGCGGATGAAAGTCAACGGTCAGGCGCTGGAAAGGCCGGGTACGCTGAAGCCTTTCGCTTCCCGGACGATTAAAGCGCCGGTTGAAAAAATACGCGATGTCACTTTCAGCACTATTAATGATTTTGGCGGCATAACGCCAGAGCGAAAAGAACAGTTCTGATAGCAGGTTGAGGTTATGGTCGTAAAAGGTTTTTTGTACAGAGGCATATCCGATCGACCTCGTCCGACGCCATTTGTTTTTAGCCTTATCGCCTGTACGCTGGCTACAAGCCTGTTTCCCGCACGTGCGGAACTCTATTTTAATGTAGACGCTTTACATCTTAGCGAAGAACAAAAATCCCGGCTGGATTTGGCGCTGCTTTCCCGTCTGACTAACCAGCCGCCGGGCCGTTATCGCGTGCAGCTTAGCGTGAATCAACGCAACATTGGTGAGGAAACGCTGGATTTTATTCCCTGCGGCGAAGCGCTTTGCCCGGAAATCCCTGTCACTCTGCTAAAAGAGCTGGGAATTAAAATTGACGCGTTCCCGGCGCTGCAAAAGCTGCCTGAAGAGGCGATACTGACCGATATCGCCGCTTATATTCCTCAGGCGACCGTGGAGTTTCATTTCGATCGTCGTCAGCTGAATTTCACTCTTCCCCAGGCGGCGCTGGATAAACAGGTGCAGGGCTATATTCCGCCGGAAAAGTGGCAGGAAGGCGTCCCTATGCTTTTTACTTCCTATAACCTGTCCGGCTCGGAAGTGAAAAGCCGTCATGGCGCGGCGGGCGGGCAGTTCAGCTCGCAATACCTCAATTTGCGCAGCGGCGCAAACCTCGGCCCCTGGCGGCTGCGCAATTACAGCTACTACAGCAGAACCGGTTCCGGCACTTCAAGCTGGAGAAGCCTGCAAAGCTGGCTGGAGCGAGATATTCGTACGCTGCGCGCGCGCCTGGTGGTCGGCGAAACGGCCAGTCCCGGGCTGGTTTTCGACAGTTTCAGCTTTCGCGGGCTGGCCTTGACTTCGCAGGACGAGATGCTGCCTTTCAGCCAGCGGGGCTACGCGCCGATCATTCGCGGCGTCGCGATGACCAACGCCACGGTGGAGGTCAGGCAAAACGGCAATCTGCTTTACCAGACATTTGTGCCGCCTGGCGACTTCGTTATTAACGATCTTTACGCCACCGGCACTTCCGGCGATCTGGAAATCACCATTCGCGAGGAAGACGGCTCGGTGCGGAAAAGCCTTCAGCCCTTTGCCACGCCGCTGGTTTCCCTGCGCCAGGGCAGAGTGAACTATTCGGTGACCGCGGGCGAGTATGGCAACCCTGCCGGCACCGTTGGTGCGGTACAGCAACGGTTTATGCAAATGGAGGCCATTTACGGGTTGCTGAACAACACTTCTGTTTATGGCGGCCTGATAGTGGCAGAGGATTATCAGTCGATGATGACGGGTATCGGCCAGGGGCTCGGCGTCATGGGCGCGATCTCGCTGGACGTTACCCACGCCGTCACTCGTTTTGGCAACGGCGACAGCAGCGAAGGCCAGTCGTGGCGGCTGCGCTATAGCAAACAGATTGAGACGACCGACACCACGATGACGCTGGCGGGCTATCGTTTCGATACCGACGGCTACTACACTTTCGATGAAGCCAACAACTACTACGCCTTTCCCGGCCAGGCGTTGCGCAACTCGCTAAAAAACAGGGCGCAGCTGACGCTAAGCCAGAATATTGGCGGACTTGGCGCCGTCGCGCTATCGGCTTCGCAGCAGGCTTACTGGCACCATAACGGCGCTAAAATACGCTCAGTGACCAGCAGCTGGAGCAAAAATTTCGACGGCGTGACGGTCAACCTCAGCCAGAGTATGAATAAAAGCTGGCGTACCGGGAAAACCGATAATGTCGTTTCGGCCAGTTTCTCCATCCCACTGGGTAAGTGGCTGACGCCGCAGTCCGCCAGCGCGCTCTATATGAACAATCGTCTCTCCTGGTCCCGGGCTGCCGGTAACAGCCAGACCACCACGCTCTCCGGCACGGCGCCGCAAAGCCATAACCTCTCCTGGTCTGCCGCGCAGGCGCGCAGCCAGCGCGGCGGCAGAGTAAATGAGAGTACGGCCCTGTCTGCCAGTTTGCAGGGCGCCAGCTCCACCGTCAGCCTCGGCTATACCAACTATTATGGGCAGAATCAGCGCGTTAACTGGGCCGCTCGGGGCGCTGTAGTGGCTCATCCTTATGGCGTCACGCTCTCGCAGCCTTTACTGGAAGGAAGCGGCTATGCGCTGGTGCGCGCGCCGGGCGCGAGTAATGTCGGCATCACTAACCGTAGCGGCACGGCCACGGACAGCAGAGGCTACGCTATCGTCCCTTCCCTGGCGGCCTATCAGGAAAATGAAATCGCGCTTGATACCTCTACGCTGAGCGACGAAATCGACTTAGTCAATCCGGTACAAAAAAGCGTGCCGACGCGGGAAGCGCTGGTGGTAATGGATTATCAAACCCGGATTGGCTACCGAACATTTCTTAAAATTACCTATAACGGCAGGCCGCTGCCGCTCGGCGCCGTGGTCAGCGTTGGCGAAATCAGCGGTATTGCGGATGAAAAAGGGCAGGTGTATTTGACCGGCGTACCGGAAAAAAGCGATCTGCTGGTTTCCCTGCCGGGCAATCAACAATGCAAAACAGCGTTTAATCTGCATAACGGTGTGGCGCATAACGGTATTATTATGGCGGAGCTGACGTGCAAAAATTAACTATTATTTTTATCGCGGTACTGGGACTTTTTCTGGCGCCGTGGGGAGCGAAAGCGGAAAGCGTTTGTACCTCGGACAGATCGACTTATGACGTTGACCTGCAAACCGTTTTCGTGCCGCCAGGCGCGCAGGTAGGCGATATCCTTAAAATTGTCAGCAATACGGTTAATATAACCTGCGGCAATGAGGTTCGTAACCAGCAAATATCAAGAGTCAGTCATCCAAACTGGATCCGGACAGGCAGAACAGCGCAGGTTGATGGTATAAGCTGCGCTATTCTGGATACTGATATGGGGTTGAGTGAATTAGGATTGGGAATTGTCTGGACAAATTTTAACTCTTCTGCAGGAACCTGGGGCTGCATGTCAAACTATTTTCCCGGCATGAACGCTAATGGTACCAGGCGGGGATTAAAACGTAATGGCACAGCCGTCATCACAGATAATTTTTATATCATAAAAACAAGTAGTGATATTGATTACGGGAAAGTTGGCCAGATAGAACAATCGATATATCTCTCTGAAGGCGATCCAGATAACACTATCATGGGCGATCTCTACAGCATTTACTTTCATGGCGATATAGAGTTAAGCAAAGGCGGTTGCTCGGTGGAAACGCATAAGGCTGTCGATATGGGAAACGTTTCAACCAAAACTTTCAAAGGCGTGGGCAGCGTCGGAGCGGAGATGCCTTTTACGATTACGCTCTCTGAATGTGAAGGCGACGCCGTCAACGTGCTGCTGGATCTGGAACCTACTTACGGTTATGCGGATAAAAACAACGGCGTTATCGCGCTAAGCGATGAAGAAGGCGCGGCTTCCGGCGTAGGCATACAGCTGCTGTTAAATGGCCAAAAAATCAACGGCAATGCGGAACACCTGACCTGGCCGTTCCAGAAAGGCGTCACCACCATTCCCTTTAGCGCGCGTTACTATCAGGTCGCCGATAGCGTACAGCCCGGCGCGGCTAATTCTACCCTGGTCTTTTATACCTGGTATGAATAATCGAAGTAAAACACGGCTGCGGGTAAACATCCGTAGCCGCATTTGTTCATCGCCAGCATCAACCGCTTATCTCTAAAGCCGCTATCGAGGCAATAATTTCCTGACAGCATCTTTGCGGCCGGACGTGAACCGGCAGTTTTACTCAATCAAGAGGTTTTTATGTCAGGACTATTTTCCCCCTTTACGTTAAAAGACGTGACGCTACGTAACCGTATCGCCGTGCCGCCTATGTGCCAGTACAGCGCTGAAGAGGGCTTGAGCAATGAATGGCATCGCGTGCACTACGCCAGCCTGGCGCGCGGCGGTGCCGGACTGGTGATTGTTGAAGCGACGGCGGTAGCGCCGGAAGGGCGCATCACGCCCGGCTGCCTGGGCATCTGGAATGACGAGCAGGCCGAGAAGCTGGCAATTATCGCGCGCGACATCAAAGCCGCCGGCGCGGTACCGGGCATTCAGATTGCCCACGCGGGCCGTAAAGCCAGCGCCAACCGTCCATGGGAAGGCGACGATCATATTGCCAAAACCGACCCGCGCGGCTGGGAAACGCTGTCGCCATCCGCTACCGCTTTTGGTGCTAATCTGCCTCAGGTGCCGCACGAAATGACGCTGGAAGAGATCGCTCGCGTCCGCAACGATTTTGCCGTGGCGGCGCAGCGCGCACGCGATGCCGGTTTTGAGTGGCTGGAACTGCATTTCGCTCATGGCTACCTGGCGCAAAGCTTTTTCTCCGTGCACGCCAACCAGCGTCAGGACGAGTATGGCGGCAGCCTGGAAGGACGCAGCCGCTTCCTGCTGGAAACGCTGGCCGCCGTACGCGAGGTTTGGCCGCAAAATCTGCCGCTGACGGCGCGTTTCGGCGTGATTGAATATGACGGTCGGGACGAGGAGACGCTGGAAGAAGCGATCACGCTGACGAAAAAATTCCGCGAAGGCGGCCTCGATCTGCTGAGCGTCAGCATCGGTTTCTCCACGCCGGAGTCGAATATTCCCTGGGGCCCGGCTTTCCTGGCGCCGATCGCCGAGCGGGTGCGTCGCGAAGCGGCTATTCCGGTGGCCTCCGCCTGGGGAATTGACGCGCCGGCGATCGCCAACGAAACCATCGAGAACGGCCAGCTGGATCTGGTTATGGTCGGCAAGGCGCACCTGGCAAATCCTAACTGGTCCTATCAGGCCGCGCGCGCACTGAAAAAAGAGCAGCCGTCGTGGGTATTGCCGGCGCCTTACGCGCACTGGCTTGAGCGCTATCGCGTAAGCGAATAACCCGGAGCAGGAGGTCTGCGGCCTCCTGCCTGTTTTTTCTTACTGCAAACGGGAACAGGGCGGCGAAGCGCTCCTCCATGACGGCGCGTTGCGCGCCCCCTGATAGCGGCTGTTAAAGCCGGAATAGAGATTAAGGATCTCTTTATAACAAACCAGCGCCATATCGTTCATATGCACCATTCCCAGTTTGCGCACGGCGTTCTGCTTGTGCGAGCTGATGGTTTTAACGGAAATGTTTAGCTTGCGCGAAATAAATATTGCGGAATTTCCGGAGGCAAGCTCCTTCAGAATAAGCGTTTCCTTTCTTGATAGCTGGTTATAGTGCAATGCTTCATCACTGGGTGTCGCTTTTAATAACGGAATATATTTCTTAAAAGCACTTTTCTTGGAAATAAGCCAGTAAGGGTGAAAGCCTTTATGCTCGTTTTGCAACGGCAGGTCGACAATAAATACGATATTAATGCCGAAATAGTCAATGTTTTTTGCCATGCCGAGTTTGGTATGGCAGTTGGTGAAATTGACGTCGATAATTACAGTGTCTTCTTTTGTCAGGTCGCCGGGTTGAAATTCATTCAGCCAGCTTTCATAGCTGAATCCTCTCATTTCGATACCGTTTGCGGCCAGGAAATATTTCAATCCGGCCACAAAATAGATATCGTCAGAAATAACATATATGCACATAATTCCCTCTTTATTTTGTCCCTGTTACGCCTGAAAAATACTTCTCCTTTTTCAGTAGTAGCTGATGGTAAAGGTAACGGTCGCATCTGCTTTCCCTGCGGTAACGGCCGAGTCAGTTTGGATATAGCGAGCGATAAGCGGCATCGACTGCGTGGTCGCCGTATCGCTTTGCATCACGTAATTTTTACTGTTGCTGAAATCAACCAGGGGAGGCGAAGTATCGGAAGTGGTGCCATAAGCCATCTGAATGCCGATGCCTGTGGCGCTGTCGCTGCCTGTTTTCAGCCCAAGGATACCGTTCGCACTGTCGATAATTGAGGTGTTCGGTGACAGCACCAGGTTTAAGACATTGTTGGTAAAGGTGCCGAGAGCGCTGCTGCCGTCGTTGGACGTCCAGGTATTACGACTGTCGTTCAGCGTGCCATAGAAGCGTGGACAGTTGATCAGTTTGATAGTGGCGTCTTTCCATTCGGTGGTTTTACCCGTGCCGGTAAAATAGCGGCCGACGTCATAGCTTCCCATCGGCACGATAACATCCGGCGTCTGGCAGGTTTGCGACACGATATTAAGCGCGCCGGAAAAGCTCAGGCTACCCAGGTTTATTGGCGTAATGCTTTGCGCCTTAAAGTCATATTTCACCGTAGGCAGCTGCGCGCCGCTGAGGGTGCCCGGACTAATAGTGCCGGTCTTGATTAAGACGACATCAAATTCAAAACCGCCTTGCGCCCGCCATAAAGTGCCGGAAGTGCTGTACTCCTTCTGCCAGGCCTGATAGTCGAAAGGGACCGTGTAACGAGCCGGTTTATCATAGGTGTAAATGGCAATACCTACTCCAGGGATGCCTGTTTCATAGACTTTTCCTACGGAAAATGTACCGTCCGACCAGTTGGAAACGGGATTAGGGTTATTGCTGTAATACCAGCTGATAGTCGGTTGATAAGAGATCGTATTGTCTTCGCAGGAAATTTGCGTCTCGCGAGAAGGCTTAAAATATTGACGATAGATGATGGTGCCGTTGCTGACGTCAGGCCCTACGGTAATGTTGCCGCCCTGCAACGGCATAGTGAAATTCATGACGCCCAGGTTTGGCATCAGTTTACAGCTAAAGGCAAAGCTCTGCTGGCTCCAGAAAAAAGTGCCGGCCATTAAGGTCAATAACGTAGCGGCATAGCCGCGCTGTTTAATCAGGTTTAAAATTTTCATTTATGACATCCGTGTTAACTGTGGCTGTGACTGGCATCATGCGGCGTTTCCGCCCTCTCTTGCCCTGGCTGTGTAATGCGAACTGTATCCGCCTCGCAGAGGCCCTCAATGCGCTGAATTACGCCCTGTTCAGAACTGGTCTGCGGCGGAACCGCGTAATTCAGGCTGCACTGCATATCCGGGCTATCTCCCCATTTCACCCGTAGTCGATCGCTCTCTTCCTGAACGCGGGCGTAAATTTCGCCGCCCTGGCCCACCATACCGACATGGGTGCCTTTGCTGTCCAGCACCTCTGCGCCGAAAGCCACCGGTTCGCCTTCATAGGTGGCGGTGATCAGCAGTGCTCTGCCGTGCCGGGTGTTATATTTCAGCTTCACGATGGCGCCTGCCCAGGGAGCGACTTTCTGCGTGGTATTTTCCAGCTCCACGTCGGCGGAAATGCCGTTGGGATCCAGCGAGATTTCGTTCAGCTGCCAGGCGTTCAGATAAGGCACGGCGGCGTAGCCGTTCCAGTCGACGTAAACGCCGGCATAGCTCGAAACTTTGGCGCCCTGGGCGCCTTCCGCTTCGACCAGCGCAAAGGTATCGGAGGTGTAAGGCGACAGCGTGACGCCGCCTGCATGGCCGAGCACGGTACCGTTCAGGCCAGCGGAAAAACTTTGATGACCCGATCCCTTACTCCAGGAGGCGCTAAGGGAGGTGACAGGACTGGTCCAGGAACCGTTGAGAGAGCCGCTGCTCCCCACGCCCTGATTGGCATTCGTCGCGGTAATGCCGTAGCTGAACTGGTTAAACTTGCCCGCCGAGCCGCTTAGCGACGCCTGTTCCGAGGTGCGGCCACTGCTGTTGCGGGCCAGATCCATACGCAGCTGAGAAGTCTTTCCCGTCATCCTGTTATCCAGCGGCAGGCTAAAGTTCAGCTGGTAATTATTCTCCGTGGTGCCGTTCAGGGAGTAAGTTCGGTTGATGCTGACACCCCAGGATAAGCTTTTATAGTGGCTGCTGTAGCCGAGCTGATACTGCTTGCTGCTGCCGCTCCGGTTCCAGTAATCCTGCAGCGAACTGCTGACGTAAAGGCGTCCCCAGCTGTCAGGCAATCCCTGGCTGACCGTAACCACAAAACGGTTTTTAGCGCGCCAGAGCGACTCCATTGATAACTCGCCTTCGGCAAGCGCTTCCCGCGTCTGCATCGCCGTCATCAAATCCATATAGCCGCTGGTGGAGAAACGATAGGCCGCCAGCGAAACCTGGCTGCTGGTCTCACTGACGGTGTGGTTATAGCTGAGCTGAAAGCTCTGACCGCTCATGGCGCTGTCGTAAGTAGTGTTGCCGTGGTTTTCCAGGCTGGCGCGGGCGTGCGTGACGTCCAGCGCAAAAGCGCCGAGCTCGGTGCCCAGCGCGAGCCCTGACTGCAACGCGTAATAGTTCGGGCTGGCCTGAAAACCGCCGTAGGCGGTCAGCATATTGCTCAGGCCGTACTGTAGCGTGCCCTGATAAAACATGGGCTCCTCCGCAAGCGAACTGTTGCGTAGCCTGCCGGCAGTCAGAGAATAGCGGCTGTTGCCCGGCCTGAGCAGCTGTGCGACGGAAGAGTAAGGGACCTCGAAGTGACGTTCGCTGCCGTCGGATTCGCGTATGGTCACGACCAGATTACCGCCGTAACCAGTTGGATAGAGATCGCTAATCAGAAACTCGCCAGGCGGCACTGTGGTTTCATAAATTACCTGATTTGACTGACGAACAGTCACCCGTGCATTGGTACGAGCAACGCCGCGGATCTCCGGCGCATAGCCGCGCAGCGAACCTGGCAGCATAGCTTCATCGCTGGCCAGCTGCGCGCCGGTAAAAGGCAGCGTATCAAACAGCTGTCCAGAAGTATTCGCCTGACCAAGCAGCATCCGGCTGTTCAGCGCCGGAATACTGTGTTGCATATAAGTATTGATAGCGCTGTATTTCTTTTCACCCTCTTCAACCCAGTTCCAGCTGCCGTTATGGCGCAGATACCAGCCGGCAATATTGAGTCCGGCGCTGAGATTGGCGTAGAGAGAGTTGTAGCTACTGCCTCCGCTCTCGCTGCTGTAGGCGCTGGCGTTATAGCTCAGCAGCGCCGCTGGGATACCGCTGTCCCAGCGATCTTTACTTATTTGTCCACGCGCGTTGCGCAGCAGATATATTTGCGGCATGGCGATATCGAGGCGCTGTTCGTTGCTGTCATAGGCAACGTGAGTGCCCTCAACTTTTGCCGTAAGATTAATACAGCCCGGCTGTTTTTTTTCCTGTTTCAAAAAATCTGCAGGAAGTTTACTGTCGTTAAAAGGGATATTTTTTACAATATCGTCAGAAATACAGGGTAAAACGATGTTATCACCGTTAGTTTTAAACTGGATTTGATAATTTCCCAGGTGATCGTTATTCACATAGACTGCGGTAAGATAAGTTCCCGGTAACGCGGAAGCGCCGTTTGCGAAACGGCTAAGGTCAATAGTACTTTTATCGCCAACGTTCAAAAAAGTTGAGTCAAACTCAACGTTTTGCGCCGTCTCATTTGGAAGAGAAGGCGTGGTATTTAACGCATGGGCGGAAGAAATAAAAGGGAAAATAAAAAATAATTTTTTCCACCTTGTTCCCTGTATAAAAGTGTTTTCCATAAAAATCCTTTTTATAAAAAACCGTGTTAACAGTCACCAACTTGCCGTGACAAAAGCTATATGATTATTTTATCTGTGTATCAAAACTAACAACTGCGCCATAATCATTGACATAGGTTACGGTAATTTTTTCGCCTGCCTTACCGGCAAGAGTGAATGATGCTTTTGCAAAAGGGGCAATCATATCGGCTTCAACTTGTTTTCCGTTAACCGCAATGCCGACCAGCGAAATATAATAGGGTGTAGGATTTTTAGCGGTGAGCTGCTGACCCTGCGTATGCCAGACCAGCGCTTTTGCTGCCTCATTAGCTTTGCCCTTCAACACGACCGGTCTGAAAAAAAGTTTTATGCGCGAGCGAAAAGCCATCTGTAAATAATTTTCATCTTTAAGCAGTGGGTTTTTCGCCGGGATCTCCAGCACGTTCAGCCAGTATACTGATTCCCGGTCGGCAGGCAGAGGTTGGCCGTTATAGCTGATACGCAACGTTTGTCCTTTTTCCGGCTCTACGCGATTAATGGGTGGTGTAAGTACGAAAGGTACGTGAAGCGTTTCCGGTTTGGCCTTCGCGTCGCCGTCATCAATCCAGCTCTGGATTAAAACGGGTCTTTTGCCTGTGTTATTTAATTTTACGCTGACTTCCCTGGCATCGGAAGGATAAATAACCCGCGTGCCGGTAATAACCACGCTTGCAGAGGCAACGCTGCATAGCGTCGCCAGCAGAACGAAACCAAAAGTTTTGATGCTTAAAAATAAAGATTTATTCATGCCTGTCTTCTCTGAGAAAAACAGGGAGACTATCGTCCCCCTGCCTGGCGATATTATTTGTACTGCAGGTTATAGTTAACGAAGCTGGTCACAGTACCAGCTGTTGTTTCACCATTGGCATAATAGCGGACGGCATAAGACAATCCCGCTTTGCCGCTGGCAATAGTGGCATAATTAGCGGTGGTGATCTGATCCTGGGAACCGATATTAATAATTTTCCCTGAATCTTCATTATCAGTATAATCAATGAGCTGCAGTACTACATTTTCTGCTCCAGCGGTCGCTTTGTTAAGCAGACGACCATTGCTATCAACAGTATCGCCGTTTTCAAAAAACGCAGATACTGTAGTCAGAGAACCGGTACAATTGGTTAACGCCATTTCAAATTTCGTTTCACCAGCAACTTGTCCTGCCGTTGTCAGAGAGGAGGTACCAACAGAAGGTAGGGTGACTGTAGCGTCCGCAGCCTGATCGGCTACTACGACATCACAGGTATTGGCATTCAGATCACCGTTAAATGTAATCGTACCGCCTGATGCCGCCTGAGCATTGACCCCAGCAAAAGCAGTCGCCATAGCGGCCACAATCAATAATTTTTTCATGATATATCCTTATATTAAAAAAAGTTAAAACTAATCCGCCCTTGTAAAGGGAGATTATTTTTTCCGTCTGCGACGGTATTTGTAGAGCGTTTTACTACAAATTCTTGGCGTCAAAATAGTAAATGGGCTTAACGCGTTCTTTATTAATGCAAAAGCCCCTTACGTGATCCTTTTCGGTTCGAGTAATAAAGTCGTCGGAAATACCCAGCATGGAAAGCTTATTTCTCAGACAATGCATAACCTGCCACAGCCGCTGCGACGAAGAGCTGAGGCCATATTTGTCCCATACATTCGTTAATATCTCTTCATTGGCAATAACGTTGCTGTCAGCATGCTCCAGAAGATAAAGAAAAAGACGCATCATGGTTTTTCTGAGTTTTATTACGCTTCGGCTCTTTTCATTTGAGAGCTGGGTAATATTAATCACCCGGTTCTGGGCGATGTTTACCTGGATATCGGGTTCGATCATGTAACCGTAGATTTTTGCACTTTTCCAGTCCATTTTTGCCTCCATGCGAATCTCCAGGCGGCTTCTGAAGCGCGCCAAACGGGAGCTCCTTACCCGAATAGGGCTATAGTACCCGCTGAGCTAAACGCCTCTCAATACTCAATTTTTGCTTTTGAAAAATTTTATGATTACACACAAATATAGTTGTTAAGCCTGAGGTTTTTTTTGTTTCTTATTATTTTATTCTGGTGAGTTGCTTTAATGAGGATTGTTTTGCTGTTTGCGATAAATATTAATCATCAAACATAAAATCTATTTTTAGATGTCTTTTTAGCATCAAATACTGGGTGATTTTGTTTTACTGACTATTTTATTAACAATGTTGCAGCTATTTCTTAACGATGAATAAGTTGTTTCACTGCTCCTTAACCTCTTTCTTTAGTAATTTGTATAAGTTATCGCCAAATTTTATCGTAAAAAAAGGCGTGTTTAAGATGATTGTTAAATCGAGTAAGTTAAATCGGTAATTACTAGCCAGGAATATTCTCAGATGATAAATAATGGCGGGAAATCCATGCGACATAATTAAATCCAGTTTTTAATAAGAATACTCTCATAATTTTTTATGTTTACAAACTCTCTGCCGCTAATATTTGCAATTATCAGACAAAGAGGAGAAATAAAGGGGAAATGGAGAGAAAAACGCCCGCCCGGGATGACCTGCCACCACAGGTAAAATCCGCCATCCATGGCCAGGCGCGAGTTCTCCGTATCCTGTTTCCCCTCGCTGGGGGTTACTGGCAAGCGATCTTTTCTTTATTACCGCCTTACAGCGCGGCGGCGATAGCGTTGCCTGTATCGACCGTCTGGCCCGCGCCGCCCATATCCGGCGTCAGCAGCGCCTTGTCACCGTTTCCCAGCACCTGTTCAATGGCCGCCAGCACGGCGTTGGCCGCTTCGCTATGGCCCAGGTGTTCCAGCATCATGGCGCCGCACCAGATTTGCCCAACCGGATTGGCTATGCCTTTGCCGGCGATATCCGGCGCGGAGCCGTGTACCGGCTCAAACAGGCTGGGGAAATTCCTTTCCGGATTGATATTAGCGGAAGGCGCGATACCGATAGTGCCGGTACAGGCCGGCCCCAGATCGGAGAGGATGTCGCCAAAAAGATTGCTGGCGACCACCACGTCGAACCTGTCGGGGTGCAGGACAAAGTGCGCCGTTAAAATATCGATATGGTATTTATCCACGGTTAGCTCGGGATAGCGGCTATGCATGGCTTCCACGCGACTGTCCCACCACGGCATGGTGATCGCGATGCCGTTAGACTTGGTGGCGGAAGTCAAATGCCTGGCGGGACGTTTTTGCGCCAGATCGAAAGCGTATTTGAGGATGCGGTCAACGCCTGTTCGGGTCATTACCGTTTCCTGAATCACAATCTCTCTTTCCGTATCGGGAAACAGGGTGCCGCCTACGCTGGAGTACTCGCCTTCGGTGTTTTCGCGCACCACGTAAAAGTCGATATCGCCAGGCTTGCGGTCGGCGAGAGGCGATTTTACGCCCGGCAACAGCCTGACCGGGCGCAGATTGACGTATTGATCGAACTGTCGGCGAAACTGCAGCAGCGATCCCCACAGCGAAATATGATCCGGTACGATATCGGGCCAGCCGACCGCGCCGAAATAGATGGCGTCGAAAGGCTCAAGCAGGCTGAACCACTCATCCGGCAGCATTTTGCCGTGCTGCTGGTAGTAGTCGGCACTGGCGAAATCAAACCAGCTCCACTCAAGCGCGATGCCGAATTTTTCGGCAGCGGCGCTGATAACCTTTACGCCTTCCGGCATCACTTCTTTGCCAATTCCATCGCCGGGGATAACGGCGATCCGATAGTTCGCTACGGCCATGCTGCTTCTCCTGAAAAAGTTAGCTTTCCGCGCCGAGTCTATTGCAGCATTATGGTTAAATAATTAGCCTGGAATTCAATGCAATGTTAACCAGAAGTAGAGAACTGGCGACAACCAGCGAAGATCTGCGCTTTTTTATGCGCGTCGCCGCGCTTTCCAGCCTGACCGAAGTGGCTCGTGAGCTGGGGCTGAGCCTCCCTGCGGTCAGCAAAAGGCTGGCGTTGCTGGAGGAAAAACTTGGCGTGCAGCTGGTAAGGCGTACTACCCGACGGCTGGAACTCACGCCTGAAGGCGTTCTCTACGCTGAAGGCGCCAGGCCTATTCTTAGCCAGCTGGCGCTGCTGGAAGAAGAGGTCAGCCATGAAAGCGCTACGCTACAGGGCAGCCTGAATATCAACGCCTCATTCGGTTTCGGACGTCGCTACGTCGCGCCGCTGGTTTCGCAGTTTGCCGCCCAACACCCCGCGCTGACGCTGAATTTACAGCTCTCCAGTCAGCCGCTCAATTTTTTGAATGCAGGTATTGATGTGGATATTCGGATCGGCGACGTACCGGATTCCCGGCTGGTGGCGCGGCGTATTGCTGCTAACCATCGGGTGGTGTGCGCTTCGCCGGACTATCTGGCGCGCCACGGCACGCCGCAGCGCATCGAAGATTTGGCGCAGCATAATTGCATCGTGCTGCGGCAGCACGAGGCTGATTTTACCATCTGGCGTTTTAGCCAGGCGGGAAAAGAGATTCGGCAAAAGGTACAGGGGAGTCTGACCACTAATGATGGCGAAGTGGCCATGCGGCTGGCGCTGGATGGTCATGGTCTGGTGTTGCGATCCTGGTGGGATGCCCGCGAAGCGATCCTTAGCGGCAGGCTGGTTCAGGTGCTCTCCTGCTGGCAGCTCCCTTCAGCGGACATTTACGCGGTTTACAGTCAAAGCAGGCGGACGCCGAAAAGAATCAAGTGCTTTGTGGACTATTTGCTTGCCCGCCTGAGTGAATATACCGTCGCTATGCCTCAGGGGCGGCAGGTGACGGGCGAAGGGGAGCGGCCCTGACGCTCATGGCGCACCTGACAGCAGAAATAGCATGCTTTAACCTGGCTGCCAAAGCGAACCCGGGCAATGGTTAACGCCTGCATCGGCGCATAAAAACTGCCGATAAAAGCCAACTTATCTTTTTGTGGCATTTTCTGGCATCCGCGCCTGTGCAGCAAATGAAAATCGGTCGGTTCAGGTTGTTGAGTCACGTAATAATATTCAGCTTGCATACTATCTATCTCTTCCTTCCTAAGCAGACAACTTTGTTAGATCCATGATAGCTTTTATTACCTTAGTTTAAATCAGTAATGAGACGGCAGTGTAATTTACAGACAAATACCATAAAAGCTTGTTAAGGATAATTTATTAATAACAAAAATCATTCTGTTTCAGGAAGGCTTGTTCTTATTAATTTCGCCTCAGGCGCTATTGTTGTTTGTTATTTTTTACTTTTATCAAAGAAGAATTCGCTTTTCCGTGGCCTTAAAAATAGCGCTTTTGCCACGGGAAATAGCCGGGAAACTGGTCTGCTCAGTGTGGAAATAAATAATATCCAGTCTCATTTAGCGCCAGGCTTAGGTAGATCGCCGCAGCCGAACGGAGAGCTATCCTTGACGGAGGATATCTCTCTGCCGTCGCTGCAGAGTGGAAAATGCTACAGAAATGGTAAACCGTTGTCGGGGAGAAAAACGGCCTGTCAGCGCCAGGCCGCGCTCGCTAGCGGGTGGTTTTGGGCAGCATAAGATCCAGACAGGCGTCCATTCCCTGGCCGGCGCGGGTTTTATCCTGAGCGTTTAGCCGTTTGTAGCGCTGGAAGGCGCCGCGTGCCGATACGGCGTCGAAAGAGACTTTATCGAACGCGTAAGAAGAGTTTTCATTGATGATAACTTCGCGCAGTTTATCAGTGAAGTCCGCTTCTGAGGCAGCGGCGTGCATATCATTGATCACCACGCAGGCGGCGGCATAGTAGTGCGGATCCTGCTGATGGCTGCCGGAAGTCAGATAAAGCCCGCCTGCGGCGGCGGCCAGCAGCGCCGCAAGAGCAATCATTTTACGTTTCATACAGATATTTTAACATTGGAGTGTGGCGGCGAGCTTAGCGTGCCAAAGGGTTTTTCGCCAGGTTAACGCGGATGCTGTTGCACGTTGGTAGAAGAAAAAGGGCTGAGGGTTTTCCATCAAAGCGTCGGGTACCCTCCAGGGTTTCCGGGCATATAGTGTTGATAAGACCGGCGAAACAGCCGGCACAGACCTCTTTTCCCCGGACGGCAGTCCGCAAAATACAAGGAGCCGGTATGTTTCCCTCTTCTTTACCCGTACCTAAACTTCCCAATCCCGAAACCGTTCCCGCTTTACGCTGGGGCATTCTTGGCCCCGGCTGGATCGCCGCGCATTTCGCCAAAGCGCTGCGGGAGAACGGCAGGCAGAAGCTGGCCGCCGTTGCCGGACGCAACGGCGAAAAAACGCGCGCTTTTGCCGATAAATGGGCTATCCCTCAGGTTTTTACCTGCGCGGATGAGCTGTACGCGGCCCGTGATGTGGATGCGATCTATATCGCTACGCCGCACAACCACCATTTTCCCGACGGCCTGAAGGCGCTGCAAGCAGGCAAGCACGTGCTGATTGAAAAGCCGCTGGCGCTCAACGCGCGTGAAGGCGCGCAGCTGCAGGCGGAAGCGCAGCGGCAGGGCGTGCTCTGTATGGAAGCGATGTGGTGCGACTTCACGCCGAAATATAGCGTCCTGCGCCAGCTACTCGCTGACGGCGCGCTGGGCGATCTGCATACGCTGATAGCCGATCACGGCGAGTTTTTTACCCCCGATCACCGCATTTTCAACGCGGATCTGGCGGGCGGCCCGATGCTGGATTTAGGCAGCTACCTTATCGCCTTCAGCATGATGATCGGCGGCGCGGCGTCGCGCGTTCAGGCCAGCGGCCAGCCTGCCGAAGGCGGCGTTAACGGGCAGGCCTCAATGCTGCTGCAGCACGAAAACGGCATGCATTCGGTGCTGAACACCACGCTGTTCAGCAATACGCCGGGCAGAGCGGTTATTGCCGGCCGCGAGGCGACTATCGTGCTGGACGGGCAATTCTACGCGCCGGGCGGCTTTGTGCTGACCGCCAGCCAGGGAAACAAAACGCTGCGCTGGGAAGAACCGAACAATCGCTACGTCCAGCTTCATCATGAAGCCGATCATTTTGCCTGGTGCATAGGTCAGGGCATGACCGATTCTTCGGTTCGCCCGTTGGCCAGCTCGCTGCTGACGCTCGCCACTATGGATGAGGTACGCCAACAGTTGGGCATTGTCTTTAACGAAGAGAAGTCTGGCCATCCTGCATTCCGGAAGCGTTAAATCGCCTTAAAGAAAACCGACCAGCGCGAACGACAGAAAAGTTAACCGCAAAAGAAAGGCAGATCGCGAAGACCTGCCTTATACAGAACCGGTATCTGCCCTTTTAGGCAGCAGATGAGCTATCGGAGGTCGTGTCCGTCGCTGCGCTATTCAGGCTGCTCAGGAAGCTGGACAGGAAAGAAAGCTTCGCATAGGTGCGTGACAGCGCCAGCGCCTTATGCGTCAGGCCCATAATTGTCCAGCCATCTGTTGCGCTGGCAATAGAGTCAACGGTAGTCTGCAATGAAGTTGAAACGTTTTCCATCGCTGAACCGATACCGGTAATGACTTCGGCCAGACCGGCGCCGCTTACCCTCTGTACTTCGTGTTGGCTGATTTCTCTCATTACTTTCTCCTTGTATATAAGGTTAATACAGCGAGGGAAATATTATTTTTTGATAGCCACAGAGTAAACGGGCTAATATCCTAATTACAAAAAATTAGCACAAAAAGTCTATTTTCCTGCATGAGAAGAATAGCGCTATTTAAGCAGTGCCTTTACATGAATATTGTTACTCATGTTCGGTATTTTTAATTATTAATAACGCCTGAAAAATTCCGGAATAAATAGTAAAGCGACCGCCCGCAATAAAACGGGCTTAGCGCTGCAGCAGCGGCAGCAGGGCGCGGGCGATGGGGCGGAAGGTTTCCGCCATTGCTTCCGCCTCGACGCAGGCGTAGCCCAGGATCAGGCCGCGCCTTTTGGCTACGCCCATATAGTAAACCGAAAGCGGGCGAGTCCAGACGCCTGCCTGCTCCAGCCCGGCGCTGAAGGCCACGTCGTCGATCTCCTGCGGCAGCGCCAGGATCAGATGCAGTCCGGCGTGGCTCTCCTGACCGATAAACGCTTCGCCCAGCTGCTGGCGGATCGCCGTGACCAGCGCCTCACGTCGCTGGCTGTAAAGCTGGCGCATACGGCGAACGTGCGCCGCGTAGTGGCCCTCGCGGATAAATTCCGCCAGGGTTAGCTGAGTCAGGCCGTAGCCGCCGCGATAGAGTTCGGAATGGGCGATTTTCAGGCGCGCCGTCAGCGAATCTGGCAGCACCATATAGCTGGTGCGCAGCCCCGGATAGAGCGTTTTGCTGAAGGTGCCTAAATAGATGACGTTGCCGGCCTGCGCCAGCCCCTGCAGCGCCGGCACGGGATTTTCACCAAAGCGGAACTCGCTGTCGTAGTCATCTTCGACAATCAGGCTGCCCCAGGCCTGCGCCCGATCGAGCAGCGCCTTACGACGCGCCAGGCCCATGACCGCACCGGTCGGATATTGGTGGGAAGGCGTGACGCAGATCAGCCGCGGCGGCGAGACGTGCGCCTCTTCCGCAGGCAGCGTCAGGCCTTCATCATCCACCGTCACGGGCACCGTTTCCAGGCCGTTGATCTCCAGCACGCTGCGATGGCCCCAATAGCCAGGCTCCTCTACCCAGACCCGATCGCCAGGATTGCAGAGCATTTTCGCCAGCAGATCCAGCGACTGATGGGTGCCGGAAGTAATCAGGATTTGCTCGGGCGTGCATTTAACCGATCGCGCCACGCGCAAATAGTCCGCCAGCGCCTGCTGGAGCGGCGCGTAGCCGCCGTGCTGCGAATAGCTCAGCGTTTCCACCGGCAGCCGCAGGTTTAAACGCCGCGAAATTTTACGCCAGGTTTTTTGCGGGAAATGCCGTACGTCCGGCACGCCGGGCATAAATGCGCCCCACTGGCGCTGACTGGCGCCCGCGCGGTTCAGCAGCTGCTCGCCTCGTCGGGAAAGCGTGATGCCATCGGTTGAACGACCTTCAGCAACGGGCGGCGCGATGGCGGAGAGATCGCTCTCCGGCAGCACGGCGCTGACGAAGGTGCCGCTGCCCGCGCGGGTAGAGAGATAGCCTTCCGACTGCAGCTGCTCGTAAGCGGCCATCACCGTATTGCGCGACACGCCCAGCTCTTTCGCCAGATCCCTTGAGGCGGGCAGGCGAGTGCCGGGCGCGACCATGCCCGCCTGGATAGATTGCTGCAGGGCGTCATAAAGACGCTTGCCCAGCGTGCCCGACGTCGCCTGTCCGAGATGGCAGGCGAGCAGATCGCCGACGAGTGTGCGCAAAGTGGCTCCCTAAAATAGTCAAAACTGGCTCTGGATAATAGCACCTCATCAGCGCTAAAAATCAAAGTAATTCAGGCAGAACGCTTTCCTATAACGAGGTGCAAAACATGAACGATACTCTCCGTCAGCGCCGTCTGGACGCCACACCACGCGGTGTGGGCGTCATGTGTGATTTCCTGGTGGATAAAGCCGAGAACGCGACGCTTATCGACACCGAAGGGCGTGAATATATCGACTTCGCGGCGGGGATCGCCGTGCTCAACACCGGCCATCGCCATCCAAAAGTCATCGCCGCCGTGCATAAGCAGCTGGAGCGTTTCACCCATACCGCTTTCCAGGTTATTCCCTACGAGAATTATCTTTCGCTGGCGGAGCGTCTGAACGAACTGGCGCCGGTAGCGGGAAAAGCGAAAACCACCTTTTTCACCACGGGCGCAGAAGCTGTCGAAAACGCGGTGAAAATCGCTCGCGCCGCTACCGGTCGTCCCGGCATCATTACCTTTACCGGCGCGTTTCACGGCCGCACCATGATGACCATGGCGCTGACCGGCAAAGTGGCGCCTTATAAAACCGGCTTTGGGCCTTTTCCCGGCTCGGTGTTCCATGCCCGCTATCCCAACGAGCTGCACGGCGTCAGCGTCGAGGATTCGCTAAAAAGCCTGGACGATATCTTCCACTGCGATATCGCGCCGCAGGATGTGGCCGCCATTATTTATGAACCGATTCAGGGCGAAGGCGGCTTTAACGTCGCGCCGTCGGCGTTCGTCAGCGCGCTGCGCCGCCTGTGCGACCAGCACGGCATTCTGCTGGTGGCGGACGAGATCCAGACCGGTTTTGCACGTACCGGCAAAGTTTTCGCCAGCGAATACTATCCGGACGCGAAGCCGGATCTGCTCACGATGGCGAAAAGCCTGGGCGGAGGTTTTCCCATTTCCGGCGTGGTTGGCCGCGCTGAAGTGATGGACGCGCCGGCGCCTGGCGGGCTTGGCGGCACCTACGCCGGTAACCCGGTTGCGGTCGCGGCGGCTCATGCGGTGCTGGATATCATTGAAGAAGAGCAGCTGTGCCAGCGCGCCGATCAGCTGGGTGCGGCGCTCAGCGAAGCGCTGCTGAGCACCAACAATCCGGCTATCGCGCAGGTGCGTGGACGCGGCTCGATGATCGCAGCGGAGTTTAACAATCCGGATACCGGCGCGCCGGATGGCGCTATCGCCCGCGATATTCAGCAGCGCGCGCTGGCGCAAAACCTGATCCTGCTGACCTGCGGCGTGCACGGCAACGTTATCCGCTTCCTCTATCCGCTGACCATCCCGGACGATCAGTTCAGCCGCTCGCTGAATATTCTGACCTCGATTCTGAAAGCGTAAAACCTTCCCCGGCAAGCTTCTGCCTGCCGGGGATGATTTTTCCCGCTACTTACCGCCCAGCTCCGCGCGCAGCTTATCGAACTGCGGCGGCGGCTGGCGAAAGCGGCGGGTCAGCCAGGCCAGATAGATCACGCCAAGCCCCGCCCAAATCAGCCCCATCGTCAGCGACGTCGCCTCCAGATTAACCCACAGCACCGCGACCGTAGCGGCGCCCACCAGCGGCAGCAGCAGATAGTGCAGCTTCTCTTTCCAGGATTTATTGCGGCCTTCGCGGCGGTAAAAGTGGTTAAACACGGCGATATTCACGAAAGTGAAGGCGACCAGCGCGCCAAAATTAATCAGCGCCGTGGCCGTCACCAGATCGAAATACATGGCGGAAAGCGCCACGACGCCGACCATAATCACGTTCAGCGCCGGCGTACGCCACTTCGGATGCACATAGCCGAACACCTTTTCCGGAAAGACATTGTCGCGGCCCATGACATAGAGCAAACGGGAAACGCTGGCGTGGGAAGCCAGGCCGGAGGCGAGCGTGTTAATAAAGGTGGTGCAAAGAAAAATTGACTGGAACAGCTTGCCGCCGACATAGAGCGCGATCTCCGGCAGCGCGGCGTCGGGATTTTTAAAGCGGCTGATATCCGGGAAAAAAAGCTGCATAAAGAAGGAGGCGGCGATAAAAATCAGCCCGCCGTAGAGCGCCGTCAAAAAGATAGCGCGCGGGATGGTTTTTCCGGCGTTATGCGTCTCCTCAGAGAGCGTGGTCACGGCGTCAAAGCCGAGAAACGAGAAGCAGACGATGGTCGCGCCGGTGATAATGGGGATCAGGTGCGCATTCTGGCTGACAAAAGGCTGCAGCGACCAGACCGTACCGACGCCTTCGCCGCGATAAAGCCCGTGGATTACCAGAAAAATAAACACGCTGATAATCGCGACCTGCACCAGCACAAACAGCGTATTGAAGTTCGCCACCAGACTGACGCTTTTCAGATTGGCGGCGGTCATGATCGCCACAAATCCCACGACCCAGATCCAGGGCGGCACTTCCGGGAAGAGTACCGAAAGATAGATTTTCGCCAGCAGCACGTTGATCATCGGCAGGAACAGATAATCCAGCAGCGAAGACCAGCCGACCAGGAAGCCAACGTGAGGACTAATCGCCTTCTGCGCGTAGGTATAAGCGGAGCCGGCTTCGGGAAACTGCCGCACCAGCTTGCCGTAGCTGATGGCGGTAAACAGTACGCCGGCGAGCGCCAGCAGATAAGAGGCGGGAACGTGGCCGTGGCTGATGCCGGAAACGATGCCGAAGGTATCGAACACCGTCATCGGCGTCAGGTAGGCCAGACCCATCATCACTATCTGCCAGAGCTTCAGGGATTTTTTCAGTCCGGGTCTGGTCGGGTTTTCCTCAGAGACGTAAGCCATCAACAACCCCCTTGCGGCTGTGTGATATGGGCGGGAAACGCCGCCGTAACGGCGGCGGCAGGCGGATTTATTACGTACAAAGCAGGTAAGAGGTGCACCATCTCCGGGCCTCATAAACGATGTCGTTCCGCCGCCGCTTTTTCTCCCTTCGGCGACAGGGGGGACGAGCCGGGTATACCGGCAGAAGGATGTCCCGACTCCCGCCGGGACGCGTACAGGAACGTCAGGCGTTTTTCAGCATCCACTCAATTTCTGTATCTGTGATCAGGCGCTCAAACTGGGTCAGTTCGTTGCTCTTGCAGGCGTGCCAGACGTGGCTGAATCGTTCGCCAAGCTGGCGACACAGCGCTTCGTGCTGGGCGAACTCCCACAGCGCATCGCTCTGGCGGATCGGGAACGGCAGGCCATCCTGCTCCAGACCGTTGCCCTCGACTTTCGGCGGCAGCGGCAGCTCGTTATCCAGACCGTGCAGAATACCGGCGAAAATCGCGGCCATAACCAGATAGGGATTGGCGTCCGCGCCCGCAACCCGGTACTCCACGCGGTGATTATCGCGATCGCCGCAGGGAATGCGCAGGGCAACGGTGCGGTTATTGTGGCCCCAGGAAGCCTGCGTCGGCACATACATGCCGGCCTGGAAGCGGCGATAGGAGTTGATATTGGGCGCCAGCAGCGCCATCGAGGCGGGCATCATCTCTATCATCCCGGCCAGCGAGCGTTTCAAAATGGCGGAATCCTCGCCGTTACGCTCGGCCAGCACGTTCTCGCCTTTGTCGTTCAGCATACTGATATGAATATGCATTCCGCTGCCGGCGTACTCTTCATAAGGTTTGGCCATAAAGGTAGCGTGCATATGATGTTTTTCCGCCACCAGCCGCACCAGCCGCTTCAGCGCCAGCGCATGATCGCACGCCTGCAGCGCGTCGCGGGTATGATGCAGGTTCACCTCGAACTGGCCCGGCGATGCCTCCGCCAGCGCACCGTCAGCCGGGATCTTCTGCTGGCGCGCAAGGTCGTCGATATCGCTTAACACATCGGCAAAGTGGTTGAGGTTATCCACCGAGTAAACCTGGCTTTGCATATTGCGATCCTGAGTGCCGGGCGCGCAGGGCGGCTGCAGATAGCCTTCGGCGTCGCGCTGCCGATCCAGTAAATAGAACTCCAGCTCTACCGCTACCACGGGATGCAGGCCGCGCTGCCGCAGCTGCTGCCATAAACGATTCAGCACGTTTCGCGGTTCAACGTCAAAGGGAGCGCCATCTTCATCCAGCATCGTCAGCAGCAGCTGGGCGATAGCTTCCGGATCGGCGGCGGAAGGCGTCAACGTTCCGGCGATGGGGAGGCAGACGCGGTCTGGTTCGCCGGAAGCCTGGCCCAGGCCCGCTTCCTCCACCACGTTGCCGAGGATATCCATAGCGAAAACGGAGGCGGGAAAATAGCAGCCTTTTTCCAGCTTGCGCAGCGCCGCAACCGGGATGCGTTTTCCGCGGAAGCAGCCGTTCAGATCGGTCAGCATCACATCGACATACTGCGTGGCGGGATAACGGCTCAGATAGGCTTCCACCTCTCGGGCGAAGGCGCTGCTCCGTCTCTCTTCAACCGGCTGTACAAAATTTTCAACTGCTACGAGATTAGTTTCCATGATTCACCACTGTTGGCTTTGTGTGGGATAACGGCATCGTGTTCACGATGTTAAATATAATGCACACAAAATGAATCTATACGGAAACAAAATGTTTTTCAAATGTTGCATTTGATTTAAAAAAGGGTTATCAAAATAACATGCAGTGGAAATATTGAACGTTTCAGGTAATTTCAGGCGCCTTTGTAAAAAATTTAGTCCGGAACAAGAGGTTAAGCATGGTCGATATATTTTACAGGCCAATCGTTGGGGTGGTGATGTGCAGCAACCCCGTCAAAGGCCAGCAGAGTCATACCTTGCAAAATAAGTACCTGAACGCGGTGTTGGAGGCGGGCGGCGTGCCGATTGCCCTGCCGCACGCGCTGGCGCAGCCCGATTTGCTGGCAAGCGTGGTGCCTTTGCTGGACGGCATAGTGCTGCCCGGCAGCCCCAGTAATATGCAGCCGCACCATTATGGTGAAAACGGCGATGAGCCTGACGCCGATCCCGGGCGAGATCTTCTGAGCATCGCGCTAATCACGCAGGCGCTCGAAAGGCGCATCCCCATTTTTGCCATCTGCCGCGGACTGCAGGAGCTGGTGGTGGCGACCGGCGGCACGCTTTATCGCCGGCTTTGCGACTATCCGCAGTTTCTTGAGCATCGCGAAGATCCGGATCTGCCGCTCGATCAGCAGTATGCGCCTTCGCACGAAATCAAAATTCAGCCGGCGGGATTAATTTCGCAATTGATACCCGAAAGTAAAACATTCTGGGTAAACTCGTTACACGGGCAGGGCGCGAAAACCCTGGGCCCGCGGCTGCGCGTGGAGGCGTGTTCGCAGGATGGGCTGGTGGAAGCCGTCAGCGTGCACGATCACCCTTACGCGCTGGGCGTGCAGTGGCACCCGGAATGGAAAAGCAGCGAGTATGCGCTGTCGCGCATCCTGCTCGAGGGATTTATTACGGCCTGTCAGCAGCACCACGCTGAAAAGCAGCAGCTCTGACCCACATTGAAGGAAATGCGTTTATGAACAATGACGGCCTGGCACCAGGCAAGCGTTTAGCCGGGATCCGCCAGCAACTGGGCCTGTCGCAGCGCCGGGTTGCCGAACTGTCTGGATTAACACACAGCGCCATCAGCACCATTGAGCAGGACAAGGTCAGCCCGGCGATCAGTACGCTGCAAAAGCTGTTGAAAGTTTACGGGCTGTCGCTGTCCGAATTTTTCGCGGAGCCGGAGATCCCGGATGAGCCTCAGGTGGTGATCAACCCCGACGAGCTGATTGAGATTGGCAGTCAGGGCGTCTCCATGAAGCTGATCCACAACGGCGCGCCGACCCGCACGCTGGCGATGATGATAGAAACTTATCAGCCCGGCACCACTACAGGAGAGCGGATCAAGCATCAGGGGGAAGAGATAGGCACCTTGCTGGAAGGGGAAGTCGTGCTGAAATTCAATGGTCAGAGCTATCATCTCGTGGCGCAGCAGAGCTACGCCATTAACACCGGTATTCCGCACAGCTTCAGCAACACCTCGGCAAAAGTTTGCCGCATTATCAGCGCCCATACGCCTACCACTTTCTGACGCTTCGCCGCCGCTCCGCCTGTTAACGTCCCTCCCGGGAGCCGCTCCCGGGAACCTGCGCCCGTCTTTTCGTCAGGCCGGGAAACATTTGTCTGTTCTCATGCAAAAAAGGAGTGGTCATGGATTTTCACGATCTGAATTACTGGCAGGCGCTGGCTCGCACCTGCCAGCCCGAAAGCCGGCTGTTTATTCGCGGCGAGTATCAGGCAGCGGTCGGCGAGGCTCTGTTCGTCAGCGAAAACCCGGCGACGCAGCAGCCGCTGGCGACGGTGGCGCGCGGCGATAAAGCGGATGTGGATCGAGCGGTCAGCGCCGCCCGTGAAGTCTTTGAGCGTGGCGACTGGTCACTGGCCGCGCCGTCCGTGCGCAAAACGGTGCTGCTGCGGCTGGCGGATCTGCTGGAACAACATCACGAAGAGCTGGCGCTGCTGGAGACGCTGGATACCGGCAAGCCCATTCGCCACAGCCTGCGCGACGATATTCCCGGCGCCTGGCGCGCTATTCGCTGGTATGCCGAAGCGATCGATAAAGTCTATGGCGAGGTCGCGCCTACCGGCGGCAGCGAGCTGGCGCTGATCACCCGCGAGCCGATCGGCGTGATCGCCGCCGTGGTGCCGTGGAACTTCCCGCTGCTGCTGGCCTGCTGGAAGCTTGGCCCGGCGCTGGCTGCGGGCAACAGCGTGGTGCTGAAACCTTCCGAAAAATCTTCGCTGACCGCGCTGCGCTTCGCCGGGCTGGCGCGGCAGGCCGGACTGCCGGACGGCGTGCTGAACGTCGTTCCCGGCTTTGGCGACGAAGCGGGTCAGGCGCTGGCGCGGCATCCGGATGTCGACGTCATGACTTTTACCGGCTCGACCCGCACTGCGAAGCAGCTGTTAAAGGACGCGGGCGAATCCAATATGAAGCGGGTCTGGCTGGAAGCGGGCGGTAAAAGCGCCAATATCGTCTTCGCCGACTGCCCCGATCTGCGCAAAGCGGCAGCGGCGACCGCCGCCGGGATCTTCTATAACCAGGGCGAAGTTTGCATAGCGGGAAGCCGCCTGCTGGTGGAACAGAGCATTGCCGACGTTTTCGTTAACCTGCTGAAGGCGGAAGCGCGTAAATGGCAGCCCGGCGAGCCGCTCGATCCCAACACCACGCAGGGCACGCTAATTGATAACGATCACGCGGAGAAAGTGCGGGAGTTTATTCGCAAGGGCGAAGCGCGCGGCAATCTGCTGGTGCTGGATGGCCGCCTCAGCCCGCATCCGGCCGCCGTTGGGCCGACGATTTTTACCGATGTCGACGCGCGCGATCCGCTCTTTCTGGAAGAGATATTCGGCCCGGTGCTGGTGGTCAGCCGTTTTAAAGACGAAGAGGAAGCGCTGGCGCTGGCCAACCACAGCGATTACGGCCTGGGCGCGGCGGTCTGGACGCAAAACCTGTCGCGCGCGCACCGCATGAGCCGTCGCCTGAAGGCCGGTTCCGTCTTTGTGAACAACTATAACGACGGCGATATGACCGTGCCGTTCGGCGGCTATAAGCAGAGCGGCAACGGCCGCGACAAATCGCTGCACGCGCTGGAAAAATTCACTGAACTGAAAACCACCTGGATCTCCCTGGAGTCGTAATCATGACTGAACATACGCAAAGCTACTATGCCGCCAGCGCCAACGCCTACACGCCGTTTCCGGCGCTGGAAGAGTCGCTCTCCTGCGACGTCTGCATTATCGGCGCGGGCTATACCGGCCTCTCTTCGGCGCTGCATCTGGCGGAAAACGGTTATAAGGTTGTGGTGCTGGAAGCAGCGAAAGTCGGCTTCGGCGCCAGCGGCCGCAACGGCGGCCAGGTGGTCAACTCCTACAGCCGCGATGTCGACGTGATCGAACGTAGCTACGGCGCCGAGGCTGCGCGCATGCTGGGCAGCATGATGTTTGAGGGCGGCGACATCATTCGCGAACGCATTAAACGCTACAACATCGCCTGCGACTATCGGCCCGGCGGCCTGTTTGTGGCGCTGAACGCCCGCCAGTTCGCCACGCTGGAAGAGCAGAAACAGAACTGGGAGCGCTACGGCAACGACCAGCTGGAGCTGCTGGATGCTGACCAGATCCGCCGCGAGGTCGACAGCGATCGCTATGTCGGCGCGCTGCTGGACAAGCGCGGCGGCCATCTGCATCCGCTGAACCTGGCGATTGGCGAAGCGCAGGCGGTAGTGCTGAACGGCGGGCAGATTTTCGAGCAGTCGCCGGTGGTAGAGATCCAGCATGGCAATCCGGCCATAGTCAAAACGGCGAAAGGGCAGGTCAGCGCGCGCTACGTGATCGTCGCGGGCAACGCCTATCTCGGCAACAAGCTGGAGCCGACGCTGGCGAAGCGCAGCATGCCTTGCGGCACTCAGGTGCTGACCACCGAGCCGCTAAGCGCGGAGATGGCCGCTTCGCTGATCCCCTCCAATTACTGCGTGGAAGACTGTAACTATCTGCTGGACTACTTTCGGCTGACCGCCGACAACCGGTTGCTGTACGGCGGCGGCGTCGTTTACGGCGCGCGCGATCCGGATGATATCGATCGGCTGATTATGCCGAAGCTGCTGAAAACCTTTCCGCAGCTGCAGGGCGTGAAAATCGACTATCGCTGGACGGGCAACTTCCTGCTGACGCTGTCGCGTATGCCGCAGTTCGGCCGCCTGCAAAACAATATCTACTATATGCAGGGCGACAGCGGCCACGGCGTCACCTGCACGCATCTGGCCGGACGGCTGATTTCGGAAGTGCTGCGCGGCGACGCCGAGCGTTTTGACGCTTTCGCTAAGCTGCCGCACTATCCTTTTCCCGGCGGCCGTAATATGCGTATTCCGCTGACGGCGATGGGCGCGGCCTGGTACAGCATCCGCGACAGGCTTGGGGTATAGTTTTCAGGATAGCGGGGAACGCAAAGCGTCGCGTTCCCTGCGCAAAGATTACTGGCGCACAAGGCGGCCGGTAGACGGCGTGGTTTCAAAATCGCTGCGGAACGGGTTGATATCCAGCCCGCCCCGGCGGGTATAGCGGCCAAACACGCTCAGCTTTTCCGGACGGCAGTAGTGTTTGATATCGTTGAAAATCCGCTCGATACACTGCTCATGAAACTCGTTATGCATCCTGAATGAAATAAGATAGCGCAGCAGTTTTTCCCGCTCGATCTGCTTCCCTTCATAGCGAATCACCACGCTGCCCCAGTCGGGCTGATTGGTCACCAGGCAGTTAGACTTCAACAGGTTAGAAGAGAGCGTCTCTGCTACGTTTTCGCCGTGGGCTGCATCCTGAAGATGGGCCGGATTAAAATCATAATCCTCAACGCTGATATCAAGATGATCGATACAGTCGCCCGGCAGCGCGGCGGCGAAAGCGGGATAACCCGCTAAATCGGTATAGAGCTTTACCTCCACCTTGCCGTTTGCCGCCTGCGAAAGATCTTTCTCCAGCGTGGCCGCAACGGCTTCCGGCGCGGCGAAGCTGGTCTGGTTGAAGCTGTTAAGGTAAAGCTTGAAAGACTTCGACTCGATCAGATGCTCGCTGGTGGCCGGAATAATAAATTCCGCGATGGCGACGATAGGCTTGCCTTTGGCGTTCAGCCAGGAGAGTTCGAAACCGGTCCACAGATCGAAGCCGGAAAAGGGCAGCGCCGCCGCCAGGCCGATCTCATCGCGGCCGCGCGAGCGCGGCAAAGCTTCCAGTAATGCTGGCGCATAGTGTTGAACGTAGCCGGTGCTTTTCCCCAGCAGCGTAATCTCTTCTGTTTTCATACGAATTCCTCTGCGCATGGCGTCTGTTTTTCTTTATTGATATAGCGTCTGAACAGCTCGCGGGTAGCGTAAATAGGGCCGACGCCTAGCAGCGCGTAGCCAAGTTTGATAATAAACTGCGAGATGATCATAGTTTTAATCGTCGCCATGCTGAGCACGTTGTGAAACGCCAGCGTACAGAAAATGGCGCTATCGATAGCGGAAGCGATAACGTTGCTGCTCAGCACGCGAATAAACAAAAAGCGGGAGTTGGTCAGCTCTTTGATTTTACAAAGGATCAGCGAGTTAACGTTCTCGGAAACCAGATAGGCGACGGAAGAGGCGAACAGCACGGAGACAATGCTGTCGACAAAAGTCGCGTAAGAAATATTCAGTTCCCACTCTTTCAGGCCGGGCAGCAGGCTGGTCAGCCACAGGCCCGCCACAAACAGCGTGTTGGCGATAAACGAAATAAATATCGTTCTTCGCGCCATTCTCAGCCCGTAAAACTCGTTGACGATATCTACCAGGATAAACGACAGCGGATAGAAAAAAATGGCGGGCGGCACCACAAAATTGACCACGGGGATCAGCACCGGTTTTACGCCGCTAACGGTGCTCAGGGTATAAATCACCGTCAGGGCGAGGCTGATAATCAGATAGGCGTACCAGGAACGTTCATGCCGGTCGCCAAGATCGTAAGAGGTTACCGTGTCGCTGTCGCCATACAGGCGGCGATAAAGCGCCTTTAGCTCATGTCGGTTCAAATCGTCCGCTATCTCGCTGCTTTCCAGCTCGGCCAGACCGATGCTGATATGCTTGCCGGTCGCCAGCACCATCACGTTAGCCGCAATGGCGTCCGAGCGAGTAAAGCCCAGCAGCTTATATTTCTTGTTTGGTTCCATGCAGAACAGTCCTCGGGGTTTATTGAATTCTTTCTTCGATAACGGCGCCTGCCAGCAAGGCGCCCTGTTCCGCGGCAGAGGCAAGACCTGACTCGCCTTGCCCGATAAAAAGCCTGCTGTCCGGGGTATAAAAAAGGGCAAGCTGTTTCTCTTTCGGCGGCGTGTGACGCTTGATAATAAGAATATCGCCAGGAAAAAAGAGGTTGTTTAACGGCGCGTCCACCTGAAGCGCGACAGCATTGGCGACATCGCCGAAAAACCAGGTTACGGGATAGCAGGTTACCAGTTGGCCGATCCTTTTATCCTGGCTGCGGATAAAAGCCGACTGGGGAATAATCGGCAGCGCGGCGGGATTTTTATCACCGTCGGGCGAGAGCGTATTTTCAATCAGCTCGAAAGATTGCAGATCGTGATTTTCAATAATCTCGCAGGAAACACCAAAAAAGTCCGCTATTCGCGTAACGGTAGAGCGCTGCACATTATTGACTTTGCCATCCAGAATTTTATACAGCGTTGCGCGAGTCACGCCGGTACGGCTGGCGAAGGAAACCTTGGTTTCGCCGCGGCTTTTTATAATATAATCTATATTATTGATTATATTGTCTTTTCTGCGAAGTGGCGTCGTTTTCATGGCGGGCGTCCCAATGCGATTATGCGCGGCATCTTATAAGTTAATTTAATGTTATACAACCGTTGTTGAAAAACGAGTAGACAAAACAGTTTGGATTTTGTCTGTTTTTTTGCATATGTTTCCTTATAATTTATGATTAAAATCAATGAATTGAAGTTTACACAGCAAAACAGTAGCCATTTTCAGGCTGTTTTTGTCTCTTTTTTTGTTGACTTCAGTAGGGTGGTAAGATTAAGTTAACTGCATAAAGCAGCACAAAATAATAAAATCTCCAGTATTTTTGCTAACGCCAGGGAATCTCTCTTGTCTTCACGCCGTCAGACAAATCTGCCGCAGCCAAATCCGATATTTGGCGCAGCAGGTTTGTCACGCGTTAATCCTCTTTAGCGGCGCCTTTTGCTGAAGAAAAAAATAAATAATCCGTCATTTCTCGCCGGGCGTCGCCAGTGCGCCTGGTCGTTATGCCTGTCCGTAAATTCCCCCATGATTCTGGGGATTCTTATATAAAAAATTAATTTTCCCCGCTTCAGGAAAATGATTGTCTGTAAGCCCGTTTATTCTCCTGAGATTACGCTTCTTATAAAAACCAGCGTGCGTAGGCGCAACTGAAATAGCGCCTTCAGCAGGCAAAGCATTCAGGGCCAATCATTTTCAGGTGAGAAAATTCTCAATTGTAATTAATAATCATTCTCATTATAGTGCGCCTTTCCGTTTTTTGGCTTTACAGGGCAGGTGGCTAATTCCATTATGAAAGTTACGTCTACATTATCGCTTCTGACTTCAATGATTGCCTGCGGGCTGGTTACGTATGCGGCGCAGGCCGACGACGCCGCTACCGTCAAACCTGCGCCGATGAAAGAGCAGCCGAAAACGCTGGCCGTTCAGCAAACCCAGAACAGTGCCGAAACCACCATGACGGTCACCGCCCGCGAACAAACGCTACAGGCGCCTGGCGTTTCGACTATCGACAGTGAAGCGATAAAAAAACATCCCATCCAGCGCGACGTGGCGGAAATTATTCGCACCATGCCGGGCGTCAATCTGACCGGCAACTCCAACAGCGGCCAGCGCGGCAATAATCGCCAGATCGACATTCGCGGCATGGGGCCGGAGAACACGCTAATTCTCATCGACGGTATGCCGGTCAGCAGCCGCAACTCGGTACGCTTCGGCTGGAGCGACGAGCGCGACACGCGCGGCGACACTAACTGGGTGCCGCCGGAAATGATCGACCGCATCGAAGTGATCCGCGGCCCGGCCGCCGCCCTTTACGGCAACGGCGCGATGGGCGGCGTGGTCAATATCATCACCAAGCCGACCACGGATGAGTGGCATGGCGCGCTCAACACCTACTTCAATATGCCGGAGCATAAATCCGAAGGCGCTACCCAACGCTACAACGCCAACCTGAGCGGCGCGCTGGCGGATAACGTGACGCTGCGGCTCTACGGCAACTGGAACAAAACCCAGGCCGACGCGCAGGACATCAATGAAAGCCACACTACGCCGCGCATCGGCTCTTACGCCGGCTCGTATCCTTCCGGCCGTGAAGGCTTTATCAATAAAGATATTCATTCCGCGCTGCGCTGGGAATTTTTGCCGCGTCAGGCGCTGGAGCTGGACGGCGGTTTCAGTCGTCAGGGTAATCTCTACGCTGGCGATACGCAGAACACCAACAGCAACGCGCTGGTGAAAAAATATTATGGCAAAGAAACCAACGTGCTTTATCGCCAGTCGCTCAGCCTGAAATACACCGGCGCCTGGGATAACGGCGTCACTACCAGCAACTACGTCCAGTTTGAAAAAACGCGCAACACCCGACTTAACGAAGGATTATCCGGCGGCATTGCGGGCATTTTTAGCCCGTCCAATGAAGGCTTTTCCACCATTACGCTCTACGACACCAATCTGCATTCCGAGGTCAATATTCCCTTTGAACAGTGGGTGAGCCAGACGGTGACGCTGGGCGCGGAGCTGAATCATCAGGCAATGAAGGATCCCGCTTCCAACACCGAATCCACCTCGGCAGGCGGCGCAGTGGAAGGAATTGCCAGCAGCGGACGCGATATCAACAGCTCGGCCGATATTTACGGCCTCTATATGGAAGACAATATTGAGCTGACGGAAACCACGCGCCTGACGCCGGGCATTCGCTTCAACCATCAGAGCATTACCGGCAGTAACTGGAGTCCGGCGCTGAACCTGTCGCAGGAGCTGGGCAGCGACTTTACCCTGAAGCTGGGTATCGCCCGCGCCTGGAAAGCGCCAAACCTTTATCAGACCAACCCCAACTACCTGCTGTTCAGTAAGGGCCAGGGTTGTTATGACAGCGCCGGCTACTGCTATCTGCAGGGTAACCGCGATCTCAAGGCGGAAACCAGCGTCAATAAAGAGATCGGCATTGAATATAACCATGATGACGTGCAGGCCGGGTTGACCTGGTATCGCAACGACTATCACGACAAAATCGAAGGCGGCTACGCGGCGGAATACTCTAACGGCACTTCGGATGTCTACAAGTGGGAAAACGTGCCGAAGGCGGTGGTGCAGGGGCTGGAAGGCACGCTCAACTTCCCGCTTAGCGCGGTGGTGACGATGAAAAACAACTTCACGTACATCATCGATAATCAGAATAAAACCACCGGCGACTATCTCTCGATTATCCCGAAATACACTATTAACTCGACGCTGGACTGGCAGGCTACCAACGATCTTTCCGTACAGGGAACGCTAACCTGGTACGGCCGCCAGAAACCGAAAAAATATAACTATAAGGGCGAGGCGACTTCCGGCAGCGAAACGCGTCAGGTTAAACCTTACGCGCTGGTGGGTGTCAGCGCGACCTGGAGCGCGACCAAAAACCTGGACGTGACGGCCGGTATCGACAACCTGTTTGACAAGCGCCATTTCCGCGAGGGCAACGCCCAGAGCACCGGCAACGCTACCACTGGCGCGTATCTGTGGGGCGCGGGCGCTAACACCTACAACGAACCGGGCCGCACTTACTATATGCAGTTGGGCCTGCATTTCTGAAATGAACCCGGCGGGCAGCCTGTCGCCTGCCGGGCAGTAATCGGGCCGCGCGACGGCCTTCTTCCTTTGCATTTTTTGAGAGCAACTCAATGAATTACAAGGTATTTGGCAGCAAAAAAACGAGGGCGGCTTCAGGAGCGCTCGTGTTTTTTTTATGTTCTTTCATCGCTACCAGTGCGCAGGCCCGGCCCGATATGACGCCGCTGGGGCCGAACATCGCGGATAAAGGCTCGGCCTTTTATCATTTCAGCGTCCGCACGCTGGATTCCGCCGATGGCAAAAGACACTACAAAATCTGGACGGGCGTGCCGGACAAAAGCCCGCCGCCTGGCGGTTTTCCCGTAATGTATCTGCTGGACGGCAACGCCGTGATGGACAGGCTTTCAGACTCGCTGCTGCAGAAGCTGTCGGCGCAGAATCCGCCGGTGATTATTGCTGTGGGCTACCAGACTGACAAACCTTTCGATCTGCTCGCCAGAAGCTACGACTATACGCCGCCGGTCGCGGATAATGAGGGGAGCGGGCCTTTCAGAGGCAGAAAAGGCGGTGGCGACGCGGCTTTCCGTCGCCTGCTGGAGGAAACAATCGCGCCGCTGGCTGAAAAAGGCCTGAGGATAAACGCCGACGAGCGCGGCCTTTGGGGACATTCGTTAGGGGGTATTTTTGTGCTGAACGCCTGCTTCTCCTCATCGCTTTTTCACTCCTGTTATTCCACCAGCCCGACGCTGAACCGGCAGTATGAAGGCGTGCTGACAAAACTGGAGCAAACTGATAAACAACATTTCTGCGCTAAACGGCTCTATGTGATCGAAGGCGACGGGCTGCCGGGCAAAAATCCGCAGGCGCCCGCGCCGGACATCCAGAACAAAGTGCGCGCCGTGCTGGCTTCGCTACAAAAGCAGGGGCTGACCGCTGCTTACTGGTCAGATCCCCAACTCTCACATGGCCAGACGTTTAACGCAGGTTTTCAGCAGGCTTTGCTGCACCTGGCGCAGCAGGGTGAAGAGCGTGAAGCGTGCTATCACTCTGACTGAAGGCGGCAGTGAAAACGGCGCGCGCAGCAAAACCGCGCGCGCCCAAATAACCTTTTTCCGCTACGGCGTTGCCTCTTCCAGCGCCTCTTCAACCTGCGACGCTTGCTCAATCCCAGCGCTGTCGCGCCATAGCCGCGCATAAATTCCCTTCGCCGCAAGCAGCTCCGCGTGAGTGCCATATTCAGCTATGCGACCCCGTTCCATCACGGCTATCGCATCGCAACGGCAGGCAGTGGTAAGACGGTGAGCCACCACCAGCGCCGTTCGCCCCATCACGCGCGCGCTTTCGGCCAGTGAAGTCATGAGCTTCTCCTCGGCCGCGCGATCCAGACGCGCCGTGGCCTCGTCGAGCAGCAGCACATGCGCTCCGGCGAGCTGCGCCCGGGCCAGCGCGATAAGCTGGCGCTGCCCGGCCGACAGGCCCGCGCCGCCGTTGCTGACCGGCGTACGGAATCCCTGCGGCAGCGCGCGTACCGTGCCGAGCAGACCGGCCTGGCGCGCCGCGTTCTCGACTTGCTTGTCGCTGCTGCCGGGACGCGCATAGCGGATGTTTTCGGCAATATCGCCGCTGAACAGCGCGACGTCCTGCTCTACCAGTCCAACCTGCGCGCGGTAGTCGGCCAGCGGCATTTCGCCGATAGCGCGCTCGCCGACGCGGATATCGCCGCTCGTTGGCGAATAAAGACCGGCAATCAGCTTGATCAGCGTCGATTTGCCCGCGCCGCTGGAGCCGACCACGGCCACCACGCTGCCTTCCGGAATAGCGAGACTCAGTTTATCCAGCGCCGCCTTGCTGCTGTCAGGATAGCGGAAAGTCACCGCCTCCAGCTTCAGCGCGCCTTTCAGCGGCGTCGGCGTCGCGGACTGCGCGGGCCGCAACGGTTCAACGCCTTCGGCAGCCAGCAGCTCGTCAATCTGTTTGCCGCTGGCGGAGGCCTGCTGCCAGGCGTCGACAATGCCCGAGAGCTGCTGCACCGGCCCGTAGAACTGGCCCAGCAGCAGGAAGAAGGCGGCAAGCACGCCAGCCGTCATCTCTCCTTCGGCGACGCGTGATGCGCCAACCAGCAGCACGATGGCGTAAGAGGCTTCCGTACAGAAGGTCAGGAAAGGGAAATAGACGGCAAGATACTTCTGCGCTCGCACGCGGGTAGCGCGGAAGCGATCCGACAGCGTGCGCAGTTTGGCCGCTTCCGCATCCTGCTGGCCGTGCGACTGCACCACGCGTAAACCCGAAACTTTTTCCTGAAGCGTGCTGTTGACCTTGCCGATCTCCTGACGAGCCTGCGCATAGGCTGGCGAGCTTAAGCGGCGATAAATCAGCGTTGCCGCTATCACTACCGGAATTGCGCCCAGCGCCGCCAGGGCAAGCACGGGATCGAGCCAGAACATCGCTATTGCGATTGCCGCCATGGTAATCAGGCTGGTGGCGGTGCTGGCGAGACCGTTCTGTAAAAAGCGCGCCAGCGCATCGACGTCTACGGTCATGCGGGTAAGGCGAGTATCGGTGTGCTGCTCATGGTAAGGCAGGCCCAGTCGCAGCAGCTGGCCGAAGCTGCGCAGCCGCACCGTATGCTGTACCGATTCCGCCGCGCGCGCGGAGACGATAGTTTGCAGGGAGTAGCAGCACCAGCTGATAGCCGCCAGCAGCAGCGCGCCCAGCGCGCAAATGCCGACCGTGCTTAAATCGCTCATCGCCACGCCGGAATCGATGCCGCGCTTCAGCAGCATCAGCACCCCGACGCTGGCCGCAGAGTCCACGGCGATCAGAACGGCAGCGGCGACGAACAGCCAGGCGACGGGGGAAACCAGCGAGGTGATGCGTCGCGCTTTATCGGTGTGCGCCAGCTCAATAGCGCGCTCCGGTACACGGCTCATACGCTCGCGGAAACCGTTGCCGGGGTCTGCCGTGTCCGCTGCGGCTGCGGCAGGCTCGGGCCAGAGCTGCGCGTCCGGAGTCGCGGCATCTTCCAACAGATCGCCCGTGCCGGACATTAGCGCGCGGAAGGCTGGCGAACGCGCCTCAAGCTCGGCCTGAGTGCCGATATCAACGACGCGTCCCTGTTCCAGCACCACGATTTTGCTGGCTAACTTCAGCGTTGAACGGCGGCGCGCTATCACCAGCAGCATACGATCGTCGTCGGCATAGCGACCCAACGCGGTATTAATCTCCGCTTCGGTGCCCGCATCCACGGCGGAGGTGGTGTCGTCCAGTATCAGAATATCTGGCGCGGTCAGCAGCGCGCGGGCCAGCGCCAGACGCTGTCTTTGGCCGCCGGAGAGATTGGCCGCGCGTTCGGCCAGTTTGCTGTTGAAGCCCTGCGGCAGCGCCTGGATAAACCCTGTAGCGCCAGCCGCGTCGGCCGCGCGACGGATTGCCGCTTCGGTCGCGCCAGGATGGCCATAGGCAATATTCTCGGCGACCGTACCGGCGAAAAGAAAGGTGTCCTCAAATACCACGCCAACCGCGCGACGCAGTTCGTCCAGCCGCAGATCGGCAATATTCTGGCGGCCGCGATCGGTCTGAAGCCACAGCTGCCCGGCAGTGGCGTCGTAAAAGCGGGAAAGCAGCATCAGCAGCGTCGATTTACCCGATCCCGAACCGCCGACGATGGCGACGGTTTCTCCGGCGCTCACGGAAAACGACACGTCTTGCAGCACGCTTGCGCCGCTGTCGTAGTTAAAGCCGACCTTTTCCAGCGTCAGGCCGACGACTTTGCCCTCTACGGATTCCGCGCCGTCCTGCATTTGCGGTTGGGTATCAATAAGCGTAAACACGCGCTCGACGGAGGCCTGGGTACGCTGGGCGATCACCAGAAACGAGGCGAACACGCGGGTAGGGCCGGTCAGCATAGCGAGAAAACTGGCGAAGGCCACAAAGGTGCCGAGGTCGATGCGCCCGGCCATGACCGACCAGCCGCCGAAGCCCAGCAGCACAATCTGGCCAAGCACCGGCAGCGCCAGCATGGTCGCGCCCGGCATCGCCTGGGAGATAGCCGCGCCGATACGCACGCGCACCATATATCGCGACTCGCGATCCAGCCACTTCATTTCGCGCAGCTCGGCCACGCAGGATTTAACCACGGCGATCTGCGTCAGCACTTCGCGCATATGTTCCGTCATCGTGGCAAGGCGGTCGGAAGCCAGGCCGGTTTGAGCAAACACGCGACGACGCGCGCGCAGCGCAGTAATCGCCAGACCGGCCAGCACGGCGACCACAATCAGCGTCATCGCCGGAGACATCCACAGCATCACGCTCAAACCGGCGACGTAGTAGGTCAGCACGGCCAACGGAACAGGGGACATTTGCAGCATGATATGCATCTGTTGCAGATCGCTATTCGTGCGCGAAATCACCTGACCGGTACGCAGCGCATCCTGTCCGGAACCGTCCAGCTTCTGAATACTGTCGAAAACCCGGCCTCGCAACGTGTGTTGCACCCAGAGCGACAGCTCACCGGCATAGCCGCGCCGCACATAGTTGCCGATAAAATCGAACAGTGCGATAAAAAGCAGCCCGGCCGCCAGCCAGGGCAGTCGTGCGGTATCGCCCGCCAGCGCGTCGTTGACCGCCTGCCGCGTTAACAGAGGCGTCAGGGCGGCAAGAAGAATGGTTGAAACCGAGGCGAAAATAACCACCAGGCTGAGTTTCTTTCGTTCCCAGCAAACGCCGGCCAGGCGCACAAGCCATGAAGCTGGCTTTGAAGAAGGAGCAGTGGGCATCAAGCCTCCGTTATCTGCTGTAAGGGCTATGCATTAACCCGCTAAAAGTTGCGCCGGGACGACGAGGCCGCCGGCGCGCTATCGTTTCAGGCCGCTTTTAAGCCACCTTTCAGGCTGGCGATAAGCTGCGCCGCCACCTCGGAAGGGGTAGCCTGCGCGGCCATCTCCGCCGCAACCTGCGCTGAGGCGACGCGCAGCGCATCATTGCTCAAAAAGGTGTTGATCAGCGTTGCGGAGAGGCCGTTTTCGCCGGGAATAATGCCGCAGCCTCGATCCACTACCGCTTTGGCATTAACGGGCCGATCCGCGCCTTCGCCGAAGACGATTTGCGGGATACCGGCGTGCAGAGCGGTAAGCGTGTTGCCCGCGCCGCCGTGATGAATAAAGCCGTCGGCGCCGTTAAGGAACAGCCCCATCGGCATCCAGTCGACAAGGCGCACGTTCGGCGGCAGCTTGCGCAGTCCGGCGCGCGCGTTTGCCGACAGGTGCAGAATGATTTCCGCCTCCACCTCATTGGCGGAGTCCATCACCCAGGAGATAAGATCCAGGCCGTCCACCATCGGCTTGACGGTGCCCAGGCTCACCAGCAGGCGCTTACGATCCGGCTTTCTTTCCCACCACGCTTCCCAGACCGCGCCGCCGTTATAGGGCACGTATTGCATTGGGATCACCGGTTCGCCGTCGTTTTCCAGCATGCTCATGCTCGGCGGCGTCACGTCAATCCAGGCCAGATCGCGCGGCGGCGCTTCGACGCCGTGGCGACGATAGGCATCGGCCAGCGAGCGCGTCACGCCTTTGATATGCCAGGGTTTGTGGGCGAAGCCTACCGACTGCATTACCACCGGAATATTGAACCTGGCGCCCAGCAAAGGGCCGACAACGCCAAGCGGCGGATAGACGATCAGGTCGGGCTTCCACTCGGCCGTGAACTCGACCAGGCGATCGGCCATCTCTTCGCTGAAGAAAGAGAAGTTGCCCATTTTGGTGCCCGCATTGCTTTTTTTACGGCGATCTTCCCGCCGCCGATAGTCGGCTTCTGAATCAAAACCGGGCGCGGCGTCAAAGGCCACCAGGCCCGCTTCCGCCGCTTTCTGCGCAAATTTTCCCGAGCTTGCAATTAAGACTTCATGCCCGTTTACGCGAAACGCCTGAGCGAGAGAAAATACCGGATATAACAGCCCATATAAGGGCGGGCCAACAAAGAGAATACGCATAGAAAAATCCATCTCCTGCCTGACAGGCATAATCCGTTAATGCGATCTGTCGATCTAATCATGGATTAATTGTCAGGTTAATATACAGCTAACCAGAACTGAGTCCTTTTAAATAAAAGGGATAATACTCAGTCACCGTAAATAACGCGGCTCGTCAGGTAACGCCAGCGTCAAATCCAGACTCTAATCTCAATAAAATAATAACCGCGCAAAGCGTGTTATTACGTAATAGCGATAAAAAACAGATTGCCGTTCGCCATATAATACCAGGGAAACTGTGGGTAAACAGACGAGTCGCTACGTCTGCGCTGATAGAAAAATCTTGTCGTTAAGGCATCGGACGCCGCAGGACAAGCCTGACGGAGAGAGAGTTGCGTATAAAAGTATCTCAGCATCAATTTATCTCAGCATAAGATAATGGAAAAGCTACTCTGCCGACGTGGGCTGAGAAAGCTATTTGCCTGGAGCCCCCTGTTGCCGGGCTCTGTTAATTACGCTAGCACAGTTTAAAACGGAATGTAAATTCACTATTTACAAAACAAAATAAAAATATAAGTAATTAACCATGCGGTAAGGAAGGACAGGTAGAGTAATTATCCGCTTAGTTTCGCGGTGTATTTATTTGTGATTTCTTATATTAATCCTTACTGTCAGGATAACTATTTGTTTGAGATGCTAGTCTGTTTTTTACGTTACCAATATGGCTTTTTTATCGTGACACTGCAATTCGCAGGCTATATTATTGAATAGCTAAATATAAATAACCTTATTTATTTCACGGAATAGCGGCAATGAGGAATATCGCGCTGACTACTTGTAAAACAGAACGCCTGCTCGCTCAGTTAGCCATGCGCAGCGTAGCGGATATCGCGCAGTTTTGGCACGAGGCTGCGACGATCGGTCTGCCGTTGGTAGTTCAATCTGCCGCAGGCCGTGACGAGCGCGACGTCACCTTTCTGTGGCGCGCGGAAAAACCGCTTCAGGGCGTTTACCTCAGCCTTAATCGCGTGACCGACAAAGAGCGCGTCGGGCAAGGAATGCTGGAGCGCATCCCGGCAAGCGATATCTGGATACTGACCCTGAGGCTGCCTGCCGCTTACTGCGGTTCCTATACATTTACCGAAATCCCGCCGGAAACCCCGACTGAGCGGCTTTCGCAGCTCGGCACACGCCGCCCGCCGTTTCCCGGCCAGGCAGATCCGCTGAACAGCACGCCCGGTATCCGCGTGCGCGGAAACAGGGAGTCGGTGCTGGCGCTTGATCAGGCTCCGGCGCAAAAAGAGTGGGCCGTTACCGGAGCGCCGCGCGGCACGCTTACGGTTTCCTGTCCTGTCGTCGCCGGAAAATCGCGACGGGTTCGCCTCTGGCTTCCCGATACGGATAACGCCACGCCATTGGGTTTGCTGGTATTGCCCGATGCCGAAAGCTGGTTTGATCATGTCGGCGTACTGGCCGCCCTCGATGCGGCTATCGCCAGCGGCCGCATCGCGCCTTTGGCGGTGTTGGGGATCGACAATCTGGATGAGGCGGATCGCGCCGCCATTCTTGCCGGAAACCGCGAATTGATTACGGACGTAGCGGAGCGTCTGGTACCGCAGGCTCGTGCGGATCATCCTGAACGCGTATGGGCAGGGCGCGCGCGCACCGTGCTGTGCGGACAGAGTCTTGGCGGCATTACCGCATTGATGGCCGCTGTCCATGCGCCGGAGACTTTTGGCGCGGTAATCAGCAGCTCGCCTTCGATGTGGTGGATGCCGGATAACAGCCGACGGCCTGCGATGTTCAAAGATACCGACGTTTCGTGGGTAAGCGAGCACGTGCTTGCCGCGCTGCCGATCAGGGTAAAGATTCGGCTCTGTATTGGAGCGTTGGAAGGGACGATGGTGCCGCATGTCCATCAACTGCACCAACGGCTTATTGCCGCGGGTGTGGAAAGCACGCTAAGGGTTTATACCGGCGGCCACGATTACGCCTGGTGGCGCGGCGCGCTGATTGACGGACTGGAGGGCGGCGCGGCTCAGCAAGGCTGAGGAGGCATAATCGCCGCAACAGGCGGCGGTTTTCTGCCGCTCAGTGAGGGTTGTGGCGGTATGATTTATCGCTTTATAGCGGCATAAGGATTACCAGCGTCAGGACGAGCAGGGCACCGGTAGAGCTAAAAAGGAACGTTATGAAAAAATGCTGGAACGGGGATTGTCGCACTGTACGAACAGCAGCAGCCTGTTCGAAGGAAGAAAGTTGAACGAAAAAAAGGGAATCTGCGTGAACAGATTCCCTTTTTAAGAGGCTATTTCTGAATATCAACCAGGGCAACATTACGCTACACACTGGAGAAGGTTCTGTATGAACGGCCTCTCTCTTTTCCGCCCGTTAAAGGGTAACCTCTAACCAGCGTACTTTGAATAGTGGTGCCCGGACTCGGAATCGAACCAAGGACACGGGGATTTTCAATCCCCTGCTCTACCGACTGAGCTATCCGGGCAACGAGGCGCATTAAACAGGAGTCGCGGAAAAGCGTCAACGGCTTTATGCAGAAAAACGATCCGTTTGCACTCTTTTCCATCAAAGTGGCGGGATTTACGCCGTTTTCGCGCAGGTAAAATACCTCTTAATGCTTACGGCGAAGGAAGAACACCACTTTGCACCTGCGGCACAGGCGCAAATTGAGTATTAGTTACATCATATTAAATTGTGAATGCAAATTCGGCCGTGCCCGTTTCCGGTAGCTTTTAAGCTTGCTGAAAGAGCTAACGGCTGGAGCAGGGCAGAGTATCCCGCTGAAAATAGTCGCTCAGTCATCTAAAGAATCACGCTAAATGATTGAATAGGTTTGCATTATAACTGCATAAGCACCAAAAATATTTGCTAACTATCCGCTTTATTCTCTTTATCAGTTTGAATATAAAGAAATTTATAAAATGCTCTGCTGGCAGGCTGGCGTAACCGCCGCCTTGAACATCAAAATAAAAGATGCGATTATTGCGCCGTTTCCCGACCCGCGAGGCCGCCACTATGCCAGCTCTGCCGCACCTTCATGCTTCTTCGCTGCCGCGCCGCCGATCCGCCCAGATTGTCCTGTTCTTCACGCCCTTTACCGTGCGGTGAGGCTTCGCTTCACCCTGAGCCATGAGTAAAAGCAGCCGCGCGCTGATTTTACTGATGTCTGTTGGTCGAAGCTGGTTATTTCACTGCCGATCTCCCAGATGTTTTCGTCGGGCAAAGGCCGAGCCTTTTCCCGTTGCCGTGCCTCCGGCACCCTTATCCTTGCCCAGGGATTTGCGTAATGACACCATTAAAAATTGCCGCCAGCACTACCGTGGCCATCCACCTTCAGACCGGCCGCGAAGTGGTCACGCTGGAAAAAACCGACTTTACCGATGTGGCGGCGATCGTGCTCTCCGTCGCCGACTCGCGCAGCGGTATGCTGGCGCTGCTGCGCCATACCGGTTTTAACCTGCCGGTGTTTATTTCGCTGGACGACTTAGCGCAGGCAGAAGATCTGCCGGAAGTCACCGGTTTGCTGACGGGCGCGGACGATGACGCCGCCAGGCTGGAAGCCGCTGCTGCGGACTATCAGGCCGGGCTACTGCCGCCGTTTTTCAATACGCTGACCAAGTACGTGGCGATGGATAACAGCACCTTTGCCTGTCCGGGACATCAGGGTGGGGCGTTTTTTAAAAAACATCCGGCCGGGCGCCAGTTCTACGACTTCTTTGGCGAGAACATCTTCCGCGCCGATATGTGCAATGCCGACGTTAAGCTGGGCGATCTGCTGATCCACGAAGGATCGGCCAAGCACGCGCAGAAATTTGCGGCAAAGGTATTCAACGCGGACAAAACCTACTTTGTGCTTAACGGCACCTCCAGCGCCAATAAAGTCGTGACCAATGCCTTGCTGACGCGGGGCGATCTGGTGCTGTTCGATCGTAACAACCATAAATCCAACCATCACGGCGCGCTGATCCAGGCGGGCGCAACGCCGGTTTATCTGGAAACGGCGCGCAATCCCTTTGGTTTTATCGGCGGCATCGACGCGCACTGCTTCGACGAAGGCTGGCTACGCGAGCAGATCGCCGCGGTTGCGCCGGATCGCGCCAGCCAGCCGCGGCCTTTCCGTCTGGCGATTATCCAGCTCGGCACCTATGACGGCACGGTCTATAACGCGCGCAAGGTGATCGACAGCATCGGGCATCTTTGCGACTACATCCTGTTCGACTCCGCCTGGGTAGGCTACGAGCAGTTTATTCCGGTGATGGAAGCCTGCTCGCCGCTGCTGCTGGAGCTGAACGAAAACGATCCGGGCATTTTCGTTACCCAGTCGGTACACAAGCAGCAGGCCGGTTTTTCGCAGACCTCGCAGATCCATAAAAAAGATAATCATATTCGTGGTCAGCAGCGTTTTTGCAGCCACAAGCGGCTTAACAACGCTTTTATGCTGCACGCCTCGACCAGCCCGTTCTATCCGCTGTTCGCCGCGCTGGACGTTAACGCCAAAATGCACCAGGGCGAAGCCGGACGTCGCCTGTGGCACGAATGCGTGATGCTGGGCATCGACGCGCGCAAGGCGATCCTGGCGAAGTGCGAAATGATTAAACCTTTTATCCCGGATGAAGTGGACGGCAGATTATGGCAGGAGGCGCCGACCGGCGAGATCGCCGCCGACAGCCGCTACTTCAGCTTTGCGCCGCGCGCCGCCTGGCATGGCTTCGCCGGTTATGAAAAAGATCAGTATTTGATCGATCCCTGCAAGCTGCTGCTGACCACGCCGGGCATCGACGCCGCCAGCGGCGAATATGCCGACTTCGGCATTCCGGCGACCATCCTCGCCAACTACCTGCGCGAAAACGGCGTGGTGCCGGAAAAATGCGATCTGAACTCGATCCTTTTTCTGCTGACGCCGGCGGAAAGCGTGGAGAAAATGGCGCATCTGGTGGCGAAGCTGGCGCAGTTCGAGCGCCACATTCAGGAAGATGCGCTGCTGCGCGACGTGCTGCCCACTATCTACCGTAAAAACGCCGCGCGTTACGAAGGCTATACGCTGCGTCGTCTCTGTCTGGAGATGCACCAGCTCTATGTCGATCATGACGTGAAAGATCTGCAAAAAGCGATGTTCCGTCAGGAAAGCCTGCCGAAAGTGGCAATGAACCCGCAGGATGCGAACAGAGAGTTTATCCGGGGCAACGTTGAGCTGGTGCCGATCGCTGAGGCGGAAGGGCGTATTGCGGCGGAGGGTGCGCTGCCTTATCCGCCAGGCGTGCTCTGCGTGGTGCCGGGCGAAATCTGGGGCGGCGCGGTGCAGCGCTATTTCCTGGCGCTGGAGAAAGGGCTGAACGGTTTACCGGGCTTTTCGCCGGAGCTGCAGGGCGTTTATGTCGAAACGGACGCGCAGGGCGTAAAACGGCTGATGGGCTATATGCTTAATCAACAGGCTGGCTAAGCGGCCGATCTCCCGGTCTTCGCGCCGGGATTGCGTATGAAGTACCGGCGTCTTTAGTAGGGATAAGCGAAAACAATGGGGCGGAAAGACCGTCCCATTTTTACAGCCGCGCCATCTTTGCTCAGTTAACCTGCAGCGCGGCGTCTTCCCGCGCCTGGCGCATAATCGCTTTGGCGATCCACTTGCCGATATCCTGTAGCTGGTCGTTGTCACAGCCCCAGATATCCTTCATAACCAGAAATATCTCCGAGCCGTAAACCAGCGACAGGGATTTGATCACCCGCTCGACGATCTCCGGCGGCAGCTCGTCATTCAACGGCTCCAGCACGTGCTGCAACAGCGCTTTACGATTTCCCCTCACCAGCTTCTCTTTATCCGCTTTATCGTTGGCGCGTGACTGCGCCCATTGCGTCAGCGAAAGATGCAGCGCCGCCCGCAGCGTTCCCTCATGTTCCAACATGCGTGGAAAAGCGAACGTCAGCAGCTCTTCAATACGATCGCTGGCTTCTTCGCGGGTAGGGCGCCAGCTTTTGATCGGGCTGAGCGTCTCCGTCACGATGGCGGAAACCAGCGCGCTTTGCGTGGGAAAATAGCGGTAGGCCGTTGCGCGAGAAAGCTGAGCTTCCTGTGCGACTTCGGTGATGGATGGAAACGCGCCGCTGTCAAAAAGCCGCATGGCGGTTTCAATCAGTAAACGACGAGTTCTTGCGCGTGTGGCGGTCAGCTTTACAACCCCAGCGGAATCCCTTTGCTCCACATTAACCTCTATTTTGTTAAATCTGCCTGATATTCAAGCGATTGAAGACGGCAGCGGTCAGGAGCGCCGGCGTCTACAGGACAGGTTTCGTTATTAAGCATAGCCAACATCCGTGTGAGACACCTATTCCATTCAATTGATTTATCATTGATGATAGTGATACTGTTATCTCATCAGACTGAAAGTTAAAACTCTCAGTCTTTATTTACTGTTTTATTGCTTTTTTATCAAGTCTTTATTCTGTCTAATAACAGGGTGTTGTTACGACCATGACTAATCATAGTGGCTATATTTACGCCGTCGCAACGGCAGATACTAAAGGAAGGGAACTGTTTTACGTCAGCGACTGCCTGCAAAGAGCCGGCGCTGAAGTGGTAACAGTTGACCTGTCAACTCAATCAGTTAACACGCCTTCCGAGGCCGATTTCCCGCCGGCGCTGATAGCCGATTTCCATCCGCAAGGGCGTGAAGCGGTGTTCTGCGGCGATCGCGGCAGGGCCATCGATGCCATGGCGCTGGCATTTAAGATATTCCTTAGCCAACGTCGGGATCTGCTTGGCGTGATCGGGTTGGGCGGCTCCTGTGGTACGGCGTTGATTACGCCGGCGATGCAGGCGTTGCCGATCGGCGTGCCGAAAGTGATGGTGTCGACGATGGCTTCCGGCGACATCTCCGGCTACGTAGGCGCCAGCGATATCAGCATGATCTACTCGGTCACCGATGTTTCGGGCCTCAACCGCATTTCGCGCCGGGTATTAGGCAATGCGGCGCACCAGATGGCGGGCGCGGTACTCTTTCCTGTTACGGAAGACCATAACGACAAGCCCGCGCTGGGTCTGACCATGTTTGGCGTCACCACGCCCTGTATTCAGACGGTCAGCGCCATGCTGGAAGAGCGTTACGACTGCCTGGTGTTTCACGCCACCGGCAGCGGCGGCAGGGCGATGGAGAAGCTGGTCGACAGCGGTATGCTGAGCGGGCTGCTCGATTTAACCACCACCGAAGTCTGCGACTATCTGTTCGGCGGCGTACTGGCCTGTGATGAAACGCGCTTTGACGCCGTGGCCAACAGCGGCATTCCCTGCGTAATCTCCTGCGGCGCGCTGGATATGGTCAATTTCGGCCATCCTTCAACGGTGCCGGCAAAATATGCCGATCGGCTTTTCTACCACCATAATGCGCAGGTCACGCTGATGCGCACCACGCCGGAAGAAAACGTGGCGATGGCGAAGTGGATAGCGGAAAAGCTGAATCGCTGCGAAGGCTATATCACCTTCCTGATCCCGGACGGCGGCTTCTCCGCGCTGGACGCGCCAGGCCAGGCCTTCTGGTCGCCGGAAGCCCGCGAAGCCTTTACCAGCACGCTGGAAGCGAATCTGCAGCAGACCAGCCGCCGCGTTATTCGCCGCCTGCCGTTTAATATCAACGATCCTCAGTTTGCCCGCGCCGCGGTCAACGAGTTCCGTCAGCTGGCCAATGGGGGATATTAAAATGGCTTTCACCCGTCAGGAGATATTAACTAAATTCAACGCCATGATTGCGCGAGGCGAGCCGATTATCGGCGGCGGCGCCGGTACGGGACTTTCCGCTAAATGCGAAGAGGCTGGCGGCATCGATCTGATCGTTATCTACAACTCAGGCCGCTATCGTATGGCGGGACGCGGCTCGCTGGCCGGGCTGCTGGCCTATGGCAACGCCAACGAGATCGTGGTGGATATGGCAAAAGAAGTGCTGCCGGTGGTGAAAAACACGCCCGTGCTGGCGGGCGTCAACGGCACCGATCCTTTCTGTCATTTCGATAAGTTTCTCGACGATCTCAAGGCCATGGGCTTTTCGGGCGTGCAGAACTTCCCTACGGTTGGGCTGATCGACGGCAACTTCCGCGCCAATCTGGAAGAAACCGGCATGGGCTACGAACTGGAAGTGGAGATGATCCGACTTGCCGCGCAGAAAGAGATGCTGACCACGCCTTATGTCTTTAGCGCGGAAAACGCCGTAGCGATGACCCAGGCGGGCGCGGACGTGATCGTAGCGCATATGGGCCTGACTACCGGCGGCAATATCGGCGCGGAAACGGCGTTTAAGCTGGCGGACTGCGTCCCCTTAATCAACGAGTGGGCGCAGGCCGCGAAAAAAGTGCGTCAGGACGTGATCGTACTGTGCCACGGCGGCCCGATCGCCACGCCGCAGGACGCGAGCTATATTCTGGCAAACTGTCCGCAGTGCGACGGCTTCTACGGCGCCAGCTCGATGGAGCGTTTGCCGACCGAAACCGCGCTGACCGAAACCACTAAGCAGTTTAAAAATATCAGCCGCTAAGCGCGCGAGCGGAAGAAAAAGGCGGAGAGTGAATCCGCCTTTTTTCTGCCTTAATAGCGGTGGTAGCTCTTCTGCGCGCTGTTCACCTTGTAGAGATAGCGGCGCGACTCGGCGGAAGGATGGCTGGTGGTCAACGTCTGGTAGACCTCGGCAGGCGACAGGCTGTTGATGGCGCTGAACGCCCGGTTCTTGTCGCTGGAGAAAACCCGCAGCACGCTGCCCGCGCCGCCGTTATAGGCGGTGATCACCGCGTAGCGGCGTGAAACCGGGTTGGCGATGCCGGAAAGGTAGCTGTCCTGCAGCAGCGAAAGATAGGCGGTTCCCGCGTCGATATTGTTTTCCGGATCGAGCAGATAGCTGCGGCTCGGCTTGCCCCATTTCCCTTTCATACGGAACACATCCACACCGGCGGTGTGCTGGACGACCTGCATCAGGCCCAGCGCGTCGGCATGGCTGACCGCGTAGGGGTTAAAGCTCGACTCAATCTGCATGATCGCCAGGATCAGCGACTGATCCACGCCATATTTTTCTGCCGCCTTGCGTACTATCGGCAAATATTTATGCGCACGCTTATCCAGATGGTTAGGCACCATCGGAATGGTGACCGACCAGATAATATGCAGACCGGCGTTGCGGCGCTGCAGCTTATTCTGAATCAGGTAGTCGGCGAAGCTGGCGGCGCGTCCCTGCCAGCGAATCGGCTGACCGGTGTTATCCAGCACCTGGCCGTAGAGCAGCGGCTCCTGGCCCAGCTGAATATCGTTAGCGTCGGAATAGAGATCGACATTGCCCGGATCTTCGCCGATCAGCAGCGTGGTGATGATCGCCTGACGCAGGCTGGCTATCGGATCGGTGCCGGCGATGGTTTCAATAGTGATGCTACCGGCGTCAAAGTTGATATGACTGCGCGTGTAATACTGATCGCTATATTTTACATAGTCTTTAGGGCCGGCGATCAGTACCTCGTTAATGCCCCAAATATTTTCGATGTTATGGGCAAACTGCCCCATCAGAATGTCGAATCCGTTGGTGTCCTTGACCCATTCTTCGTGGAAAACCGGCTTCTTATTGCTGGAACAGGAGATCAACAACGGCGCGATAACCAGCAAGCCTATCAGTTTCTTCATTATGTCGTGCTACGCCCAATATTGAGGGGGCCTCCATAGCGAGGCCCAATGTTTATTCTGCTGGCGGGGTATAACCTTCAATATGGACATCCTGTCCTTCAAACAGGAACTTCACCATCTCCTGTTCAAGCTGTTTGCGATCTTCCGGATTCATCATGCTCAGCTTCTTCTCGTTGATCAGCATGGTCTGCTTGCTCATCCACTGCGACCAGGCCTCTTTGGAGATCTCATTGTAGATGCGCTTGCCCAGTTCGCCCGGATAGAGCTGAAAATCCTGTCCTTCAGCGTCGCGCTGCAGGAACGTACAAAAAATGGTTCTGCTCATTACTCTTCCTCTTCTGTTGCGCAAATGCCCTGCGGGTGACGCAGCTGTGCCAGCAGGCGTTCCACCGGCGCAGCCAGTCCCACGGACGGCGGCTGCGCTAAGTTATACCAGAGACCCGCGGCTTCATCCATGACTGCGCCTGCGGCAGGCAGTTTCAGCCACATTGGCACGATATCCAGGTGGAAATGGCTGAAGGTGTGGCGAAAAGCGATAGTCTGGCTCAGCGACGCGCTGTCGATATGGCGAAGGCGCAGCCACTCACGCAGCTCCTCTTCACTGGCGAACTGGGGGAAGCAGAACAGACCGCCCCACAGGCCGACCGGCGGCCGCTGCTCCAGCCAAACCTTATCGTCCCGCTGCATCATCAGCAGATAACCGGTGCGCTCCGGCAGCGTCTGCTTCGGCTTTTTGCCGGGATAGCTGGTCTGATCGCCCTGTGCGTAAGCGATACAGCCCTGATTGAGCGGACAGATCTCGCATTTGGGTTTGGAACGGGTGCAGACCATCGCGCCCAGATCCATCATCGCCTGGTTAAACTGGCTGACGCCTTCAGCAGGCGTAACTTCTTCGCTGATCTGCCACAGACGCTTTTCCACCTCTTTCTTACCCGGCCAGCCCTTAACGGCGTAGCAACGTGCCAGCACTCGCTTGACGTTGCCGTCCAGAATCGGGAAGTGCTGACCCAACGATAAAGAAAGGATAGCGCCCGCCGTTGAGCGGCCGACGCCTGGCAAAGCGGCGACTTCTTCAAAGGTCTCCGGGAATTTCCCGCCATGTTTTTCCACCACCCGCACCGCCGCCTTATGCAGATTGCGGGCGCGGGCGTAGTAGCCAAGTCCGGTCCACAGATGCAGCACCTCGTCCAGCTTTGCCGCAGCCAGATCGCCAACGGTGGGAAAGCGCGCCATAAAACGATTGAAATAGGGGATCACGGTAGCGACCTGCGTCTGTTGCAGCATCACTTCGGAGAGCCAGACTTTATAAGGCGTTTTCTCCTGCTGCCAGGGCAGGGTTTTGCGGCCAAAGCGCTGATACCAGTCCAGTACCTGCCGTGAGAACTGCGGCGCTTGCATCATCTTTGCGAGGTTTCCCGGGTAAATTAAAAATCAGGCTGGGATTCCAGCACAGACCCGTTATGCTGTAAACCGGAAGTTTCCGGGGCTTGCTTAACCGCTGTAACTTTGCATAATGCCCGTTTTCCAGAGATTGCAGACCAGCAGGCAGAAACATGAAGAATGATGTGATTACACCGGAGTTTGACGAAAACGGCCGCCCGCTGCGCCGTATTCGCAGCTTCGTTCGCCGTCAGGGTCGCCTGACCAAAGGCCAGCAGCACGCGCTGGACCACTTCTGGCCTGTAAAAGGTGTGGAGTATCAGCCGGAACCCGTTGACCTGGCGGAACTTTTCGGCCGCGAAGCGCCGGTGGTGCTGGAAATCGGCTTTGGCATGGGCGCCTCGCTGGTGGCGATGGCGGCGGCCAATCCGCAGCAAAACTTTCTGGGCATCGAAGTCCATTCGCCGGGCGTCGGCGCCTGCCTGAGCGCGGCCGACGAGGCGGGCGTAGAGAATCTGCGCGTGATGTGTCACGATGCGGTGGACGTGCTGGATAAAATGATCCCGGATAATTCGCTGCGCATGGTGCAGCTCTTTTTCCCGGATCCCTGGCATAAAGCGCGCCACAACAAGCGCCGCATCGTGCAGACGCCTTTTGCCGAGCTGGTGCTGCGCAAGCTGAAGCTTGGCGGCGTGTTTCATATGGCCACCGACTGGGAAGCCTATGCGGAACATATGCTGGAAGTCATGAGCAGTATCGCAGGCTACAGAAATCAGTCGGCGACCAACGACTATGTGCCGCGTCCCGATTCGCGGCCGTTAACGAAATTCGAACAGCGCGGCCAGCGTCTTGGCCACGGTGTATGGGATTTGATGTTTGAGAGGATTAAATAATGGCTACTCAGCGCAGTCGTCGCTTGCGTAAAAAAATGCATATCGACGAGTTTCAGGAGTTAGGGTTTTCCGTGGCGTTCAGCTTTCCGGAAGGCACCAGCGGCGACACCATCGATACCACTCTGGACGCTTTTATTAACGAAGCGATCGATCCCAACGGCCTGGCGTTTGACGGTAGCGGCTTCCTGCAGTGGGAAGGGCTAATCTGCCTGCAGAAAATCGGCAAATGCACCGATGAGCATCGCGAGCTGGTGCGCAAGTGGCTGGAAGATCGTCAGCTGAATAATATCCAGGTGACCGAACTTTTCGACGTCTGGTGGGACTAATCCTCTGACTGCCGCACGGTCGGCACGTCCGTCGGGGCCACGCATGCGTGGCCTTTTGTTTATCAGGAGAAGAGCAAATGCGTAAAGCGATCGCAATGGCCGCGCTGTTACTGGCGGCGGGACAGGCGCAGGCCGATTATCAATGCAGCGTAAACCCTCAGGACGATATCGTTATCTCCGGGCAGAACGTGAAGGTGGTGGGAGCCAGCGGCAATCTGACCATTACGCCGACGGGTGAAGTGCAGCGCAACGGCCAGGCCGTCACGGTCGATAACGCTGCCCGGCAGAAAGCCATCGACTACCAGGCCGCGCTGCGTCGGGATCTGCCCTGGGTCGACCAGGGCGCGCGCCAGCGTCTGGAGAAAAGCCGCGTGGCGCTGGATGGCGTTATCGTCAACAAGCTTGGCGCCGACAGCAAAGTTCGCGGCCGCCTGACGAAGCTGGACGAGCAGCTGAAACAGCAGATGAACCGCATTATCGAACACCGCAGCGACGGACTGACTTTTCATCATCAGGCCATTGAACAGGTACGACAGGACGGCGAGAAGATCGTACAAAGCGCGATGGGCGGTGTGATTCAGGACAGCCTGAACGAGATGGGCAGCAAGGTAAACAGCGACAATCCGCTGCAGGCGGTGATGGGCAATCTGGGCGGGCTGCAGCAGGCCGTGCAGGCGGAGTGGAGCAAGCAGGAAGCGGATTTCCAGAACTTCGGTCATGAAGTCTGTAACCGCGTGACCAGCCTGGAAGGACAGCGTAAGGCGCTGCTGGCCGAACTGCAGTAGCATGGAGAAAGCTGGCTGCCGCGACAGCAGCCAGCGGTTTTAGTCGTCCGCCAGAAAAAGCTCCAGCAGCGAATTCAGAAACAGCTTGCCCTTATGCGTGACCTGCCAGCTGGCAGGCGTTTCCGTCAGATAGCCTTGCGCTAACGCCTCGTCAATTTGCGGACGGATGGCGCTTTCATCCAGTCCGGTAAAGCGAGCGAACTCCTCACGCGGCGCGGCTTCCAGTAGCCGGAAGCGGTTCATAAAGAACTCAAACGGCTTCTCTTTGTCCGCTACCTCATGCTGGCGATCCAGATAGCTACCGCTCATAAAACCGCGCGGGTGGCGAGTTTTAGTGGTGCGGATGATGCGTCCATCCGCCTGCGTCAGCTTGCCGTGCGCGCCGCAGCCAATCCCCAGATAGTCGCCGAAACGCCAGTAGTTCAGGTTATGCTCGCAGCGGTAGCCCGGTTTGGCGTAGGCGGAGGTTTCATACTGCTCGTAACCTGCCGCCGTCAGCAGCTGGTGGCCCTGCTCAAAGATATCCCACAGCGCGTCGTCGTCCGGCAGCGTCGGCGGCCTTGAAGCAAACAGCGTGTTGGGCTCGATGGTCAGCTGATACCAGGAAAGATGCGGCGGATCCAGCTCGATAGCCTGGCGCAGATCGTCCAGCGCCTCCGCCAATGACTGATCGGGCAGGCCGTGCATCAAATCCAGGTTAAAGCTGCGCAGGCCAAGACCCTGAGCCAGCCGTGCCGCGCGTTTCGCCTCTTCCGGGCCGTGAATGCGCCCCAGACGCGTCAGCTTCTGCTGGCTGAAACTTTGCACGCCGATTGAGATGCGGTTAATCCCGGCCCGCTGATAGCCGCTGAAGCGAGCGGCTTCGACGGTGCCCGGATTCGCCTCCATAGTGATTTCCGCCGTTGGCGACAGCGGCAGCCGCGCCCGCACGCCGTCCATCAGCATCTGCATCGCTTCGCTGCTTAACAGGCTTGGCGTGCCGCCGCCGATAAAGATAGTGCCGACTTCGCGACCGGCCGCCAGCGGCAGATCGGCATCCAGATCCGCCAGCAGATGGCGCACGTACTCCTCGTGCGGCACTTCGCCCTTCAGCGCGTGCGAGTTGAAATCACAGTAGGGACATTTCTGCACGCACCACGGAATATGGATATAGAGGCTGAGCGGCGGCAGATTATGCATTACGCATCGCTTCCAGCAGCAGCGCCAGTGCCTTGCCGCGATGGGAAACCGCGCGCTTCTCTTCTTTGCTCAGCTCCGCCGCGGTTTTCCCCAGCGCCGGCACATAGAACACCGGATCGTAGCCGAAGCCGCCTTCGCCGCTGACCGCGCGGGCGATTTCGCCCTGCCAGCTGCCGTGAAACACCAGCGGCGTCGGATCCTCCGCGTGGCGCAAATAGACCAGCACGCAGTGAAATTGCGCCTGGCGCTGGCCGTCAGGCACGTCCGCCAGCGCGGCGAGCAGCTTGTCGGTATTCTGGCTATCGCTGGCGTCCGCGCCGGCGTAGCGCGCGGAATAGATGCCCGGCGCGCCTTGCAGCGCGTCGACCGCCAGCCCGGAATCATCGGCAATCGCCGGTAAGCCGGTAATCGCCGCCGCGTGGCGCGCTTTCAGGATGGCGTTCTCGATAAAGGTCAGGCCGGTCTCTTCAGCCGACTCCACGCCGTATTCGCTCTGCGCCACGATATCCAGGCCAAAGGCGGCCAGCTTATCGGCCAGTTCACGAACTTTTCCGGCGTTGCCGGTGGCGAGCACTACTTTTTGCATATCAGGTCCAGAAATTAACTGCCGTACAAATTAAAGCTGCGCCCAGCCAGGAATAAAGTCCATTCCCAGATAGTTCAGCATATAGAGAATCAGGATCACGGCCATCGCCGAGAAATCAATGCCGCCCATCGCCGGGATAAGGCGACGTATCGGCGCCATCAGCGGTTCGGTCAGCTGGATCAGCACGTAATCCACCGGGTTGCGGCCCTGACTGATCCAGCTCATCAGCGAGCGGATGATAATCACCCAGAACACCAGCACGCCAGCGGCTTTCACCAGCGATACGAGACCGAGGTAGAGGAATACCGGATCGAAAACAACCATGCCGGTCTGTAGCGCGAAGAGCGCCGCGTACAGCAGCACGCTCAGCACGTAGGCCAGCAGCAAAGAGGCGGTATCCAGCGGCCCGACAGAGGGAATAACCCGGCGCAGCGGCCGGATCACCGGCTGGGTGATCTTCACGATAAACTGGGAGAACGGATTGTAGAAATCGCATCTTGCCCACTGCATCCAGATGCGCAGCAGCAGCACTTTCACGTAGAGATTAATTATCGTCGAGACCAGAAAAGTCAACGTCAGCATGGAGTCCCTCAAAGGTTAGTTAGTGGCGCCGTAATCGCGTGCGCCAAATATGGCGGTGCCAATACGCACCATGGTCGTACCTGCCTCAATAGCCGCTTCCATATCGTCGCTCATGCCCAGCGAGAGCGTGTCGACCGAAGCGTAATTTTTTTTCAGCTCGCCGAAAGCCGCCGCCATCTGGCGACATACCGCCAGCTGACGCTGATAGTCCGCTTCCGGCGCAGGGATCGCCATCAGGCCGCGCAGGGTCAGGCGCGGCAGCTGCGTTATCTCTTTCGCCAGATCCGGCAGCGCAGCCAGCATGATGCCAGATTTACTCTGCTCGTCACTGATATTTATTTGGATCAGCACGTTTAGCGGCGGCAGAGCGGCCGGACGCTGCTCGTTCAGCCTCACGGCGATTTTCAGGCGATCCACGGTATGGCACCAGCCGAAGTTCTCCGCCACCAGTCGGCTTTTGTTGGATTGCAGCGGGCCGATAAAGTGCCACGCCAGCGCGGAATTGTTCAGCGTCTGGATCTTATCGACGCCTTCCTGCACGTAGTTTTCGCCGAAGGCGAGCTGGCCCGCCGCCGCCGCTTCTTCGACCGCGCTCGCAGGTTTTGTTTTGCTGACTGCAAGCAACGTAATTTCCTCTGGAGCGCGGCCGCATCGCGCGGCTGCCGCTGAGATTCGCTCGCGGACTTGCTGTAAGTTGTGCTGAATCGAGGTCATAGTCAGGGAGTTAATATGGATATTGAGGAATTAGTGGCGCTTAGTGTAAAGCATAACGCCGGGGATCTGCACCTCTGTAGTGGTCATTCTCCGTTCTGGCGACGGGCGGGCAGGTTAGAGGCGATGCCGGGCGACCTGCCGGTAAGCGACGAGCTGCTGCAACATCTCAGCCGAAGATGGCTGGACGCCGGACAACAGCGCGAGTTTGCGCAGGCGGGCCAGCTCGACTTTGCGCTGACGCTGGCCGACGGCGCGCGGCTGCGGGCAAACCTGTTCCGACAGCGAAAGGGCGTATCGCTGGCGCTGCGATTTATCGCCAGCCGTTGTCCCGCTCTCGCGGAGCTTGGTTTGCCGCCGGTGGCGGAGGAGCTGCTGAAGCTTGAAGATGGCCTGTTGCTGGTGACGGGCGCGACCGGCAGCGGCAAATCGACCACGCTGGCCGCGCTGATCGGCGCCATCAATCAGCAGCAGAACCGGCATATTCTGACGCTGGAGGATCCGGTGGAATTTATTCATCAGAGCGAGCGCTCGCTTATTCAGCAACGGGAGATCGGTCAGCACTGCGCCTCTTTCAGCGCCGGGCTACGGGCGGCGCTGCGGGAAGATCCTGACGTGATCCTGCTGGGCGAGCTGCGCGACGGCGAAACTATCCAGCTGGCGCTGACGGCGGCGGAAACCGGCCATCTGGTGCTGGCCACGCTGCATACGCGCGGTGCGGCTCAGGCGGTCGACAGGCTGGTGGATGTTTTTCCCGGCGCGGAGAAAAACCTGATCCGCAGCCAGCTGGCAGGCAGCCTTAAAGCGGTGATCGCGCAAAAGCTGGTGCCGGGCGCGGCAAAGGGCAGGGTGGCGCTGTTTGAGGTGCTGATCAACACGCCCGCTATCGCCAGCCTGATCCGCGAAGGCAAAACTCATCAGCTGCCGGGAATGCTGCAAACCGGCGCGCAGCTGGGGATGCAGACTTTTGCCCAAAGCCTGCAGGCGCGGCAAAAAGCGGGAATGGTGGCATGAAGGCGGCGCGCCCCTGGCCGCTCTGGCTGTGCGACGCGTCCGGGTTATCAAAGCGACAGGGAAAAGAGGCAGAGGTTACGAAAAAAGTCAGCGGACAGTAGCCGCCCAACAATGCGCGGATTAACTAGCTCCAGGCGTTTTCAAACCAGCTTTCGAGGATAATCACCGCCGACAGCGAGTCGACGCTGCCCTTGTTCAGCGCGCGAAAGCCGCCGCGTGAAAAGAGATCGGCCCTGGCTTCCACCGTGCTGAGGCGCTCGTCGTGCAGCTCGACCTTGATGCCGAAACGCCCATGCAGGCGATTAGCGAACTTCCGCGCTCTGGCGGTCAGCGGCTGTTCGCTGCCGTCCATATTCAGCGGCAGGCCGACCACCACGTAATCCGGCTGCCACTCTTTCAGCAGCGTTTCGATTTTGCTCCAGTCGGGCGTGCCGTCCTGCGCTTTCAGCGCCGCCAGCGGGCGAGCGGTGCCGGTGAGCTGCTGACCGATAGCCACGCCGATGCTTTTGGTGCCGAAGTCGAAGGACAGCAGAGTCTGATGGCTCATCAGGCGTGCCCAACGTCGCTGGTGATATTATGGATATCGACGCCGATGCTTTTCGCCGCTTCGCGCCAGCGGTCCGCTATCGGCGTTTTAAACAGGATATTGCTGTTGGCTGGCGTGGTCAGCCAGGCGTTTTCCAATAGCTCGTTTTCCAGCTGATCTTTTTCCCAGGCGCAGTAGCCTAAGGCGACCAGCACGCTTTCCGGCTGTTCCGGCGTGCCAAGCGACTCCAGCACGTCGCGCGAGGTGGTGATCACCGTGTTGTCGGAAACCCGGATACTGGAAGCATAGGTATGCTGAGCGGAGTGCAGAATAAAACCGCGGTCTTCGGCCAGCGGGCCGCCGGCAAAGACCGGCTTGTCGAGTTTGGTTTCGGGTTCGCGCGGGGTCGGCATAATTTTTAACTTCTTAAGGATGCCGTCGACGGTAAGATTTTCCATCGGTTTATTAACGATAATGCCCATGGCGCCTTCGTCATTATGTTCGCAAATATAGACAACCGAACGTTTAAACAAAGGATCCAGCAGCGTGGGCATGGCAATCAAAAAATGATGCTGTAAATTCATATCAGGATTCTGTAGTCGGGTTAACGACCCGCAGCAGGCGCGGGCCGTTAACAGGGTTAGCACGAAGGCCCGTCAATCCTTTTTTTATCAGGCCAGTCGTTTTTCAATCGCATCCATAAGCATACCAGTAATTGAGATCGGGAATGCGGCTTCGATCTCACGTATGCAGGTTGGGCTGGTGACGTTGATTTCGGTGAGCTTGTCGCCAATGATATCCAGGCCGACAAAAATCAGGCCTTTCTCCTTCAGCGTAGGGCCGACGCGGCGGGCGATTTCCCAGTCGCTTTCCGAGAGCGGACGAGCTTCGCCGCGACCGCCGGCCGCCAGGTTGCCGCGCGTTTCGCCCGATTTTGGAATACGCGCCAGGCAGTAAGGCACAGGTTCGCCATCGACAACCAGCACGCGCTTATCGCCTTCTTTAATCGCTGGCAGATAGTTCTGCGCCATGCAGTAGAAGCTGCCGTGCTCGGTCAGCGTTTCGATAATCACCGACAGGTTCGGATCTTCCTGCTTCACGCGGAAAATGGAAGCGCCGCCCATGCCATCCAGCGGTTTCAGAATGATATCGCCGTGCTCCTGCCAGAAGTCGCGGATCTGCTGCGCGCTGCGGGTTACCAGCGTATCCGGCGTCAGGTCGGCGAACCAGGCGGTATAGAGCTTCTCGTTGCAGTCGCGCAGGCTCTGCGGCTTATTGACGATCAGCGTGCCTTTCTCTTCCGCACGCTCAAGGATATAGGTGGCGTAGATAAATTCGGTATCGAACGGTGGATCCTTACGCATCAGCACCACGTTCAGATCGGCCAGCGCGATATCCTGCTCGCTGCCGAACTCATACCATTTGTCATAGTTCTGCTCAACGCTCAGCAGGCGGGTCGCCGCGCGCGCTTCGCCAGCGCGCAGGTAGAGATCTTTCATCTCCATATAGTGAATTTCATAACCGCGGCGCTGTGCTTCCAGCAGCATCGCGAAGCTGCTGTCTTTTTTAATGTTGATGGCGCTAATCGGGTCCATCACAATGCCAAGCTTAATCATTAGTCTCTCCAGTTGAGCTTTCTTGCCTGCCGTTTTTCGTCAGCGCTTGTTGTCAGCCTAAATCGCCGAACCGCACCTGAAGGGCGGTAATCGCGGTCAGCGCTGTGGTCTCGGTGCGCAGCACGCGAGGCCCTAAAAGAATATCCGTAAAGTCGTGGCGCGCCGTCATGGCGATCTCATCCGCGCTCAGGCCGCCTTCCGGCCCGATCAGCAGGCGCACCCGCTCGACGGGCTGCGGCAGCGTATTGATGCTCTGGCTGGCTCTGGGGTGCAGGTTAAGCTTCAGAGCGTTATCTTCTTCGGCGCACCAGGCCTCCAGCGTCATCGCCTCGCGCACTTCCGGCACGCGATTACGACCGCACTGTTTGCAGGCGGCAATGGCGATTTTCTGCCACTGCTGAATTTTTTTCGCCAGCCTCTGCGCATCAAGCTTTACGCCACAGCGCTCAGAAAACAAGGGGGTAATGCTGTTTACGCCCAGTTCCACCGCTTTCTGGATGGTGAACTCCATCTTCTCGCCGCGCGACATTACCTGGCCTAAATGCAGGTAAAGCGGGGATTCACGGCAATCTTCGCGACTTTCCTGCACCGCGACGCGCACATTTTTCTTATCCGCCTGCACGATTTCGGCGCTAAATGTCAGATTAGTACCATCGAACAATTCCAGGCGCTGACCGGCGCTCATGCGCAGCACGCGTCCTACGTGATTTGCCGCTTCTTCGTCGAGGAGAATTTCGCTGCCGACGACCAGAGGCTCGGCATGATAAATGCGGGGTATACGCATGGGGATCCTGATAAAAGTAACGGGCCGCGGCGGGCGCGGCCAAAACATGCCGTCCAGTTTAGGCCAGGGGTTTTACCGCTGGCAAGCGCGCTGTACATAAGGATTGTGGTTGCCCTGAACCCTGGCGATGCGATTATCGCGTTCACACTCCCAGGCGGTAACCGGATACTGCTTGTCCCAGACCGTCATCAGCTGCGTCTGCTGTTTCGACATCGCGATCTGATACTGGTCGCGCATATAGAACCAGGTACGGGCGATGGCGCCGCGCGCGCGGGCTGGCGGTTCGGCCTGTTTGTTTTTAAAGTCGATTTTCATTTCGCACTGGCCATACTGCCGCTCGCTGCCGTTCCACTGGCTGTACATAAAGTTGCCGCGGTCGCCGTTCACTTCGCCGATGGCGGGCTGCAGATTGTGCAGGTCGGACTCAATGCGGCGATAGCCTGCGTCCTTCGCGCACTGCTTTCTGCCGCCTTCCTGCCAGCACTGGCGCTGATGGCCAAAAGTCCAGGCGGGCACTACGTGTTCCCACTCAATGCGGTTGGCGCGATTGGCGTTTTTACGCACCTGGTAGCCGCAGGAAGCAAGATCCGGCACGCCCTTTTTGCCCTGCCAGTTAATCTTGCAGCCGCAGTAGAAAGAGCCTGGCGCATCGGCGTTGATCTGCGCGGCGTAGGCCTTCGCCTGGCTGAAATTGTTTTGATGATAATTATCCGGGCTTAGCCCATGAGCGAAAAAGGCTGGGAGAAGCAGCGAAAAGCAGCCGATAATTTTGCGTAACATATTCCGGTTTTCTGTCAATCAAAGGAGCGGCGAGAGTAGCAGAAGCGCCGGATAACCGGAAACCGTCGCGTGCCTTATTGGCGCTTTTTTTGACGTCAGGCAGATTTTTCAGCGGATAAAAACAGGCCCGGCAGCAGCCGTTCGCCGCAATGGACGCAGCGATATTCGCTTTCGCCACGCGTCACCCGATTATGGCGACGCACGGTCAACTGATGCTGCTGACAGGCGCAGCGATAGGGGAAAGAGCGACTGCGCACTGATTCCACGGCAAACTGATGGGTGCGTCGAGCCGGCACCTCCAGCACGCTTTCCATCATCCATTTCCACTCTTTACCGTGCGGCGCGACGCGGCCAAAGTGCTTCCACACCAGCAAGTGAGCCAGCTCGTGCGGCACGACCTCGTTGATAAAAGCCTGTTGATTCTCCAGCAGCAGCACAGGATTGAGGCGGATTTCCCAGCTTTCCAGCCACGCCGTGCCTGCCGCCGTGCCGCGCTGTTGATAAACCAGTTTGGGTTCCGGATAGCTGCGCGCCAGGCGCTGGTTAGCCTGCTGCAATTTCTCGCGTAGCGAGCGCATAACGGCCTGCTGGAGAGCAATAGGGAGTCGAAGGGATTTCATGGAGCAAAAGAATACGATGTGCGGCGGGGGAATTCAATGAAGCTGGCCGGGTTGCCCCGGCCAGCAAGGATCAATCGCGCTGACCGATATCGCGCAGCTTTTTGCCGCTCAACAGGTTGCGTTCGATATGTTCCAGAGAAACGTTTTTGGTTTCCGGAATCAGCATAATGGTCAGAATGATAAAGACCACGTTCAGACCGGCGTAGACCCAGAAAGTATTGGCGTTGCCCAGCGTGTTCAGCATGGTCAGGAAGGTCGCCCCAACAATCATGTTGGCAATCCAGTTGGTCGCGGTCGAGACGGTGATGCCGAAATCGCGGCCTTTCAGCGGCTGAATTTCAGAGCAGAGTACCCAAATCAGCGGGCCGGCGCTCATGGCGAAACCGATGATAAACATCAGCAGCATGGCGATAGCGAAGTACTGCGCGCCGGAAGAGTGAATGCCCATATGCAGCATCGTACCCAGTACGCCCATGCCTACCGCCATCACCATAAAGCCCAGTTTCAGCGTCGGCTTGCGGCCCCAGCGGTCCACCAGACCGATAGCGATAAAGGTCGCCAGCACGTTGATTAAGCCAACGATAACGGTGCCCCACATCTGCTCGGTGGTGTTAGTAAAGCCCGCGATTTCAAAGATTTTCGGCGCGTAGTACATGATGACGTTCATGCCGGTGAACTGCTGCATCACCTGCAGCAGAATACCCAGCCAGACCGCGCGACGGAAGTTGCTGTTGTTCTGGAACAGGTTCCAGCCCGACTGCTTGATCTTCAGGCTTTCGCGGATTTCATCCAGCTCGCGTTTCGCCTGTTCGCTGGTGTCGCGCAGGCGATCCAGCACGCGCTGGGCGTCGCGGAAGTTACCTTTAGCGGCCAGCCAGCGCGGGCTGTTCGGCAGGAAACAGACACCAACCAGCAGCAGCGCGGCCGGAATAGTGATAATGCCCAGCATCCAGCGCCATTCGCCGGTATAGCTGAAAGCGGTATCGGAAAGATAGGCGCCCAGGATACCGATAGTAATCATCAGCTGGTACAGGGAGATCATGCTGCCGCGAATTTTTTCCGGTGCAATTTCGGAAAGATAGAGCGGAGCGGTATAGGAAGCGACGCCAACGGCCAGGCCCAGCAGTACGCGAGCAACAATCAGCATATCCGCGCTTCCGGACATCGCCGACCACAGCGAGCCGATCACAAACAGGACGGCGCCGATCATCAGGCTCTTTTTACGACCCAGATGAGAAGACATCCAGCCGCTGCCGACCGCGCCGACCGCCGCGCCGAACATCATGGAGCTGACGATCCACTCCTGCTGATGAGCGGTGACGTTAAAGTCTTTAGCAATAAAAGGTAAAGCGCCGGCGATTACGCCGATATCCAGCCCGAAAAGCAGGCCGGCGAGCGCGGCGAGTAAACAAACGAACAAGGTCATCGCCTTGTTGGATGTTCTGCTCTGTTTCTTATTATCAGGCATTTAAGCCTCCATATTGGTGGTACTGCATATTGTTTTTATAAATGTTAAAAAAACCAGGCGCGAAAGACTGTGCGACAGATCACAGTGGTGTAATCGGTTACACACCAGATCTTTCTGAAAACAGAGGTTTTCACACGCGCTTACGCTTTATAACCGTTCAGGCATAGCACTAAATAGCTTCTCCTGGTTCCCTGCTGGCCCACTATCGGACAGCGCTGAAAATAGCGCATTTCCGCCAGCTTTGTTAAGGCTGGAAATTCTTAAATATCAGCTGCTGCGCGATGTTTCCGGATGTAACCGTTAACACCCATTGCTGCCGGAGCCAGGAAAAGTTTACACGGAGTTTACCAATCCGCCAGTCAGCGGACAGCAAAAAGGGCACCCGTTGGGTGCCCTTGCTGCAATAGGTGAAACCTTACTTCAGGCCAGCCGCTTCGCGCAGCTGTGCGGCCTTGTCGGTTTTTTCCCACGGGAAATGCTCGCGGCCAAAGTGACCGTAAGCCGCGGTTTCGCGGTAGATAGGGTGCAGCAGATCCAGCATCTGGATCAGGCCGTAAGGGCGCAGATCGAAGAACTCGCGCACCAGCAGGGTCAGCTGCTCGGTAGAGATTTTCTCTGTACCGAAGGTTTCCACCATGATTGACGTTGGCTCCGCCACGCCGATAGCGTAGGAAACCTGGATTTCACAGCGGTCAGCCAGGCCTGCGGCCACGATGTTTTTCGCAACATAACGCGCTGCGTAGGCCGCGGAACGGTCAACCTTAGATGGGTCTTTGCCGGAGAATGCGCCGCCGCCGTGACGAGCCATGCCGCCGTAGGTATCGACGATAATCTTACGGCCGGTCAGGCCACAGTCGCCCATCGGGCCGCCGATAACGAAACGGCCGGTCGGGTTGATATGATATTTGGTGCCGGCGTTGATCCACTCGGCTGGCAGAACCGGCTTAATGATCTCTTCCATCACCGCTTCCTGCAGATCTTTCTGGCCGATCTCTTCCGAGTGCTGGGTAGAAAGGACTACCGCATCGATGCCGACGATTTTGCCCGCGTCGTACTGGAAGGTAATCTGGCTTTTCGCGTCCGGACGCAGCCACGGCAGCGTGCCGTTTTTACGTACTTCAGACTGGCGCTGCACCAGACGGTGCGCGTAGGTCACCGGCGCAGGCATCAGCACGTCGGTTTCGTTGGTGGCGTAGCCGAACATCAGGCCCTGGTCGCCCGCGCCCTGTTCCAGCGGATCGGCGCGATCCACACCCTGATTGATATCCGGCGACTGCTTGCCGATGGCGTTCAGCACGGCGCACGAATTGGCGTCAAAGCCCATATCGGAATGAACATAGCCGATTTCACGCACGGTGTTACGAGTAATCTCTTCGATATCCACCCAGGCGCTGGTGGTAATTTCGCCACCAACCAGCACCATGCCGGTTTTCACATAGGTTTCACAAGCGACGCGAGCTTTGGGATCCTGCTCAAGGATGGCGTCCAGCACGGCATCAGAGATCTGATCGGCGATTTTATCGGGATGTCCTTCTGAAACGGACTCGGAGGTGAAAAGGTGTTTAGCCATTTATTCTTTACCTTACTGAAACGGGTTGGGACCGACTGCATAGCGCTAAAAAGAAACGGTTTTTCTCTTTGCGCCCCCTCAGGCAAAGCCGTGAGCAGTACAATACTATTTAAGACGCTTAGAAGTTAACCAGTATAGATGGATTCACATCTGGACGGCTATTTTAGGTTACTCGTTAAGCAGATTGCCAGTACTTTTTAACGCGGACAATGCGGGAATTTTGTAAGGAGGAGCAAAAATTGCTGCGGCTTTCCCTGTTCCTTACATTTAAATTTTGCATTCCAGCCGTACGGGTTGTATAAAACGCCGCGGCTCTCCCGGTCCCGTGCGGAGCAGCGCCAGACAGGCCGGCGAAAAGATATCGCGTCGGCTTTTCCTTTACGGTTTCCCTGTGCGGAGCTGAATGCGGTCATGATTGCCAGCGGTTCTCTGCGCCATTCCGGCGCGCGAAAATATATGCCGTATCCTCTTTGCGCGCTTGCGCCTTGCCGATGTAGCAACGGTCATCATGCCGACATCTGTTGGCGCTAATTTTCAGGCTGTTTCCCCTCGGCTTGGCTGAGTCTGTTGACCCTTCCCGGAGTCCGCGCGTGTTTAATGTTATACTTCTGCTATCCCCTGCGTCTCAGCGTTTTATGCTGAGTTGCCCGCTAGTCGATGGGTTGTTGTCGCAGGTTTTCCCTGCGATAGTAGTGAACTGTTCCGTATCATTGAAATTCGAGGCTCGCGATGTCTGACGACAGCAAGATGATTAAGGGTTCGTCAGCAGGCGAACAGGGTGTACTCCGCTCAATGCAGGAGGTGGCCATGAGCGATCAAGATGCCAGCAAAATGCTGCGCACCTACAATATTGCCTGGTGGGGCAATAACTATTACGACGTCAATGAGCTGGGACATATCAGCGTTTGTCCCGATCCGGACGTGCCGGAAGCGCGCGTCGATCTGGCGAAGCTGGTCAAAGAGCGCGAGGCTGAAGGGCAGCGCCTGCCTGCGCTGTTCTGCTTCCCGCAAATTCTGCAGCATCGCCTGCGCTCTATTAACGCGGCGTTTAAGCGCGCGCGGGAATCATACGGCTATCGCGGCGACTATTTCCTGGTTTACCCCATCAAGGTTAACCAGCACAAACGCGTGATCGAATCGCTGATTAACTCCGGCGAGCCGCTGGGGCTGGAAGCCGGTTCCAAAGCGGAGCTGATGGCGGTGCTGGCGCATGCGGGGATGACCCGTTCGGTGATCGTCTGCAACGGCTATAAAGACCGCGAATATATTCGTCTGGCGCTGATCGGCGAGAAGATGGGCCACAAGGTCTATCTGGTGCTGGAAAAGATGACCGAAGTACAGCTGGTGCTGGAAGAGGCCGAGCGTCTGAATGTGGTGCCGCGTCTGGGTATTCGCGCGCGTCTGGCTTCTCAGGGTTCCGGTAAATGGCAGTCCAGCGGCGGCGAAAAATCGAAGTTTGGCCTGTCGGCGACCCAGGTGCTGAAACTGGTGGAAATTATGCGCGAGGCGGGCAGGATGGAAAGCCTGCAGCTGCTGCACTTCCATCTTGGTTCGCAGATGGCGAACATCCGCGACATCGCTACCGGCGTGCGTGAGTCGGCCCGCTTCTATGTCGAGCTGGCGAAGCTGGGCGTGAATATTCAATGCTTCGACGTCGGCGGCGGCCTGGGCGTGGACTATGAAGGTACGCGCTCGCAGTCAGATTGTTCGGTCAACTACGGCCTGAACGAATACGCCAACAACGTGATTTGGGCCATCGGCGACGCCTGCGAAGAGCACAATCTGCCTCATCCAACGGTGATTACCGAATCGGGCCGCGCGGTGACCGCGCACCATACCGTGCTGGTTTCCAATATTATCGGCGTGGAGCGCAACGAATTCATCACGCCGCAGTCGCCGCCGGCAGACGCGCCTCGTCCAGTTATCAGCCTGTGGAACACCTGGCAGGAGATGCACGAGCCGGGCAACCGCCGCTCGCTGCGCGAATGGCTGCACGACAGCCAGATGGATCTGTTTGATATCCATACCGGCTACTCTCAGGGGATCTACAATCTTGAGCAGCGCTCCTGGGCGGAGCAGCTCTACCTGAGCGTCTGTAACTATATTCAGCAGCATCTGGATCCGGGCAACCGCGCGCATCGTCCGATCATTGACGAGCTGCAGGAGCGAATGGCGGACAAGATCTACGTCAACTTTTCGCTGTTCCAGTCGATGCCGGACGCGTGGGGTATCGATCAGCTGTTCCCGGTGCTGCCGCTGGAAGGGCTGGATAAAAAGCCGGAACGTCGCGCAGTGTTGCTGGATATCACCTGCGACTCCGACGGGACTATCGATCACTACGTAGACGGCGACGGTATCGCCACCACCATGCCTATGCCGCAGTACGATGTGGATAATCCACCGATGCTGGGCTTCTTTATGGTCGGCGCTTACCAGGAGATCCTGGGCAACATGCATAACCTGTTCGGCGACACCGAAGCGGTGGACGTTTACGCCTACGCGGATGGTCGGGTCGATGTGCAGCTGTCGGATGAAGGCGACACCGTGGCGGATATGCTGGAATATGTGCAGCTGGATCCCAACGAGCTGCTGACGCATTTCCGCAAGCAGATTGCCGAAAGCGATCTGGACGACGAGCTGCGCGCGCAGTTTATCGAAGAGTTTGAAGCAGGCCTTTACGGCTACACTTATCTGGAAGATGAGTAAGCCTTAGCCGCTTGCGCGCCAGGGCGAAAGCCCGGCTAAATGACCCTAATCCCTTCCTCGTCGGGCCTAACGACGCGGCAGGGATTTTTTTTATCTTAAACAGCAAGGCCTGGCAGGCCGACAGCAAGAGAGGATCTTATGTATAACACTCTGGGCAACCAGTACGATAATTCGTTGGTTTCCAACGCCTTTGGTTTTATGCGTTTTCCGGTTAACTTCCAGCCTTACGACAGCGACGCCGAATGGGTCATTACCGGCGTACCGTTCGACGCGGCCACTTCCGGTCGTCCCGGCAGCCGTCTGGGGCCGGGCGCTATCCGCCAGATCTCTACTAACCTGGCCTGGGAAGGCTGTCGCTGGCCGTGGAACTTCGATCTGCGTCAGCGCCTGAAAGTCGTTGACTGCGGCGATCTGGTGTACGCGTTCGGCGACTCGCAGGATATGAGCGATAAGCTGCAGGCCCATGCGGAAAAACTGCTGGCCAACGGCAAGCGCATGATGACCTTTGGCGGTGACCACTTTGTCACGCTGCCGCTGCTGCGCGCTCATGCGAAGCATTTCGGCAAGATGGCGCTGGTACATTTCGATGCGCACACCGATACCTACTCCAACGGCCCGAAATTCGATCACGGCACCATGTTCTATACCGCGCCGCAGGAAGGCCTGATCGATCCGGCTCGTTCCGTGCAGATCGGCATCCGTACCGAGTTCGACGCGTCGCTGGGCTTTAATGTGCTGGATGCGGCGCAGGTCAACGATCGCAGCGTGGACGATATTATCGCGCAGGTAAAAGAGATCGTCGGCGATATGCCGGTTTATCTGACTTTCGATATCGACTGTCTGGATCCGGCTCACGCGCCGGGCACCGGCACGCCGGTAATTGGCGGGCTGACTTCAGATAAAGCCACCAAACTGGTGCGCGGTCTGCAGGGACTTAATATTGTCGGTATGGATCTGGTGGAGGTCGCGCCGGGTTACGATCAGTCCGATATCACCGCGTTAGCTGCGGCGACGCTGGCGCTGGATATGCTGCACGTGCAGGCAGTAAATAAAGGCGAGTAAAACAGCGAGGCTGCTCCAGCCTGCCGCGAACCTGAAGGCCAGCCGAAAGGCTGGCCTTTCCTTTTACTTACCGGCCGCGATGCGCTCTTTAATATGCTGCGCGCGCGATTCGGAAGAGGGATGCGAGTCAAACATGGTGCTGCTGCTGCCGTTTTCCAGCTTCGCCAGCTTCTCAAAGCTGGTTTCCAGCCCCAGCGGACTGATGCCGCGTTTCTTCAGCAGATCGAACGAGTAGTCGTCCGCCTGCGATTCCTGCTTCTGCGAGAACTGCGCGTTGACCAGCTTTTCGCCCAGCTCGCCCAGCTGCGACTGTGAAAGCGTGGCGGTAATACCGCCGACGGAAGCGGCAGCCGTACGCAGTGCAGTAGTGCCGTAAGCGACCTGCATCGCGCGACGGGTATGGCCCAGCGCCACGTGACCCATCTCATGACCCAGCACGCCTTCCACTTCGTTATCCGTCATCATATCCATCAGCCCGCTGTAAACGCGGATGCAGCCGTTGGCCATCGCCCAGGCGTTAACGTCTTTGGTCAGATAGACCTTATAGTTGGCGGGCGTGCCGTCAATATTGTCGCCAAGCGCGGCGGCGATTTTATTCAGTCGCTGCGTGTAAACGCTGTCGGCCGGCGCGATCTGCGCTTCTTTATCCATCTGCTCGCATGATTTCACGCTGAGCTCTTTTACTTCATCGTTGCTGAGCGAAGCGGCCTGAAAAGCCTGGGCGCCGGACTGCATCAGCGCGTTGCTGTCTACATTCTGGCAGCCGGAAAGTGCGGTAGCCACGGTCAGGGCCAGCAGTGATGCGGGTATTTTCATATTTTCATCCATTAGATAACAAGGTAATAAAAACAAACACCTGTCGTTAAGGGCAGGATAGGAATGCCGGCACTGTGTTAACTCCTTGTGCCTGGAGACATAGTACCATAGTTCAAAAAACGCAAGTATGGTGCTGTTTATTTGCATTTTTCACCATGTACACGAGGCGGCTCTTTCATGTACATTGTGAAACGTCTTTTGCAGCTTTGCCTGATAACTGATTGATTAGAATAGGTTAACAACGGCGAGGCCTCTAATCCGACCTGGAGTAATACATGTCTTCTCGTAAAGAGCTTGCGAATGCCATTCGCGCATTAAGTATGGATGCTGTACAGAAAGCGAAATCCGGCCACCCTGGCGCGCCTATGGGCATGGCGGATATTGCCGAGGTATTGTGGCGCGATTTCCTGAACCACAACCCGACCAACCCACAGTGGGCCGACCGCGACCGCTTCGTGCTGTCCAACGGACACGGTTCTATGCTGATCTACAGCCTGCTGCACCTCAGCGGCTACGATCTGCCGATTGAAGAACTGAAAAACTTCCGTCAGCTGCACTCCAAAACTCCAGGTCACCCGGAATTCGGCTATACCGCAGGCGTTGAAACCACTACCGGCCCGCTGGGGCAGGGCATTGCTAATGCCGTCGGCATGGCGATCGCCGAGCGCACGCTGGCCGCGCAGTTCAACCGTCCAGGCCATGATGTTGTCGATCATCATACTTACGTCTTTATGGGCGACGGCTGCATGATGGAAGGCATCTCGCACGAAGTTTGCTCGCTGGCCGGCACGCTGAAGCTGGGCAAGCTGGTGGCTTTCTATGACGACAACGGCATCTCTATCGACGGCCATATCGACGGCTGGTTCACCGACGATACCGCTAAGCGTTTTGAATCCTACGGCTGGCACGTCGTGCGCGGCGTGGACGGTCATGACGCGGAAGCGATTCGCAAAGCGGTCGAAGAAGCGAAAGCGGTCAGCGACAAGCCTTCGCTGCTGATGTGTAAAACCGTCATCGGCTTCGGTTCGCCGAACAAAGCCGGCACGCACGATTCCCACGGCGCGCCGCTGGGCGAAGACGAAATCGCACTGACCCGCAAGCAGCTGGGCTGGAACCACGCGCCGTTTGAGATCCCGCAGGATATCTACGCGCAGTGGGATGCTAAAGAGGCTGGCAAGGCGAAAGAAGCGGCCTGGAACGAGAAGTTCGCCGCCTACGCTAAAGCGCATCCGGAACTGGCGCTGGAATTCCAGCGCCGGGTGAAAAACGAGCTGCCGGAAAACTGGCAGGCCGAATCGCAGAAATTTATCGAACAGCTGCAGGCTAACCCGGCGAAAATCGCCAGCCGTAAAGCCTCGCAAAACGCGCTGGAAGCTTTCGGCAAGCTGCTGCCGGAATATCTGGGCGGTTCCGCTGACCTGGCGCCAAGCAACCTGACCATGTGGTCTGGCTCTAAGCCGATCAATGAAGACGCGGCGGGCAACTATATCCACTACGGCGTGCGCGAGTTCGGTATGACCGCCATCGCCAACGGCATCACGCTGCACGGCGGCTTCCTGCCTTACACCGCGACCTTCCTGATGTTTGTGGAATATGCGCGCAACGCCGCCCGTATGGCCGCGCTGATGAAAATCCGTCAGGTGATGGTCTATACCCACGACTCTATCGGTCTGGGGGAAGATGGCCCGACGCACCAGCCGGTCGAGCAGCTGGCGAGCCTGCGCGTGACGCCGAACATGAGCGTCTGGCGTCCTTGCGATCAGGTGGAATCGGCGGTTGCCTGGAAATATGCGATTGAGCGTCACGACGGCCCGACCGCGCTGATCTTCTCTCGCCAGAACCTGGCGCAGCAGGATCGCGACGCGGAACAGCTGGCTAACGTCGCTCGCGGCGCCTATATCCTGAAAGACTGCGAAGGCACGCCGGAAGTGATCCTGATCGCTACCGGTTCCGAAGTCGAGCTGGCGGTTGGCGCTTACGAGCGGCTGAGCGCGGAAGGGCGTAAGGCGCGCGTGGTGTCTATGCCTTCTACGGACGCGTTTGAAAAGCAGGACGCGGCTTATCGCGAAGCGGTGCTGCCGAAAGCAGTCAGCGCGCGCGTGGCGATTGAAGCGGGTATTGCGGATTACTGGTTCAAGTACACCGGCCTGAACGGCGCGGTCGTCGGCATGACCACCTTCGGCGAATCGGCTCCGGCTGAGAAGCTGTTCGAAATCTTCGGCTTCACCGTAGATAACGTTGTGGCTCAGGCGAAAGCGCTGCTGTAACGATTAAGGTTCGCCTGCATTACGCAGGCGAACTTGCCTTATTGCGCGTCCCGCAGGTGAAAATCCTGGCTGGGCGGCACCAGTGGCTCCACGAAGCTTTTCACCACGTTGTTACTCTCCGGCTCTCTTTCCGTATAGGGTTTAGAGTGGCCATAGAACTTGCCTTGCTGGTCGATCGAAAGCGATTCGCACTCAATGGTGCCGTCAATAAAGCCGTTAGCGTTAATGGCTACTTCCTGGCTGCGGCATAACCCTTTTAACTCGCCGCTAATCTCCGCGCGCTGCGCCCGGATTTCACCCTCAACCCGCCCATTTTTCTGCACGAACACGGTTTTATCCGACTGCACTTTGCCGTTGACGCTGCCGGTTATATGAATATCGCCCGCCGCGCTGACTTCGCCCACAATGGTGCAGGTTTGCGGAATGGTGGTCAGATTCGCGGCCGGTACGCTGGCGACATTGACCACCGTTGCGGCGGAGACGCTCTCTTCAAAATCGTCCTCTGTCGGCGGCGTCGGAATTTCCTTCGCTGGCGCGGTGTAGTTCAGTGGGGAATGCGTCAGCGGTTGCGCGCTCTCTTTACGTTTAAACATCACTATTTCCTTATTTAACGTGAGTTTCCTGAATGCAAGCCAGGTAGCGACGGCTGAGGCTGCCGCTATCAGCAGCCCCCGATGCTGGCGGATCAGCAACAGCGTCGTGCCCCAGCTCAGTGAATAGACGACCAGTGCTGAAGCCCAAATTATCCAGAGATACCAAAGCAGGTTGTAATTCATAGTCCGGCACTGTTAATAGCCAGAAGAGGACGCCGGATCCTTCCCGATCCTGCTACAGCGAGCCGCGCCTGTGGCGCGCTGCTGTGGGCGTCTCCTTCCTGGAAACGATTGTCAGAGAGAAAATTCTGATAAAAAGCTGTAAAAATAAGACGATTCCGTAAAACCTGTCGCCAGCTAGTTATCTGTAGGTAACTGTCAGTAACGGCCACTTTACTACTTTGTTGGCGAGGGTTGGGCTATTTTTTAGGCAGAACCTTACTTAAATGTGATGCAGGTCAGATTTTCGCACTGTCGATTGATCTGGCGCATTCCAATTATTCCATATTGTCTTTATTGTAGCTGAACCGTTTCAACAAGCACTGGAACGGGCGAATTCTCACCGGAGATACGGTCCGGAAAGGCAAAAATTCCCTGTACAAACGGCAACGTCTGGCTCAGGCTAACGCTCCGGTTTTACACTGAATTTGCATGCAGGAGTGATATGACGGTTCGTATTGCCATAAACGGTTTTGGTCGCATCGGGCGCAACGTGCTGCGCGCGCTTTATGAAACCGGACGCCGTGCCGAAATCACCGTCGTAGCCATCAACGAGCTGGCGGAAGCCGCCGGCATGGCGCATCTGCTGAAGTATGACACCAGCCACGGCCGGTTCGCCTGGGATGTTCGTCAGGAACGGGATCTGCTCTGGGTCGGCGAAGATACGCTCCGCATTCTGCATCACGCCGATATCGCTGATTTACCCTGGCGCGAACTGAACGTCGACATCGTGCTGGACTGCACCGGCGTTTGGGGCAGCCGCGCCGACGGCGAAGCCCATCTGGCTGCCGGCGCCAAAAAAGTGCTGTTTTCCCATCCGGGCGGCAACGATCTTGACGCTACTGTGGTTTATGGCGTGAACGAGAAGGCGCTGCGGCCGGAAGACCTGATCGTCTCTAACGCTTCCTGCACCACCAACTGCATTATTCCCGTGATCAAGCTGCTGGACGACGCCTTTGGCATCGAGTCGGGCACCGTCACCACGATCCACTCCGCGATGCACGATCAGCAGGTTATTGACGCCTACCACAGCGATCTGCGGCGTACTCGCGCGGCGAGCCAGTCGATTATTCCGGTGGATACTCGCCTCGCTGCGGGCATTACGCGTATTTTTCCGAAATTCAACGATCGCTTCGAGGCGATCGCCGTACGCGTGCCTACCATTAACGTGACCGCCATTGATTTAAGCGTCAGCGTACGTACGCCGGTCACGGCCTGCGAAGTCAACGCGCTGCTGCGAAACGCATCAGAAGAGGCATTTAGTGGTATAGTTGACTATACGGAATTACCGTTAGTCTCCATTGATTTTAACCACGATCCGCACAGTGCCATTGTGGACGGCACGCAAACGCGGGTCAGCGGTCAGCACCTGATCAAAACGCTGGTCTGGTGCGACAACGAATGGGGCTTTGCTAACCGCATGATCGACACCACGTTAGCAATGGCCGCCAGCGGTTTCAGCCAGGGCGCGGATTGCGCCTTTAAAATTTAGAGAATCAACGAGAGGACTCACCATGTCTGTAATTAAAATGACCGATTTGGATCTTGCCGGGAAACGCGTACTGATTCGTTCTGATTTAAACGTGCCGGTTAAAGAAGGCAAAGTCACTTCTGACGCACGTATCCGCGCTTCGCTGCCTACCATCGAAGCCGCGCTGAAGCAGGGCGCGAAAGTGATGGTCACTTCTCACCTGGGTCGTCCGACCGAAGGCGAGTACAACGAAGAGTTCTCTTTGCTGCCGGTGGTGAACTACCTGAAAGAGAAGCTCTCTTCGCCGGTGCGTCTGGCGAAAGATTATCTGGACGGCGTTGAGGTTGCAGAAGGCGAGCTGGTGGTGCTGGAAAACGTTCGCTTCAATAAAGGCGAGAAAAAAGATGACGAGGCGCTGTCGAAAAAATATGCCGCGCTGTGCGACATCTACGTTATGGACGCCTTCGGCACCGCGCACCGCGCTCAGGCTTCTACCCATGGCGTGGGCAAATTCGCGCCTGTAGCCTGTGCAGGCCCGCTGCTGGCCGCCGAGCTGGAAGCGCTGGGCAAAGCGCTGAAAGAGCCGGCGCGCCCAATGGTGGCGGTAGTTGGCGGTTCTAAAGTCTCTACCAAGTTCGACGTGCTGAACTCGCTGGTGAAAATCGCCGACACGGTAATTGTGGGCGGCGGCATCGCCAACACCTTTGTCGCTATCGACAACAAGGTTGGCAAATCCCTGTATGAGCCAGATTTTGTTGATGCGGCGAAAAAACTGCGCGACGAATACAAAATCCCGGTGCCAACCGATTCCCGCGTCGGCACGGAATTCTCTGAAACTGCGCCTTCTACCGTGAAGAAAGTCTCCGAAGTAAAAGATGATGAAGAGATCATGGACTTCGGCGACGAAACGGCGGAAGCAATGGCTAAGTTGTTGAAAGAAGCCAAAACTATTTTGTGGAACGGCCCGGTTGGCGTCTTTGAGTTCCCGAACTTCCGCAAAGGCACCGAAATTGTCGCGAAAGCCATCGCCGACAGCGACGCATTCTCTATCGCAGGCGGCGGTGATACGCTGGCTGCCATCGACCTCTTCGGTATTGAAGATAAAATCTCCTATATCTCTACCGGCGGCGGCGCTTTCCTGGAGTTTGTGGAAGGCAAAAAACTGCCGGCGGTCGCCATGCTGGAAGAGCGCGCGAAACAGTAACCTCTGTGGCGGAGGGCTGCCTCCGCCTGAATGATTTGCCCGATAAGGCGCAAAATCTTTTACCACTGCCGACGAAACAGGACAAAAGACATGTCTAAAATTTTTGATTTCGTAAAACCAGGCGTTGTCACCGGTGATGACGTACAGAAAATCTTCAAAGTCGCAAAAGAGAACAAATTCGCCCTGCCTGCGGTTAACTGTGTCGGCACCGACTCTATCAACGCTGTTCTGGAAACAGCCGCTAAAGTAAAAGCGCCGGTTATCATCCAGTTTTCCAACGGCGGCGCAGCCTTTATCGCCGGTAAAGGCCTGAAATCCGATAAGCCACAGGCTGCAGCCATCCTGGGCGCGATTTCCGGTGCGCATCACGTGCATCAGATGGCGGAACATTATGGCGTGCCGGTTATCCTGCACACCGACCACTGCGCGAAAAAACTGCTGCCGTGGATCGACGGCCTGCTGGAAGCGGGCGAAGCCCACTTCGCGAAAACCGGTAAGCCACTGTTCTCTTCCCATATGATCGACCTGTCTGAAGAATCGCTGGAAGAAAACATCGAAATCAGCAGCAAATATCTGGCGCGCATGGCGAAAATCGACATGACGCTGGAAATCGAGCTGGGCTGCACCGGCGGCGAAGAAGACGGCGTGGACAACAGCCACATGGATGCTTCCGCACTCTATACCCAGCCGGAAGATGTTAATTACGCTTACGAGAAACTGAACGCGATCAGCCCACGTTTCACTATCGCGGCCTCTTTCGGTAACGTTCACGGCGTGTATAAGCCAGGCAACGTTAAGCTGACCCCAACCATCCTGCGCGACTCTCAGGAATATGTGACTAAAAAGCATAACCTGCCGCACAACGCGCTGGACTTCGTTTTCCACGGCGGTTCCGGTTCTTCTGCCGCAGAGATCGAAGAGTCAATCAGCTACGGCGTGATTAAAATGAACATCGATACCGATACTCAGTGGGCAACCTGGGACGGTATTCTGCAGTACTACAAAAAGAACGAAGGCTATCTGCAGGCGCAGCTGGGTAACCCGGAAGGCGCTGACAAGCCGAACAAGAAATACTACGATCCGCGCGTATGGCTGCGTTCCGCTCAGACCTCTATGATTACCCGTCTGGAGCAGGCGTTCAAAGAGCTGAACGCGGTAGACGTACTGTAATCGGCCGACGCTCGTTCACAACGTAATAAAAGGCTCATGTTTAACATGGGCCTTTTTTACGCCTTCTTACCAGGAAGTAATGCAATACTTACCCAGCCGGTTCTACGCACTTTAATCAGCCGCCACGCGGCGGAAATATTTTTCTCTGCATAATCCGGCAACAAAGCGTCATTTTTAAGCAACGCTCAACTGCCGCCATCCCTGACAGCTTACCCATCATCATTACAGAAACTGGCGGCATCCGGATAGTGACCGCTTTTTTATAAGCGCTATCGAGCGCCCCAACCAACACGCTAATTTCGCTGGTTATTTGGCACAGGTCACGTTTTTGGTTACGCTTGTGGTTTGGGATGCCGGTGTTGTCTGGCAATCGATAAGGGCTGACTTCCCTGTAGGGGCACTTCGGGAAAAACAACAGGATAAGCAAAATGGAAGATCTGAACGTAGTTAACGGCGTTAACCGGGCTGGCAGCTGGCTGGTGCATAACCAGGCGCTGCTGCTGAGCTATGCGGTGAATATCGTCGCGGCGGTTATCATCCTGATTATCGGCTCCATTGTGGCGCGCATTATCGCCAGGACGCTGAACAAGGTGCTGCGCGCCCGTCATATCGACGCCACCGTGGCGGACTTTCTCTCTGCGCTGGTGCGCTATGGCGTTATCGCCTTTACGCTGATTGCCGCGCTGGGTCGCGTGGGTGTACAAACGGCCTCGGTTATCGCCGTGCTGGGTGCCGCCGGTCTGGCCGTGGGCCTGGCGCTGCAGGGCTCGCTCTCTAACCTGGCGGCTGGCGTGCTGCTGGTTACCTTCCGGCCGTTCCGCACCGGCGACTTTATCGATATCGGTGTGATGGGCACGGTACAGCAGGTACAAATCTTCTCTACCACGCTGAAAACCGCTGATGGCAAAACCGTTGTGGTGCCTAACGGTAAAATTATTGCTGGCAACATCGTCAACTTCTCGCGCGAGCCGGTTCGTCGTAACGAGTTTATTATCGGCGTCTCCTACGATGCGGATGTCGATCAGGTGCTTAAACTGCTGCGTGAAGTGGTCGATGCCGATCCTCGCGTTCTACAGGATATGGGCGTGCAGATCGGGCTGAACGAGCTGGCGGCTTCCTCCGTCAACTATGTGGTGCGCTGCTGGAGTAAAGCGGGCGATCTGCAAAACGTTTACTGGGATCTGATGAAGAACTTCAAGCGCACGCTGGACGCCAACAACATCGGTATTCCGTATCCACAGATGGATGTCCATCTTCATCAGGATAAATCCGGCGAGGCGAAACCAGAGGCTCCCGTAGCGAAGCCTGAATAAGGCAACTACCCGGTTTAAAAGGCGGACAAAGGTTCCGCCTTTTTTTTAATGTTTTATCATTAGCTTAGCTGATAGCCTATAAGATTATTGCGTTTCCTCTAATGTGACAGGCGCTATACACTCGCCGCCAGTCAATACCATTTCAGGGGAGAGGTATGTTTGCCGTTTTCTTTCAGGGCATGGCGCTGGGCGCCGCGCTAATCCTGCCGTTAGGGCCGCAGAACGCTTTTGTAATGAACCAGGGCGTGCGTCGCCATTATCATCTGATGACTGCCGCGCTCTGCACGTTGAGCGATATTCTGCTGATTTGCGGCGGCGTCTTTGGCGGCAGCGCGCTGTTGACCCACTCCACGCTGCTGCTGAACCTGGTGACCTGGGGCGGCGTGCTGTTTCTGCTGTGGTACAGCTGGGGTGCGCTGCGTACCGCCTTCAGCGGCAATATCGAACTGGCTTCGTCAGAGGCGATGAAGCAGAGCCGCTGGCGGATTATCGCCACCATGCTGGCCGTCACCTGGCTGAATCCGCACGTTTATCTGGACACTTTTGTGGTGCTCGGCAGCCTGGGCGGCCAGCTTCCGGCAGAGGCGCGCAAATGGTTCGCGCTCGGCTCCGCCAGCGCCTCGCTAATCTGGTTCTTCGGCCTGGCTATCCTCGCAGCCTGGCTGGCACCGCGGCTTAACACCGCGAAAGCCCAGCGCATTATCAATCTGCTGGTAGGGCTGGTGATGTGGGCGATTGCGTTGAAGCTGGCGCTACAGGCGCTGGATTTCTGGTAAGCGTCAGCGAACTCATTCCAGGAATTAAGGTCATAGTCTGGCAGGCAAAATCACACTAAGATGCGAACTGATGGAATATATTGCGGAAGCCGGCGCGCTGTAGTCAGGCCGGTTTCCTCTGCTATGATCGAACTCCCACGGAGGATCCCCTTTGAAGCTGACCAAACTGGCGCTGGCCGCCCTGATTTTTACCTCTCCTCTCGCCGCGGTCGCGGATGAATTGCCGAATGGCCCACACGTCGTTACGTCCGGACAGGCGAGCGTCGACGCGACGCCAGATATCGCCACGCTGGCGATTGAAGTTGCCGTTTCCTCAAAAGACGCCTCGGAAGCCAAAAAGCAGGCCGACAGCCGTGTTGCCCAATATTTTGATTTTCTACAGAAAAACGGCATCGATAAAAAAGATATCAATGCGGCCAATCTGCGCACCCAGCCGGAATATGATTATCTGAAAGACGGCAAATCGGAGCTGAAAGGCTATCGCGCCGTGCGCCAGGTACAGGTCACGCTGCGCCAGCTGGACAAGCTGAACGAGCTGCTGGACGGCGCGCTGAAATCCGGCCTGAACGAGATCCGCTCCGTGGAGCTGGGCGTTGCCAATCCTGACAGCTATCGCGACAAGGCCCGCCAGGCCGCGATCGAAAACGCTATCCAGCAGGCTGGCGCGCTGGCGAAAGGTTTTAACGCTCAGTTAGGGCCGGTTTACAGTATCCGCTATCACGTAGCCAACTATCAGCCAATGCCGATGGCGCGGATGTTTAAAACCGCCGACGCCGCGCCGATGAACTCGGCGGCGCAAACCTACGAGCAGCAGAGCATTCACTTTGACGATCAGGTGGATGTGGTGTTCGAGCTGCAGCGTAAGCAGTAACCCGCCGGTAATCATGCGTCCGGCAACGGCTTGCCGGACGCGCGCTTTTCCCTTCACGCTTTTTTAGTCGCGGCAAACCGCAACCGCTATGCGCTCTGGCGCAGCACTCTATGGCCGTGCGCGATCAGCGCGTCGGTGACCTTGCGCATCAGGCGGCTTTCCGGCGCGAAGCGGTGCCAGTAGAGCATCCGGCGCTGAAACAGACCCGGCGTCAAATCGATCAGTTCACCTTCTGCCAGCTCGCGCTCGATCTGCAGATGTGGGATCATGCAGCAGGTCGTGCCCTGACGAGCCAGCTGCACAAAAGCCTCTGACGAGTTAACGATATGGCAGGGCACGCTGCCCGGCGACAGATCGAAGTTCTGCTGTAAAAACGCCTGATGCATATCATCCAGGTGATCAAAGGCGACCGCAGGCGCTTTCAGCAGCGCGGAACGCGTGACGCCATTAGGGAAGTAGCGCGCGGCGAACTCTTTCGAGCCAACGAACAGGTAGTCCAGCGCGCCAAGCTGATCCACCAGGCAGCTGGGCAGCGGCTGCGGCTGAATACTGACCGCACCGACCACTTCGCCGCGGCGCAGCCGCTCCTGAGTGCGGGTTTCATCTTCCACCTGCAGGTTCAGGCGCACCGGCGAATCACTTAACACCGTTTTCAGCGCGGGCAGCAGCCAGGTCGCCAGGCTGTCGGCGTTGACCGCCAGCGACAGCAGCAGCGGCGTGGTGCCGCTGTTCTCATCGCCCAGCCACTCCTCTTCCAGCAGCTCCACCTGATGCAGCAGCGCCAGCAGCTTCTGGCCCTGTTCAGTCGGGCGCGGCGGCACGGTGCGCACCAGCAGCGGCTGGCCAAACATATTCTCCAGCTGCTTGATGCGCTGGGAAACGGCTGACTGAGTGATACAAAGTTTTTGCGCCGCGCGCTCAAAGCCGCGTTCGCGAATGACTGCATCCAGCGCCTGAAGCGTTCGATAGTCCGGGCGTTTCATTGTTGTTTTAGCTCTCTTTCAGGTGTGGAACCTGCACTATGCCATATTTTTGCCATTTTGCCCTGCGCTTCAACGGCAGCCTGCTGGTTTTGCGGCGTGTCTTCCAGAGTGACAACAAATGGCGTCGTGAGGCGGTTTTTTCCGCGAGGGTTGTTTTATACTGTCGCCACACAGTAGCAGCACGGACTCTAAATTTACCATGACGCAGGATGAACTGAAAAAAGCCGTCGGCTGGGCCGCGTTAAAATATGTTGAGCGCGGCACTATCGTTGGCGTGGGCACTGGCTCGACCGCCGCCCACTTTATTGACGCGCTGGGCTCGATCAAAAACGAGATCGAAGGCGCGGTTTCCAGCTCGGAGGCCTCTACGCTGCGGCTGAAGAGCCTGGGCATTCCGGTCTTCGATCTCAATGAGGTGGATGCGCTGTCGATCTACGTGGACGGCGCCGACGAGATCAACGGCGCGATGCAGATGATCAAGGGCGGCGGCGCGGCGCTGACCCGCGAAAAAATCATCGCCGCGGTGGCGAAAAAGTTCGTCTGCATCGCCGACGAATCCAAGCAGGTCGACGTGCTGGGCAGGTTTCCGCTGCCGGTGGAGGTGATTCCGATGGCGCGCAGCTTTGTGGCGCGCGAGCTGGTGAAGCTGGGCGGCCAGCCGGAGTATCGTCAGCACGTGGTGACCGATAACGGCAACGTCATCCTGGACGTGCATAATCTGAAGATCCTGGACGCCGTCGCGCTGGAAAAAGCGATCAACGCGCTGCCCGGCGTGGTGACGGTAGGGCTATTTGCCGCGCGTGGCGCCGATGTAGCGCTGATCGGTACCGCCGATGGCGTGAAGGTGTTGGGCGGCTAATCAGCAAATGGTGCGAGTTAACAGCGGGTTATCGTCATAAAAAAAGGATCTTACCGGCGCGCGGGCCGCGTCGGTTAATTTTTATAAAAAAACATCTTTTCTTCCGCGCATGAAATTTAGTGACTTATATCACGTAATTGATCTCTGCCTCGCGATCCTGCTGATGATGCCTTCCACCTCATGATTATCTGCCAATTTAGACGGGTGCTTTCTGCCGCTGTGCTGAGGGCCGGGCAATCGTTTGTATTGCCGCGAGCGTAAATTTTGATATTTTGGCAGAAGGCTGACTTATTACAGACAACGTCAGCCACTTCTGAAGTCTGCTGAATAGGGTCGGGAAATGGCAAAAGTATCACTGGAGAAAGACAAGATTAAGTTTCTGCTGGTTGAAGGCGTGCACCAGAGCGCGATCGATAACCTGCGGGCGTCTGGCTACACCAACATTGAATTCCACAAGGGCGCGCTGGACAGCGAAACGCTGAAAGAAGCGATCCGCGACGCGCACTTTATCGGCATCCGCTCGCGTACCCATCTGACTGAAGAGATTTTCGCTGCGGCGGAAAAACTGGTAGCGGTAGGCTGCTTCTGTATCGGCACTAACCAGGTCGATCTGCAGGCGGCGGAAAAACGCGGTATTCCGGTCTTCAATGCGCCATTCTCCAATACCCGATCCGTAGCGGAACTGGTTATCGGCGAGCTGCTGCTGATGCTGCGCGGCGTGCCGGCGGCGAACGCCAAAGCGCACCGCGGCATCTGGAACAAGCTGGCGGTCGGCTCTTATGAGGCACGCGGTAAAAAACTGGGCATCATCGGCTACGGCCATATCGGCATGCAGCTGGGCGTGCTGGCGGAAAGCCTGGGTATGCACGTCTACTTTTACGACATTGAGAGCAAGCTGCCGCTGGGCAACGCCACTCAGGTGCGCTACCTCTCCGAACTGCTGAATATGAGCGACGTGGTCAGCCTGCACGTACCGGAAACGCCTTCTACCCAGAATATGATGGGTGCGGAAGAGCTGGCGATGATGAAGCCTGGCTCGCTGCTGATCAACGCCTCGCGCGGCACCGTGGTGGATATTCCGGCGCTGTGCAAAGTGCTGGCGGACAAACACCTCTCCGGCGCAGCGATTGACGTCTTCCCGGAAGAGCCGGCGACCAACGCCGATCCGTTTAATTCGCCGCTGTGCGAGTTCGACAACGTGATCCTGACGCCGCATATCGGTGGCTCGACTCAGGAAGCGCAGGAAAATATCGGGATTGAGGTGGCAGGCAAGCTGGCGAAGTACTCTGACAACGGCTCCACGCTCTCTGCTGTCAACTTCCCGGAAGTTTCGCTGCCGATGCATGGCGATCAGAGCCGCCTGCTGCATATTCACGAAAACCGTCCCGGCGTGCTGACCGCCATCAACAACATCTTTGCGGAGCAGGGCATCAACATCGCCGCGCAGTATCTGCAAACCACGCCGAAGATGGGCTATGTGGTAATCGATATCGACGCGCCGCAGGATGTGGCCAATACCGCGCTGCAGCTGATGAAGGCGATTCCCGGTACTATCCGCGCTCGTCTGCTTTACTGAGGACGACAGGCGCTCCGCATAACGGAGCGCCTTTTTCTGACAGCGATTGCCGGGATGTTGATAGCTCTGCTTTCGTCACCATTGCCAGAGCCGCGAAGGCGTTACTATCGCCGGCAGCGGCACATCCCATTCCGCTACGGGCAACTGCTCTACTTGCTGACAGTCGTGCGCCAGGCCTACCGGCAATATCTTGTGCTGTCGCCAGTTCTGCAGAGTGCGATCGTAAAAGCCGCCGCCCATGCCCAGACGCTGTCCATCCTTATCGAATGCCACCAGCGGCACCATCATAACATCCAGCTCGTCCAGCGTTGCCAGACGGCGAATATCCAGCGGCGGCTCGGGAATACGCAGGCGATTGGGCTGCAGCACCGTTTGCGCGTCGTAGCGCAGGAACAGCAGCTGGCCGGGTGAAAAAGGATGCAGGACAGGCAGGAAAACCTGCTGCTTGCGCTGCCACAGTTTGGCTATTAGCGGACGCGTATCCAGCTCGCCGTCGAACGACAGAAACAGCGCGATATTGCGGGCCTGCTGGATGGGCTGAAAATTCAGGGCGCGTTCAACAACCTGTAGGGCGGCCTGTCGTTGCTGTTCCGGCGTTAAGTCGCGGCGCAAACGACGAACATGGGTGCGAATATCCTGGCGATCGAGAAGGCTGAGGTTCATCAGTTTCACCATGTCGGAAGCGGAATAGCAGCAGGACAGAGCGACTGGCGCAGAAAAAACAGGAAAGGCAGGAAAAAGTAGGGGATCTCCGAGATGCCGCCGCAGGCTGTAACCCTTGAACCCTTGGTTCAAGGTGAGTGTACCGTCATAACCATCAGGCTTCTCGGACGGACCGAGCATGCGCACAGGTTACAGAGCGCCACACTCTGTTTGGTATGAAATATCGGCTCAGGGGACTGGCCCGCTTGCAAACATCTCAGAGAATTTTTTACATCACCGTCACTGTATCACAGAAAACGTTAACGTGTTATTCGAATTGCGTTCCAGTTCTTTCCGTAATGCGACCCTGTTCGAGCAGCGCCTGCTCGATGGTCTGCTGCAGCATGCGAATACGCTGTTCCATGTTGCTGGCGTAATCACGGGTTTTCATCTTTTCCTGCGCCAGTTCATGACAGATGTTCAACGCAGCGATAAAAACCAGCTGTTCGGTATTGGTGACTCTAGTGCGAACTTTTAGATCCTGCAACCGTTGATTGAGGTCTTCGGCGGCCAGATTCAGCGCATCTTGCTGTTCAGGCGGACAATTTACTCTTAAGGAACGGCCAAAAATTTGGATATCTACGGGCTGTGCAGACATAAAACCATCCTGACTGATTACTTCGCCGGTAATCTCCCTTACCGCTCAATGGCTTGGGAGGGGCGCAACTATATCTACCCCTGGCAGAAGAAACAACCCCTTTCTGGAATCAAAGAGGCACCTGGTGGTAGCATAACACGAACTTATCCAGCCAACGATGACCAAAACCTATGTCACTAACAAACACAATGCCGGGCTATGACGCGCTGGCTTCAGCACTGACGCAGCAGGGTGTGGGAATGACCCCGGCTGAAATGCATGGTCTGATCAGCGGAATTCTCTGCGGCGGCAACACGGACAGTAGCTGGCAGACGCTGGTTCATGACCTCACCAATGAGGGAATGGCTTTCTCGCAAACGCTGGCGCAGCCTCTGCAGCAGCTGCGTCAGGGCATCGGCGATACCCTGGAGGATGAAGGTTTCCTGTTCCAGCTCTATCTGCCGGAAGATGACGATATCACCGTGTTCGACCGCGCGGACGCGCTGGCGGGCTGGGTCAATCACTTCCTGCTGGGCCTGGGCGTCGCGCAGCCGAAGCTGGACAAGGTCAAAGGCGAAACCGGCGAAGCGATTGACGATCTGCGTACTATCGCCCAGCTCGGCTATGATGAAGATGAAGATCAGGAAGAGCTGGAGCAGTCGCTGGAAGAGGTGATTGAGTATGTGCGCGTAGCGGCTCTGCTCTGTCATGATACCTTTACCCATATCGTGCCGACAGCGCCGGAAGTAAAGAAACCGACGCTGCATTAATGCCGCAGCGCGCCAGCGATGGCCGGAACGAACCGAAGTCGCGACGGAACAGGTGCGCGCATAACATGGAACGCATTCAGGAGAAGCTGATGACACAGCAAGAGTTCGTGCGCCGTCGCCAGGCGCTGCTGACCAAAATGGCGCCCGCCAGCGCGGCGGTGATATTCGCCGCGCCGGAAGCGACGCGCAGCAACGACAGCGAGTATCCTTATCGCCAGAACAGCGACTTCTGGTATTTTACCGGCTTTAACGAGCCGGAAGCGGCGCTGGTGCTGATCAAGAGCGCAGAAAACCATCACCACAGCGTGCTGTTTAACCGCGTTCGCGATCTGACCGCCGAAATCTGGTTTGGTCGTCGGCTGGGGCAGGACGCCGCGCCGGAAAAGCTTACGGTCGATCGTGCGTTGCCCTGGGACGCCATCGGCGAACAGCTGCCGCAGCTGCTGAACGGCCTGGATGTGGTTTATCACGCGCAGGGGTTGTACGAGCAGGCGGATACGCTGTTATTCAGCGCGCTGGACAAACTGCGTCGCGGCTCGCGCCAGAACCTTACGGCGCCTGCCACGCTCACCGACTGGCGTCCGTGGGTACATGAAATGCGGCTGTTTAAGTCGGCGGAAGAGATCGCCGTGCTGCGCGAAGCGGGCCATATCAGCGCGCTGGCGCATACCCGGGCGATGCGCCAGTGTCGACCCGGCCTGTTCGAATATCAGCTGGAAGGCGAAATCCATCATGAATTCAATCGTCATGGCGCGCGCTTTCCTTCCTACAACACCATTGTCGGCTCCGGTGAGAACGGCTGTATCCTGCACTACACGGAAAACGAGAGCCGGATGCGCGACGGCGACCTGGTGCTGATTGACGCGGGCTGCGAACTGAACGGCTACGCGGGCGATATTACGCGCACTTTCCCGGTCAACGGCAAATTTACCGCGCCGCAGCGCGCCATCTACGATATTGTGCTGGCTTCGCTCCATCGCGCGCTGGCGCTGTATCGTCCCGGCACCAGCATCCGTGAAGTTAATCAGGAAGTGGTGCGTATCATGGTCACGGGCCTGGTGAAGCTGGGCGTGATGACGGGCGATGTTGATACGCTGATTGAGGAACAGGCTCACCGCCAGTTCTTTATGCACGGCCTGAGCCACTGGCTGGGCCTGGACGTGCACGACGTTGGCCATTACGGTCACGAGCGCGATCGCGTGCTGGAACCCGGCATGGTGCTGACGGTTGAGCCGGGGCTCTATATCGCGCCGGACGCGGAGGTGCCTGCGGAGTATCGCGGTATCGGCATTCGCATTGAGGATGACATTCTGATTACCGCGGACGGCAACGAAAACCTGACCGACAGCGTGGTGAAAGATCCCGATGACATTGAAGCATTAATGGCGGCGGCTAAAACAGCATGAGTATCATTATTGCAGGCGGCGGTATGGCTGGCGCGACGCTGGCGCTGGCCGTTTCCCATCTTACGCAGGGTAAGCTGGCGGTCACGCTGATCGAGGCGCAGGAGCCGGCGTCAAGAACGCATCCCGGCTATGATGGCCGGGCGATAGCGCTGGCGGAAGGCAGCAGTCAGCAGCTCTCCGCCATCAATCTCTGGCCCGCGCTGAAAGAGTGCGCCACGCCGATCACCCATGTTCACGTCAGCGATCGCGGTCATGCCTGCTTTGTCTCGCTGGACGCGGAGGATTACCAGATTCCCGCGCTGGGCCATGTGGTGGAGCTGCACGATATCGGTCAGCGGCTGTTTAAGCTGCTGCAAAAAGCGCCCGGCGTGCGCGTGATCTGTCCGGCTAAAGTAGCGAAAGTCGAGCGCACGCAGCAGCAGGTTAGCGTGCTGCTGGACAACGGCGAATCGCTGACGGCGCAGCTGCTGGTCGCCGCAGACGGTTCCCGTTCCGCAGTCGCCGCCTCCTGCGGTGTTCAGTGGCGGACTCAGGATTATCAACAGCTCGCCGTAATCGCTAATGTTTCAACGGCGCAGCCTCATCAGGGCCGGGCGTTCGAACGTTTTACCGAGCACGGCCCGCTGGCGCTGCTGCCAATGTCGCAAGGGCGCAGCTCGCTGGTATGGTGTCATCCGCTGTCGCAACAGGCGCGGGTCGATGGCTGGAACGACAGGCAGTTTCTGGACGAGCTGCAAAAAGCTTTCGGCTGGCGGCTCGGCCGCTTTACCCATGTCGGGCGACGCCACAGCTATCCCCTGGCGCTGCAGTCCGCTTCGCAACATGTTTCCCATCGCCTGGCGCTGGTCGGCAATGCGGCGCAAACGCTGCATCCCATCGCGGGCCAGGGATTTAACTTAGGCATTCGGGACGTGATGTCGCTGGCAGAAACGGTCGCTGCCGCCTGGCGGGCGCAGCAGGATGTCGGCAGCTATAGCGTGCTGCAACGTTATCAGCAGCGCCGTCAGCCGGATGCCGCCGCTACTATCGGGATAACCGACAGTCTGGTCAGGCTGTTTGCTAACCGCTACACGCCGCTGGTGCTGGGGCGAAATCTGGGCCTGATGGTGATGGATTCGCTACCGCTGGCGCGTAATTTGCTGGCCGAGCGCACGTTGGGCTGGGTCGAGCGTTAAGGAGAAAGCAGTGATGCAAACCTATGATGTTATTATCGCCGGCGGCGGCATGGTTGGACTGGCCGTCGCCTGCGGACTGCAGGGCAGCGGCATGAAGATCGCCGTGCTGGAGCGCGAAGCTCCGCAGCCGACGCAAGGCGACAGCGCGCCCGCGCTGCGCGTCTCCGCTATCAATGCCGCCAGTGAACGCCTGCTGCAGCATCTGGATGTCTGGAACGATATTCTGGCCAGTCGCGCGAGCGCCTATCACGGTATGGAAGTCTGGGATCGGGACAGCTTTGGTCGTATCGAGTTTGACGACGGCCAGCAGGGTCTGCCGCATCTGGGCCATATTATTGAAAACCCGGTGATCCATCAGGCGCTGTGGCGGAAAGCCAGCGCATCGCGCGATATCACGCTGATATCGCCAGCCGGGCTGCAGCAGGTCGCTTTCGGCGACAATGAAGCTTTCGTGACCCTCAGCGACGGCACCATGATGACCGCACGACTGCTGGTCGCTGCCGACGGCGCCAACTCCTGGCTGCGCAACAAGGCGGATATTCCGCTGGCGTTCTGGGATTACGATCACCATGCGCTGGTCGCCAATATTCGCACCGAACAGCCGCACGAAGCCGTAGCGCGTCAGGTGTTTCATGGCGAAGGTATCCTGGCGTTTCTGCCGCTGGGCGATCCGCATCTCTGTTCGATCGTCTGGTCTTTGCCGCCGCAGGAAGCGACGCGCCTGCAGTCCATGCCGGAAGAGATCTTCAACCAGCAGCTGTCGGTAGCCTTCGATATGCGTTTGGGCTTGTGCAAGCTGGAGAGCGAACGCAAAACCTTCCCATTGATGGGCCGCTACGCGCGCAATTTCGCCGCGCATCGGCTGGCGCTGGTCGGCGATGCCGCGCATACCATTCATCCGCTGGCGGGGCAGGGCGTCAATCTGGGCTTTATGGACGCCGCCGAACTGATTGGCGAAATCAAACGCCTGCATCAGCAAGGGAAAGATATCGGCCAGCACCTTTATCTGCGCCGCTACGAGCGTAGCCGCAAGCACAGCGCGGCGATGATGCTGGCAGGTATGCAGGGCTTTCGCGAGCTGTTTAAAGGTAATAATCCCGCGAAAAAGCTGCTGCGCGATATCGGCCTGAGCCTGGCGGACAATCTTCCCGGCGTGAAGCCGCGTCTGCTGAAGCAGGCGATGGGGCTGCACGATCTGCCGGAGTGGCTGCGCTGACGGCCCGCTGCGTTCGGGGATTTAACCTGAACGCAGCGCTCTTTATTCAAGCAGACGAAAGTCTGTCCGTTCTCGCCTCCCCATCATCTTTTTACCGCGTCTTTTTCGCCCTGTCCTGACCCTTACTTTTAAAAGCGTTTTTATCCCGTTGCACTTTTATGGCGCACGCCGCCCCAGCGTTGTGCTTCGTTTGAAATATTCTAATTTAGCCTTCCACTTCGCATTAATTATCCTAATCCGAAGATTTTAACCGGAAAGCAGTTTTTTATTCCTTCGGCGCTAAGACCTCGCTTTTGTACTGATATTCAGGCTAATTAATAACGGATCTGCGCGCTATTCAGACTGAAGGTGGTGACATTCTCTGCGTTCGTTTTTAATCAGGAAGCACAACGAAAAAAATCATGCCTGTTTTAGCTTATGGTTAACGCTGCTTTTCGATGGTAACTTCAGGGCAGGATATCGTTTGCGCCGGAGTGCCTGCCGACGCCGAATAATTTGCCCGAGGAATGTATGACTCAACAGACTCCCTTGTTCGAACAGCATCAGGCCTGCGGCGCGCGCATGGTGGATTTTCACGGCTGGATGATGCCGCTGCACTACGGCTCGCAGATGGACGAGCACCATGCGGTGCGCACCGAAGCTGGCATGTTCGACGTTTCGCATATGACCATCGTCGATCTGCACGGCGCGCGCGTTCGCGAATTTCTGCGCTACCTGTTGGCCAACGACGTCGCCAAACTCACCCAGCCCGGCAAAGCGCTTTATACCGCCATGCTCAACGCCTCGGCTGGCGTAATCGACGATCTGATTGTTTACTTTATGACCGAAGACTTTTTCCGGCTGGTGGTTAACTCCGCCACGCGAGAAAAAGATCTCGCCTGGATTTCACAGCACGCGGAACCTTTCGGCGTTGCATTGACCGAACGCCGCGATCTGGCGCTGATAGCGGTGCAGGGCCCGCAGGCGCAGGCAAAAGCGCAGACGCTGCTGAATGAGACGCAGCGCGAAGCTGTCGCCGGCATGAAGCCTTTCTTTGGCGTGCAGGCTGGCGACCTCTTTATCGCCACCACCGGTTATACCGGCGAGGCTGGCTATGAAATTGCGCTGCCCAACGAGCAGGCAGCGGATTTCTGGCAGCGGCTGCTGGCGGCCGGCGTCAAACCTGCAGGTCTGGGCGCACGCGACACGCTGCGGCTGGAAGCGGGCATGAATTTATACGGTCAGGAGATGGACGAAGGCGTGTCGCCGCTGGCGGCCAATATGGGCTGGACCATCGCCTGGCAGCCCGTCGAGCGCGAGTTTATCGGCCGTGAAGCGCTGGAAGCACAGCGTGAGAAAGGCACGGAACAGCTGGTCGGTCTGGTGATGACGGAAAAGGGCGTGCTGCGCAACGAGCTGCCGGTGCGCTTTACCGACGCCGCTGGCAACCTGCAGGAAGGCGTAATTACCAGCGGCTCTTTCTCGCCGACGCTGGGCTACAGCATCGCGCTGGCCCGCGTACCGGCCGGTATCGGCGAGCAAGCGATCGTGCAGATCCGCAACCGTGAAATGCCGGTTCGCGTAACCAAACCAGTTTTCGTGCGCGCCGGTAAGCCGGTCGCTTAAAAGAGCGCATTCCGAAGCCGAATGCGGCCCCAAAATATTTTCAGGAGAAAAGGCCATGAGCAATGTGCCAGGTGAATTGAAATACCGTGAGAGCCACGAATGGGTGCGGAAAGAAGCTGACGGCACCTATACGGTCGGCATTACCGAACACGCGCAGGAGCTGCTGGGCGATATGGTTTTTGTTGATCTGCCCGATATCGGCAACAGCTACAGCCAGGGCGACGACTGCGCCGTAGCGGAATCGGTCAAGGCCGCTTCCGATATCTATGCGCCCATCAGCGGCGAAATCGTGGCGGTCAACGAGGCGCTGGACGGCGAACCGGAGCTGGTCAACAGCGCGCCCTACGCTGAAGGCTGGCTGTTTCGCATTAAAGCCAGCGACGAAGCCGAACTGGATGCGCTGATGGATGCCGACGCTTATAAAACCAGCATCGACGAATAGGTCGCGTCGGGCTGCGCCTTTGCGGCGCGGCCCGGTTTTCTGCTCTCTCCGGAGATCCTTCTCCTTCATGCTTTTGCCCGATTCAGGATTTACCGCCAATGACGACTCTCAGCCAGCTTGAACACAACGGCGCTTTTATCGAACGCCATATCGGCCCTTCGCAGACGCAGCAGGAGGCGATGCTGAACGCCGTCGGCGCCGCGACCCTCAGCGATCTGATTACTTCTATTGTTCCGGCGGATATCCAGCTGCCCGGCGCGCCCGCGGTCGGCGACGCGCTAACCGAACATCAGGCGCTGGCCGAGCTGAAGGCGATCGCCAGCCGCAACCTGCGCTATAAATCCTGTATCGGCATGGGCTACGCGCCGGTGCTGACGCCGCCGGTCATCCTGCGCAATATGCTGGAAAATCCCGGCTGGTACACCGCCTACACGCCTTATCAGCCAGAGGTTTCCCAGGGTCGTCTGGAAGCGCTGCTCAATTTCCAGCAGGTGACGCTGGACCTGACCGGGCTGGATATCGCCTCCGCCTCTTTACTGGATGAGGCGACCGCCGCTGCCGAAGCGATGGCGATGGCGAAGCGCGTCAGCAAGGCGAAAAACGCCAACCGCTTCTTTGTGGCGGAGGATATCCATCCGCAGACGCTGGACGTGGTGCGCACGCGGGCGGAAACCTTTGGCTTTGAGATCGTGATCGATAAAGCGGAAAAGGCGCTGGATCAGCAGGATCTCTTTGGCGCGCTGCTGCAGCAGGTCGGCACCACGGGTGAAGTACATGATTACACTTCGCTGATTAACGAGCTGAAAGCGCGCAAAGTCGTCGTCAGCGTCGCCGCCGATTTCATGGCGCTGGTGCTGCTGGAAGCGCCGGGCAAACAGGGCGCGGATATCGTCTTTGGATCCGCGCAGCGCTTCGGCGTGCCGATGGGCTACGGCGGCCCGCACGCGGCCTTCTTTGCCGCGCGTGATGAATATAAACGCTCTATGCCTGGCCGCATTATCGGCGTTTCCAGAGACGCGGCGGGCAACACGGCGCTGCGTATGGCGATGCAGACTCGCGAGCAGCATATCCGCCGCGAAAAAGCCAACTCCAATATCTGTACCTCGCAGGTGCTGCTGGCCAATATCGCCAGCCTTTACGCGGTGTTTCATGGCCCGCAAGGGCTGAAACGCATCGCTTCCCGCATTCATCGTCTGACCGATATTCTGGCGGCCGGGCTGCGAAAAGGCGGCCTGACGCTGCGCCATCAAAGCTGGTTCGACACGCTGACCGTAGAAGTGACGGATAAAGCCGCCGTACTGGATCGCGCGCTGAGCTTCGGCATCAACCTGCGCAGCGATATCCCTGACGCGGTCGGCATTACGCTGGATGAAACCACGCTGCGGGAAGATGTGGCGGCGCTGTTTTCCGTGCTGCTGGGTGAAGAGCACGGGCTGGATATCGACGAGCTGGACGGTGCCGTCGCCGACAGCGCTTCCGTTGCGCCAGCGATGCTGCGCAAAGAGCCGATCCTGACGCATCCGGTCTTTAACCGCTACCACAGCGAAACCGAGATGATGCGCTATATGCACAGCCTTGAGCGTAAAGATCTGGCGTTGAATCAGGCGATGATCCCGCTCGGCTCCTGCACCATGAAGCTGAACGCCGCCGCCGAAATGATCCCGATCACCTGGCCGGAGTTCGCCGAGCTGCATCCGTTCTGTCCCGCCGACCAGGCCGCCGGCTATCTGCAGATGATCGGCCAGCTGTCGCAATGGCTGGTGCAGCTGACCGGCTACGACGCGCTCTGTATGCAGCCGAACTCCGGCGCGCAGGGCGAATACGCCGGCCTGCTGGCAATCCGCCGCTACCATGAAAGCCGCAATGAAGGCGGACGCACTATCTGTTTGATCCCCAGCTCGGCGCACGGCACCAATCCGGCTTCCGCGCAAATGGCGGGCATGTCGGTGGTGGTGGTGGCCTGTGACAAACAGGGCAATATCGACCTGCACGATCTGCGCCAGAAAGCGGAGCAGGCGGGCGAAGCGCTCTCCTGCATTATGGTCACTTATCCTTCCACGCACGGCGTGTACGAAGAAACCATCCGCGAGGTTTGCCAGATCGTTCATCAGTACGGCGGCCAGGTTTATCTTGACGGCGCGAACATGAACGCGCAGGTCGGCATCACCACGCCTGGCTACATCGGCGCGGACGTTTCCCACCTTAACCTGCATAAAACCTTCTGTATTCCACACGGCGGCGGCGGCCCTGGTATGGGGCCGATCGGCGTCAAAGCCCATCTGGCGCCGTTTGTGCCCGGCCACAGCGTGGTGCAGATCGGCGACATGCTGACGCAGCAGGGTGCGGTTTCCGCCGCGCCGTTCGGCAGCGCCTCGATTCTGCCGATCAGCTGGATGTATATCCGCATGATGGGCGCGGAAGGACTGAAGCAGGCCAGCTCGGTAGCGATCCTCAATGCGAACTACATTGCCGCACGCCTGCAGTCGGCTTATCCGATTCTCTACGCCGGACGCGATGGCCGCGTGGCGCATGAATGCATCCTGGATATTCGGCCGCTGAAAGAGCAGACCGGCATCAGCGAGCTGGATATCGCCAAGCGCCTGATCGACTACGGCTTCCACGCGCCGACCATGTCTTTCCCGGTGGCGGGCACGCTGATGGTGGAGCCGACGGAATCGGAAAGCAAAGTCGAGCTGGATCGCTTTATCGACGCTATGCTGGCTATTCGTATGGAGATCGACCGCGTGGCGGAAGGCGAGTGGCCAGCGGAGGACAACCCGTTAGTCAACGCGCCGCATACGCAGAAAGAGCTTGTTGGTGAATGGACGCATCCCTACACGCGCGAGCTGGCGGTCTTCCCGGCGGGCAGCGATAACAAATATTGGCCGACCGTGAAGCGTCTCGACGACGTTTATGGCGATCGAAATCTGTTCTGCTCCTGTTTACCGATGAGCGAATACGAATAAACCTAAAGGGCGCTCAGGCGCCCTTTTTACTACCGGGAGACAACCATGAAAACGGCATTGGTCACTGGCGGCAGTCGGGGTATCGGACGCGCCACCGCACTGCTGCTTGCTCAGCAGGGCTATCAGGTAGCGGTGAATTACCATCAGCGCGAGGCGGCGGCCAGCGAAGTAGTGACGCTGATCCATCAACGGGGCGGCAAAGCATTCAGCGTGCAGGCCGATATCGCGGATGAAGAACAGGTGGTGACGATGTTTCGCACGCTCGATCGGCATGGCGCCGTTTTGCACGCGCTGGTCAACAACGCCGGAATACTTTTTCAGCAGGCTGGCATTGAAGAGCTGAGCGCCGAACGCATCAATCGCGTTTTCGCCACCAACGTCACCGGCGCCTTTCTCTGCTGCCGTGAAGCGGTAAAGCGCATGAGCCTGCGTCATGGCGGCCAGGGCGGCGCGATTGTTAACGTTTCCTCTGCCGCTGCCCGCAGCGGCGCACCGCACGAATATATCGACTACGCCGCCTCTAAAGGCGCGATGGATACCCTGACCAAAGGATTATCGCTGGAGGTGGCTGCGCAGGGAATCCGGGTCAATGGCGTGCGTCCCGGATTTATCTATACCGATATGCACGCTGACGGCGGCGAAGCGGGCCGCGTCGATCGTATGGCGCCAACCATTCCCCTGCAGCGCGGCGGAGAGCCGGAAGAGATCGCGCAGGCTATTCTCTGGCTGCTAAGCGACGCGGCTTCCTATATTACCGGCTCAATAATTGATGCCGCAGGCGGACGTTAAGCCGCCGCATCAGCGTTAAAAACCTGTTTTTGATGATTAAAAAACTGTTACAGCCCTTCACAGTTTATTTAAGCTTACAGGTGTACTCTGAAATCGATCCTGGCTAAGCTGAACGTGCACGATTTTCGGACAGGCGACTGACAGTGATTGGGTCAGCCTGTTCGCTTCAGACTTAGGAAGAGGGCAGAGCATGACTGATAAGAAACCATTGCTGGCGCAGGGCTACTCCGTAGCGGAGGAGATAGCTAACAGCGTTAGCCACGGCATCGGCTTTATCTTTGGCATTGTGGGACTGGTGCTGCTCCTGTCGCAGGCGATCGACAGCCAGGCGAACGCGGTAGCCATCACCAGCTACAGTCTTTACGGCGGCAGCATGATCCTGCTGTTCCTGGCCTCGACGCTTTATCACGCTATTCCCCATCAACGCGCTAAATTCTGGCTGAAAAGGCTGGATCACTGCGCTATCTACCTGCTGATAGCCGGTACCTACACCCCTTTTCTGCTGGTGGGGCTAAAGTCGCCGCTGGCGCACGGCCTGATGGTGGTGATCTGGTGTCTGGCGCTGGTGGGCGTGCTGTTTAAGCTGGCCTTTGTTCACCGTTTCGAGGCGCTGTCGGTTATCACCTATCTGCTGATGGGCTGGCTGTCGCTGATTGTGATTTACCAGCTGGCGCTAAAACTCTCGCCAGGCGGCGTCTGGCTGCTGGCGGCGGGCGGAATTATCTATTCGCTCGGCGTCATCTTTTACGTCTCAAAGCGCATACCCTATAACCATGCCATCTGGCACGGCTTCGTGCTGGGCGGCAGCATCTGCCATTTCCTGGCGATCTACTTTTACGTCTCGTAAATAAGGGGCGTGCGGCCCCTCTTCAAACTGCTGACAAACCTGAAGCATTCGCCGGACACGGCAACACGGTTGTTTCATAGCGGCAGAGGCAGAGCGGATAAGTGGACCGTTTGGCGCATGGACGCGCCAACCGAGCTTACAGGGAGCGTATCCACGGCGTGTCCATGTTCCGATCTGCTTCTGCTGCTTTGTCGCCAATTCAAACGCGACCAGGAGTTTGTCAGGGGCCGTACGGCCCCTTTATCATTAATCCAGCGAATAAGGCAGCGGCTGAATAACAAGGCTGCCGCCTTCGTCGCCCTGTACGCGCAGCTCCGTTTCCGGCTCCAGATCGTTGTTCAGCACCGCCTGCACCCAGACCTCGCCGTTATCCAGCTGGCAGGCGGCAAGAATGGTGCCGGTACGGCGCCAGTTATCGCCCAGCTTCATCTCCAGTGAGTCGGCCGCTTCCGGTACGCGACCGGCTTTCCCGGCCAGCCAGTAAAGCGCGCGTTTATTGGCGCCGCGGAACTTAGCGCGCGCGACCATCTCCTGACCCGAATAGCAGCCTTTCTTAAAGCTGATGGCATCCAGCGCCTGTAAGTTACAGGCCTGCGGAATAAACTGCGCGCTGTTGGCCGCGTCGATCACAGGCAAACCTGCTTCGATATTCAGCGCCAGCCACTGCGAACTGTCGGTTAGCTGCGCCTGGTCATTCAGCGCCTCGCGCAGCGCCAGAGCCTTGTCGCGGCTAAGAACCAGCAGAAAACGTTCCGCAGGCGAGGCGAACCACAGCAGCGTGGTCTCTTCCTGCTGCACCACTGGATTTTCCGCGTCCGGCAGCGCGTCGAACAGCGGCGTCAGCGCGGCGCGCGCCTGAAAACCGGCCACGCCCAGCAGCACCGCTTCGTCATCCGCTTCGAAAGCGACTTTGGCGAACACGGCGTACTTTTTCAGCTCGCTGATTTGCGTATCGCGCAGGCTGCGGCGCTCCAGATAGGCAAGCCCTTCGCCGCGATGAAACAGACGCAGATTGCTCCACATTTTTCCTTTGGCGTCGCAGTGGGCGGCGGGCAAATGCGCGTTGGCGTCCAGCGCGGCGACGTCCAGCGTCAGCTGGCCCTGCAGATAGCTGACGCGGTCCGCGCCGGTCACGTTAACCAGCGCCCACTCTTCCAGCGAGATCAGCGTAAGCGGCAAACGGGCTGAGGCCGCAGGTTGACGAGGCGGGAAAGATAAAGTCGGCATAGCGGATTCCTGAAGTCAAATAAGCCTGCTTTCATGTTAAAAGAGCCGCCCGGCTTTGCAACCAGTTTTCTGAAAGCGACGCACAAAACGCGCGGTGAGGTGGTTTCTTCTCTGCGAGGCGGCGCGCAAAGCCGAAACCTGGCATCAACATCGCCGTAAAAAAGCGCTACACTAGCGGCCATCTTTCACCGACTGACGATGGAAAGCATGGATATTAACAATAAAGCTCGTGTGCAGTGGGCGTGCCGTCGCGGCATGCGCGAACTGGATATCTCCATCATGCCGTTTTTCAGGTTTGAATATGACTCATTGAACGACACGGACAAACAGGTGTTTGTGCGGCTGCTGGAAAGCGACGATCCCGATCTGTTTAACTGGCTGATGAATCACGGCGAGCCGGCCGATCCGGAACTGAAACGTATGGTGGCTATGATCCAACAGCGAAACCAGCAGCGTGGTCCTGTGGCGTACTGATCTGCGCGTTTCCGGGCAGGCGCAACGGCTGTCGTTGCTGCTGCATGCTCTGGCGATACTGGCGCTGCTGCTGGCGCCCTGGTCGGCAGGCTTTGCGGCGGTTCGACTGGCGCTGTTCATACTCGTGGGCGTCGAATGCGCGCGCAGCCTGCGGCGTATCCGCAGTCGGGAAGGCGATATCGCACTGCTGGCCGATGGTCAGATGCAGTGGCGGCGGCAAAACTGGCGCCTTTGCGCCAGGCCGTGGATAACGAAGCAGGCGATCCTGCTGGGGCTGCGCGCCGTTAGCGGCGAGCAGGAGAAGCTCTGGCTGCTGCGCGACAGCATGGCCGAAGCCGAATGGCGTGGGCTGCGACAGCTGCTGCTGACGGCGGAATAACCCGCAGAAACCGCGACGGCGCTTATGTGTTCTGGCCGGGCGGTCTGGCGAAGACGTTGGGCTGAATCGGCGCTCCGCAAAGCGCCAGGCTTACAGCGAGGCGGCCATCTCGGTCAGGATTTGCTCGCACCACTGCGCGATGCGTTCATCCGTCTGCTCAAACTGGTTGATGTCGTCCAGCGCCAGGCCGACAAAGCGGGCGCCGTCGGCGGTCAGCGGCTTTTTGCTGATAAACTCGTAGCCTTCAACGGGCCAGTAGCCGACAAAAGCCACGCCCAGCGGCTGCAGCACTTCATGCAGCATACCCAGCGCGTCCAGGAACCACTCGCTGTATTCCGCCTGGTCGCCCATGCCGTAGAGCGCCACGGTTTTGCCGCGCAGGTTCAGCGTCGGCAGCTCGGTCCAGATCGCTTCCCAGTCCTCCTGGAGCTCGCCGAAATCCCAGGTTGGGATGCCCAGGATCAGCATATCGTACTGCTCCATCAGCTGCGGCGAATCCTCTTTCAGGTTGTGCAGCGTAACGAGATCCTCGCCGATAAAATCGCGGATCTTCTCCGCCGCCATCTCGGTGTAGCAGGTGCTGGAGCCGTAAAAAAGCCCGATGTTCATATGCGGTTTACTCAATTCTCCTGGTTCAATGGCGCGAATTATATCAGAATTGGGCTTTGACGGCGTGGTCGTCGGTTAAGCGGAGAGAGGAGAAAACGTGCAGGATAGCGAGCTTACAGAGCAGTTTCTCGACGCCTTGTGGATAGAGCGCAACCTTGCGGAAAATACGGTAGCCTCTTATCGGCTCGATTTGATGTCGCTGGTCAACTGGCTGGCACATCATCAGCTTGACCTGCTGCGGGTGGATAGCGCCGGGCTACAAAATTTTCTGGCCGAACGCGTAGAGGGCGGTTATAAAGCCAGCAGCTCCGCGCGGCTGCTCAGCGCCATGCGGCGTCTGTTCCAGTACCTCTATCGCGAGAAGCTGCGCGAGGACGATCCCAGCGCGCTGCTGGCCTCGCCCAAACTGCCGCAGCGGCTGCCGAAAGATCTCAGCGAGGCGCAGATAGATCGGCTGCTGCAGGCGCCCTCCACGGATGTGCCTGTCGAGCTGCGCGACAAGGCGATGCTGGAGCTGCTCTATGCTACCGGTCTGCGCGTGACCGAACTGGTCAGCCTGACGCTGAGCAACGTCAGCCTGCGCCAGGGCGTGGTGCGCGTGGTGGGCAAAGGCGATAAAGAGCGGCTGGTGCCGCTGGGCGAAGAGGCGCGGCACTGGCTGGAGTACTATCTCGAATACGGCAGACCGTGGCTGCTGAATGGCCAGACGCTGGACGTGCTCTTTCCCAGCAATCGCGCGCAGCAGATGACGCGGCAGACCTTCTGGCACCGCATCAAGCATTACGCTCAGCTTGCGGGCATCGACAGCGAAAAGCTCTCTCCCCACGTGCTGCGCCATGCGTTCGCCACGCATCTGCTGAACCACGGCGCCGATCTGCGTGTCGTACAAATGCTTTTGGGACACAGCGATCTGTCCACCACGCAAATTTATACCCATGTCGCCACCGAGCGGCTACGGCAGTTACATCAACAGCATCATCCCCGCGCCTGACGCGGAGATTAAACGGCCTGAACATCAGGCTCTGAGGATAATAAATGAAAAAGCGTTACTTTCTCCTTTCTCTGCTGATGGCGGCCGGTCTGGCGAATGCCGACGAGGCGGCCATCAAACAATCCCTGGCGAAGCTGGGGCTGCAGCAGACGGAGATTCAGCCTTCTCCTTTGCCAGGGATGAAAACCGTGCTGACCGAGAGCGGCGTGCTCTACGTCAGCGAAGACGGCAAACACTTTATTCAGGGGCCGCTGTACGACGTCAGCGGCAACCAGCCGGTCAATGTCACCAACAAACTGTTGGAGAAAAAGATCGAAGCGCTGAGCGGCGAAATGATCGTTTATAAAGCGCCGAAAGAGCAGCATGTCATTACCGTATTCACCGATATCACCTGCGGCTATTGCCACAAGCTGCATTCGCAGATGGCGGACTACAACGCGCTGGGCATCACAGTGCGCTACCTGGCTTTCCCGCGTGAGGGCATGAACGGTCAGGTCGCGAAAGACATGAAGTCGATCTGGTGCGCAGCCGATCGCAACAAAGCGTTCGACGCAGCGATGAAAGGCGAAGCGCCAATGGCGGCTGACTGCAAAATCGATCTCGCTAAGCACTACCAGCTCGGCATTCTGTACGGCATTCAGGGTACGCCAGCCATCCTGCTGCAGAACGGCATGATGATCCCGGGCTATCAGGGGCCGCAGGAGATGAAAAAGCTGCTGGATAGCCAGAAGACGGGCGGTTGAGCGGAGTGAAAGGAAAAACCGAACTACGTCGTCGCGTGGCGGCGCCGGAGTGCGAGCTGCCGCAGGATTTACATCCTCTGCTGCGCCGCCTTTATGCGCATCGCGGCGTTAAGCAGGCCGTCGAGCTGGAGCGCGGCGCCAAAAATCTGCACGCCTTTCACTCCCTCAGCGGCATTGAGCGGGCGGCGGAGATTTTGCAAAAGGCGATCGCCGATAACCTGTGCATTATGATCGTCGGCGATTTCGACGCCGACGGCGCCACCAGCACCGCGCTGACCGTACTGGCTTTACGCAGCATGGGCGGCCGCAATATTAAATATCTGGTGCCGAACCGCTTCGACGACGGCTACGGCCTCAGCCCGGAAGTGGTCGAGCAGGCGGCGGCGCGCGGCGCGCAGCTGATTATGACGGTGGATAACGGCATTTCTTCGCACGCTGGCGTGGCGTTGGCCCACGAAAAAGGCATCGCCGTGGTGATTACCGATCACCACCTGCCCGGCGAAACGCTGCCGGATGCCGAAGCCATCGTTAACCCTAACCTTGCCGACAGCGCCTTTCCTTCGCGCTCGCTGGCGGGCGTGGGCGTCGCCTTCTATCTGATGCTGGCGCTGCGCGCAAGGCTGCGCGACAGCGGCGCAACCACGCTACCGAATCTGGCCGAGCTGCTGGATCTGGTGGCGTTAGGCACCGTGGCGGACGTAGTGCCGCTGGACGCCAACAACCGTATTCTGGTCTGGCAAGGGCTGAGCCGCATTCGCGCCGGAAAATGCCGCGTCGGCATCCGCGCGCTGCTGGAAATCGCCAATCGCGATGCGCGGCAGCTCGCTGCCAGCGATCTGGGCTTTGCGCTGGGCCCGCGCCTCAACGCCGCCGGACGGCTTGACGATATGTCGGTGGGCGTCGCGTTGCTGCTCAGCGAGGATATCGCCCAGGCGCGGATGCTGGCCAGCGAGCTGGACGCGCTGAACCAGACCCGCAAAGAGATAGAGCAGGGCATGCAGACCGAAGCGCTGGCGCTGTGCGACGCGCTGGAACGCAGCAGCGAAGCGCTGCCGCTCGGCATAGCCATGTACCATCCCGAATGGCATCAGGGCGTGGTCGGTATTCTGGCATCGCGGCTGAAAGAGCGCTTTCACCGGCCGGTCATCGCCTTTGCGCCAGCCGGCGACGGTACGCTGAAAGGTTCCGGGCGTTCCATCAGCGGACTGCATATGCGCGACGCGCTGGAGCGGCTGGATACGCTGTATCCCGGGCTAATCCTTAAATTCGGCGGTCACGCGATGGCGGCCGGCCTGTCGCTGGAGGCGGAAAAGTTCGATGAGTTCCGCCAGCGCTTCGGCGAGCTGATTGGCGACTGGCTGAGCGAGGAGTCGCTGCAGGGGGTGGTCTGGTCGGACGGCCAGTTGATGGCTCAGGAGCTGACGCTGCCTACCGCAGAGCTGCTGCGCGAAGCGGGCCCGTGGGGCCAGGCGTTTCCGGAGCCGCAGTTCGATGGCAAATTCAAGCTTATCCAGCAGCGACTGGTTGGCGAGCGCCACCTCAAGGTGATGCTGGAACCGCTGGGCGGCGGGCCACTGCTTGACGGCATCGCCTTTAATATCGACACCACGCTCTGGCCCGATCCCAGCGTGAAGCAGGTCGAGCTGGCCTATAAGCTGGATATCAACGAGTTTCGCGGCAACCGCAGCGTGCAGCTGATTATCGAGCATCTCTGGCCGCTGTAAAAAGCCGTGTCGGCCCGTGGTTCCGCCAGAACATAGCGCTACGGGCTGCGTCTTTAAAGAGGGCAAAGCAGGGTACCACCAGCGCCGTTATCGCTTCGCTGGTAGCTGAATATCCGGCGGAACGTCGGCCCAAATCAATCAGGCGCCAGCAGGCGTAGCCGTTCCGCTTTTCGACCGAGGCGGCGGCCCGCGCCGCTAAATTGCCGGCGCGCAAACGCTACAAACTCCCCGCAAATTCGGTTAAACTGCGTAGTTACATTGCAGACTTTTGAAGATCTAAATCATGTTTGAAATTAATCCGGTAAAGAACCGTATTCAGGATCTCAGCGAGCGCAGCGGCGTTCTCAGGGGGTATCTTTGACTACGATGCCAAGAAAGAGCGCTTAGAAGAAGTTAATGCCGAGCTGGAGCAGCCGGATGTCTGGAACGAGCCTGAACGCGCGCAGGCGCTGGGCAAAGAACGTTCCGCGCTGGAAGCGGTCGTCGGCACGCTGGATCAGCTAAGTCAGGGGCTGGAAGATGTCTCCGGTCTGCTGGAGCTTGCCATGGAAGCGGACGATGAAGAAACCTTCAACGAGGCCGTTGCCGAGCTGGAAGGGCTGGATAAAAAGCTCGCCGAACTGGAGTTCCGTCGCATGTTCTCCGGCGAATACGACAGCGCCGACTGCTATATCGATATTCAGGCCGGTTCCGGCGGCACTGAAGCGCAGGACTGGGCCAGTATGCTGGTGCGCATGTATCTGCGCTGGGCGGAAGCGAAAGGCTTTAAAACCGAAGTCATCGAAGAGTCGGAAGGCGAAGTGGCCGGCACCAAATCCGCCACGCTGCGCATCAGCGGCGACTACGCGTTCGGCTGGCTGCGCACTGAAACCGGCGTGCATCGTCTGGTGCGTAAAAGCCCGTTCGACTCCGGCGGCCGTCGCCACACCTCTTTCAGCTCCGCGTTTGTTTACCCGGAAGTGGATGACGACATCGATATTGAGATCAACCCGGCCGACCTGCGTATCGACGTCTATCGCGCTTCCGGCGCCGGTGGTCAGCACGTTAACCGTACGGAATCGGCGGTGCGAATCACCCATATTCCAACCGGCACGGTCACGCAGTGCCAGAACGACCGTTCTCAGCATAAGAACAAAGACCAGGCGATGAAGCAGATGAAGGCGAAGCTGTACGAGCTGGAAATGCAGAAGAAAAACGCTGAGAAGCAGTCGCTGGAAGACAACAAATCCGATATCGGCTGGGGCAGCCAGATCCGCTCCTACGTGCTTGACGATTCACGCATCAAGGATCTGCGCACCGGCGTGGAAACCCGTAATACTCAGGCGGTGCTGGACGGCGATCTGGACCGATTTATTGAAGCAAGTTTGAAAGCAGGGCTATAAGGAACTGACATGTCAGAACAACAACCGCAGGGCGCCGACGCCGCACTTGAGCTGAACAACGAACTGAAAGCGCGTCGCGAAAAGCTGAGCGCGCTGCGTGAGAACGGCGTGGCATTTCCCAATGATTTCCGTCGCGACACCACTTCCGATCGGCTGCACGCAGAGTATGACGCGAAAGAGAACGAAGAGCTGGAGGCGCTGGGCGTCGAGGTCAGCGTCGCTGGCCGTATGATGACCCGCCGTATCATGGGCAAGGCTTCTTTTGTGACGCTGCAGGACGTGGGCGGTCGTATCCAGCTCTACGTTTCCCGCGACGATCTGGCGGAAGGCATCTACAACGAGCAGTTTAAAAAGTGGGATCTCGGCGATATCGTCGGCGCTCGCGGCAAGCTGTTTAAAACCAAAACCGGCGAGCTGTCCATTCACTGCAGCGAGCTGCGCCTGCTGACCAAGGCGCTGCGTCCGCTGCCGGACAAGTTCCACGGCCTGGCCGATCAGGAAACCCGCTACCGTCAGCGCTATCTGGATCTGATCTCCAACGACGAGTCGCGCAACACCTTTAAAATTCGTTCGCAGATCATGGCGGGCATCCGCAGCTTTATGGTCGGCCGCGACTTTATGGAAGTGGAAACGCCGATGATGCAGGTGATCCCTGGCGGCGCTTCGGCCCGTCCGTTTATCACCCATCACAACGCGCTGGATATCGATATGTATCTGCGCATCGCGCCGGAACTCTATCTGAAACGTCTGGTGGTCGGTGGTTTCGATCGCGTGTTTGAAATCAACCGCAACTTCCGCAACGAAGGTATTTCCCCGCGCCATAACCCTGAGTTCACCATGATGGAACTCTATATGGCCTATGCGGACTACAAGGATCTGATTGAGCTGACCGAGAGCCTGTTCCGCACGCTGGCGCAGGATGTGCTGGGGACTACCGTAGTGCCTTACGGCGACCAGGAGTTCGACTTCGGTAAACCTTTCGCCAAACTGACGATGAAGGAAGCGATTCAGAAATACCGTCCGGAAACCAATCTGGCGGATCTGGACGATTTCGACAAAGCCTGCGCCATCGCACAGTCGCTGGGCATCAAGGTTGAGAAGAGCTGGGGACTTGGTCGCGTCGTTACCGAAATCTTCGAAGAGACGGCGGAAAGCCATCTGATCCAGCCGACCTTTATCACCGAATATCCGGCGGAAGTCTCGCCGCTGGCGCGCCGCAACGACGAGAATCCGGAAATCACCGATCGCTTTGAATTCTTTATCGGCGGTCGTGAAATCGGCAACGGCTTCTCCGAGCTGAACGACGCGCAGGATCAGGCCGAGCGTTTCCTGCAGCAGGTTAACGCGAAGGACGCGGGCGACGACGAAGCGATGTTCTACGATGAAGACTACGTTACGGCGCTGGAGCACGGCCTGCCGCCGACCGCAGGTCTGGGCATCGGCATCGACCGCATGGTAATGCTGTTTACCAATAGCCACACCATCCGCGACGTAATCCTGTTCCCGGCGCTGCGCCCTTCAGGCAAGTAAGCGACGATAACAACATCAAGGGGCGAATTTTCGCCCCTTTTTTTATCTCTGCCGCCGTGCGAAGCTCAGAGAGCGAAATAAGTGGGTGCGGAGGGCATTGCGATCCGCGTTAGCACCAGGCATAAAGTTGTCGAAACGGTCGCCTCAACAGGTTATCGAGGCGCAGAAAGCGCAGGGTTTGGCTGTACCTGGCCCGTTGTTGAAAGCGGAGGAGTGTGCCGTTCCGGTATTTGACACCACCATGCTGCACGCCGATATGGCGGTGGAATTTATGCTGTCGTAAAACAGCGGTCAGGATCGGGTCGCCTCGTCCAGCCACTCTTTGAAGCGGGCGTAGGGCACATAGAGAGAGACGTTTTTATAGAGCGTTTTGCCGCTTTTAATATCGTTGATTCTGTCAGAGTAGCCGACGATAACGCCCGCAACGGAATCATCGGAAGCGTTATAGACCGCGCCGCCGGACATGCCCTGCACTACGCCCGCGTTGGTCGCCACCACGACGCAGCTTAGCTTATTCCAGCTGTTTTTCAGTCCGGTGTTAACCAGATTGGTGCCGGTTGAGGCGACCGGCATGGCGGAGATAAAGCTGTAGCCATACATATTAATCTTGTCGCCCATAAAGCCGTTGCGGAAACGCGGCGCGGAGACATTGCCGTTTTTGTGATAAACCACGGCCAGGTCGCAGTCAGGATGGCGAGACTTAACGCGGTAAAGAGAATATTTTGCTACGTGCGCTGCGGTCAGACTGTAATCGGCGGTCAGCGGGATGGTGGTGCCCAGCGTGCCTATACCCAGGATAGTGGGAATGCCGGTCACGGTCATATCCACACGCTTTTCCGCTTCGCTGCTGTACTCATATTTTCCTACCGAACATCCGGTGATACTCAGCGCCAGCAGGCAAATAGCCAATCGCATCTTTACTCCTCGGTAATGAATCGATCAATCAAAGCTCAATAAACGCCCGTTGCATCCATCATCGAGGTATCGGCTAACGCTCAGAAAACTTTATCTATTTAATCGCAATTCGCGTCAAATGATTGTCCGTTAATTGATAATTTTCTGTAATCTATTGTGCCTTGTTTAGTCGGTAAAACAGCCAGAATCTGCAGCCTGTTGATAAAGTATAGACAAGTGAGGAAGCCTGAAAACGGTGAAAAAGCGTCAGAAATGACCCATTCATCCTTTAATTGCCAACGATTATTGCCGTTCAGGCAAGGGATTGTTGCCTGAACAGGGGTGTAAGTCTCTGATGGCCTGTGCTTTAATCTCTTCTGTGATGTAGATCAAGATTCACACTCTGAAATAGTTTCCCTTCGCTGTTCCTGCCTGTCGGTCACTGCCGGCGGAAAGATAATTTTTCCTGGAGAAAATGAGATGCCCGTTTCCTTACTGGCATTGGCGCTAAGCGCCTTTGCTATCGGCACTACGGAATTCGTTATTATGGGCCTGCTGCCGAATGTGGCGGGCGATCTCAACGTGACTATTCCTTCCGCAGGCTGGTTAATCAGCGGCTATGCGCTGGGCGTGGCGATTGGCGCGCCCATAATGGCGCTGCTTACGGCCAGGCTGCCGCGCAAGCGCACGCTGATCCTGCTGATGTCGATTTTTATTATTGGCAACATCCTCTGCGCGCTGGCCTGGAGCTATAACCTGCTGATGCTGGCAAGAGTGATCACCGCGCTTTGTCACGGCGCTTTCTTCGGGATCGGCGCCGTGGTGGCCGCCAGCCTGGTGGCGCCCGGTAAACAGGCCTCCGCCGTGGCGCTGATGTTTACCGGTTTGACGCTGGCTAACGTGCTGGGCGTGCCGTTGGGCACCTGGTTCGGCCAGTTGTTTGGCTGGCGCACAACTTTTTGGGGCGTTTCGGTTATCGGCGTGCTGGCTTTTATCGCGCTGATTGTCAGCTTGCCTGCTAATCGTGACGAAAAGCCGGTGGATCTGGCCAGTGAAATTAGCGCGCTGGCTAACGGCAAACTGTGGCTGTCGCTGCTGATGACGGTATTCTTCGCCGCCGCCATGTTCGCGCTGTTCAGCTATATCGCGCCGCTGCTGCTGCAGGTAACCGGCATCAGCAGCAAAGGCGTCAGCTGGACGCTGTTTTTGATCGGCGCTGGCCTGACCGTTGGCAATATTTTGGGCGGCAAGCTGGCCGACTGGAAAGTCTCCTTCAGCCTGATCCTCAGCTTTTCACTGATCGCGCTCTTTTCGCTCGCTTTCAGCTGGACCAGCCACGCGCTGTGGCTGGCGGAAATCACCCTGTTTTTATGGGCGATGGCAACGTTTGCTACCGTACCCGGGCTGCAAATCAACGTGGTGCGCCACGGCAAAGAGGCGCCAAACCTGGTTTCCACGCTGAATATCTCCGCATTTAACGTCGGCAACGCCTTCGGCGCCTGGGCGGGCGGGGCGGTGATTGACGGCGGCTACGGCCTGACCGCCGTGCCGATCGCCGCTGCGGTGCTGGCCGCGGTGGGACTGCTGATTTGCCTGTTGACCTTTCGACGCGCGGGCGGTCAGCGACAGCCTGTACGCGCCTGAGAGCCGGGCGTCGCCTGAACAGGCTTACGCCTGAATCAGCAACGCCTCAAGGCGCTGGTTGAACAGACCGCTCTGCTGCTGCAGATGCAGACTGAAAGCATCGACCAGCGCCGAGCCGGGACGATGGCGCGGCCGGATCAGGCTGACGGTAAAAGGCACCGCAATACTGAAACGCCGGATAGTCACGCCGCTGCCCGCATAATCCAGCGCGGTCAGCGGATTGACTATCGACAGGCCGATACCCGCTCTGACCATCGCACAAACCGAAGCGGCGCTGTGCGTCTCCATCACCATCCGACGCTGCACGCCCTGTTCGTTGAACAGCTGATCCAACAGCTGGCGATAGCTGTCGGTCTGCGACAGGCTGATAAAATTCCTCCCTGCGAAATCCTGCGGCGTCAGACAGCTTTTTTCCACCAGCGGATCATCCTGTGGCAGCACGCAGACCTCATCGGCGGTAAAAATTTCGCTCCGCTCCGTGCCGGCTGGCGTTTGGCTGGTTTCCGTTAACCCTAAATCGTAGCGCTGCGCCGACAGCCACTCCTCCAGCAGCGGTGATTCCTGTGGAATAATATTCAGGCTGACATCGGGATAGCGCTGCAGAAAAGGCTGGCAGAGCAGGGGAAGCAGCGACTGGGAAAACACCGGCAGGCAGGCGATCGACAGCTCGCCCTGGCGAAACTGCCGCAGACTTTCCGCCGCGTTGATAATTCGATCCAGCCCGTACCAGGAGCGCTGTACCTCTTCAAACAGCCGCAGCCCCTGCGCGGTCGGCTGCAGGCGGCCACGAACACGTTCAAATAGCTTGAGTCCGATAAGCTTCTCAAAGCGGGCCAGCTCGCGGCTGACGGTCGGCTGCGAAGTATGCAGCAGCGCCGCCGCTTCGGTCAGGTTGCCGGTAGTGACAACCGCATGAAAAATCTCGATATGCCGCAGCGTGATGCCAGCCATAAAGCGCTCTCAAAGGAAAAGGGTATCCATATCATGAATGAATAGATTCCTCTAAAACAGATATTTTTCATCATCTCCGCGTCGTGGCGTAATAAAGCCATTACTGACAGGAGAAAGCCTTATGCCACACCCGCTCACCACCACCGAAACCGCTCTGACTCAAGAAAATCTGCTGACGCTGGCGCGCCGCTACAGCGGGCCTGTCTGGGTTTACGATGCCGATGTTATCGCTGAGCGCATTGCGCAGCTGCAGCAGTTTGACGTGGTGCGCTTCGCCCAGAAAGCCTGCTCCAATATCCATATTCTCAGACTAATGCGCGCGGCGGGCGTGCGGGTCGATTCCGTCTCGCTGGGCGAAGTGGAGCGTGCGCTGGCGGCAGGCTTTCAGCCGGGCGGCGAAGAGATCGTCTTTACCGCCGATCTGCTGGACGAGCCTACGCTGGCCCGTCTGACGGAGTTGAAAATCCCGGTTAATACCGGTTCGGTCGATATGCTGCATCAGCTGGGCGAAGTCTCGCCGGGCCATGAAGTCTGGCTGCGCGTCAATCCGGGCTTCGGCCACGGCCATAGTCAGAAAACCAATACCGGCGGCGAAAATAGCAAGCACGGTATCTGGCATGGCGATCTGGCGCTGGCGCTGGCCGCGATTCAGCAGCATCGGCTGAAGCTAATCGGCATCCATATGCATATCGGCTCCGGCGTGGATTATGGCCATCTGGAACAGGTTTGCGACGCGATGGTGCGGCTGGTGATCGATTTCGGCCAGGATCTGCAGGCTATCTCTGCGGGCGGCGGACTCTCCATTCCCTATCGTTTTGGCGAAGAGGCGATTGATACGGCGCACTATTTTGGACTGTGGGATGCGGCGCGCCAGCGTGTGGCGCAGCATCTTGGCCATGCGGTGAAGCTGGAAATCGAGCCGGGACGTTTTCTGGTCGCTGAATCCGGCGTGCTGGTATCGCAGGTGCGCGCGGTTAAACAGATGGGCAGTCGTCATTTCGTGCTGGTGGATGCCGGTTTCAACGATTTAATGCGACCTGCCATGTACGGCAGCTACCACCATATCTCCGCTATCGCCGGCGACGGACGCGAGCTGGACGAAAAGACCATCGACACCGTAGTGGCAGGGCCGCTGTGCGAATCGGGCGACGTCTTCACCCAACTGGAAGGCGGCAAAGTAGAAACCCGCGCGCTGCCGCAGGTCAAACCGGGTGACTATCTGGTCTTTCACGATACCGGCGCTTACGGCGCTTCCATGTCCTCTAACTACAACAGTCGGCCGCTGCTGCCGGAAGTGCTGTTTGAAAACGGCCAGCCGCGGCAAATTCGTCGGCCGCAGACCGTGCAGGAGCTGCTGGCGCTGGAAATTTAATCCGGCGAGCCGACCGAATGGCGGCGCACCAGCGTCGGACTGAACAGATTGGTCACCTCAGGCAGCGGCTGATTGTTAGCCAGCGCTAAAGCCAGCTCGGCTGCCTGCTGCGCCATGGTCACAATGGGATAGCGCACCGTGGTCAGTCTTGGGCGCACGTAGCGAGAAACCAGCACGTCATCAAAGCCGATTAGCGACATCTCTTCCGGCACCCGCAGGCCGTTATCGCTGAGTACTGCCAGCGCTCCGGCCGCCATCGAATCGTTATAGCAGGCCACGGCGCTAAAAGCTTTGCCGCGTCCCAGCAGCTCCGTCATCGCCTGTTCGCCGCCGATTTCGTCCGGTTCGCCAAAGGCCACCAGGCGATCGTTACAGGGCAAATCGTGTTCTTTCAGCGCGTCATAATAGCCCTGCAGGCGATCGTCCGCGTCGGAAATAGGGTGGTTCGAGCAGATAAAAGCGATGTTCTGGTGACCCTGCTGGATCAGATGGCGGGTCGCCAGCCAGGCGCCGTAGCGGTCATCCAGCGCGATACAGCGATTTTCAAAACCGGGCAGCGCGCGGTTGATCAGCACCATGCCGGGGATCTGCTGCATCAACGGGATCAGATCGGCATCGGGAATTTTTTTCGTATGCACCACCAGCGCGCCGCAGCGGTGTCGGATTAGCTGCTCGATCGCCTGACGCTCTTTCTGCTCATTGTGGTAGCCGTTGCCAATCAGCAGAAAGTTGCCGGTGCCGTAGGCGACCTGCTCGACCGCTTTAACCAGCGCGCCGAAAAAGGGATCGGACACGTCGCCCACCACCAGCCCCATCGTCTCTGTCGATTGCTGCGCCAGCGCGCGCGCGTTGGCATTGGGATGATACTGCAGCTCTTCCATGGCGCGATTAACGGCCTGGCGTGAAGCCTCGCTGGCTTTAGGTGAGTTGTTGATAACGCGGGAAACCGTGGCGACGGAGACGCCCGCCAGCCTGGCAACATCTTTAATGGTGGCCATAGAGACTAAGTTTTCCAGGGTAAACGTTTACATCGCACCAGTGTTGCGGAAATTTCCTGCTACTTCAAGCAACAGAATGTTGACGGCATCGCAAAGCTGATGAAAAGCATTGGAGCGGGCAATTATCTGATAATTTTTTTGAGGAGATAACTTTTTTGATAAAGTGACGCCACTTTCACCGGGCAAAGGGTCATGCCGGACGGCGACAGCCGTTGAAAAATACAGGACAGATGATGAAAGTTTTATATATAGGCAGCGGAATATCGGCGCTACAGGCGCGTGAGGAAAAATATCAGGGACATATTATTGTCTGTCTCAATAACGCCTGGCGAATTTTCGCCGGCGGCTCGTTCGACTATTGGCTGCATTCGGGTGACTTTCCACAGGAAAATTATCCGGTCGCCACCCATTTCAAAGCGGACATCGGCTATGAGCGCTATGTGCAGGCCAGCGACTGGATCGGCAAAAAGCTGGGCTGGCGCCATGAAGATCCCGAGTTTTATATCGGCTACACCATGTTTTTCCAGGGCCTTTACTGGATAATGATGGCGCTTTCGCCCACCACCATCGGCCTGCTCGGCTTCGACCACGACTACGATCAAAATAAAGTGGTGAAATGGCAGCAGGCGGGCGAGCCCAATATTCAGAATCAGTTTAATCAGCCTGAAAAAGTTCCGAATATTAATAGCTGGTCGGAAAGCTTTTTTAAAGAATTCAGGCCGGACTTTTTCTATGGGCACGGCACGCCCGATCCACTACGAACAGGACTGGGACTGGATTATATAAAAACAAAAATGCAGCTGGCCGACAGCGTGGCCCGGCAGCTGGGTATCGCCATCGTCAACTATTCGGAAAGGGCTTCGCCGGTGGAGGTATTTCAGCGCGTCAGGCTCTAGATTGGCTTCGACGTTAATCTCTGTCGGCAGCAAGAGACGAAAGCAGAGGAGAAGTTTTCCGGCGTGGGCGAAAAATGATAGCCTGTTGCCAGAAAACACCACCTGCCGGAACCTGCCATGACCCTAAAAAAAGTGCCGCACCTCGCTCACTGGGGCGCCTTTACTGCCGTTGTTGAAAACGGCAAGCTGCAGCGCTGCGAGCCTTTCTTCGCCGACCGCGATCCTTCGCCGATGCTGAATACCATTCCAGAACTGGTCTATTCCGACAGGCGCATCCGCCAGCCGATGGTGCGCCGCTCCTGGTTAAAATCACGCGAAAAAAGCGATCGCACGTTACGTGGACGAGAAGATTTCGTCGCGGTCGACTGGGAGACGGCGCTGGATCTGGTGGCGGAGGAGAATCGGCGAGTGCGCGACCGCTACGGCGCGTCAGGGATCTTTAACGGCTCCTACGGCTGGTCTTCGGCGGGCCGCGTCAATCACGCCCGCACGCTGGTGCGCCGTTTCTACTTCAACGGCGGTGGCGGCGTCGATCAGCTGGGTAACTACAGCTGGGGCGCCGCGCAGTTTTTTCTGCCCTATATTATCGGCACCTATATGCCGTTAACCGGCCGCGTAACCGACTGGCCGAATGTGGTGGAACATTGCGAAATCTTTCTGGCTTTTGGCGGTCTGGCGTTGAAAAACGGTCAGGTCGCTTCGGGCGGAGCGGGCGAGCACAGCCTGAAACCGGCGCTGTTGGCGCTGGCGGCCAAAGGCACGCCGGTGATCAATATCAGTCCCATGCGCGACGACTGCCCGGAGTTTGTTAACGCTGAATGGATCCCTATTCGTCCCAATACCGACGTGGCGCTGATGCTGGCGCTGGGCTACGAAATTGAGCGTCTGGGCGCGGCCGACAAAGCTTTTCTGGCGTCGCACTGCGTGGGCTATCCACAGCTGCGCGGCTATCTGCTGGGCGAGAGCGACGGCGTGGCGAAAACGCCGGGCTGGGCCAGCGAAATCACCGGCATTCCCGCTGCGCGCATTGCATTACTGGCGAAGCAGCTGATTGGCAAACGCAGCTTTATCACCAGCTCTTACTCCGTGCAGCGCGCCCATCGCGGCGAGCAGCCTTACTGGATGATGATCGCGCTCTCGTCAATGCTGGGCCAGCCGGGATTGCCGGGCGCGGGTTTCTCTTTCGGGCACGGCTCCATGAACAGCGTAGGCAATCCACGCGTGGAAGGCCCGGCGCCGCTGATGTCCACCGGCGTTAACCCGATCGCCGACCAGGCCATTCCGGTAGCGCGCATCAGCGATATGCTGCTGCATCCGGGCGAGCCTTACGCTTTCCAGGGCAAAATGCATACTTACCCCGATATTCATCTGATCCATTGGGCTGGCGGTAATCCTTTCCATCATCACCAGCAGCTGAACCGGCTGGTACAGGGCTGGCAGAAGCCTGAAACGGTGATCGTGCAGGATATCGTCTGGACGCCCGCAGCGCAGATGGCGGATATCGTGCTGCCGGTTACTACCACGCTGGAACGCAACGATATTGGCGGCTCCTCACGCGATCGTTTTGTGCTGGCGATGCATCAGGCGATTAAACCCCTGCATCAGGCGCGCAACGATTTCGATATCTTTGCCGATCTGGCAGAGCGTCTGGGCTACCGTGAGGCCTTTACTGAAAACCGCAACGAAGCGCAGTGGATCGAGCATCTTTATCAGCAGTGTGCAGTGTCGCATCAGCGCAAGGGCATTCACTGGCCTGAATTCCAGAGCTTTTGGGAACAAGGCTACGTAGAGGTTCCGGAAGGCGGCAAGCCTTTCATCTATATGGAAGACTTTCGCCAGGATCCGCTGAAAAACCCTGTTCAGACCGCCAGCGGCAAAATCGAACTGTTCAGCGAAACCATTGCGGGCTTCGGGCTGGAGGATTTCGCGCCGCATCCTGAATGGCGGCCGCCGCAGGAGTGGCTGGGCGCGGAGATCGGTCAGCGCTTCCCGCTGCATATGATCTCCATTCAGCCAGGCGATCGCCTGCACAGCCAGATGGACGCCACGCCGACAGTACAGGCGAATAAAACCGCCGGTCGGGAAACGCTGTGGATGCACCCGCTCGACGCCGAAAAGCGCGGCATAGCCGACGGCGACGTTGTTGAAGTCTGCAACGATCGTGGCCGTATGCTGGCGGGCGCGCGGCTTACCACTGGCGTCAGCCGCAGCGTGGTGCTGATCGCTACCGGCGCCTGGTTCGATCCGGGATTCGGCAAAGCCTGGCAGCCGTTCGATCGCGCAGGCAACCCGAACGTGCTGACGCTGGATATCGGTACCTCGTCGTTGACTCAGGGGCCGAACGCCATGAGCTGTCTGGTAGAGATCAAAAAGGCGGCGATGGCACAAAGCCAGGCATAATATGGAAGCGCTGTCTGAAAATTGTAAATTTTAGCGCCAGTAGTTATTGCTATGACGGCAAAAAGAGCATAAAACTCAGGCTGATTTGATGCGGGGGAAAACGTGACCGGATCAATGTGATAGCGCCGGGAGCAGAGTCAAACGGCGTCAATGGATGGAGCGGCACTCTGCACGGTCAGACCTGACACTCAGCACAGGCCCGGCATCAGGGAGGACAAAAGGATGTACGGAACGGAAGCAATGCCGTTTCCCGGCTGTTGGGGAAACGGCGACGACGACGGAGAAAGGGATATGCGCAACCGTGTAAGGAAGCTGGAAGAGGATATTACGGAAATCCGTATTGACGTGGCCGTAATAAAATCTAATTACGCAACGAAAGGGGATATCAGCGGGCTCAGGGAAGAGGTCAAAGGAGATATCAGCGCACTCAGGGAAGAGGTCAAAGGAGATATCAGCGCACTCAGGGAAGAGGTCAAAGAAGATATCGGCGCACTCAGGGCAGAAGTTAAAGAAGATATCAGCGCACTCAGGGAGGAAGTCAAAGAAGATATCAGCGCACTCAGGGCAGAGGTCAAAGAAGATATCAGCGCACTCAGGAACGAGCTCAAAGAAGATATCGACGAGCTGAAAGAGGGGAGCTACGCGCTCAGTAAAGAGGTGAAAGAAAATACCGGCACGCTCAAGGAAGAAGTGACCAACCTGAAAATCGCTATTAGCGATACCCGCACTTTAATCAGCGAAACGAAAAATTCGATCATTATGTGGATGGTCAGCGCGGTGATTTTTGCCCAGCTCATCCCTGCTATCCCGGCAATCATCAAACTCTTTTTGTCCTCCTGAGGCCTGATAAACATCCCGCTGGTGCGGGATGTTCTGACGCTGACGGGCCGATGACGTTTCAAAACGCCACAGAAATCACATGGCTGGTTACATTTTGCGGGCAACTGTTGCGAATGCGCAGTAGCGAGCGCGCGTAGGCCGTTGCTACAGTTGAAGTCCCAGAGGTATTGATGGGTGAACATCAAAAGCTATTTTGTTTCACCGACCTGCGCAGACGCGCAGGTTTTTTTTATCCGCTGCGCCAACGACTGAGCCGGGCTGTGGCTCTTTTTATCGGGTAAACCGTACGGCAACAATCACGATCTGAAACACAGTTTTTCTGTTATCGCTCCCGCATTTTTTGTATAACTCCCGGTCAGTTACTCGCTATTTCGCCGACAGAAGAGTCATGCCCCGCTTAAAAAAATCACTGGCTAAAGACCAGGCCAAAACGCCTTTTCATCCCGCACGCTTTCGCCTGATCTGTCTTGGCGTCTTCGCTTCGATGCTGTTGCTGCTGGTGTGGGTCGGCGATCTACAGCTGATCAACCATCCCATGCTGGAAAAGCAGGCGGACGAGCGATCGCTGCGTACGGTGACGATTCCTGCCAATCGTGGCACGCTGCTGGATCGCAACGGCGAAGCGCTGGCGCTGAGCGTGCCTTCGCGTGACATCATCGCCGATCCGCAGCGCGTACTGGAAGCAAACCCCGATTTTACCAGCGCGAAATGGGAATATCTGGCCAACGCGCTGGATCAGCGTCCCGAAGAGATCGCCCGACAAATCAAAGCCAATCCTAATCGTCGCTTTCTCTATTTAGGTCATAAGATCGAGCTGGGCATCGCTAAAGATATCGCCAAACTGCATCTGACCGGTATTTCCACCGTTTATGACGACAGCCGCTTCTACCCGATGAGCGAAGCCACGGCGCCGCTTATCGGCATCGTTGGCGCGGACAATACCGGCCTGAACGGCCTGGAAAAAGGCTTCGATAAAGTCCTGCAGGGAACGTCGGGCGTAGAGAAATATCGTCAGGATGCCCACGGCAATATCATCGCCATGATCAACTATGAGCCGCCTCGCCAGCCGCCAACGGTGCAGCTCAGCATTGATAAATTCGACCAGTACACGCTGTACACTAAGCTGCGCGACGGCGTATTGCTGAATAAAGCCGATTCGGGCGCGGCGGTGCTGGTTAAAATCGATACCGGCGAAATTCTGGGAATGGCGTCCTATCCTTCCTATAACCCAAATAATTTCAGCAACGTTTCGCCAGCGCAGATGCGCAATGCGGCGATCAACGACAGCTACGAGCCGGGTTCAACGGTCAAACCGCTGGTGGTGATGGAAGGGCTGGCGCGCAAGCTGGTGCGTCCTGACTCGGTGCTGGACACCACGCCTTACCGCGTCAACGGCCATCTGATCCGCGACGTCGGTCACTGGCCTCGCCTGACGATGACCGGCATCCTGCAAAAATCGAGCGATATCGGCGTTTCTCATATCGCGCTGGCGATGCCGGCGGAAGTGCTGGTCAACACCTTTCACTCTTTCGGCCTGGGGAAACCCACCGGGCTGGGACTGACCGGCGAAAGCGTGGGCTACTTCCCGCTGCATCGCGAGCGCTGGGCCGATATCGAGCGCGCCACTTTCTCCTTCGGCTATGGTCTGCGCGTCACGCCGCTCCAGATAGCGCGTGAATACGCCACGCTGGGATCTTTCGGTGTCTATCGTCCGCTTTCTATCACCAAAGTGACGCCGCCGGTTATCGGTAAACGGGTCGCGGATGAAGATATCGTGCGCTCGGTAATTCATATGATGGAGAGCGACGCGTTGCCTGGCGGCAGTGGCGTTCGTGCAGCTGTTCCCGGCTATCGCCTGGCGATTAAAACCGGTACCGCGGAGAAAATGGGCGCCAGCGGCAAATATGACGGCGGCTATATCAACTATACCGCAGGCGTGGCGCCCGCCAGCAATCCGCAGGTCGCGCTGGTCATCATGATCAACCATCCAACGGCAGGCGATCACTTCGGCGGCTCGGTAGCCGCGCCGGTCTTCGGTAATATTATCGGCCCGGTGCTCAAGCATATGAACGTGGCGCCGGACGCGCTCTATTCCACGCACAGCGGAACCTGATCCTGGTGACCAACAGAAATCTGCGTAAACGCGCAGGCGGCCTGACGCGATAAGAGCGTCAACTCCCAGCCCACGCTAAGGCGTGGGTTTTTTTACGCCTTTTTTCCCTTCCCGTCGCACAACCTTAATCACCGAATAGCCCATCAAAGCATCAGCTTTTCTCATAATTGGAAAAGCCTTGATCTTTTAAACTATCAATATCTGTTATCTCTCCAGTTGGGATCTAAACTGTATAAATTCAAGCATGGATAGCTCTACCTTCTGCAATGGCGATCAAAGAGGATATCCGTGCAAATTACCAGAATCACACCGACCTTGTCCGCGCCTTCTCAGCTGTCATTACTGGCTGTTTTAATCAGTACGCTGTTGCTTACAGGATGCGGCGGCGGTGGCGGCGGCGGAAGCAACGAAACGCTGAACGCAACGCCAACGCCAACGCCGACACCCGTTGTTGAACCAACGCCAACCAAAGAAACCACGTCCATCACCGATTTGACGCCGAACACGGATTCAGCGCCGACGCCGGTTTCGCCGGTAGTGACTTACGGCAAAGTCAAAGTGGGCATTGTCGACTCAGGGCTGGCCTCCGGTCGTTCTGACATCAATTACGACAACGTGCATTTTGCCTCCTATTTATCCGGCGGCAGCCAAAGCCTGAACGATAATATGGGGCAGGCCGGACACGGTACCCTGGTGGCATTGACTGCGGCCGGGATCGCCAGCGGCGCCTTCGCTGGCGGCGTTGCGCCGGACAGCGAATTGTGGATAGCGCAGGCTTCCAGTAATAACCAGTTTTATTACTCGGATACGAATAAAGCCATCAACGGGCTACTCAATAACGGCGTAAAAATAATTAACATGTCTTACGCTTCCAGCGAGCGTTTATCGACCGTGGCGCAGCAGCAAAGCGCCCGGACAAGCGGGCGTTACGATCTGCTGCGCGACAGTTTAAGCAGCATCGTCAATGCCGATGCGCTGGGTGTGGTAGTAACCGGCAACAACGGCACCTCAACGCCTTCGCCAAACGCCCAGATCCCGTTGATTTACAATGACGCCAGCCTGCAAAAAGGGCTGATCGCCGTTACCGGCTATGTGCCTGGCTATACGGTGGCGCAGGGAAGTCGTCCGCCGGAGCTGTTTGTTTTCGATGCCTGTGGCGATGCGGCCGCGTGGTGCCTGGCGGCGCCGGGCTATGCCGACTATCTGCAGGATAACGGTACGCTGGCCCGTAAATACGGCACCTCTTTCGCCGCGCCGCGCGTAACCGGTGCCGCTTCCAGAGTCTCGGCGCAGTTCCCGTGGATGACCGGTTATAACTTTCAGCAAACTTTGCTGACCACGGCGGATTATCACAGCGATGCCGTGGCGGGAGTCAGCGCCGACACCGCGAATGGCCGTCCTTATAACAGCACTTTCGGCTGGGGCAACGTCAATGTTGATAAGGCGCTGAAAGGGCCGGGCATGTTCTACGGCGACGATTTCACCGCTGCGCTGACCTACGGCGACTACGTTTTCGCCAATGATATCAGCGGCGATGGCGGTTTGATCGTCAGCGGCACCAGCAATGCGGGCGGCGTGCTGCGGCTTACCGGTAATAACACCTATGCCGGTGCGACTCAGGTTAAAAGCAACACGCTTTACATCGACGGCAGCGTCGCCAGCGATGTGCGCGTGACCGGCAGCGGCGTGCTGGCGGGCGCGGGCAGGATTAACGGCAACCTGAGCAATCAGGGAACGGTAGTGACGACTGCCGCCGGCGCGCTGCATGTGGTTGGCAGCTACCAGCAAAGCGCCGACGGCACGCTGCGTATTACGCTGTCGCAGCCGCTGACGGTAGCCGGGCCGGCGACGCTAAACGGCGCGCTGCAGGTTACGCTGCCGTCTGATACCTATATCGTACAGACCAACGAGTCGCTGCTGCAAAGCGGTCAGGGCGTCAGCGGCCAGTTCACCAGCGTCGATACCGGCGTGTTCCTGAAAGGCTCGGTGGATTACAGCGCCAACAGTGTTACCGGCCATTTCCAGCGGGTAAATACCTTACAGGCGGCGCAGGCGGCAGGTTTGAGCGGCGCGGCGACGCTGCAAAGCGCGGCGAACGTTGAAAAAGCGCTGCAGGTCGCGGACAGGCTCTCGACGCAGTCGGCTCTTTCCGCACAGCAAAGCGAGCTGCTGCAGGATGCGGCCGCTTTCCAGAGGATCGGTAGCGGCGCGGCCGCCGAAGCGGTGCTGGACTCGCTTTCCGGCCAGGCGCACGCCAGCGGCAACGCGATTCTTTTTAACAGCCTGGATTATCAGAACCAGCTGCTGAGCAACCGTCTCGATCCCGAGCGGCAGAAGAACTACGGCGTATGGGCGGAAACCGGCACGCTGCACGGCGATCTGCAGCAGGATGGCTATCTGGGCAGCCACTACCGCACCAACACCACGGCAATCGGCGTGGACAGCAGCTTCGACGTGCCGGGCTTAAGGCTGGGCGCTGCCGTCACCGACAGCGAAATCCGCGCCAGCTATGAAGGCAGCGGCGGCAACAGCACCAACAGTCTGCAGGGCGTGATGCTCTACGGCCAGTATGCCGTGACGCCGGAGTGGTTCTGGCAGGGCAATCTGAGCTATCAGCATGGCGATACCGATCTCGATCGCGTAATGCTGCTGAACGGCGTGCGCTCAACCTCTTCAGAGACGAGCAACGACAGCTGGCAGGCGCTGGTGAAAACCGGCTACCGCTGGTCGCCGATCGATCGCCTGACGCTGCAGCCCTATGTCGGCATGAAGCTGAGCCAGCTCTACACCGGCGACTTCAGCGACAAGGGCGGCGCGCTGGGTCTGGAAGGCGACAGCGAACGCTACAGCCGCACGGTAGGCCTGACCGGACTGAATCTGAGCTCGCAGCTGATTGATGTCGGCCAGTGGTGGTCGCTGCTGTCGATATATGGCGAGCATCAGCATGCCTTTACCAATCCTTCGCTGGATGTTACCGCCAGGTGGACAGGCACGGGAGCGGAAGGCGAAAGCTTCTCTATTCCGGGCATGACGCTGGACAGAGATTCGCAGTGGTACGGTGTAAGGCTGGATGTAGGCAAAGCCAGAGACGCGCGGCTGTTCCTGCGGGCGGATAAGCACGTGGCGGAGAAGGGCGACGAATCGGTCTTCCGCGGCGGCGTCGATATCGCGTTCTGAGTTGAAAAGCTGGCTCCGGGCCAGCTTTTTTTCAGGCGCTACAGTTCCCGCAGCAGCCGCGCCGGATTGCCCGCATAAACGCCCTTGCGCAGAATATCGCGGGTAACCACGCTGCCGGCGCCAATCACCGCGCCGTCGCAAATAGTTACGGCCAGGATCTTCGCGCCGCTGCCAACAGAAACGTTATTGCCGAGAGTGATGCGCCCCCAGCTGTCGCTGTCAGGATCGGGACGGCCCTGGCGAAACATATCGTTAGCGAAAATCACACCGTGCCCGATAAAACAGTCGCGGCCTAGGGTGACATATTCGCAAATAAAGCAGTGCGACTGAATTTTAGTTCCTGCTCCCACCACCGTATGGCGCTGGATCTCGACAAAAGGGCCAACAAAAACGCCATCCTCTAACGTACAGCCATAAATATTCGCTGGTTGATAGATAACGACATCTTTACCCGCCTTGATGCCGGTAATTTTACTCTCACGGATTTCTGCTGGCATCGTTATTCCTTTGCTGACGTCATGACATAAACAAAAGAGCATACAACTTCTGACCGATATTCTGCATCAGGGAAACAGTATGTCAGCCTGCTTTCTGCTGGTGTCCCTCAACAGCACAGACTGTTTTCCTGTCAGGCGCTAACTGGAAGCTTTTGGATAACTAAATTAGCGAAAACTTAACACTGGTAACTCAGCCGCCCCTCTATAATTAGCCTCTTTTTATGAGAATGATCACTCTCGTTACTATTTCAGTTCACTCTGTTGAGACCCCACCATGCGCCTGAAGATCCTTTCCGCGAGCCTGATATTGATGCTGGCCGCCTGCGACCAGCACGCCGCGCCCACCAGCGACAAGCCGCTTTCCGTTGGCGTCGTCACGCTGCACAGCGAGCCGGTGACGCTGTTTACCCAACTGCCGGGCCGCACCACGGCCGTGCGAACGGCGGAAGTTCGTCCGCAGGTCAGTGGCATTATCCTTAAGCGCCTGTTTAAGGAAGGCGCGGAAGTCAAGGCGGGCGATCCGCTGTATCAGATCGATCCCGCCAGCTATCAGGCAGCTTACGACAAGGCCGAAGCGACGCTGGTCAACGCCAATAAACTGGCGCAGCGCTATAAGCCGCTGGCCGCCGCGCACGCCATCAGCGGACAGACCTATGACGACGCCGTTGCCGCCGCGCGGGAAGCGCAGGCCGATCTGGAAACCGCGCGGGTCAATCTTAACTACACCAAAGTGCGCGCGCCGATCGCCGGGCATATCGGCCGCTCGCTCTCCACCGAAGGCGCGCTGGTCACCAACGGCCAGAGCAGCTATCTCACCACCATCCAGCAGCTCGATCCTATTTATGTCGACGTCAGCGAATCTTCCCAGGATCTTCTGCGTCAGCGCCGCGCGCTGGCGGAAGGCAAGCTGAAGGCGGCAGGCGACAACGCTGCAGCGGTGAAGCTAAAGCTGGAAGACGGTTCGGCTTACGAGCAGGAGGGCAGGCTGGAGTTCTCGGAAGTCACGGTCGATCAGGGTACTGGCAGCGTCACTCTGCGCGCCGTTTTTCCTAATCCGCAGCGCGTGCTGCTGCCCGGCATGTTCGTGCATGCCAGCTTCCCGCAGGGCGTCGCCGACCAGGGCATTCTGGCGCCGCAGGAAGCGATCATGCACGACACCAAAGGCAAGCCTTACGTCTTTGTGGTGCAGGCGGACAACAGCGTGGCGCAGCAAAGCATTACGACCGGCGAGATGATTGGCGACAAATGGCTGGTGACCTCCGGGCTGAAGGCCAGCGACCGCGTCGTGGTGGACGGGCTGCAGGATGTGCGATCCGGCAGCAGGGTTCAGCCGACGGAAGCGCAGGCAAAAGCCGCGCCGCAGGCCAATCTGACCACAACCGATCCTTCGGCGCAGTAAGGGAAACCCATGTCTAAATTCTTTATCGAGCGCCCGATCTTCGCCTGGGTCGTGGCGATTATCGTGATGCTGGTCGGCTTTCTTGCGATCCTCAAGCTGCCGATCAACCAGTATCCGAACATCGCGCCGCCCGCCATCTCCATTCAGGTGACCTATCCGGGCGCCAGCGCCGAAACCGCGCAGAACACCGTGGTACAGGTGATTGAACAGCAGCTGAACGGCATCGACAACCTGCGCTATATCGAATCGCAGAGCAACAGCGACGGCAGCGCCACTATCATCGTCACCTTCAACCAGGGCACCGATCCGGATACCGCTCAGGTGCAGGTGCAGAACAAAGTCTCGCTGGCCGAGTCGCAGCTGCCGACCGAGGTGACGCAGCAGGGCATCAACGTCCGTAAATATCAGGCCAACTTTATGCTGGTGGTCAGTTTGATCTCCACCAACGGCAAGATGAGCAACGGCGATCTGGCCGATCTGCTGGTTTCGAAACTGGAAGATCAGGTGGCACGCACCAAAGGCGTTGGCGACTTCCTGGTGATGGGCTCCGAATACGGCATGCGCATCTGGCTGGATCCGGCCAAACTCTACAAATATCAGCTGATCCCCAGCGATGTTTCCACCGCCATCACTCAGCAGAACGTGCAGATCTCCAGCGGCAAGCTGGCCGGTTTACCGACCATTCCCGGCGCGAAATTCAGCGCGACCATTATCGGCAAAACGCGTCTTCAGTCCGTGGCACAGTTTGAAAATATCCTGCTGAAGGTGAATGCGGACGGGTCACAGGTTCGCCTGAAAGATGTGGCTAAAGTCGATTTGGGCCCGCAGGACTACAGCATCTCCGCCACCTATAACGGCAAGCCCTCCGTAGGCATGGCGCTGCGCCTGGCCAGCGGCGCGAACGTGCTGGATGCGATCAACGCGGTGCGCGCCACGGTCGACAACGTTAAATCTTCCCTGCCGGACGGCGTGGAGGTGAAGTTTCCTTACGATACTTCACCGGTGGTCAGCGCTTCGATTGAGGAAGTCGTGAAAACGCTGTTTGAAGCGATCGGCCTGGTATTCCTGGTGATGCTGGTATTCCTGCAAAACCTGCGCGCCACGCTGATTACCACTATGGTGGTGCCGGTCGTGCTGCTGGGCACCTTCGGCATTCTCTCCGCCTGCGGCTACACCATCAACACGCTGACCATGTTCGGCATGGTGCTGGCGATAGGCCTGCTGGTGGATGACGCCATTGTGGTGGTGGAAAACGTCGAGCGCGTGATGCACGAAGAAGGACTGGATCCCAAAGCCGCCACCCTCAAATCGATGGCGCAGATCCAGGGCGCGCTGTTCGGCATCGCGCTGGTGCTGTCGGCGGTGCTGCTGCCGATGGCCTTCTTCAGCGGCTCGACGGGCGTTATCTATCGCCAGTTCTCTATTACCATCGTTTCGGCGATGGCGCTGTCGGTGCTGATGGCGCTGATCTTCACGCCCGCGCTCTGCGCCACGCTGCTGAAGCCCGGCTCGGCGGATCACAAAACCAGCGGCATGGCGGGCTGGTTTAACCGCAAGTTCGATGCGGGCACGCTGCACTACACCAACAGCGTCGGCGCGGTGATCTCCAGACGCAACCTGTTCCTGGCGATCTACCTGCTGTTGGTGGTCGCCACCGGTTATCTGTTTACCCGCGTGCCGACCTCGTTCCTGCCGGATGAGGATCAGGGCGTGATGATGATGCAGACCACGCTGCCCGCCAACGCTTCCGCAGAACGCACACAGCAGGTGCTGGATGAGATTCAGGCGTGGCTGCTGAAAAACGAGCCGGAAGTCAGCTCGGTGTTCTCGCCGAACGGCTTCAGCTTTTCGGGACGCGGCGAAAACACCGCCATGTCCTTTGTGCTGCTGAAGCCCTGGGCGCAGCGCAACAGCGACCAGACGGTGCAGAAGCTTGCCGCACGCACTATGGCGCACTTCGCCACGCTGAAGGACGCTAAAGTCTTCGCGCTGGTGCCGCCAGCGGTAATGGAGCTGGGCAACGCCACCGGTTTCGACTTCTTCCTGCAGGACAGCAACAACCAGGGCCATGCGGCGCTGATGGCGGCGCGCAACCAGTTCTTAGGAATGGCCGCGCAGGACAAGCGTCTGAGCGCGACGCGGCCCAACGGCATGGAGGACGAGCCGCAGTATCACCTGATTATCGACGACGAACGCGCCCGCGCGCTGGGGCTGAGCCTGGAAGATATCAACGACACGCTTTCGACGGCCTGGGGCTCCAGCTACGTCAATCAATTTATCTACAACGGCCGCGTGAAAAAGGTCTATCTGCAGGGCAATGCCGGTTCGCGCGTGACGCCATCCGATCTCAATAGATGGTATTTCCGCAACACCAGCGGCGAGATGGTGCCGTTCTCCGCCTTCGGCAGCGGCGAGTGGCAGTACGGTTCGCCGCGCTATGAGCGTTTTAATGGCGTTTCGGCGGTGGAAATCATGGGCTCGCCGGCCAGCGGCTACAGCTCGGGCGACGCGGTGAAAGCGGTCAACGAAATCGCCGCCAAATTGCCGAAGGGCTTTAAGGTGCAGTGGCACGGCCTGTCGTACGAAGAGCAGACTTCCGGCTCGCAGACCAGCGCGCTTTACGCCATCTCGATCCTGGTGGTGTTCCTGTGCCTGGCGGCGCTGTATGAAAGCTGGTCGATTCCGTTCTCGGTGATCATGGTGGTGCCGCTGGGTATCCTGGGCACCCTTCTGGCGGTGCTGATGCGCGGCCTGCAAAACGACGTCTTCTTCCAGGTCGGGCTGCTGACCACCGTCGGCCTGGCGGCGAAAAACGCCATTCTGATCGTGGAGTTCGCCAAAGATCTGCACGAGAAAGAGGGCAAAGGGCTGGTCGAAGCGGCGCTGGAAGCGGCCAAACTGCGTATCCGCCCAATCATCATGACCTCGATGGCCTTCGTGCTGGGCGTGCTGCCGCTGACTATTTCCAGCGGCGCGGGCGCGGGCAGCCAGCACTCTATCGGCACCGCCGTGGTCGGCGGCATGATCACCGCCACCTTCCTGGCGATCTTCTTTGTGCCGATGTTCTACGTTGTGGTCGCACAGCGCTTTTCCCGTAAAAAAACAGAGGTAAAACAATAATGCGGCACCTTTTTCCCCTTACCGCGCTGGCGACGGCGCTTTTGCTCGGCGGCTGCACCATGGCGCCCAACTATCAGCGTCCGGCGCTGCCGGTAGCGGCTCACTATGACCAGCAGGGAGCGACCGCCGCTAACGGCGCGGATATCGGCTGGCAGAACTTTTTCACCGATCCGACGATGCATAAGCTTATCGCCAGCGCGCTGGAGAATAACCGCGATTTGCGCGTCGCGGCGCTGAACGTGGACGTGGCGCGTTCTCAGGTGCAGATCGATCGGGCGGCGCTGCTGCCCTCCATTAGCGCCAGCGGCTCGCAGACGGCGGCACATCTGCCGGGCAATCTCTACAACACCGCTTCGACCGGGCCGGTCACCTATCACGAGTTCAACACCAGCCTGGGCGTCAGCGCCTGGGAGCTGGACTTCTTTGGCCGCCTGCGCAGCCTGCGCGACGAGGCGCTGGAAAGCTATCTGGCGACGGCGGCGACGCAACAGGCCACAAAAATCAGCCTGATTTCCCAGGTCGCGTCGGCTTACCTTTCGCTGTGCGCCGACAACGAGCTGATGAAGCTCGCGCAGGAAACGGTGAAAAGCCAGCAGGATTCGTACAACCTGACCAAACGCAGCGTGGACGGCGGCGTCAGCAGCGAGCAAGATCTGGTGCAGGCGGAAACGTCGGTGCGCGCCGCGCAGGCTGACGTCGCCTCCTACACGCGCCAGGTCCGTCAGGACGTCAACGCGCTGAGGCTGCTGGTCGGTACGGATCTCCCGGCGGATATGCTGCAAAACGCGCGGCTGAATAAAAACTGGGCCTTCCCGGCCACGCCGTCGGGACTGCCTTCCGATCTGCTGACGCGCCGCCCGGATATTATTTCCGCCGAACATACGCTGAAAGCGGCCAACGCCAATATCGGCGCGGCGCGCGCGGCCTTCTTCCCGAGCATCAGCCTGACCGCCTCCGGCGGCTCCACGTCCAGCAGCCTGGGACATCTGCTGGAGGGCGGCACCGCGGCCTGGTCGTTCGGGCCGAGCATCAATCTGCCCATTTTTGACGGCGGCAAAAACTCGGCTAACCTTGATATCGCCCATTTGCAGAAACGCATTGAAATTGCTGACTATGAGAAGGCAATCCAGACCGCGTTCAAGGAAGTGGGCGACGCGCTGGCAGGGCAGGACACCTATAAGGATGAGCTGACCGCGCGCGAACAGGACGAGCAGGCCAACCAGCGCAACTACGATTTTGCCCATATTCGCTATCAGCAGGGCGTGGACAACTATCTCAACGTGCTGGTGGCGCAGCGGTCGCTCTATGCGGCGCAGCAGTCGCTAATTACCACCCGTTTAGGCCAGCTGAATCAGCAAATTACGCTGTACAAGGCGCTGGGCGGCGGCTGGAAGTCGTAACGGCGCGGGCGCGCGGGCCTGATGAGCTCGCGCCCGACCCGATTTTTAGCGGCAATGTTTAACGGAAACCTTACATTACGAGCATGGAATTTAATCAGCCTGCTCACTCATAATAACGCCGGGTCACAGTGACCTGGCTTTTTGCAGGCGGTAGCGACATGCTGCTGCGCCTTTGTTTTATTTGATCCGACTGAGCCTCATGACCCTGACAACAGCAAAAACCTCCCGAAGAAAAATCCTTATCGCGATTCTGATTATCCTTGCCGCCCTGCTGATCTGGCGCTTCTGGCCGCACGGCGGCGCGGGGCAAAATGCAGGCGGGCCGCCGGGCGGCGGACATGGCGGCCCAGGCATGATGATGGCCGGGCCGGTGGCGGTACATGCTGGCGAAGTCACTACCGCCGACGTGCCGGTTTATCTCACCGCGCTGGGCACGGTTATCCCTAACGCCACCGTCACCGTGACCAGCCGCGTCGACGGCCAGCTGATGAAGGTTTACTTCACGGAAGGGCAGCAGGTGAAGGCAGGAGATTTGCTGGCGCAGATTGACCCGCGCAGCTATGAGGCGACGCTGGCGCAGTATCAGGGCGATCTCAGCCAGAATCAGGCGTTGCTGCAGAGCGCGGAGCTGACGCTGGCGCGCTACCGTAAGCTCTATGCGCAGGATTCGCTTTCCCGTCAGGATCTCGATACGCAAATCGCCACGGTCGGGCAGTATCGCGGCGCGGTTAAGGCTGACCAGGCGCAGATCGCCTCGGCGAAGCTGAATATCGAATACGCACGCATCACCGCGCCGGTTTCCGGTCGCGTCGGCTTACGGCTGGTGGACGAAGGCAACATGGTGCAGAGCAGCAGCACGACCGGACTGGTGACTATTACGCAAATGCAGCCTGCCGCCGTCACCTTCAGCGTGCCGCAGAGCAATATTCCGACGCTGATTAAGGCGCTGCACAGCGGCCAGACGCTGCCCGCTACCGCCTTCGATCAGAACGGCGACGCACAGCTGGCGAGCGGCAGCGTGAAATTTATCAGCAACCAGATCGACACCAGCACCGGTTCCGTCGAGCTGAAGGCGCTGTTCGATAATAAAGACGAGGCGCTCTATCCCAATCAGTTCGTCAATATGCGGCTGCAGACCGGCACGCTGAAGCAGGCGACGATAATCCCGGCGCAGGCGCTACAGCTAAGCAGCGACGGCAGCTTCGTTTACGTGATTAACGCGGACAAAACCGTCACGCGCCGCGCGGTGAAAACCGGGCCGACGCTGGGCGACACGCAGCAGGCGATTCTGGAAGGCGTGAAGGCGGGCGAGCAGGTCGTGACCGTAGGGATTGACCGGCTGAGCAACGGCAGCAAAGTCTCGGTGATTTCGGCAGAAGAGACGCAGAACGCCAGCGGCAAAGCGACAGCGAAATGAACCCGTCCCGTATTTTTATCGAGCGTCCGGTCGCCACGATTTTGCTGATGATCGGCGTGCTGATCTCCGGCCTCTTCGCCTATAAATTTCTTTCCACCTCCGCGCTGCCGCAGGTGGATTACCCGACCATTCAGGTCACCACGCTCTATCCCGGCGCCAGCCCGGACGTGATGGCCTCGGGCGTCACCGCGCCGCTGGAAAGGCAGCTCGGGCAGATGGCGGGCTTAAGCCAGATGGCCTCCAGCAGCTCCGGCGGATCGTCGGTGATCACGCTGAAGTTCTCGCTGGATCTGTCGCTGGACGTGGCGGAGCAGGAAGTGCAGGCGGCGATCAACGCCGCTAACAGCCTGCTGCCTTCCGATCTGCCCAATCCGCCGACCTATAAAAAGGTCAACCCGGCGGATACGGCGGTGATCACCCTGGCGGCCAGCTCCGATACGCTGCCGCTGATCAAAGTGCAGGATCTGATCAACACGCGCGTGGCGCTGAAGCTGTCGCAGATCTCCGGCGTCGGCATGGTGACGCTGGCGGGCGGCCATCAGCCCGCTATCCGCGTGCAGATGGACCCGAAAGCGCTGGCGGCGCACGGGCTGACGCTGGAAGACGTCAACACGCTGATCGGCAACAGCAACGTCAACGGCTCGAAAGGCGGCTTCGACGGCAAATATCATTCGGTCACCATCGACGCCAACGATCAGCTGCGCACCGCCGACGAATACGGCAACCTGATCCTGACCTACAAAAACGGCGCGGCGCTGCGGCTGAAGGACATCGCCCATATAGAAGAAGCGGCGGAGAACAGTTATCAGTCGGCCTGGGCTAACAGCAGCCCGGCGATTATTATCAGCGTGCAGCGCCAGCCGGGCGCCAACGTGATTTCCGTAGTCGACAACATCAAAAAGCAGCTGCCGATGCTGCAGGCCGCGCTGCCGGATGGCGTAAAAGTGCAGATCCTTTCTGACCGCACGCAAACTATCCGCGCCTCTATCAGCGACGTGCAGTTTGAGCTGATGCTGTCGATCGCGCTGGTAGTGATGGTCACTTTCCTGTTCCTGCGCAACGTGGCGGCGACGCTAATCCCCAGCGTGGCGGTACCGCTGTCGCTGGTCGGCACCTTCGGCGTGATGTATCTCGCCGGATTCAGCCTCAACAACCTGTCGCTGATGGCGCTCACTATCGCCACCGGTTTCGTGATTGACGATGCCATCGTGGTGGTGGAAAACATCTCGCGGCGGCTGGAGCAGGGCGAAACGCCGATGGAAGCGGCGCTGAAAGGCTCGGCGCAAATCGGCTTCACCATTATCTCGCTGACCTTCTCGCTGATTGCGGTGCTGATCCCGCTGCTGTTTATGGGCGACGTGGTTGGGCGACTCTTCCGCGAGTTCGCCATTACGCTGGCAGTTTCTATCCTGGTATCGATGCTGGTGTCGTTGACGCTCACGCCGATGCTCTGCGCTTACCTGCTGCGCCATATTCCCGAGGAGAAGCAGAGCCGCTTCTACCGCAAAGGCGGCCAGTTTTTCGATAAGCTGGTGGCTGGTTACGATCGCCTGCTGACCATCGTGCTCAACCATCAGCGGCTGACGCTGCTGGTGGCGCTGGCGACGCTGGCGCTGACCGCGCTGCTTTACCTGTTTATTCCGAAAGGCTTTTTCCCGGCGCAGGATACCGGTCTGATTCAGGGCGTCACCGTCGCCTCGCAGGATGTTTCCTTTGGTGAGATGGCGAAAAGGCAGCAGCAGCTGGCGGCTATCGTGCTGAAAAATCCGGCGGTAGAGAGCCTCTCTTCCACCATCGGCATCGACGGCAACAACACCAGCCTGAACAGCGGACGGCTGCAAATTAATCTGAAGTCTTTTGACGAACGCGACGAGCGCGCCGATAAGGTGATCGCCGAGCTTCAGCAGGCCACCAGAAACGTGCCGGGCATCCAGCTTTATATGCAGGCCGCGCAGGACTTAACGGTCAACGATCGGGTCACGCCAGATCGCTACCAGTTCTCGCTGGACGACGCCGACAGCGAAAAGCTGGTGACCTGGTCGCCGAAGCTGGTGGCCGCGCTGGAGAAACGGCCTGAGTTCAGCTCCGTGGTCAGCGACTTACAGGATCAGGGCCAGGTCGCTTACGTCGAGCTGAACCGCGATGCGGCAGCGCGCTACGGCATTACCGCCGCGGATGTGGATACCGCGCTTTATAACGCGTTCGGCCAGCGGCTGGTTTCCACCATCTTTACCCAGTCGAACCAGTACCGCGTGGTGCTGGAAGTCGCGCCGCAGTATCAGCAGTCTCCGGCCTCATTTGAGGATATCTGGCTGGCGGCTTCCGGCTCCACATCCTCGGACAGCGACACATCTTCTTCGGCCAGCAGTTCGTCTTCGGCTTCTTCCACCGACGATAGCAGCGCTTCTTCGTCGACCAGCGGTATGGTAAGGCTGACCTCTGTTGCCACTATCCATCAGCGCATTGGCTCGCTGGTGCATATGCGGTTAAACCAGTTCCCGGCGGTCACCGTTTCCTTCAACCTCAACGACGGCTACTCGCTGGAAGAGGCGCAGAAGGCTATCGCGGAAACGCAGCAAAACCTGCAGCTGCCCTCCAGCATCACGCTGCGCTATCAGGGCGAAACCGACGCTTTCCAGAGCGCCACCAGCAACACGCTGTGGCTGATCCTGGCGGCGCTGCTGACCATGTATGTGGTGCTGGGTATTCTTTATGAAAGCTTTATCCATCCGGTCACCATTCTCTCCACGCTGCCTTCCGCGGCGGTCGGTGCGCTGCTGACGCTGCTGCTGGCGAACACGGAGTTCAGCCTGATCGCGTTAATCGGCGTGATATTGCTGATCGGCATCGTGAAAAAGAACGCCATTATGATGATCGACTTTGCGCTCGATGCGGAGAAAAAGCAGCATCTCAGCCCGCGCGAGGCGATTCACCAGGCCTGTCTGCTGCGCTTCCGGCCGATTCTGATGACCACGATGGCGGCGCTGTTAGGCGCGCTGCCGCTGATGCTGGCCTCCGGTTCCGGCGCGGAGCTGCGCCAGCCGCTGGGGCTGGTCATCGTCGGCGGCCTGATCTTCAGCCAGGTGCTGACGCTGTTCTCCACACCGGTGATCTATCTGTGGTTCGATCGCCTGGCTGAACGCGCGCGCCGCCGTCTGCGCAGGACGGCCCGATGAGCATCACGCGCTTCTTTATTTTTCGGCCGGTCACCACGCTGCTGTTGACGCTGGCGCTGCTGCTGCTGGGCGCGCTGGGCTATCGGCTGCTGCCGGTCGCGCCGCTGCCGCAGGTCGACTTTCCGACCATCATGGTCTCCGCCAGCCTGCCGGGCGCCAGTCCCGAAACGATGGCGGCCACGGTAGCCACGCCGCTGGAGCGCGCGCTGGGGCAGATTGCGGGCATCAGCGAAATGACCTCCAGCAGCTCGCAGGGCTCCACCAATGTCATTTTACAGTTTGAGCTGAGCCGCGACATCAACGGCGCGGCACGCGACGTGCAGGCGGCGATCAACGCTTCGCGCAGTTTGCTGCCGAGCAGTATGCCGTCGCTGCCGACCTACCGTAAAGCCAACCCGTCCGACGCGCCGATCGTGATGCTGGCGCTGACCTCGACGACCCGTTCCAAAGGCGATCTCTACGATATCGCCGAAAGCAAAATCGATCAGAAGATCGCGCAGGTGCAGGGCGTCGGCGACGTGTCGCTGATGGGCAGCGCGCTTCCCGCCGTGCGCATCGATCTACAGCCGCAGCAGCTGACCCACGCGGGCGTTTCGCTGGACACGGTCAGATCCGCGATTGCCAACAGCACCAGCAACCTGCCGAAAGGCATGCTGCAGGGAAGCGATCGCGCCTGGGTTATCGACGGCAACAGCCAGCTGGACGGCGCGAAGCAGTATCGCGATCTGGTGGTCAGCTATCAGAACGGCCGCGCTATCCGGCTTAGCGATGTCGCCACCGTTTACGATTCGGTAGAGGATCAGTACAACGTCGGCTACTACAACGGTTCGCCGTCGGTAATGATCGGCGTGACGCGCCAGGCGGGCGCCAACATGCTGAAAACCATCGACGCCATCAAGGCGCAGCTGCCCGCGCTGGAGAAAGATCTGCCCGCCGACGTGTCGTTACAGATCGTGGTTGACCGTTCGCCCAACATCCGCGCCTCGCTTTACGACACCGAAGAAACGCTACTGATCGCCATGCTGCTGGTGATTGGCGTGGTCTTTGTCTTCCTGCGCAATCTTCAGGCGGTTGCCATTCCCGCGCTGGCGCTGCCGGTTTCGCTGATCGGCACCTGTGCGGTGATGTATCTGCTCGGCTACAGCCTGGATAACCTGTCGCTGATGGCGCTGATTATCGCCACCGGCTTTGTGGTGGACGACGCGATAGTGGTGCTGGAAAACATCACGCGCTATATCGAAGAGGGCTTAAGTCCGGTGCGCGCCGCGCTGAAAGGGGCCAACGAGGTCAGCTTCACCGTGCTCTCAATGACATTGTCGCTGGTGGCGGTGTTTATTCCGATTTTGCTGATGGGCAGTATCGTTGGCCGCCTGTTCCGCGAATTTGCGGTCACGCTGACCGTGTCGCTGATTATCTCGATGGTGGTGTCGCTGAGCCTGACGCCGATGCTCTGCTCGCGGCTGCTGAAGCGCAAACCCGAGGTGACCAAAAGGCCGCATCCGCTTTATCAGGCGATTGAAAACGGCCTGAACCGGCTGTTGGCGGCCTATGCCCGCGCGCTGAACTGGGTGATGCGCCACCAGCGGCTGACGCTGTTCAGCCTGGTGCTGACCGTGATCCTGAACCTGTTTCTCTATTCGGTAGTGCAGAAAGGCTTCTTTCCTAATCAGGATACCGGCCTGCTGATGGGGATGCTGCGCGCCGACCAGAACGTCTCTTTCCAGGCGATGAAACCGAAAATGGAAGCGTTCGCCAAAATGATCCAGCAGGACCCGGCGGTGGACGGCGTGATGTCCTCAATGGGCAGCGGCGCGTTCGGCTCGCGTAATACCGCCAACTTCTTCGTGCACCTGAAAGATTTCGACCAGCGCGACGCCAACGCCACGGAGGTCGCCAACCGGCTGAGCGGCAAAACGCGCAATATTCCGGGCGTGGAGCTGTTTCTGATGGCGGCGCAGGATATTCATATCGGCGGACGCAGCGCCAACGCCAGCTACCAGTACAGCCTGCAGGCGGACGATCTGGAAACGCTGCGCATCTGGACGCCGAAGGTCAAAGCGGCGCTGGAGGCGATCCCGCAGCTGACCAGCGTCGATTCCGACTCGCAGACCGGCGGCCAGGAAGTGATGATCAACATCGATCGCGATCGCGCCACAAGGCTTGGCGTGGATGTAAATATGATCGATACGCTGCTTAATAACGCTTTTGCGCAGCGTCAGGTCGCCACGCTCTATAAAACGCTGAATCAGTATCACGTGGTGATGTCATTGCAGGATGCTTACACGCGCGATCCGCAGATGCTTAACGAGCTTTACGTGGTCAACGATTCCGGCGACCAGGTGCCGCTTTCCGCCTTTGCCAGCTTTAGCGGTGCCAACGCGCCGCTGTCGGTCGCGCATCAGGGCCAGTCCGCTACCAGCACCATCGCCTTTAACCTGGCGGACGGCGTCTCGCTGGAGCAGGCTTCGGCATTGATCAAAACCGCGATGGCGAAAATCGCGCTGCCGGGCGATATCCAGGCCGGCTTCCAGGGCACGGCGAAGGCCTTCGGCGATCTTACCGCTTCTATGCCCTGGCTGATCCTCGCCGCGCTGGCCGCCGTCTATATCGTGCTCGGTATGCTGTATGAAAGCTATATTCATCCGCTGACCATTCTCTCCACGCTGCCTTCCGCCGGGGTTGGCGCGCTACTGCTGCTGCTGCTGACCAACACGCAGCTGACGGTGATCGCGCTGATCGGCATTCTGCTGCTGATCGGCATCGTGAAAAAGAACGCCATTATGATGATCGACTTCGCGCTGGCCGCCGAACGCAAGCAGGGTCTCTCGCCGCAGCAGGCAATTACCCAGGCCTGCCTGATGCGCTTCCGGCCGATTATGATGACCACGCTGGCCGCCTTCTTCGGCGCGCTGCCGCTGGCGCTGGGCAGCGGCGGCGACGCCGATCTGCGCAGCCCGCTGGGCCTGGCTATCGCGGGCGGGCTGGCGCTGAGCCAGCTGCTGACGCTGTTCACCACGCCGGTGGTTTACCTTTACCTCGATCGCGCCAGCCGCGCGACCAAACGCCAGTGGGCGCGTTTAAGAGCTTAATGATGACAATGAAAAAGTTACCGATATTGACCGGGCGCCGCGCGTTAACGCCTGTTGTGCTGGCGCTGCTGCTGAGCGGCTGCGCCGTTGGCCCCGACTATCATCGTCCTGCGGTGAACGTGCCGACGCACTATAAAGAAGCTAAGGGCTGGCGCGAAGCCTCGCCGCAGGATGCACAGAGCAAAGGCGAATGGTGGTCGGTCTATCACGATGACACGCTGAGCGGCCTGCTGCGGCAGGTATCCATCTCTAACCAGAACGTAGCGCAGTATGAGGCGCAGTATCGCCAGGCGAAGGCGCTGGTTAGCGAATCCCGTTCGGATCTGTTCCCCAGCGCCACCTACAGCGGCTCCTCCACGCGCAGCGGCAGCGCGGCGACGGGAACGGGCCAGCGAACCGTCAGCGACAGCCATTCGCTCCAGGCAAGCGCCAGCTGGGAGCTGGATCTCTGGGGCAAGCTGCGGCGCACGCTGGAAGAGAACAAAGCCAGCGCGCAGGCGAGCGAGGCGGAACTGGCGAATATCACGCTCAGCGCCCAGTCCGAACTGGCGCAGGACTATTTTCAGCTACGTATTATGGACAGGCAGATTGCGCTCTATGAGGAAAGCGTCGCGGCTTATCAGCGTTACCTGAACGTGATCAACAACAAATATCAGGCGGGCAGCGAATCCCGCGGCACGCTGGCTCAGGCGCAGACGCAGCTGGAGAGCGCGCGCGCTTCGGCGCTGGATCTCAGCTGGCAGCGCGCGCAGACCGAACACGCTATCGCCATCCTGATGGGTAAAACGCCAGCGGAGTTCAGCCTGCCGGCGGCCAAAGAGATAACCGCCACGCTGCCCGCCATCCCGCAAACCGTGCCGTCAACGCTACTGGAGCGCCGTCCGGATATCGCCTACGCCGAACGCAACGTGGCCGCCGCTAATGCAGCGGTCGGCGTGGCGATTGCGGGCTACTATCCCGACTTAACCCTCAGCGCCAGCGGCGGCTTCACCAGCTCGGCGTTGCATAACCTGCTGTCGCTGCCGAACCGCGTCTGGTCGCTCGGCCCGTCGCTAAGCGGCACGTTGCTGGACTTTGGCGCGACCTCGTCGAAGGTGGAGCAGGCGAGAGCGGCCTATGACGCCGACGTCGCCGCGTATCGCCAGGCGGTGCTGACCGGTTTCCAGGAAGTGGAAAACTATCTGGTAGAGCTGAATACCCTGCAGGATGAGATCGTCGCTCAGCAGCGCGCCACCGCAGCGGCGCAGGAGTCGGCGCGCGTCACCCGCAATCAGTATGAAGCGGGCATGATTGACTATCTTGACGTCGCCACCACCGAAAACAGCAGCCTCAGCCAGCAGCAAAGCCTGCTGTCGCTGCAAAGTACGCAGTGGGTCGCCAGCGTGCAGCTGATCGCCGCCGTTGGCGGCGGCTGGCAGGCATCGCCGCGCTAATCGTTCCGGTCGTCGGGAAACTCTCCCGGCGACTGCCCCAATCTTCCCGTGCCAAATCGATCGTAATAACGCCTTTTATCACCGCGCTTTCTGCCGTGGTCAGCTTAATCTCCGCGTTTCTTTCTCTGCCTGAGCTATTGGTTCGCTTAAAAAAACCTCGTATTTAGCCTGATTAATAGTCACTCAGTGATTGATTTCAGATTTGACTTATTGAATAATCCGCCGCCAAAAGATGGATCTTTTATTTAGCCTGACGATAGAGTCCCCTATTTATCAGCGCTTTATAGCGCCGCAGTTGAACGTTACTGACAAGGAAATTCATGGATGAAGCTTTGTATTGCCGGAACTGGCAGGGTTTGCCTGTGGCTGTTTCTGCTGGCGCCTTTTAATTCGCTTTTCGCCGCGACAACCGCTGCTGATATTCAACAAAACGCCGCAGAAATCGACGCGCGCGAGCAAACGCGCCAGCAGGAGAGAGAACGCACGCTGCAGCAGCAAAACAAAACTGACAGCGATATCCGCCTTGAGCGGCCGACGGCCACGCTGCCCTATTATCCGCTAAGCGAGCGTCCCTGTTTCCCGATCCATACTCTGCGTCTGAACGGCGATGGCGCCGAACGTTTCCAGTGGGCGCTGAAGGCGGCGGCGCTGGCGAAAGGCCGCTGCCTGGGCGCGCAGGGCATTTTGCTGACCATCAATAAGGTGCAGAACCTGATTCTGGAAAAGGGTTTTGTCACCACGCGCGTTATGGCGCAGGAGCAGGATTTAACCACGGGCGTGCTGACGCTGACGCTGCAGCCTGGCCGTATCGACAGGATCTTTTTTGAGCCTCCCGTTTCCTGGCGCGCGCGGCTATGGAACGCTGTGCCGACCGCCTCAGGCGATATCCTTAATCTGCGGGATATTGAGCAGGCGCTGGAAAATTTCAGGCGTGTACCCAGCGTGAACGCGGAGATAAAAATTGAACCGGGCCGACAGGAAGCCACCAGCGACCTGGCTGTCGACTGGCAGGAAAGCCGTCCGGTGCATCTGAACCTCGGCCTTGACGACAGCGGCGCGAAAAGCACCGGCAAATATCAGGGCTCGGCCACGCTCTCGATTGACGCGCCTTTCGCGCATAACGATCTCTTTTACCTCAGCTTAGGGAAAGATCTGCTGCAGCCGGGCCCTTTCGCCAGCCGCTCAAAAACCTTTAATTACAGCATTCCGGCCGGTTATTGGCTCTTCTCCGCCAATTACAACAGCTATCGCTATCACCAGAATATCGCCAGCGCCAACGACACGCTGATCTACAGCGGCGAAAGCGAGAACGCCCAGCTGACGCTTTCCCGGCTGCTGTTTCGCAATCAGTCGCATAAAACCACGCTCAATTTTCGCCTCTGGCGGCGTCACTCCACCAACGCGGTCAACGGCATTGACATTGCACAGCAGCAGCGCCGCACGGCGGGTTGGGAGCTGGGACTAAACCAGCGTAGCTACTTCGGCAACGCGACTGTGGACGCAAACCTGAACTGGCGCAGAGGCACCGGTTTGTTTAATGCACGGCCCGCGCCGGAAGAGCAGTTCGGCGGCGGCAGCGCCCGCGCTTCGATCTTTACCGGCGACCTCAGCTTTAACCTGCCGTTGTCCGCTGCCTGGCGCTACAACACCAGCTTACGAGGGCAATGGAGCGGAGACGCGCTGACGCCGCAGGATCGGCTGTCGATAGCCGGACGCTATACCGTGCGCGGCTTCGATGGTGAGCAGATGCTGTCGGGCGAGAAAGGCGTGGTTTGGCGTAACGAGCTGGCCTGGAACCTGTTATCGGGCCACGAACTTTACTGGGGCGTGGATTATGGCCGCATCGCCGGGCCGGGCGCCCGCTATCTGCCTGCAAAAGCGCTGGCGGGCAGCGCCTTGGGCATACGTGGCGCATTGTGGCGCCGGCTAAGCTACGACCTGTTCGCCGGCGTGCCGCTGGCTAAACCGGATAATTTTCATACCTCTGGGGTAACCGGCGGTTTCAGCGTCAATCTGCAGCTGTAGCGACAGAACGTTAACAAGGAAGTTATCGATGAATAAAAAATGTTATTGCCTGATCTTCAGCCGCACTCATGGCGAATTAAAAGTGGTTTCGGAACTGGCGCGCGGCTGCAGCGTGCGCTCGGGCCAGCGCTCGGGAACGGCAGGTTCGCGTTTATGGGTTACGCTGCGCCGCACCGTCTGGCTGCTGGGGCTGGCCTGCGGCGCGCCAGCGCTGGCGGAAGGCATCGTCGCCGACAGCCGGGTCGCGCCCGCGCAGCGCCCGGAAGTCATCACCACCCAAAACGGACTGCCGCAGGTCAATATCAACGCGCCGAACCAGGCGGGCATCTCGCACAACCAGTACCAGCAGTTCGACGTTGGGCAGAAGGGCGCCATCCTTAATAACTCTGCCGTCATGACGCAGACGCAGCTCGCGGGCTATATCCAGGGCAACAGCAAATTCAATCCCAACGCGGCGCCAGCCAGAGTCATTCTGAACGAGGTAAACAGCGATAATCCCAGCCAGCTGCGCGGCTATATGGAGGTAGCCGGCGGCAGGGCGCAGGTGATCGTGGCGAACCCGGCGGGCATCGTCTGCGACGGCTGCGGCACCATCAACGCCGGACGCATGACGCTGACCACCGGCAAGCCGCAGCTGAACGCGGACGGCAGCCTGGCCGGCTATCAGGTGGAGCGCGGTTTAATCCACGTGACCGGCGGCGGCCTGAACGGCGACGCGCGGCACGACACGGAGTATGTCGATCTGCTGGCGCGAGCGGTAAAGGTCAACGCCGGGATATGGGCTAAAGAGAAAATTACCGTCGTGGCCGGGCGCAACCAGATCTCCGCCGATGGCGAAACGGTCAACGCCCTGGCGGCAGCGGCAGACGCGCCGGAACTGGCTATCGACATGGGCGAGCTGGGCGGCATGTACAGCGGCGCGATCCGCATGATCGGCACCGAAGCGGGCGTGGGCGTGCGTAATCAGGGCGGCCATCTCCAGGCCGGGAAAACCTTAACCGTCAGCAGCGAAGGCAAACTGCTGTGGCAGACGACTACGGCGGAACCTTATACCCAGGCGGGCGGCGATATTACGCTGACGGCGCGCGACGACGTTGAGCATCACGGCAGGCTCCATAGCGGCGACGAGCTTAAGGTGCAAAGCCGCCAGGGCGACATTGTTCAGTCCGGCACGCTGGCGGCCGCTGGCGACGTCACGCTGCAGGCAAAGCAGGCGATCCGCAGCAGCGGTCATCTGCTGGCGGGCAGCGATGCCGAAAGCAAGCTTGTTCAGCCTGCCAACCTTAAGCTTCACAGCGAAGGCGATATTCGCGCCAGCGGTAGTTTACTGAGTCAGAAAAAGGTCAGCCTCAGCGGCAAAAATATCGATATCAGCCAGAGTCGCCTGGCGGCAGAAGAAGCGGTAATAGCGGCGTCCGGCGACGTAGCGTTAAAGCAGGCGCAAACGGAAAGCCAGCGGCTTAGCATCGACAGCGTGGGCGATATCGACTCACAGCAGGCGCAAATCCAGGCCGGAAGCTGGCGCATCACCGCAGCAAACCTGTTTAATCAGGACGGCGTCTGGTCGCAAACGGCGACGGGCGAAAGCGCTTTCAGCCTGACTGGCTTTCTGGACAACACCGACGGCAACATAGAAGCCGACCAGCTCGATCTGAGCAGCGCCGCGCTGACCAACCTGCGCGGGCGTATCGCCTCGCTGAGCATCAACAAGGCGAGCTGGCGCGTCAGCGGCCTGCTGAATAACCAGTCGGGCTTTATCGGCAGCAACGGCGATCTGCGGTTTGACGTCGGCGAGCTGGCAAACCAGCAGGGCACCGTACAAAGTGCTTCAGCCCTGGAACTGACGGCGCGGCAGAATATAGATAACGAAAGCGGTAACCTGCTTTCCGGCGGCGATCTGGCGTTGCGGAGCGCGCGGCTTTCCAATGGCGGACACGGCCTGATTCAGAGTCAACAAAAGCTGACGCTCGAGCTCACAGGCACGCTTGATAACCAGAACGGACAGATAACCAGCACCGGCGACAGTACAATCTCGGTCGCCGCGCTGAATAATCAGCAGGGCGAAATTCAGTCGCTGTCGACGCTGGATGTGCAGATTGATGGCACGCTGGATAACCGCAGTGGAACGCTATTCAGCCAGCGTAATCAGCATCTGCAGGCAGGCGAGCTGCTGAACAACGGCGGCAAAATCAGCACTACAGGCGCGCTGTGGCTGGAACTGACCACAGGATCGATCGATAACACGAGCGGACAACTGCTGGCGGGCGAAAAGCTGCAGGTCGACGCCTGGCGGCTCGATAACCGGCAAAACGGCCTGCTGTACAGCGAAGGCGAGCTGACACTGTCCTTAACCGACAGCCTGGATAACCGATCCGGCACGCTGCAAAGCAAAGGCGATACGCAGCTTCGCGCTGCCACAATGCTGAACGCACAGGGCGAGATAAAGAGCCAGCGGCGGCTCGATATCGATTTGGTCGGCGTGTTGGATAACCATCAGGGCAGCCTGCACGCCGGCCAGGCGCTACAGCTTGTCGCCAGCCAGCTGCAAAATGAGCAGGGCGCGATAAGCAGCAGCGGCACGCTGCAGGTAACGGCGGCCACGATAAACAATCAGTCCGGCACGGTTATCAGTCAGGCGGCGAGTCTCTGGCAGCTGGAAACGCTGGATAACCGCCAGGGCAAACTACACAGCGGCGGCACGCTGACCCTCAATGGCGGTTCGTTTGATAACCGCGGCGGCCAGCTGGTGGCCGTGCAGGCGCTGAATCTTACCGGTAAAACGCTGGACAACAGCGCGGGCGGCACCGTCAGCAGCCAGCAGGCTTTATCCCTTGAAGCCGAAAAGATCGACAACGGCGGCGGACGGCTTATCGGCACGACGCATCTCAGCGCCGCCGCAGAAAACCTGAACAATAACTCGGGCCGCGTACAGAGCACGGGAACCCTGACGCTGGCGCTGCGGCAGACGCTGGACAATCAGCAGGGCTCGATTGTCTCCGGTCAGGATCTGCATCTCGACAGCAATAGCACGCTGACGTTACTGAACCAGGGCGGCAGGATTGAGAGCAACGGCACGCTGTCTGCGGCTGTCGGCACGCTGGATAACCAGAACGGCACTTTGCTGAGTCGCGAGACGCTGACGCTGACCCTGCAACAGGATTATGTTCACCGCGCCGGCGAGACGCTAAGCAGCAACAGCGCGCTGAACCTGACCCTCAGCGGCACCTTCACCAATCTGGCCGACTGGCTGCTGCCCGGCGGGCTGACGCTGAACAGCCAGCACGCCACCAATCTGGCGAAGCTGGTCAGTAAAACGCTCACGCTGACCACCGGCAATCTGCTTAATCAGGGACGGACAGAAGCCGACAGCATCACGCTGCAAAGCGACAGCCTGGATAATCAGGATGCGCTGATGGGCGACAGGATTACGGTAAACAGTCGGCTGATTGACAACCACGGCGGAGCCGCGCTGATCGCCGCTAAGGAATCCATTAGCCTGCAGGCCGGTGAACAGCTGCTCAACCGCGACAGCGGCTTTATCTACAGTGGCGGCACGCTGTGGCTGAAAAGCGGCGATCTGATCGAAAACCGCGCCAGCAACATTGAGGCTGAAGGCGACGTTACGATTGAGGCGCAGCGGCTGAACAACCTGCGCGAGGGGCTGGAGATCGAGCGCGAGGCGGAGCAGAGCGACTACAAGTGGCACCGCTATAACTACTACTGGCGCTCTTATGAAACTGCCACTATTACCGACCCTATACAGCCGTCAACCCGCATACTGACTTTTCAGGATGAAAATGCAGCCGAAAACGATCCTTATGGCACGCTTATCAGCATCGATGCCGCCAGTAAGCGTGCAGAAGTAAAAGTAAAAACCAGCCAGGGACAAATAATCAATTTGTGGGTCAATTACCTGGCGCTCACGCCAAACAGTGATAGCAGCTACAGCATAACGTTCTACGAAACCCAGGGAACGCGTAAGAGCGTGGTGCCAACACCTTATCATCACACCGTATGGCGCGAGCACGATCGGGGAAGAATAGAGCAGTGGGACCCTGAACAGCATCTTGATTTTACTGACAGCAAATTTATCCAGGATTACAGCCTGCTGCGTGAACGCACGGTAACAGGTACCTTAACCACGGATAAACTGATCTCAGCTGGCGTCGGCGCCACGCTGCTTTCCGGCGGCAATATGACGTTGAATATCAGCGCAGAACTGCTGAATGACGCCAGCACCATCAGCGCCAATGGCACTCTGAATATTGAAGGCGCAGGCGAAGTCATCAACCGCGGCTATTCGATAAACCAGCGGCGGCAGGAAGTGATTGTGGATCACTACGACAAATCCGGCGGCCACTGGTACCCCACCTATAACCTTGATGAAACCACCGCGCTGAGCACCATCGACGGTATTATGACCGGCTTCGGCAAGGTGACGCTCAACGGCGCGAAGATTGAAAACACCACCGTCAACCAGGCGCAAATCAGTATGGCGGAGTCCGCACAGAAAGCGGCCGAAGCAGAGCTCGCCGAGTGGCAGCGCAATCCGCTGGCGGGTGATATCGCTAATCAGCCGGGTCAGCTCCAGCTGGTTAACCAGCAGCATCTGGCCAGCGTCGCCACCAGCATCCCCAATAACGCGCTTTTCCGCCAGCAGACGGCGGCGGGCAGCCCTTATCTGATCGTCACCGACTCGCGGTTTACGGATAAAGGCCAGTTTATCAGCAGCGACTATATGCTGGATCTGATCGGCTACGACCCGTCGCAGGTGCACAAGCGGCTGGGCGATGGCTACTACGAGCAGCGCGTGGTGCGTGAACAGCTGCTGATGCTGACCGGTCGGCCTTCGCAAAAAGGCGAAGACGCGATGGCGCTCTATCAGCAGCTGATGAACAACGGCGTTAAAACGGCGGCGGATTTCCAGCTGGTGCCCGGCGTGGCGCTGACGCCTGAACAGATCGCCGCGCTGGAGCAGGATATCGTCTGGCTGGTCAGCGAAACGGTGGAAACGGCTGACGGGCCGCAGACGGTCTGGGTGCCCAAAGTCTATCTGGCTAACACCACCGTGCGCCTGACCGGCGACGGCGCGCTGATCGGCGGCGGCTCGCTGCAGCTGTCGGCGGAGAGCGTCAGCAATGCGGGAAATCTGTTTGCCGACGGCGCGCTGGATATCGACAGCAGCCTGTTCGCGCATCAGGGCGGCGATATCCGCGCGGACAGCATCAATGTTAAAGCCGACAGCCTGAACCTGAGTACCGATCTCCAAAATGCGCTGCGTCAGGCGAGCATGAGCGCGCGTGAACTGACGCTGACCGGCGGCGATATCAGTCTGAAAGGCGCTTCTCTTGCCGCCACGGAAAACCTCACCCTGAGCGCCAGTAATAATCTGACCATTACCACGTCGCGCAGCAGCAAAAACGCTGATATAGAGGTGATAGCTGGTACCACGGGCAACCGCAAAAGCGCAGGCATGGAAGAGCCCGGCAAACGAATGGCGCAGGTCAGCGGCGAATGGCAACAGGCGCTGGGCAGCAGCCTGACCGCGGGCGGCAATCTCAGCCTGCAGGCCGGTCAGGATATTACCCTGCGCGGCAGCCAGGCGCAGGCGGAAGGGACGCTTGGCGTGCAGGCCGGCGGCAACGTCTCCCTGCTGAGCGACACCACCGCCAACGACACCCATTTGCAGGCCGGCAGCCGCACCTCTTCCGTCAGCAACAGCCGCTATGAGGAAAGGCTGGTTGCCAGCGGGCTGAGCGGCGACGCGGGCGTCGCTATCCGGGCGGGCGGCGATTTCACGGCGGTTAGCTCGCAGGTTGCCAGCAGCGCAGGCGATATTGCGCTGAGTGCGCAGCAGGTGACGATTGAAGAAGCGCGCCAGCAGGTTAACGACCGCGACAGCGAAAGCAACCGCGTGGGCAAAACTAAAAGCCAGCGCGAGATGACCACGGCCAGCAATACCGGCACTGGCAGCGGCCTCAGCGCGCAGGGTGATATCACTATCGTTGCACGAGAAGGCGATATCATTGTTCAGGGCAGCTCGGTTGAGAGTGAAAAAGGCGCCGTCGGGCTGAAGGCGACCGGCGATATCGCGGTTACCGCCAGTCAGGACACTGACGATATGCAGATGTCCGGCAGCAGCAAGACCAAAAAAACCTTCAGCAAAAAGGAAAGCAAATATCAGCGGGAAGAACACAGCAGCACCGCTTCCGGCAGCCTGATAAGCGGACAGTCGGTGGCGCTGGAAAGCGGCGACAACATCAGCGTGGCGGGCAGCAACATTATCGCCACCGACGACGTGTCGCTGAAGGCGGGCAACGATATCACCGTGACCACGGCGGAAAACCACTATCACGCCGAATCCGCCAGCCAGAGCAAAAAATCGGGCATTTCAGGCACCGGCGGTCTGGGCATCAGCATAGGAACCAACAAACTAAAAACGCAGGACAGCGAAACCACACTGACGCATACCGGCAGCACCGTCGGCAGCACCGGCGGCAGCGTCACGATAAGCGCGGGCAACAACCTGACGGTGAAGGGCTCGGACGTGCTGGCGGGACAGGATATCAGCCTGAGCGGCAGGCAGGTCGATATTCTGGCGGCGGAAAACTCCCATACCGAAACACACAAAACCGAACAGAAAACTTCAGGCCTGACGGTGGCGCTCTCCGGCACGGCGGGCAGCGCGCTGAATTCGGCGGTAACCACGGTGAACGAGGCCCGGAAAGAGAGCGACGGGCGCCTGGCGGCGCTGCAGGGCATGAAAGCCGCGTTGGACGGCGTCAGCGCTACGCAGGCGGCCAGGCTGGACGCGGCGAAAGGCGACGACCCGACAAATACAAATCTGGTGGGCGTCAGCGTCTCGTTGGGTAGACAGTCCTCCAAATCGGAAAGCTCGCTGACGCAGACCACGCAGCAGGGCAGCAGCCTGACGGCGGGTAAAAATCTGAGCATCACCGCCACGGGAACGGACATCAACGTTCAGGGCAGCCAGCTTCAGGCGGGCAAGGACGTATTGCTGTCGGCAGAGCGTGACGTAAACCTGGTCTCGGCAGAGGAAAGCAGCAGCACGCGAAGCACCAACAGCAGCAAAGGCGGCAGCGTGGGCGTGGGCTTTACCGCAGGCTCCGGCGGCACGGGTGTGAACGTCTCCGCCAGCGTCAACAAAGGCAAAGGCCATGAGAACGCCGACAGCCTGAGCCACGTGGAAACGCAGGTAAACGCGGGCAGTCAGGTAACGATTACGTCCGGCCGCGATACCACGCTTGCGGGCGCGCAGGTCAGCGGCGAAAAGGTTAAAGCAGAGGTGGGGCGTAACCTGACGATAGCCAGCGAGCAGGACAGTGAAACCTTTGACGCGAAACAGCAGAACGCCAGCGCGGGCGCAGGCTACACGGTCGGGGGCACGGCGACGGCGAGCGTGAGCGCGTCACGGGATAAAATGAACAGCGACTGGCAGTCTGTAACGGAGCAGTCGGGCATCTTTGCGGGTTCAGGCGGCTTTGATATCACGGTGGGCGAGCACACGCAGCTGGACGGTGCGGTGATAGCTTCGACGGCGGACAGCAGTCTTAATAAACTCGACACCGGCACGCTGGGCTGGCGCGATATCCACAACCACGCGGAGTATGAGGTGGAGCACGTCGGCGCGGGCGTGAGCACCGGCGGCACCGTTCTTGACCAGTTCAAAGGCAATATGGCGAACGGCGTGCTGGCGGGCCTGAACGGCTCGGACAGCGCGGACTCCACGACCAGGGCGGCGGTGAGCGAAGGCACGATAACCATCCGCGATAAGGAAAATCAGCAGCAGGACGTTGCAGAGCTGAGCCGGGACGTGGAAAATGCGAATCCGGGCCTTGAGCAAATCTTCGACAAGGAGAAAGAGCAGAACCGGCTGAAGGCGGCGCAGCTGATAGCGGAAATCGGCAGCAAGGCGATGGATATCGCCAGAACGGAAGGCCAGATAGCGGGCGAGAAGGCGAAGCAGGACCCGCAGGCGCAGGCGGCTGCCAGGGCGGAACTTGCCGGAAAAGGCAAGCTGAATCCGACCGCCGATGAAATCGCGAAGCAGGCGTACGACACGGCGATGAAACCGTTCGGCACGGGCAGCGCGCTGCAGCAGGGACTCCAGGCGGCCACGGCGGCGATACAGGGCCTTGCGGGCGGTAGCGTGGCGCAGGCGGTGAGCGGCGCTGCGGCGCCTTATCTGGCGGAGGTCATTCACGACATGACCACCACGAAAGGCCCGGACGGGAAGGACGTGGTGAACCGCGAAGCGAACCTGATGGCGCACGCGGTGGTGGGCGCTGTCACGGCCTACGCGGCGGGCAACTCAGCGCTGGCGGGCGCGTCGGGCGCGGCGATGGGCGAGTTTATCGCGCAGCAGCTCTATCCGGATATTAAACGGGAAGACCTGAGTGAAGAGCAGCGGCAGACGATAAGCGCGTTAGGCACGCTGGCGGCGGGGCTGGCGGGCGGCGTAGCCGGGGACAGTTCGGTGGATGCTATTGCGGGCGCGCAGGCCGGGAAGAATGCGGTTGAGAATAACAACCTGATAGTGCAGGTAGGAAAAGTGGCCGCTCAGGGCTGTAGTAAGATGGCTCCCTGCCGGAATGCGCTGGTTGAGAAAGGGCTGGGTGCGTTGCTGGGGATAGGCGTGGCTAAAACGGCCTTAGATAGCTTATCCACATCAGAGCAACAGTATGTGTTTGCTGTAGCAATGAGCGGCGGCCGTGCGGATTTGGTTGAAAAACTGACGCCAGAGCAGCGAGCAGCTTATGACTATCTTATTGAGCAGGATAAAAAGGGAATATTCTCGTTATTGCCGGCTCAGCAAATCTCAACAGGTGAGACTTTATCAAAACCTAATATTGCGAAGGATCTTACTGACGAAGAGAAAAAAGAGCTTGGAGGCACGGGATCGAGTTCTTCAGGTGGGTGGGGGCCTGATGACGATGAGGATTGGAACAAGCTACAATCTACTGGCTCATCAGGAAATGAGATTAAACACATTTATAACTCTATTAAGGATGCTCCACAGTATCCTCAAGGCTTCAGAGCTAGTCAAAATGGTACAACTAAAAATGCAGTTAATGACCGTGCATTATTAGAACAGTTACGGAAGATTGAACCTGGGAAGTGGAACAAAGTCTATAAAGATGGATTCGATACCTCAGGGAATAAAGTATCTGTACATTATTTTCAAAGTCAGAGCGGCAGAGTTTTTAATGTAAAAGTTAAACCTAATTGGAGTAATTTAAAATGATGCAATTTAATTATAGAGTTGATAACGTACATACCGAGCAACTTATTGGGTTTTTAACATTGGGTGTTTTATATTCTTTAGAGAAAGAATTAATTTCTATAGATGATGCAGAAGGCTTCATCTTTATGCCCTCGGTAGTTCAGGTTTTAAAAGAGGCAAAGTTACCTGAAGAAATTATTAATATTGTTGCCTCTGGGTGTGAACTGGACGATATCGCTGACATAGTTCCTGATCGGTTGATGGAGAGTATTAAAGAGTTAATAGCAAGAGTTGCGGTAGTTATAAAAAAAGGAAAGAAAGTAGGTCGATTAGTTAATAAGGACTTAAGCATTATTGAAAGTTAGTTGTTGAGAATAATGCGCTATATGAGATAGCCGACGAGCTGGCAACAGGTGTCTCCCAAGTTGACCGGTACAAAAATGCGCCTGGTCAGTTGAAAGAGGCGCAGAAAGAGCTTGAAGAGAAATACTGTGCCGGGCTGAGCGCCGATGCCTGCTCAGGCGCTCTTGCTGCGCACCGGGATGAACTGCTTGCCGGTGGCGCATCCTTCGGCGCTGACTTTGTGCCGGTTGTGGGCGATATCAAGAGCTTTGCGGAAGCCGAGAGCGCAATAGACTATCTTGCGGCGACGGTAGGGCTGGTTCCTGTTCTTGGTGATACAGCTGGTAAAGTCATTAAGGCAGCGGAAAAAGCGCTGAAGAAAGGAGACCTTGCCGAAGCGTCGAAGCTGATCAATAAAGCCAGTAATGAAGTCAGCTCGGTTAACTATTTTGGACAGGAACGTAAGTACTGGAGTGCTGAACCGGTCAATATCAACGGAAACAAGGTTTATCAGAGGAACGATCTGTTTGATCCTAAATATGTCGATCCTAAGTCAGGAAAGACAAACTTAGAGTTGATGCAAATTGGTCGCGCTCCAGTTGGTACTGATGGAAAACCTGTTAACTTACATCACATGCTACAAAAGCAAGATGGCCCGATAGCAGAAGTGACTCAAATCTTCGACAAGGAGAAAGAGCAGAACCGGCTGAAGGCGGCGCAGCTGATAGCGTAAATCGGCAGCAAGGCAATGGATATCGCGCGCACGGAAGGTCAGATAGCGGGCGAGAAGGCGAAGCAGGACCCGCAGGCGCTGGCGGCTGCCAGGGCGGAACTTGTCGGAAAAGGCAAGCTGAATCCGACCGCCGATGAAATAGCGAAGCAGGCGTACGACACGGCGATGAAGCCGTTCGGGACGGGCAGCGCGCTGCAGCAGGGACTCCAGGCGGCCACCGCTGCGATACAGGGCCTTGCGGGCGGTAGCGTGGCGCAGGCGGTCAGCGGCGCGGCCAGTCCGTATCTGGCGGAGCGGATACACAGGCTGACCACAGACGCAAGCGGTAAGGTGAATACAGAAGCGAACCTGATGGCGCACGCTGTGGTCGGTGCGGTCACCGCTTACGCAGCAGGCAACTCAGCTCTGGCGGGCGCATCGGGCGCGGCAATGGGCGAGTTTATCGCGCAGCAGCTTTATCCGGACGTGAAACGGGAAGACCTGAGCGAGGAGCAGCGGCAGACTATCAGCGCACTGGGCACGCTGGCAGCGGGCCTTGCGGGCGGCGTCACCGGAGACGGCGCGGCGGATGCGGTTGCGGGGGCGCAGGCCGGGAAAACGGCGCTGGAGAACAATACGTTAGCTGTTCCCGTCACGCCACCGCCGGTAGCCGGAACAAATACCGGCGAAGCGGTCAGCGATGCCAATAACACCATGGCTTCTGCGCTGGATTAGGCCGTTAAGAATATAGTCGAATCGATTGATAAAGCGACAGAATGCTCGTTCGGGCGGGCATGTACGTCGGATGAGTCAGGGCAGGAAAATGCTCCGAATGTGGCAAAGGATCTAACGGATGCGGAGAAGGCGGAGCTGGGCGGTTCAGGATCGGGAACGCCGGGCGGCTGGGAGCCACAGGATGAGGAGAATGCACGTAATAGCGAAACTGTTAAACAGCAGCAGCAAAACCATTTCGATGAGCTGAGTAAGCTTTATGATAAGAGCAATGCATCGCAAAATCTAAATATAGATGGTCAGACAATCCGACAGGGCGAAGTGAGTAATAATTACGGTACAACGAAGGTTTTTGAAAGCCAAAATCTTACCGATCAACAGATCCATAAATATGCTCAGCAACTGGCAGGTGAGACGCCGCTGAAGGAAGTAAGGCCGGGGATCTATACAGCTAAACTGGATAACGGCACATCGATTACGTTGCGTAATGTCTCTTCATCTCAGAATCAAACAGGAGCCAGGTGGACCATTGATATTAAAGGCAACAAACAACTAACTGATATTGGATACAAATTTAAAGATGTGGAGATGAAGTTTAAATGATGGCGCCAATTACGGATAAACAGTTTAAAGAATTATACATGGCAGCAGAAGGGCGCAATTTAGGCGCAGTATTTTCTTATAGCGAACCAGAAGAACCTACGCCGCTAAATTTTTCCTTTGAAGAAAGAAAGAGTATTTTTTTATGGGTTTTAATGCGTCTTCTTAAAGAAGGTCGCATCAAACTCGCTAAACACGGTAAGTTTCTGGAAGGTAGCGTCGAGGAACAGGTTGAACTCTTCCGGTTAGCGCTCCCAAAAACAGAAGAAGAAATGGAGGATGGCATCTGGTTTTTCGATGAAGACTGCCCCGGCGGCGCTGTCTGGGTGCTTGAAAACGGTTCTCTTGAGTGGACTTAACCCGAAAATCCCGGTTCTGAACAGACCGGGATTTTTACATACTAGCCGTCATTTCCAGGGCCTTGCGAGTGGTAGCGTGGCGCTGGCGTGGCGCTGGCGGTAAGCGGCGCGACCACCACGGCGGCGATGGGTGAAGCCATCAAAAATGCGCTGTACGGCGACGTACCGGTAAACCAGCTGAGCGAGGAGCAGAAGCAGACGCTGGTTGCGCTGGGCACGGCTGCGGCAGGCCTTGCAGGCTGTCTTACCGGAGACAGTACGGCGGATGCAGTAGCCGGTGCGCAGGCGGGCCAGAACGAACTCAGTAATAATATGTTTGGGGCAAGTGGCCTGTTGTCTCAAATGCTGGCGCAGGAGACGCTGAACTCGGCGGCCATGGCGGAAGCAGGCAAAGGTGGCGCAAATGAACAGGCGGCGCTGGCGCTGACCAAAAAGGTAAAAGAAGGGCTTGATGCGGCCTGCCTGGCAAACCCTGGCTGTTTGCTGATGGCGATGGTGTCTGCGCAGCAGAACAGCGGCAGTGACAACAGCGGATCCGGGCCAAATATCGGTAAGGATCTGACGGATGCAGAGAAGACGGAGCTGGGCGGCTCAGGCTCGGGAACGCCGGGCGGCTGGGAACCTCAGGATGAGGAGAATGCGAGAAATAATAATAGTCCACTAGATCCTAAAAACCGTGCACAACATGAAGAATATGTTGACTCTTTACGTGCATCCATGGAAAAGCCAAATGTAAAAGATGAGAACCTCAAAAATTTAATTAATGATCTTTACAGACCTAATGCAAAAGTTGGTAGCGGAAGTACTGCAGATGCTGTCCGTTATGAATTAGCTACAGGAGAAAAAGTTGGGGGGAGAGGTCATATTGAAAAGGCAAATGCATATTCTAAAGCTCTTCAGGATTGGCTAACGAAGAACCCCCAAGCTTCTCAGGCTGATAGAGCTGCAGCAGAAAATGTACTGAAAGACCTACAAAATTCTCTTAAAGGAAAATAGCAATGGATGTTTATATTAATGATTACATAAATTTTTTCACTCTTAGGTCAGAAGAGATAAAAAAAACAGTGGGACGAGCTATTGAGTATTGGGCGCCAGAGCCGGTCCCAACCATTTTGTTATTCTCTCAAATAGGAAAGAATATTGCTGGTCAGCTATTTCTACTGAGTGAAACAGAAAAGTTATTTTTATTTCAACACATTGAATCCGGTATATGTTCCGAAAACGAGCAACTGGCTACGGCAGTTGCTACAGGACTGATTGAGTCATTGGTTACAGCTTCCGATGAAAATGAAGAACTATGGAAAAAAATTGTAGGTTGTTTACAGCCTGTATCTAAAAAACATGCGTTAGCATGGAAAAATTTTGGGCAGTAAATTTATAGCAAATCTTTGATAAAGAGAAGGAGCAGAACCGGCTGAAGGCGGCGCAACTGAAAGCGGAAATCGGCAGCAAGGCGATGGATATCGCCCGGACGGAAGGCCAGATAGCGGGCGAGAAGGCGAAATCTGACCCGGCGGCGCTGGCGGCTGCCAGGGCGGAACTTGCCGGAAAAGGTAAGCTGAATCCGACCGCCGATGAAATAGCGAAGCAGGCTTTTGATACGGCAATGAAGCCATTCGGCACGGGCAGCGCGCTGCAGCAGGGACTCCAGGCGGCCACGGCGGCGATACAGGGCCTTGCGGGCGGTAGCGTGGCGCAGGCGGTGAGCGGCGCGGCGGCGCCTTATCTGGCGGAGCAGATACACAAGCTTACGGAAGGCAATCCGGAAGCGAAAGCGATGGCCCATGCGGTTGTCGGGGCGGTAGCGTCTTATGCGTCCGGCAACTCTGCCCTTGCTGGCGCAGCGGGCGCGGTCAGCGAACTGACGGAGACGGAAAAACAGACCATCAGCGCGCTGGGCACGCTGGCGGCGGTGCTGGCGGGCGGCATTATTGGGGACAGCACGGCGGATGCGGTGGCGGGAGCGCAGGCAGGGAAGAACGCGGTTGAGAATAATTGGCTGAGCGTGCAGAAGCCGACAGAAAGAAACAGCTGAAGACGAAGCACACCTACCTGAAACAGGAGTGAACACCGGCTGAAGCGAAAGAACTGGCGACGATTAATCAGACAGGTAAAGCGCGTAATGAAGCGATAAAAACGGTCTGTACGGATGGTAATAAAGGTTGTTCAGCCTGTGATGCGTTGGTTGGCCCGGCACAGGAAGCACTGAAGAAGTACGGTGAAGATGTCAGTTATTCGCTTATTTATAAGGACCTTTGTCCACAGGAAGCGGTGGATCTGGAAAACATTCTTCAGGGAGTGGATGCGGGGAGTATCAGCCGTGAGCAGGCGATAACTGTAAGGGAAATCAACAGATTATAGCTCCAACAACATGGGTATTAAGGGAGTCGAAATTATGGAGATTAAGCCGCTAAAATGACTAATGAAAAATCAAAATCTATTAAAAATAAAATGGAGCGTATGGCTGCTTTGCTAGAATTGGGCGGCTATACAGATTGGTCCGCCAGCATTTTTAAACTGGCCAAACAATATGAGAGAGAACCTGATGTTACGAGAAGTTCCTTGTTGGGCTTATACGGTGGTATGGGATCTTTGAATGACCTCGTACTTTACAGGTATGGGAAAATTTTAATAGACGAAAATGAAGAATTAGATCAACTAAGAAGTAAATTATTTAATCTTCTTTCTTAAAATATGAACTCTAGCCAATCAGCTGGGTTTTAAATTTATAACCAATGGGTTACCTCAACGTTTTCGCTACTCTACAGCCATTCCTGGATCTTCCTCGACCGCTTCCGGGGCTGGCGATCAGCTGGAAAATTCGGCGATCTGCTACGGTTTGCGGGCCGACAGCTCTTTGTAGGCCTTACGCAGCGTAGTCATCACTTCCAGCTACGGCTCCTGTCGGGTAATAATCAGCTCATTGCAAAAATCAACATAAAGGCGATAGATATCGCGCGCACGGAAGGTCAGATAGCGGGCGAGAAGGCGAAGCAGGACTTGGCGGCACTGGTAGCAGGTCTGGCGAGCGGCGTTTCCAGAGACAGCAAGGCGGTTGAAGTAATCGGAGCATAGGCCAGGAAGAATGCGGCTGAGCATATAATCAGGCAAAGGTAATCAAACAGGTTATGGACGCCAGTTGAAGAATTTTCTTAAAAAAATAATATATTGGATGCCGGTGCCGATAGTAACCTGTGTAGTCTGCGCTGTTTGTATATTTTCAAATCTTAACCTAAAAGGGAAGTTAAAATGTTGTGTCTTAAATGTTCCAAAGTGGAAGGAAATAAAGAGTCGGGGATTTGTGATAGTTGTGAGCAGACAGAGCAAAGCAAAATCAACGGGCTTTTATACTTGCCAGCTTTAGGCTTGATATTAGGTCTGCCTGTCCTGCTATATACCTGCTTTTACTTGATAAAAATGCTTGCGCAAATCCATCAACAGACAGGTCAGATCAACACCTATGGCATAGGGATTATTATTGCTATTATAGTACAGGTTGCGATAACGCTAACAGCATGCTGGTGCTTCTTCAAAAAGTTAAAGCGTACCCGGTATATCATGATTGCTTATTATCTTCTGGGGTTGGGGTTTACTTTTTACTGCACCTGGTTCCCGGCTATATTATTTGATTTTAAGCTTGATGATAGTGGTGTAAAGGCAATGGGAAGAAGCTTAATAAGCTGTGTTATATGGGTACCTTATTTTATCTTCTCAAAAAGAATAAATAAGGTTTTTGTACGTTAATTTTTACAGCATAACAGAGTGTCAGGCTCTCAAAAGAATCTCTGCATTATAGTGAAGTCCCGTTTATACAGCGGGATTTTACCTTCTGTTTTAACACGTTCCTTTTAATCGAATGCCAATTTCTACGTGGACCCAAGTTCATTTAAAATTGCCGATCCGCCAATGCTTATTTCTCAGTTAATGAAGTGTTCATAATTTTATTTCCAGTAATCATCTCTTTTAAGGATGTACCCTCCTTCTGTTTCGTCTGAAGTAGCGAATGCCTTTCTGAGGTTGCCTGGCGACAGCAAATGCTCATTTATCGAGCCGGGCCGCATCTTTCTCTGCAACGCTGTAGAATCCGCGCAGAAATTGATCCAACACGTCCTGATTTTCACTCTCTGCCATTGTCTTGCGCCGCCATATCCTGCATCGTTACAGGCAAATTTATTTGCTAAGGAGATGGCATGTTGCTTTCGTTTTTTCGCTGGCTGGTTGGGCTACTTTATCGCACTCGTCTGAATGGTGAGCTCGCCCCGCTGCATCAACAAAAAGTGCTGATTGTTCCTAACCATATGTCTTTTCTGGACGGAATGCTGCTGGCGCTCTTTCTGCCCGTAAAGCCGGTTTTCGCGGTTTACTCCTCTGTCAGCGAGCAGTGGTATATGCGCTGGGTGCGTTCGCTGGTCGATTTTGTGCCGCTCGATCCCACTAAACCGCTTTCAATCAAGCATCTGGTAAAAACAGTGAGCCAGGGTCGCCCCGTAGTGATTTTCCCCGAAGGGCGAATTACCGTTACCGGATCGCTGATGAAAATCTACGACGGCGCCGGTTTCGTGGCGGCGAAATCGCAGGCTACCGTGGTGCCGATACGTATTGAAGGCGCGGAGTTTTCGCCGTTTGGTCGTCTGGCTGGCGTGTTTAAACGCCGCCTGTTTCCGCGTATCACTCTGACCGTGCTGCCTGCCACTTCTATCCCTATGCCTGAGGCGAAAACCGCACGGGAACGCCGTAAGCTGGCGGGCGAGCATCTGCATCATATTATGATGGAAGCGCGGATGGCGGTGCGTCCGCGCGAGACGCTTTATCAGGCGTTTCTGGCCGCCCGCATGCGCTATGGCTACTTCAAACCCTGCATTGAGGACGTCAATTTTCAGCCAGACAGCTACACGGGATTGTTGAAAAAAACGCTGGGCGTTGGTCGAATCCTGGAACGCTACACGGCGCCGGGTGAATATATCGGCTTGCTGTTACCGAACGCGACGGTTGCCGCCGCCGCGATTCTGGGCGCCTCCATGCGTGGTCGCGTGCCCGCCATGTTGAACTACACTGCGGGCGTTAAAGGCGTCGGCAGCGCGCTGCAAGCGGCAGAGGTGAAAACGGTTTTCACTTCCCGTCAGTTTCTGGACAAGGGCAAGCTCTGGCATCTGCCTGAACAGCTTACGCAGGTAAAATGGGTTTTCCTGGAAGATTTAAAAGACACCGTTACTACTCAGGATAAGCTCTGGATCCTGGGGCATCTGCTGCTGCCGCGGCTTGCTGAGGTAAAGCAGCAGCCGGAAGATGCGGCAATGGTGCTCTTTACGTCCGGTTCGGAAGGCAATCCCAAAGGCGTGGTGCATTCGCATAAAAGCCTGCTGGCGAACGTTGAGCAGATCCGCACGGTTGCCGACTTTACGCCGCGCGACAAATTTATGTCCGCGCTGCCGCTGTTTCACGCGTTTGGCCTGACGGTCGGGCTGTTTACGCCTTTGATGACTGGCGCACAGGTCTTCCTTTATCCCAGCCCGCTGCATTACCGCATCGTTCCCGAGCTGGTATATGACCGAAACTGTACGGTGCTGTTCGGGACTTCGACCTTTTTGGGCAATTATGCGCGCTTTGCCAATCCGTATGATTTTGCGCGGCTGCGCTATGTGGTGGCGGGCGCTGAAAAATTACAGGAAGGTACGCGTCAGACCTGGCTGGATAAGTTCGGCATTCGTATTCTGGAAGGCTATGGCGTAACGGAGTGCGCGCCCGTGGTCGCCATCAACGTGCCGATGGCGGCAAAAAATCATACCGTCGGTCGTATTCTGCCGGGTATGGATTCCCGATTAATCTCCGTACCGGGCATTGAGCAGGGCGGGCTACTGCAGTTGCGCGGGCCTAACATCATGAAAGGCTACCTCAGAGTCGAAAAGCCAGGCGTGCTGGAAGCGCCGCAGGCGGATAACGGCGAAGGGCAGATGGAAGCGGGCTGGTACGATACCGGCGATATCGTCAGCTTTGACGAGCACGGTTTCTGTCAGATCCAGGGGCGCGCGAAACGCTTTGCCAAAATTGCCGGCGAGATGGTTTCGCTGGAAACGGTAGAGCAGATAGCGCTGAAAGCCTCGGAGGATAAGCAGCATGCCGCATCAATCAAGCCGGACGGCAATCGTGGCGAGGCGCTGGTACTCTTTACCACTGACGGCGAGTTAACCCGCGATCGTCTGCAGCAGGCAGCGCGCGAGCTGGGCGCGCCGGAGCTGGCGGTACCGCGCGATATTCGCGTTCTTAAGCAGCTGCCGCTGCTGGGCAGCGGTAAACCCGATTTCGTAACGCTGAAAAGCATGGCGGAACAGCCGGAGAAACAGTCGGAAAATGCATAATTCAACAGGTGGTGAAAAGCTGCTTTCGCGCGCTATGCTCGCGGTCATCGCCGCGCAGTTTTTATCGGCGTTTGGCGATAATGCGCTGCTGTTCGCTACGCTGGCGGTGCTTAAGCAGCAGGTCTACCCGGACTGGAGCCAGCCGGTGTTACAGATGGTCTTTGTCGCCACCTATATCATTCTGGCGCCTTTTGTCGGTCAGCTGGCGGACAGCTTCGCCAAAGGACGCGTAATGATGTTCGCCAACGGCCTCAAGCTGCTGGGCGCGTTAACTATCTGCTTCGGCTTTAATCCCTTTATCGGCTATGCGCTGGTGGGGATCGGCGCGGCGGCCTATTCGCCTGCCAAATACGGCATCCTGGGCGAAATCACCGGAGGCGAAACCCTGGTCAAGGCCAATGGTCTGATGGAGTCATCCACTATCGCGGCGATTTTGCTGGGCTCAATCGCCGGCGGCGTGCTGGCCGACTGGAACCTTACCGGCGCGCTTGTCGCGTGCGTGTTAGCTTACGGACTTGCCGTTGCGGCCAACGTGCTGATCCCAAAACTGGCGGCGGCGAGAGCGGGGCAAAGCTGGCATCCGCTACATATGTCACGCAGCTTTTTCCGCGCCTGCCGCGAGCTGTGGCGCGACGGCGAAACGCGTTTTTCCCTGGTGGGCACCAGCCTGTTCTGGGGCGCTGGCGTGACGCTGCGTTTCCTGCTGGTGCTTTGGGTGCCGGTCGCATTAGGGATAACAGACAACAAAACGCCCACGTTGCTGAACGCGATGGTCGCCATTGGTATTGTATTTGGCGCAGGCGCGGCGGCTAAACTGGTAACCCTGAAAACGGTCGGCAGATGTATGCCGGCGGGCGTGCTGATTGGTGTAGCCGTGGTCTGCTTCGCCTTGCAGCATACGGCCGCAGGCGCTTACGGTTTGCTGATCGTCATTGGGATGCTGGGCGGCTTCTTTGTGGTGCCGCTGAACGCGCTGCTGCAGATGCGTGGCAAAGAGAGCGTCGGCGCGGGCAACGCTATCGCGGTGCAGAACCTGGGCGAAAACGGCGCGATGCTGCTGATGCTGGGGCTCTATTCGCTGGCGGTGAAGCTGGGCGCGCCACCGGTAGCAACAGGCGTAGGCTTCGGCGCGCTGTTTGCGCTGGCGATTGCCGTGCTCTGGGGCTGGCAGCTGGCGCAAAAGCGTAGCGGAAAGCGCGCAGGGTAAACTTTCCCTGGCGCAGAAAAAAGGGCGGAATGAATCCGCCCTTTTTATTTTTTGAATTTCAGATCGTTAGCAGAGCAAACAATTAAGGCGCCGGGAAAGTATAGCGGCGATGAATCGCTTCCAGCGCCTGCATCACTTCTTCATCCAGCGTCAGGTTATAGCTGTCGATATTAATCTGTAGCTGCTCCAGCGTGGTTGCGCCCAGCAGCGTGCTGGCGACGAAAGGCTGTTGACGGACAAAAGCCAGCGCCATTTGTGAAGGATCAAGCCCATGTTTTTTCGCCAGCGCGACATATTCGGCAATCGCCAGCTGAGCCTGCTCGCCGCTGTAGCGGGTAAAGCGGCTGAACAGCGTATTGCGCGCGCCTGCGGGCTTCGCGCCGTTCAGGTATTTGCCGCTCAGCGTACCGAAAGCCAGGCAGGAGTAGGCCAATAGCTCCACGCCTTCATGCTGGCTAATCTCCGCCAGGCCGACTTCAAAGCTGCGGTTCAGCAGGCTATAGGGATTCTGGATAGAGACGATGCGTGGCAGCTCATGTTTTTCCGCCAGCTGCAGATAGCGCATAACGCCCCAGGGCGTTTCGTTCGACACGCCGATATAGCGGATTTTGCCCGCGCGAACCTGTTCGTTTAGCGCTTCCAGCGTCTCCAGCAGCGTGACCGTGGACGTATCTTCCGCATACTCATAGTTCAGGCGGCCAAAATAGTTAGTCTGCCGCTGCGGCCAGTGCAGCTGATAGAGATCCAGATAATCGGTGTTCAGGCGTTTCAGGCTGGCATCCAGCGCCTGACGAATATTTTTACGGTCCAACGCCTGGCCCGGACGGATGGAAGCGTCCGCGCCGCGTACTGGCCCGGCAACTTTGGAAGCCAGCACGATTTTTTCGCGATTGCCGCGGGATTTCAGCCAGCTGCCGATATAAGTTTCGGTTAAACCCTGGGTCTCCGGGCGCGGCGGCACCGGATACATTTCTGCGGTATCAATCAGGTTAATGCCGGAGCGAATCGCCAGATCGAGCTGCGCATGAGCATCGGCTTCGCTGTTCTGCTCGCCAAACGTCATGGTGCCTAAACCCAGGCTGCTGATCTCCAGCGTGCTGTGGGGGATACGATGATAGTGCATTTGCCGGCTTCCTTTTTCATTATTAAAAGACCAGCCTGACGCGCTGAAGCAGACGCCAGATCCGGCTTTTGACTATAACCGCCGGGCGCAGCAGGGGGAAGAGCGGATTTATCGGTAAGTGCGGTGGGAAGCCACCCGGCGGATAACTCAGGTGGCTCAGGCGGTTTTAGCGTTCGACAATCGATGAAACCTCATCGCCGTTAATCTGCAGCTCGTGACCGGAGCGGTCATTGTATTTCACCAGGCCGGTGTCGGGATCGATCTCCGGTTTACCCTGGGTCATGATCATCTTGCCCTCTTTGGTCGCCATCACGTAATCGCTGCTACAGCCGCCCAGCAGCGTGGCCAGCATCAATACGGCCGCGCCTGACATCAACTTCATACTTCGCTCCCTTTACCTGGAATTTGCCTGCTCCCAGTATTAGCGCATTTTACGGAAAGCGTTAACCGCATAACTCCGAAAAGAAAGGTGCAGCACGGCAAACTATTGACTTCGATCGTAAAAGCGGCAGGAGAAACTGGCCGATATCGTCGGCCAGCTTTTATCAGGCGTGATGCTTTCTGCTGCGCAGCAGGTTAAGGCATTCCACTGACATAGAGAAAAACATCGCGAAATAGATATAGCCTTTTGGCACATGAATATTGAAGCTTTCCAGCATCAGCGTGAACCCCACCAGAATAAGGAAAGTCAGCGCCAGCATCTTTACTGAAGGGTGACGTTCGACAAATTCGCCGATAGCGCGGGCAGCAAACATCATCACGCCGACAGCGATAACTACTGCTGCCATCATAATAATCAGGTGATCGGACAGGCCGACGGCGGTAATCACCGAATCCAGGCTAAAAATGATATCCAGCAGCATAATTTGCACAATCGCGCCGACAAAAGAGTGCACGTTGCTGCTGTGCGTTTCTTCACCGCCTTCGATGGTTTCATGAATCTCCATGCTGGATTTCCATAGCAAAAACAGTCCGCCAAACAGCAGAATAAGATCGCGGGCTGAGAAGGCGTGATCCATTAAGGTAAACAGCGGCGTGGTCAGACGGATCACCCACGCGATGGAAGCCAGCAGGCCGAGCCGCATCAGCATTGCGCCCGCCAGGCCTATGCGGCGCGCGGCGTTTTGCTGCTGTTTGGGGAGCTTAGCCACTACCAGAGAGAGGAAAATAATATTATCAATACCCAGGACGATTTCCAGAATCGTCAACGTGCCCAGCGCCAGCCAGGCGTTGGGATCGGCAAGCCAGTCAAACATACAGAGGTCGCATCCTAAACGAAAGGTAAACGAAGAGTATACTCATCTGGCTGCCGCCGAGCTAAGGCTTTACAGCAAAAAATGGCGGGCAAGCAGTGGTGCGGTAAAGGTTTTCTTCAGATAAAAGCCTCTTGGCAAAGTCATCACCGGCTGGCCGTTTTCGCCGATGCCTTCCGTCAGCGCTCTGCTGTTGGCTGCTTTCGGGCGGATTTGCAGTACCTCGCCGTGGCGAGCCGTAATCCGTTCCACCTGGCCCAGCACGATCATATCCATCAGTTCTTCCCAGTCGCGCCGCAGCAGCGACTCCTCTTCCTGATTTGGGCTCCAGAGCAACGGCGCGCCGACGCGACGTTCGGCCAGCGGAATAGCGCGATCCCCTTCCACCGGCATCCACAGCACTCTGGCCAGCTTATGGCGCACGTGGCTGGTTTCCCACACCAGACCGCTATTGCCGGTTAGCGGCGCCACGCAAACAAACGTGGTTTCCAGCGGACGGCCCAGAGCATCGACGGGAATGGTTTTCAGCTCCACGCCGATCTCGGCGAAATCCTGCTCGGGCTTGCTGCCTGCGCTGGCGCCCAGATAGCGCTCCAGCAACATACCCACCCAACCCTTATCACGGCGCAGGTCGCGTGGAATAGCCAGCCCTGCGCGTAGCGCCAGTTCGCCCAGCGTGTAGCCTGCCAACTGATGCGCACGCTCAAGTAAAACGGTTTCGTTTTCCGGCGGCGGAACCGGAGAAAAAAGGTCTGCCATCGTCGGCTCTCCAGGGTTGATTAAAAAATGAACAGCCTATCGGCGCGGTTAACAGCGCGAGTTGATAACCATGGAAGAGCGGAATAATAGCATGATAAATCGCATCTTTTTATCCTTGCCGCATTGGCTGATGCCAGTGAAAAAAAAGGTTATGCCCGTCTGCGCACCGACAATGAACAGGATCTTACACGTAGTTATCCACAGAAAAATGGGATAAGTTGGGTTTTACAATAATACTGTTTCCATTTACAGGCTTGACGCCGCGCTTTTGTCCCTTTTTCACCATTTTTTGCTTAGGATAACGGCACATCCTGTGGATAAAAAAGTCGGTGTTCGATCTTTCGCCACTTGCCAGCCTGCGCAACATAACAACAGGGCGGAAGGTGGAATTAATGACAGGTTAAACGTATAAAACCCAGCTAATATAATGAGTTAAGTATATGGCTTGCCGCGCTTATGCGATCCCGATCGAAAGTTTTCCCCAAAGGTTAAGAGAGTTCTGCACAAAGATATCCACAGAAAAGGTGAATAAGATCGGGCAAAAGCGGCGCTTTCTGTTTATAACTTCGTGAATTTACGCAAGTTATCCCGCGTTTGCCGCTCACGGCGGCCCAAAAGCAGTGGTTTACCGCCTGTAAGGAGTATGAAACAATCAGGCTATCCAGGTTTTAGTTTGAGGTAGTCCAGTGATCGATGATGATGGCTACCGCCCGAATGTTGGTATCGTAATTTGTAACAGGCAGGGACAAGTGTTGTGGGCCAGAAGGTATGGCCAGCACTCCTGGCAGTTTCCTCAGGGAGGCATCAATCCTGGCGAAACGGCAGAACAGGCGATGTATCGAGAACTCTTTGAGGAAGTCGGTTTGCATCGTAAAGATGTGCGCATCCTTGCCTCTACCCGAAACTGGTTACGCTATAAGTTGCCAAAACGTTTGGTGCGTTGGGACACAAAGCCGGTTTGTATCGGCCAGAAACAGAAGTGGTTTCTTCTGCAACTTTTGTGCAATGACGCGGATATCAACATGCAAACCAGCAGCACGCCGGAGTTCGACGGCTGGCGCTGGGTCAGCTTTTGGTATCCGGTGCGCCAGGTGGTTTCTTTCAAACGCGACGTCTATCGTCGGGTGATGAAAGAATTCGCTGGCGTAGTGATGCCGCAGCAGGAGAATGCCGTACCGCGAAATACGCCTTATCGACGGAAGAGAGGGTAAGCCGCTCAGATTATGCTTACACAGCTGCGCGAGATAGTGGAGAAAGTAGCAGGAGCGCCTCGGCTGACCGAGGCGCTCGATATTCTGGTCAGCGAAATCTGTCTGGCGATGGACACCGAAGTCTGTTCGGTCTATCTGGCCGACCACGATCGGCGCTGCTATTACCTGATGGCGACGCGCGGTCTGAAAAAACCGCGCGGCCGCACCGTCGCGCTGGCCTTCGACGAAGGCATCGTCGGGCTGGTCGGGCGCCTGGCTGAACCTATCAACCTCGCGGACGCGCAGAGCCATCCCAGCTTTAAATATATTCCTTCCGTAAAAGAAGAGCGCTTTCGCTCTTTCCTCGGCGTGCCGGTAATCAGCCGTCGCCAGCTGCTGGGCGTGCTGGTGGTGCAACAGCGTGAACATCGTCAGTTTGACGAAAGCGAAGAATCCTTCCTGGTGACGCTGGCCACCCAAATGGCCACCATTCTTTCGCAGTCGCAGCTTAACGCGCTGTTCGGCCAGTATCGACAAACCCGCGTTCGCGCGCTGGCCGCCGCGCCGGGCGTGGCGGTGGCGGCAGGCTGGGTGGAAAGCAATCAGCCTTCGCTGGATACCGTTTCGGCGGCTTCGACGCTGGATGCGGTGCGCGAGCGCGAAAGGCTGTCGCTGGCGATGGATGAGGCGTCCGGCGAGTTTCGTCGCTACAGCAAACGTTTCACCTCCAGCGTGCATAAAGAAAGCGCCGCTATCTTCGATCTCTATTCGCATCTTCTCAGCGATAATCGGCTGAAAAAAGATCTCTACGCGGAGATCGACAGCGGTTCGGTGGCGGAATGGGCGGTTAAAAAAGTCATCGAAAAATTCGCCGCGCAGTTTGCCAGCCTGCAGGACAGCTATCTGCGCGAAAGGGCAGGCGATCTGCGAGCGCTTGGACAGCGGCTGCTCTTTCATCTTGACGACACCATGCAGGGTACCAACACCTGGCCTGAACGTTTTGTGCTGGTGGCTGACGAACTGACGGCGACGACGCTGGCCGAGCTGCCGCACGATCGTCTGGCGGGCGTGGTGGTCAGAGACGGCGCGGCCAACTCACACGCGGCGATCATGGTGCGCGCGATGGGCATCCCGACGGTGATGGGCGCGGATATCCAGCCCGAGGCGCTCAACGGCAGGCTGCTGATTGTGGATGGCTATCGCGGCGAGCTGCTGGTCGATCCGGAACCCGTCCTGGTGCAGGAATATCAGCGGCTGATCAGCGAAGAAAACGAGCTGAGCAAGCTGGCGGAAGACGTGGTGGAGCGTCCGGCGGCGCTGAAGTCCGGCGAGCCGATAAAGGTCATGCTCAATGCCGGACTAAGCGCGGAGCATGAGCAGGCGCAGGGCAGCCGTGTGGACGGCGTCGGGCTTTACCGCACGGAAATTCCTTTTATGTTGCAGAACGGTTTTCCTTCGGAAGAGGAGCAGGTCGCGCAGTATCAGGGCATGCTGCAGCTCTTTCTGGAAAAGCCGGTCACGCTGCGTACGCTGGATGTCGGCGCCGATAAACAGCTGCCCTATATGCCGATCAGCGAGGAAAACCCTTGCCTGGGCTGGCGCGGCATTCGCCTGACGCTCGATCAGCCAGAGATCTTCCTGGTTCAGGTGCGCGCCATGCTGCGCGCCAACGTCGCCAGCGACAATCTCAGTATCCTGCTGCCGATGATCACCAGTATTGATGAAATCGACGAGGCGCTCAGGCTGATTGAACGCGCCGGTAAAGAAGTGGAAGAGATGCTGGGCTATCCGATTCCGCGACCGCGCGTCGGCGTGATGATCGAAGTGCCTTCCATGATCTTCCTGATCGGGCATCTGGCGAAGCGGGTCGATTTTATCTCGGTCGGTACCAACGATCTGACCCAGTATCTGCTGGCGGTCGATCGCAACAATACGCGCGTCGCCAACCTTTACGACAGTCTGCATCCTGCGATGCTACGCGCGCTGAAAGCCATTGCGGAAGAGGCGAAGCGAGCGAATATCGAACTCTGCCTGTGTGGCGAGATGGCGGGCGATTCCAGCTGCGTCGCCCTGCTGGTAGGGCTGGGCTATCATCATCTGAGCATGAACGGCCGCAACGTCGCCAGGGTAAAATACCTGCTGCATCATATCGATTACGAAGAGGCGCAGAAGCTGGCGGAAGCGGGGCTACAGGCAGAGCAGGCCGGTGAAGTGCGCCATCTGGTCGCCGCCTTTATGGAAAGGCGCGGGCTGGGCGGGCTGATCCGCGGCGGCCGCTAGCCAGCTTATCAATGTTTACAGTTGCAACGGGCCGCCTCAGCGCGGCCTGTGCTATGATGCGCGCCTCTGTGCCGCGCCGCACGCGCGCTGGTTTATCATTCCGTCACCTGAAATCAGGGACTATTAACAATGGTGAAAGATGACTAACGGCTATCTGGCTTTCCCTCAATTCGATCCGGTAATTTTCTCCGTTGGGCCAATCGCCCTGCACTGGTACGGCCTGATGTATCTGGTCGGTTTTGTTTTTGCGATGTGGCTCGCGGTGCGTCGCGCCAATCAGCCAGGCAGCGGCTGGAAAAAAGAAGAGGTCGAAAACCTGCTTTATGCGGGCTTCCTCGGCGTGTTTCTTGGCGGCCGCATCGGCTATGTATTCTTCTACAATTTGCCGCTGTTCCTTGATAACCCGCTCTACCTGTTTAAAGTCTGGGATGGCGGCATGTCGTTCCACGGCGGCCTGATTGGCGTGATCTGCGTGATGCTGTGGTTCGCTCGCCGCACCAAACGCAATTTTTTCCAGGTGTCGGATTTTATCGCGCCGCTGATCCCTTTTGGGCTGGGCGCAGGTCGCCTGGGCAACTTTATCAACGGCGAGCTTTGGGGCCGTGTGGCGCCGGATCTGCCGTGGGCGATGCTGTTCCCCGGCTCGCGCGGCGAAGACGTAGCGCTGGCCGCTACCCATCCTGAATGGCAATCGCTGCTGGCGACTTACGGCGTGCTGCCGCGTCATCCTTCCCAGCTTTATGAGCTGCTGCTGGAAGGCGTGGTGCTGTTTATCATCCTGAATATCTTTATCCGTAAAAACCGTCCGATGGGCGCGGTTTCAGGCCTGTTCCTGATTGGCTATGGCACCTTCCGCTTTATCGTGGAGTATTTTCGTCAGCCGGACGCCCAGCTGGGCCTGTTCGACAATTTTATCAGCATGGGACAAATCCTTTCGACGCCGATGATTATCGCCGGCGCGATCATGATGATTTGGGCTTACCGCCGCCGTGCTGTGCAACACGTACGTGAGGAAAAATGAAACAGTATCTGGAATTAATGCAGAAAGTGCTCAGCGAAGGCACGCCGAAAAACGATCGTACCGGCACCGGTACGCTGTCGATTTTTGGTCATCAGATGCGTTTCAATCTGCAGGAAGGTTTTCCGCTGGTTACCACCAAGAAGTGCCATTTGCGCTCCATTATTCATGAGCTGCTGTGGTTTCTGAACGGCGACACCAATATCGCTTATCTGAAAGAAAACAAAGTCACGATTTGGGACGAATGGGCCGACGAAAACGGCGATCTCGGCCCGGTTTACGGCAAACAGTGGCGTAGCTGGGGCGCGCCGGACGGCCAGCAGATCGACCAGCTGGCGAAAGTCATGCAGCAGCTGAAAAGCGATCCGGATTCGCGGCGCATTATTGTTTCCGCGTGGAACGTGGGCGAGCTTGATCAGATGGCGCTGGCGCCTTGCCACGCTTTCTTCCAGTTCTATGTGGCGGACGGCAAGCTCTCCTGCCAGCTTTATCAGCGCTCCTGCGATGTTTTTCTCGGCCTGCCGTTTAATATCGCCAGCTATGCGCTGCTGGTGCATATGGTGGCGCAGCAGTGCGATCTGGAACCTGGCGATTTTGTCTGGACGGGCGGCGATACGCATCTGTACAGCAACCATCTGGAGCAAACCAGGCTGCAGCTGACCCGCGAGCCGCGCGCGATGCCGAAACTGGTGATAAAACGCAAGCCAGCTTCGCTGTTCGACTATCGCTTCGAGGATTTTGAAATCGAAGGTTACGATCCGCATCCGGCCATTAAAGCGCCGGTCGCTATCTGACAGAAAAAGGGAGCGAATTTTCGCTCCCTTTTTTATCTGCAATCCGCTTCAGCACTATCCTCTCGCGCAATCCCTTCCTCTCAGCTCACTGGCAAAAAGCCATTTTTGCGAGCCTGTACGCAGAATAATTTCCGTAAACATTTCAGCGCGTCATTCTTTGGAAAGCGACTCGCATCCTGCTTTTTTAGCGCTGGCGCCCTTTGTCGTCAGCGGCACAATAGACGGCATGAACAGAAAAGGTTTTACCCTGATAGAGCTGATCGTGGTGATGACCATCGCCAGCCTGCTGACGGTCGGCGCCGTCGAAGGCTGGCGACAGTGGCAGCAAACCCAGCGGCTGAACGCCAGCGCGCGGCAGATCCAGCATTTTTTACTGCGGCTACGCGGTGAAGCAAACTGGCATAACCGGCAGGCATTGCTGTGGAAAACCGGTGGCGCTGTCTGGTGTCTGGGCGGTACGCCGACTGAGCCGCCCTGTCGTGGACGCCAGCGCAGAACGCTGATTGCGCCCTGGCCGGAAATTAAACTGGTTTCGCTAACGGAAGGCATGGGGTTCTATGGTCGCCGTAACGTCGCCAAACCGGGCCGCATCGTGATCGTCGGGGAAGCGGGCGAACGGCATATTATTTTGTCTTCGCGGGCCAGAGTGCGTATCTGTCAGGAGAGCTGCCTGTGACGCGCGCGGGCTTTACGCTGCCGGAAATGCTGGTTGCGCTGGCGATTAGCGGCGTGCTGATGCTGGGCGCCGCAAGATTTCTGCCGCTGCTGCAGTCCAACAATCTGCGTATTCTGCTGACTTTTCAACTGCAGGAGGAACTGCAGCTGATGATGGGCACGCTGGAGAAAAGCGTGCGGCGCGCCGGTTACTGTCATGGCGCCTGTCAGGGACAAGGGCTGAAAATCGCAGAGGAGTGCCTGCTGGTGCGCTGGGATGAAAACAGCAACGGCAAATGGGAAGGGCCAGGCAGTGAAAACAGCGACTATTACGGCTACCGGCTGCGCGACGGCAATCTGGAAGGGCAGCGCGGCGTGGAGAACTGCGACGGCGGAGGATGGGAGAAGATGAACGATCCGGCCAGCCTGAAGATCGACGATTTCCGCATCCTGAAGCAGGATCGGCAGGTACGCCTGCGGCTCAGCGGCTATGCCCGACGTTTTCCCCAGCTGCCGGTGACCCTTGAACGCTGGGTGACGGCGGAAAACCTGTGAAGACGCAGCAGGGAAACGGCGCGCTGCTGATGGTCATCCTGCTGCTGCTGATGTCGGCCGCGCTGCTCAACGCCACGCGCCAGCAGCTGGACGCGTCATTGAGCCTGGTGGCGGACGAGCGGCTCTGGCTGCGCCAGGCGAGTCTGGCCGCTTCCGGGCTGGCGTGGGGTAGAACGGAAACATGGACGGCGGCTAACCTGTGGCAGTGCCGGACGGCGCAGGATCACGGTGAGTGGCGGGCCTGTTTAAAAACCATAAGCCAGGATGAGGCGCTGCTGCGCGGCGACAGCGGCAGCGACACCGTAGCTTTTTATCAATGGGTGACGCGCGATGAGCAGAACGGCAGTTTACGGCCACAGCCGCACGGCTGGCTGGATTTTTGTCCGCTGGCGAAAGAAGAAGAGTGTGTGCCGGACAGCTGACGGAGGCTTCAGCCTGCCGGAAACGCTGGTGGCGCTACTGCTGTTCAGTATCAGCTCGCTGGCGCTGGTACAGTACCAGCTGGCGCTGGGCAGAAGCTTTCAGCTGCAGCTGCAGCAGCGCGAGGCCTTCAGGCTGGCGCGGCAGCGTTTTGAAGGCTATCAGGCGCCGGGCTGGCGGACATCGCTGGAGCAGCAAAGCGAAGCGGGCGGCTGCGCGCTGTTGACCGCCAGCGTTGTCAGCCCTGTTGGCGCCAGAGCGGCGCTGTCGCAGCTGCATTGTAAAAGCGAGGAGCGGACGCAGCAGGCGGAAACAGCGGAATAAATGTCGCCACTTTTGGTACGGTCGCGCGCCGTTGCACAGAGCCAGAGGTGTAGCCGTGCTCACTGGCCCATTCCGCAAAAGAGAATATTTGGCCAACCGATTATTTTTTATGAGAGCTAACAGCCAGAAATCTTTTTTTGGCTGCCATAAAAAAAAGAGGCTGGCAAAATAGCGAAGGTTTACCTTCTGCGCATCCATTAATTTCCACTGTCATGAAATGTTTTGCTTTATTGTGCTGGTGTAAATTTTGTCAGCTTTAAATTTTATCCAGTCTCTGGTCTGCGGGTAACGTTACAGGAGGTAGCTATCACCTTATAAAAAAGTGGAAGTCTCTGATTCGGAAAATTGGAATAAACGGAACAGGTTACAGGAACTTTTAATAAACTTTCATGGATGAGATAAAATGAAAATAGCAACCAAACTTTTACTTTCTCTCTCGCTGGCAGCAGCGTGTCTTCCTTCTGTCTATGCCGATGCCGTTAAGGATGTCACGGTAGATTATCGACACGGCTATCGACTGCGGGATCGTACCCATTATGACAAGCTGGCGCTGGGCGCGAACCTTCCTTACGACTACGCTTTTAATGTCGAAACAAAATTTAAAACGGGCGGCCCGGATCCTAAAGATAAATATTACAACGATATTGTATTGAACGTGGTTGAAATGACGCTGTTGAAAAACGTCTACTATGGCGACTGGAGTTTTACACCTTTTATTCAGCCAGAGTTTAGTTCCGTCAGAACAGAGTGGAAATTTGGCGTTGTGCCCTGGTATAAAATTAACGACAGTTGGGCTGTAGGCGGTATGTACAGGCTGGAATTGAGCGACTACGCGCACGACAGTCAGTGTAACGAAGCCGGTCACAGCAACTGCAGCCTGGATAAACACAGAACCGTTAATCGTTTCGATGCCTATCTGCGCTATCGCTGGAATGATTTAACCACCACCTATAAATATATTTATATGCATGGCGACGATATCTTGTTCGCTAACAAAAAACATAATTACGAACAGGAGCTGCAGTTTGACTATACGCTTGGCGCCAACAGAGAATGGCGTCCGTACGTCACCTTTGCTGATATCGGTCGCAGCGCTTATACCAGCGAGCGCCAGCTTCGCCTGAGGTTAGGCGTCGCCTACACTTTTAAATAATCGGCTACATAAAGGGTAAACGGTCTGACAGCCGCATTTGCAACGGCCTCCGGACGGGGTAGAGTGTGCACGCAGAGCGCATCACCGTTTCAGGAGCAGGCATGTTTACCGTTTACCACTCAAATCAGCTGGATCTTTTAAAAACGCTGGCGGCTTTTCATATCGAAAACCAGCCGCTGCGCGATCCCTTCCAGTCGGAAGTGGTGCTGGTGCAGAGTCCCGGTATGGCGCAATGGCTGCAGATGTCGCTGGCTGAACAGTTCGGCATTGCCGCCAATATCGCGTTTCCGCTGCCCGCTTCCTTTATCTGGGATATGTTTGTCCGCGTATTGCCCGGTATCCCAAAAGAGAGCGCCTTCAGCAAGGCCAGCATGAGCTGGAAGCTGATGACCATACTGCCCGATCTGCTGCCGCGTCCCGAATTTGCCATGCTGAAACACTATCTTTCCGATGACGAGGACAGGCGCAAGCTGTTTCAGCTGGCTTCGCGCATCGCCGATCTCTATGACCAGTATCTGGTGTTCCGCTCGGAATGGCTTAACAGTTGGGAAAAAGGGCACCAGATAGAAGGGCTGGGCGAAGCGCAGCAGTGGCAGGCGCCGCTGTGGGCGGAGCTGGTGGCCTGGAACCGTAAACTGGGGCATTCCGAATGGCATCGCGCCAATCTGTACGCGCGGTTTATCTCCACGCTGGAAAAAAGCGACAGCAGACCGCCAGGCCTGCCCGATCGCGTTTTTATCTGCGGCATCTCCGCGCTGCCGCCGGTTTATCTGCAGGCGCTGCAGGCGCTCGGCAAACATATCGATATTCATCTGCTGTTTACCAATCCCTGCCGTCACTACTGGGGCGATATTCAGGATTACGCCTTCCTGGCTAAGCTGCAAAGCCGCCGTCGGGAACGCTATAACCAGCAGCGTGAAAGCGCGCTGTTTCGCGATGAAAACGCCGCCAGCCTGTTTAACGAAGCGGGCGAGCAGCAGCTGAGCAATCCGCTGCTGGCTTCCTGGGGCAAGCTCGGACGCGACAACCTGTTTCTGCTGGCGCAAATGGAGTGCCGCGAGATTGACGCTTTTGTCGATATCGAACCGACCACGCTGCTGCACACGCTGCAGCGCGATCTGCTGGAGCTGGAAGACAACGCCGTTATCGGGCTGCAGCGGGAAGAGTGGGAAACCAGCAGCGACAAACGGGTACTGGATCCGGACGACCAGTCGGTGACTTTTCACCTCTGCCACAGTCCGCAGCGCGAAGTGGAAGTGCTGCAGGACAGGCTGCTGGCGATCATGGCGGAAGATCCGCAGCTTTCGCCACGGGATATCATCGTTATGGTGGCGGATATCGATGCCTATACGCCTTTTATTCAGGCGGTTTTCGGCAATGCGCCCGCAGAACGCTGGCTGCCTTTTGCCATCTCCGACCGGCGCGCCAGTCAGGCACATCCTGCTTTGCAGGCCTTTATCTCGCTGCTAAGCCTGCCCGACAGCCGCTTTACCTCTGAAAGCGTGCTGGCGCTGCTGGAAGTGCCGGCGGTAGCCAGCCGTTTCGCCATCGATGAAGAAGGGCTGCGGCGGCTGCGGCACTGGGTCGGCGAGTGCGGCATTCGCTGGGGGCTGGACGACGACACGGTGCGCGAGCTGGATCTGCCGCCTACCGGCCAGCACACCTGGCAATTCGGGCTGACGCGAATGCTGCTGGGCTACGCCATGCACAGCGATATCGGTCACTGGCAGGGCGTGCTGCCCTATGACGAATCCAGCGGCCTAATCGCCGAGCTTGTTGGTCATCTGGCGGAGCTGCTGATGCAGCTGCGTCGCTGGCGCGAGCGGCTGAGCGCGCCAAAAACGCTGCAGGAGTGGCTGCCGATGTGCCGCGAGCTGCTTGGCGACTTCTTCGCCGGCGACGCCGAGGCGGAAGCGGCGCTGGCGCTGATAGAGGAGCAGTGGCAGCAGGCAATCGGCTATGGCATTCAGGCGGAGTACGGGCAGGCGATCCCGGTGTCGCTGCTGCGCGACGAGCTGCGTTCAGCGCTGGATCAGGAGCGGATTAGCCAGCGCTTCCTGGCCGGGCCGATCAACTTCTGTACGCTGATGCCGATGCGCTCTATTCCTTTTAAGGTGGTCTGCCTGCTGGGCATGAACGACGGCGTCTATCCGCGTACGCTGCCGCCGCCGGGCTTCGATCTGATGAGCCAGCAGCCGAAAAAAGGCGACCGCAGCCGTCGCGATGACGATCGCTACCTGTTTCTGGAAGCGATCAACTCCGCCCAGCAGCAGCTCTATATCAGCTATATCGGCCGCACCATTCAGGATAATTCAGAACGTTTTCCTTCGGTGCTGGTCAGTGAACTGGTGGACTATATCGGGCAGAGCTACTGTCTGCCGGAAGACAGGCAAAGCGATGTGGACACCAGCGCGGCGCGGGTCGTCGCGCATCTGCACCATCTGCACAGCCGAATGCCGTTCGCGGCGGAAAACTTTTTGCCTCAGGCGCGCTACCAGAGCTATGCGGCGGAGTGGCTACCGGCGGCAAAAGCGAGCGGCGTGCCGCACCCGCCATTTATGCAGCCGCTGCCCGACGCCAACATAACGGAGCTGAATTTCGATCAGCTGCTGCGTTTCTGGCGTCATCCGGTACGCGCCTTTTTCAGCCAGCGGCTGGGGGTCAGCTTCAGCGCGGAAGATATGGAGCTGCCGGACGCCGAACCTTTTATCCTGGATAACCTCAGCCGCTACCAGCTCAACACCCAACTGCTGAATACGCTGATTGAGGGCGAACCGGGCGAGCCGCTTTTCGAGCGCCATCGCGCGGCGGGCAATTTGCCGTATGGCGCCTGGGGAGAGCTCTTCTGGCAGGAGCAGCTGGCGGATATGGCCGACCTGGCCGGCGTGGTGCGCGAGCAGCGCATGGAGGCCGTAAGCCGGGAGATCAACCTGCAGGTCGGCGGCCTTCAGCTTAGCGGCTGGCTGCCTGCCGTGCAGGATGACGGCCTGTTGCGCTGGCGGCCTGGTCATCTCAACTTTACCGACGGCCTGACGCTGTGGCTGGAGCATCTGGTCTACTGCGTGCTGGGCGGCAGCGGCGCCAGCCGCATGTATGGCCGCAAAGAGAGCCGCTGGTGGTTCCCGCCGCTCTCCGCCAGCGAGGCCAGCGGCTGGCTGGAACGCTATATCGCCGGTTATAAAGAGGGCATGTGCGCGCCGCTGCTGCTGCTGCCTAAAACGGGCGGCGCCTGGCTGGAAGCCAGCTACGACGACAAAACAGCGGAGATCGCCCGTGACGAGGCGACCCAGGCGAAAGCGCGCAACAAGCTGCTGCAGGCCTGGCAGGGGAATATGCAGATGGAAGGCGAAGGCAGCGACCCCTACCTGGCACGGCTGTTCCGCACGCTGGACGAGGCCACGCTGCAGCAAATCATGCAGCAGGCCGAAGCCTGGCTGCTGCCGCTGCTGCGGATGAATGACATTAAGTGAGATGTCCTGTAGTGTTACTTTATAACCAAATCCGGCTATGTTTCCGTTCGTTCCGCCTTTGGGCGTAGCGGAGTATTGAGGGTAAGCTGCGGCGGCTTCGGCCCGTGCGCGGATAAGTTAGATCGTTGAGGAGTTTGAATGCGTCGTTATGCAGTCTGGTTCACCACGCTGTTCCTGCTTTTTTCCGTCTGGGGCCCGCTGGCTCAGGCACAGTCTGGCTGGCAGCCGATAACCGATAAAATCCTGAAGAGCGAGAAGGATCCGCGTCAGTATCAGGCGATCAAACTCGACAACGGCATGACGGTGCTGCTGGTTTCCGATTCGCAGGCGACCAAATCGCTGTCGGCGCTGACCTTGCCGATCGGCTCGCTGGACAATCCGCGCAACCAGCAGGGCCTGGCGCACTATCTGGAACATATGTTGCTGATGGGTTCGAAGCGCTATCCGCAGCCGGATAACCTGGCGGAGTTTCTGAAAAAACACGGCGGCAGTCATAACGCCAGCACGGCCTCTTACCGCACCGCTTTTTATCTTGAAGTGGAAAACGACGCGCTGGAACCGGCGGTAGACAGGCTGGCGGACGCTATCGCCGAGCCGCTGCTGGACCCGATCAATGCCGATCGCGAACGTCACGCCGTTAACGCCGAGCTGACGATGGCGCGCTCGCGCGACGGGCTGCGTATGGCGCAGGTGGGCGCGGAGACGCTGAATCCTGACCACCCCAGCTCGCTCTTCTCCGGCGGTAATCTGGAGACGCTGAAAGACAAACCGGACAGCAAGCTGCATGATGCGCTGAAAGATTTTTACCAGCGTTACTACTCCGCCAACCTGATGAAGGCGGTGATCTACAGCAACAAGCCGCTGCCGGAGCTGCAAAAAATCGCCGCCGCGACCTTTGGCCGGGTGGAGAACCGCGATGCCGCCGTGCCAGCGATTACCGTGCCGGTAGTCACCGACCAGCAGAAAGGTATCATCATTCACTACGTGCCGGCTCAGCCGCGCAAGCAGGTGCGGATTGAGTTTCGCATCGACAACAACAGCGATAAATTCCGCAGCAAAACCGATACGCTGATCGGCTATATGATCGGCAACCGCAGCAAAAATACGCTGTCGGACTGGCTGCAGAGCAATGGCCTGGCCGACTCGATCAACGCGGGCGCCGATCCGGTTATCGACCGTAACGGCGGCGTTTTCTCTATCTCCGTCTCGCTGACCGATAAAGGCCAGGCGAACCGTGATCAGGTGATCGCCGCCATCTTCAGCTATCTGAACAAGCTGCGCGGCGAGGGCGTCGACAAGCGCTATTTTGATGAGATGGCGCGCGTGCTGGATCTCGACTTCCGCTATCCTTCGATTACGCGCGATATGGACTATATCGAATGGCTGGTCGACACCATGCTGCGTGTGCCGGTAGCCGACACGCTGGTCGCGCCGTATGTTGCCGATGACTACGATCCTCAGGCTATCAAAGCGCGTCTGGACGGAATGACGCCACAGAACGCACGCATCTGGTTTATCAGCCCTGACGAGCCGCATAACAAGATGGCCTATTTTGTTGAAGCGCCTTATCAGGTGGATCGCATCACGCCGGAGCGCTTCGCGGCCTGGCAGGCGGAGAGCGACAAAATTTCGCTGGCGCTGCCCGTGCTCAATCCCTATATCCCGGATGACTTCACCCTGATTAAACCGGCGCAGCAGTTCGATCGCCCGCAGGCGCTGGTCAATCAGCCCGATCTGCGCGTGTTCTATATGCCGAGCCGCTTTTACGCCGACGATCCTAAAGCCAATATCACGCTGGCGCTGCGCAATAAAGAGGCGATGAGCACGGCAAAAAACCAGGTGCTGTTCGGTATGAACGACTACCTGGCCGGGCTGGCGCTGGATGAGCTGAACTCGCAGGCTTCCGTGGCCGGCATCAGCTTTTCCACCAGCGAAAACGACGGCGTGACCTTTAACGCCAGCGGCTTTACCCAGCATCTGCCGGAGCTGATGCAGACGCTGCTGAAACAGTACGCCAGCTATCAGCCGACGCAGCAGCAGCTGGATCAGGCGAAATCCTGGTATCTGGAGCGTCTGGACGCCGCTGAAAAAGGCAAGGCGTTTGAGCTGGCTATTCAGCCCGCGCAGATGCTGTCGCGACTGCCTTACACCCAACGCAGCGAGCGCCGCAGGCTGGTAGCGGAGATCACGCTGGCCGATCTGAAAGCGTATCGCGCCATGCTGCTGGAAAAAGCCACGCCGGAGCTGATGGTGGTCGGCAATATGACGCCGGAAAGCGTTAAAGCGCTGGCGGCCTCGCTGAAAACGCAGCTTAACTGCGAAGGCGTAAACCACTGGCACAGCGATTATCTGCTGGTGGATAAGCCCGCCCAGGCCAATCTGCAAAAAGCGGGTAGCAGCACCGATTCCGCGCTGGCCGCGCTCTATGTGCCGCTGGGCTATGAGGAGTACGACAGCATTGCCAGCAGCTCCATGCTCAGCCAGATCGTGCAGCCGTGGTTCTATAACCAGCTGCGTACCGAGGAGCAGCTGGGCTATGCGGTGTTTGCCTTCCAGATGCCGGTTGGCCGTCAGTGGGGCATCGGCTTCCTGCTGCAGAGCAACGTGAAGCAGCCCGCTTATCTGCTGCAGCGTTTCCAGGCCTTCTATCCAACGGCGGAAAAACGCCTGCGCGAAATGAGCAAAGAGGATTTCGCGCAGTATCAGACGGCGATGATCAACGAGCTGAAACAGCGTCCGCAGACGCTGGATGAGGAAGCCGGACGTTACAGCAAAGATTTCAACCGTCAGAACTACAGCTTCGACACGCGGGAAAAAGTGATTGCCCGCATTCAGGCGCTGACGCCTGAGAAGCTGGCGGCGTTTTTCCACGATGCGGTGATCAAACCACAAGGGATGACGCTGCTGTCGCAGATCTCCGGCAGCCAGCATGGCAAGGCTGACTACGCTGCGCCTGCGGGTTTCACCAACTGGCAGGAACTTTCGAAACTGCAGCAATCTTTTCCGGTAAAAAGCGATAAATGAAGGTAGAGCGTCTTAATCCCTTAACGCTGCCGCTGAAAGGCGAAAGGCTGATAGAAGCCTCGGCGGGCACGGGGAAAACCTTTACTATCGGTCTGCTTTATCTTCGCCTGCTGCTGGGTCTGGGCGGCGAAGCGTCGTTCGGACGGCCGCTTTCCGTCGAAGAGATCCTGGTGGTGACCTTTACCGAAGCGGCCACGGCGGAACTGCGTGGCCGTATTCGCGAAAACATCCACAGGCTGCGTATCGCCTGCGTGCGCGGTTACGCTAACGACGGCGTGCTGGCGCAGCTGCTGACGGAAATCGACGACCTGTCGCAGGCGGCCGCGCAGCTGCTGGCTGCCGAGCGTCAGATGGACGACGCCGGTATCTTTACCATTCACGGCTTCTGCCAGCGCATGCTCAACCTCAACGCTTTTGAGTCGGGCATGTTGTTCGAGCAGCAGCTGGTCGAGGATGAGTTTCCGCTGCGCCGCCAGGCCGCAGCCGACTTCTGGCGGCGCTACTGCTATCCGCTGCCGCTGCCGATAGCACGCGTAATGACCCAGATGTGGCAAGGGCCGGAGCAGCTGCTGAACACGCTGCAGCCGTGGCTGAACGGCGAAGCGCCGGCGCTGAAGTACCCGTTGGATCTGCAGGAAACCTTCGCCGAGCGCCACGACAAAATCATCGCGCAAATCGATCGGCTGAAAGCCGCCTGGCTGGCGGCCGGCAATCTGCACGATCTGATCGCGCAGTCCGGCGTGGATAAGCGAAGCTACAGTAGCAAGCACTTACCTAACTGGCTGGACAAGCTCAATCAGTGGGCCATGGCGGAGACGCTGGACTACCTGTTTCCGAAAGAGCTGGAGCGCTTCGGCCAGCGCGTGCTGCAGGAAAAAACCAAAAAAGGCGAACCGCCGCAACATGCGCTGTTCGCTGAGATCGACCGCTTTCTGGCCGAACCGCTGTCGCTGCGCGATCTGGTGATCGCTACCGCGCTGGAGGAGATCCGCCAGACGACGCAAAAAGAGAAGCGTCAGAACGCGCTGCTTGGCTTTGACGACCTGTTGGGTCGCCTTGACAGCGCGCTGCGGCAGCCGGGCGGCGAAGCGCTGGCGCTGGCGATCCGTACGCGCTATCCGGTGGCGCTGATCGATGAGTTTCAGGACACCGATCCGCAGCAGTACCGTATCTTTCGCGGCATCTACGGCCAGCAGCCCGACAACGCGCTGCTGCTGATTGGCGATCCCAAACAGGCTATCTACGCCTTTCGCGGCGCGGATATTTTCACCTATATGAAAGCGCGCGCAGAAGTCAGCGCTCACTATACGCTGGAAACCAACTGGCGTTCGTCGCCGAATATGGTCAACAGCGTTAACCAGCTTTTTTCGCGCCTGCAGAACCCCTTTCTGTTCAGTGAAATTCCCTTTATCACCGTGGAGCCGGCCGCGCCGAACGCCGCGCTGAGTTTTAGTATCGCGGGCAAAGAGCAGCCTGCGCTGCGCTTCTGGCTACAGCCGGGCGAAGGCGTCGGCGTAACGGAGTATCAGCAGTTTATGGCGCGCCAGTGCGCCGCCGATATCTGCCACTGGCTGAGCGCGGGACAGCAGGGCACGGCGCTGATTGGCAAAGGCGAGGAGCTGCGACCGGTGCAGGCATCGGACGTGACGGTGCTGGTGCGCAGCCGCAGCGAGGCGGCGCGGGTGCGCGAGGCGCTTAACGCCCTGAATATTCCTTCGGTTTATCTTTCCAATCGCGACAGCGTATTCGCCACTCAGGAAGCGCGTGAAATGCTGTGGCTGCTGCAGGCGGTACTGGCGCCGGAGCAGGAGCGTATCCTGCGCAGCGCGCTCGCCACCAGCATTTTCGGACTGGATGCGCCGACGCTGCAGGCGCTGAGCGAGGACGAACGTAAATGGGATGCGCTGGTGGACGAGTTCGATCGCTATCGTCAGCGCTGGCTAAAGCGCGGCGTCCTGCCAATGCTGCGCGAGCTGATGGTCAACCGACAGATCGCGGAAAATCTGCTGGCTTCCGAAAACGGCGAGCGGCGCCTGACCGATCTGCTGCATCTGGGCGAGCTGTTGCAGGAGGCTTCCGCCTCGCTCGACAGCGAACACGCGCTGGTGCGCTGGCTGGCGCAGGAAGTGGCGCAGCCCAACGGCCAGTCGGCCAGCCAGCAGCTGCGGCTGGAAAGCGATCGGCATCTGGTGCAGATCGTCACTATCCATAAGTCGAAAGGGCTGCAATACCCGCTGGTCTGGCTGCCGTTTGTGGCTAACTACCGTGAAGCGGCGACGGGCATCTATCACGATCGGCAAAGCTATCAGGCGCTGCTGGATCTGCGCGACGACGAGGAAAGCATCGAGCTGGCCGAGCAGGAGCGGCTGGCGGAAGATTTGCGTCTGCTCTATGTGGCGCTGACGCGCTCTGTTTATCACTGTAGCGTGGGCGTTGCGCCGCTGATTAAGGGCAACCGTAAGAAAGAGGGCAACAGCGATCTGCACCACAGCGCGCTGGGATGGCTGCTACAGCAGGGCGAGCCCGCCGACGCCGCAGGGCTGCGCGAACAGCTGCTGAAGCTGCAAAACGAAGCGGTGGAAACCGTGCTGGCAGAGGCGGCGGAAAGCGAACCCTGGCAGCCGCAGCAGCACGCTCTGCATGCGCTAAGCAGCAAGGCGATAGCCCGCAAGCTGCGGGACGAGTGGCGAGTGACCAGTTACTCCGGCCTGCAACAGCATAGCCATTCTGCGACGCTGGAGCTGCTGCCGCGGCTGGACGTGGACGCGGCGGGCGAGGCGCAAAGCCAGCAGATCGCTCAGCTGACGCCGCATACTTTTCCGCGCGGCGCGGCGCCCGGCACCTTTCTGCACGGCCTGTTCGAGAACCTCGATTTTACCCAGCCGGTAGATGAAGCCTGGCTGAGCGAACAGCTTGCCGGACAGGGCCACGACCTGGCCTGGCTGCCGGTAATAAAACAGTGGCTGGAGAACGTGCTGACCACGCCGCTGAACGAAACCGGCGTCAGCCTGAGCCAGCTGCCGGCAGAGAGTCGCCAGGTCGAGCTGCAGTTTTATCTGCCCATCAGGCAAATGCTCAGCGCGGAAAGGCTGGATCGTCTGGCCCATCATTACGATCCGCTCTCCGCTGGCTGTCCGCCGCTGAACTTCCAGCAGGTGCAGGGAATGCTGAAAGGCTTTATCGATCTGGTATTTTGCTGGCAGGGCAAATATTATCTGCTGGATTACAAATCCAACTGGCTGGGCGAGTCGGGCGAACACTACACGCCGGAAGCGATGGCGGAAGCGATGCGCGCGCATCGTTACGATCTGCAATACCAGCTCTATACCCTGGCGCTGCATCGGTATCTGCGCCATCGTCTGGCGGACTATGACTATCAGCGCCACTTCGGCGGCGTTATCTATCTGTTTTTGCGTGGCGTGGACGGTACTGCGCGTGAAAACGGCATTTTTCGCACCTGTCCTGAAGCGGCTTTTGTTCATTCGCTCGACGCCCTGTTTGCCGGAGAACTTCAGGAGGAACCATGGCTATAGCGCAACTGCTGCTCTCCGCCTGTGAAGCGCGGCTGCTGCGTCCGCTGGACGTGCAGTTCGCCCATATGGTGGCGGGCGACGATCATCCCGCGCTGATGCTGGCTGCCGCCTGCGTCAGCGCCGAAGCGGGCGAAGGGCATGTCTGCCTGCCGCTGACGCACCTCAGCGAGCCGCTGCTGTTCGGCGGACGCCATCCCGAGCTGGCCGCCCGGCTGTGGCAGGCCGTCGGCGAGCCGGACTGGCATCATCTGCTCTCCACCACCCAGGCGGTAGGCGACGGCACTACCGCGACGCCGCTGGTGCTGCATCAGCAGCGACTCTACCTGCACCGTATGTGGCAGTCAGAAGGAGAGGTGGCGCGCTTTATCGTGCGTGAGGCGCATTCAGAGTTTGACGAACAGCGGCTGCGCAGCGCGCTCGACAGACACTTCGGCGCGCAGCCTGACAACTGGCAGAAAATTGCGGCGGCAGTGGCGATCACGCGGCAAATCGCGGTGATCTCCGGCGGGCCTGGCACCGGGAAAACCACCACGGTAGCCAAACTGCTCGCCACGCTGCTGGAGCTCTCTTCCGGCTCGCTGCGCATCCGACTGGCCGCGCCAACCGGCAAGGCCGCCGCACGGCTTACCGAATCACTGGGCAAGGCGCTGCAGCGGCTTGAAGTAAGCGAGGCGGAAAAGCAGCGTTTTCCTACGGAAGCCACCACGCTGCATCGTCTGCTCGGTGCGGTGCCGGGCAGCCAGCGTATGCGCTATCACGCGGGCAATCCGCTGCATCTGGATCTGCTGGTCGTGGATGAGGCCTCCATGGTGGATCTGCCGATGATGGCCAACCTGATCGCCGCGCTGCCGCCACATGCCAGAGTCATTTTTCTGGGCGATCGCGATCAGCTCGCCTCGGTTGAGGCTGGCGCAGTATTGGGGGATATCTGCCGCTGCGCGGAATCCGGCTACAGCAGCCAGCGCGCGGAAATGCTGATGAGGCTTACCGGCTGCGATATCGCAAGCAAAGAAGATCGCCAGGCGCCCGCCGTGCGCGACAGTATTTGCCTGCTGCGTAAAAGCTATCGCTTCGACGCTTCGTCCGGTATCGGCCAGCTGGCGCTGGCGGTCAACGCTGGCGATGTACGCCAGCTGGAGAAAGTGTTCGACGCCGATTTTAACGATATCACTCGCTTCACGCTGAGCAGCAGCGAGGAGTATCAGCATTTGCTGGATGCCAGCGTAGCAGGCTATCGCGACTACCTTGAGCAGATCGCCGCGCAGGCGGAACCCCAGCAGGTGATTGAGGCATTCGGCCGCTTTCAGCTGCTCTGCGCGCTGCGTGAAGGGCCGTTTGGCGTTTTCGGGCTGAATGAACGCATCGAGGCCGCGTTGCAAAAACAGCGGCTTATCCAGCGTCAGCCGGGCAGCAAATGGTATATCGGCAGGCCGGTGATGATTTCCCGCAACGACAGCGCGCTGGGGCTGTTTAACGGCGATATCGGCATCGCGATGAACGACGGCGAAGGCGCGCTGAAAGTTTTCTTCCCGCTGCCTGACGGCACGATCAGAGCGGTTCAGCCCAGCCGTCTGCCGCCGCATGAAACCGCCTATGCCATGACCGTGCATAAATCGCAGGGTTCAGAGTTCGACCACACGCTGCTGGTGCTGCCGAATCAGTTTGCGCCGGTGCTGACGCGCGAGCTGGTCTATACCGCCATTACCCGCGCCAGAGAGCGGCTGACGCTCTATGCGGATAATCAGGTGCTGAACAGCGCGGTGAAGATGCGCACGCATCGCCGCAGCGGCCTGATTGAACGGCTGGCGGGCTGAGCTTTACTAAAGCAGATGTTTTATAGCATTTTTAAATATTCAGCCGGATTAAGAGGCGTTACTCAGTCGAGTTTTTTTAATCTTTCAAACATTGCCCGTGTTTCACGGGCTTTATTATTGAGTTCATAATCGATAAATCTGCTGTTGAGATCATAATCCTGCCGATTACGGCTAAGGAAAATATAAAGTTGCTCAAGAATCTTATAGAGATGAATGTTCTGCCGGGTTTGTATACGCCGATATGAGGTATGTTGGGTCAGCTGAATGAAACTGTCCAGAAAGCGCCTGGCATTACGGAAACTCTCAAACTCGAACTTATCCAGCAGAAAATAGAATGCTGGTATCATCAGGCTTTTGATGCGACGAACTTCCGTTTCCGTGTCGGATTTAATTTTTGAAGCTATGTTGTCAAAACGCGATCTCATGCAGGCGACAGGGTTAAGAACCCTGACCAAATGATGACTTTCCGGCACGTTCTCTTTAATAGCGTTTGTTTCAAAGGGTTCAGTATTTAACAGCAGTTTTTATCCTGTAAAATCATCGTGTTGAAAACCAGACGGCCTGTCTATAATATCGATAATGTTTTCGCGATATTCAGCATCCGCGTTAGAAAAGAGGCGTCCGCCAAACTCTTTTATTTTTGCCGTATCCCGATCGATCAGAGAAAACATCGCGATGGAAGGCGGATTAAAGGGTTCCTGGAACTTTGGCTCAACGTTGAGCGCCTTTGCAATGCTGTCGACATTACTCTTTCTGGAAACATAGTCGATATCTACCGATCGCAGCGCACGTTCGTCTGGTTGTTCATCGGCCGGGTAAAGCTCCTGATAATAAGATGCCCAATAAAAAACAGCCTGGCCCCCTACTGTGATAACAGCATCCTGTAACTCATCCGCATGAGCAATCAGTTCATGATTTAACAAATAAACCTGTGCAGAAGCAGGAATATGCAATTCCGTCATACCGTTTACCCACTAATTAAAACGTTAGCAATAGAGGGCAACAGATAAATAACTATGCGGGTTAAAGGGACAATGAGCTGTATTCTGGCGACACAACTATGCCATCCTAAGGGATGGCATAGTTAGCGAGTAAAACTGACACAGGCCTGACGAGTTGACTTACGACTTGCGCTAAAGCGAGGTTTTTCACTCAATGGCTGAGGAGCAAGCTGACCGTTGTTAAGCGTTTTCATTCGCTCTGCATAAGCCTGATGCTGTTTATCTTTGAGCTCACGTGGCGACATAGTTGAGTCCTGTTGCAAATAATGTTGACGAGATCGTCAGTTCATTAATGCTCAAATATTACGCTACGTTCGCCACGAGTTCAATTCACCTTTTCAATCTGTAATGATGCAGCAGCAAGCCAGATAAACCTCTACGCCATTCGCGCATGGCTCAGATCGGCCATCAGCACTTTTGAGCGGCGCTGATAGTTATACATCTGCTTTTTACTCTCGGGCAGCTCTTCGATATCCACCGGCGTAAAGCCGCGCTCCTGAAACCAGTGAATGCTGCGCGTGGTCAGAACAAACAGCTTTTTCAGTCCCATTTGCCGCGCCTGCAGCGCGACCCTTTCCAGCAGCGCTTCGCCGCGTGACGAGCTGCGATAGTCGGGATGCACCGCGACGCAGGCCATTTCGCCGATTTTCTCTTCCGGGAAAGGGTAGAGCGCGGCACAGCCGATAGTCAGATTATCCCGTTCGATAATGGTGAATTTATCGATCTCAATCTCCAGCTGCTCGCGCGAGCGGCGCACCAGAATGCCCTGCTGCTCCAGCGGGCGGATCAGCTCAAGGATGCCGCCGATATCGTTGATGGTGGCGCGACGGATCTGCTCGGCGCTCTCCATAACAATCTGCGTGCCGATACCGTCGCGAGAGAAAAGCTCCTGCAGTAACGCGCCATCTTCCTGATAGCTGATCAGATGGCTGCGGCGCACGCCGCTACGGCAGGCTTTAACCGCACCGCGTAAAAAGCGCACGGTAGAGGAAAGGTAGTCATTGCTCTCTTCCAGCTCCACAATGCGCTGCTGCGCTTCGTTCGGAAACAGCTCGGAGATAATCGCGCCTTCATGGTCGGTCACGCCCTGTTCCGCGCAGAAGCCGATCATTTTTTCCGCCTTCAGCTTGATCGCCAGCTGGGTAGCGACCTCTTCCGAAGTCAGGTTAAAGCTCTCGCCGGTAACGGAAACGGCAACCGGCCCAAGCAGCACGATAGCGCCGCTGTCGAGCTGACGGTGGATCGCCTCTTCGTCAATGCGGCGAATGCGACCGCTGTGGCAGTAATCCACGCCGTCGTCGACGCCCAGCGGCTGCGCGATAATAAAGTTGCCGCTGACCACGTTAATATGCGCGCCCTGCAGCGGCGTATTATTGAGGCTCATCGACAAACGCGCGGTGATATCCAGCTGCAAACGGCCTGCAGCCTGCTTGACCAGCTCCAGCGACTGCGCATCGGTTACGCGGGTATGCTTGTGATAAACGGGCTCAAGCTGATGCTCCGCCAGATTGGCGTCGATCTGCGGCCTGGCGCCGTATACCACCACCAGGCGGATGCCGAGACTGTGCAGCAGGCCGATATCATTGACGATGCTTGAGAAGTTCTCATGCTCGATGGCTTCGCCGCCCAGCATAATGACAAACGTCTTACCACGGTGGGCGTTGATGTAGGGCACGGTATGGCGAAACCCCTGAACCAGCTCGGTACTCCGTTCCTTCACGGCAAACCCTCTATGAATTATTATTCGCTAAAATTGTATTTTTATTCTTTTATCGCCAACGTGCAAGGGGCAATTTTCGTCATCTTTGCTGATACGGCTTAACGCGGCGACGCATTGGGGCTTTTTTGGGGTGACACCGGCAGCAGGATTCGCTACAGTTTTGGCGACTGGCAGTTTTTTGGTTTTATTTTTCTTTACAAAACAGCAATTTCATTACTGGAGTGGCATGACCGATTTACCTTCGCCCGGCCGACGCCGCTTTTTACAGGGAGCTGGCGCAGCGCTGCTGCTGAGCGTCAGCAAAGTGGGGCTGGCTGCAAGCAGTCATATCGTAGCCGTGCGCATCTGGCCTTCATCAACCTATTCCCGCGTGACGCTGGAATCGAGTAAGCCGCTAAAATATAAACAGTTCGCGCTGAGCCATCCCGAACGCGTGGTGGTGGATATTTCCGGCGTGCAGCTGAATCACGCGCTTAATCATGTCGGCAGCCTGGTACGCAGCGACGATCCCTATATCAAAAACGCTCGCGTTGGGCAGTTCGATCCGCATACGGTGCGGCTGGTGCTGGAGCTGAAACAGAGCGTATCGCCAAAAGTCTTTACGCTCGATCCGGTGGCTAATATTAAAAACCGCCTGGTGCTGGATCTCTATCCGGCCAGAAACCGCAGCCATAATCACGAAGACGATCCGCTGCTGGCGCTGCTGCAGGATTACAATAAGGGCGAGCTGGAGAGCGGCCAGCCGGCTTCCGCGCCGCTGCCCGGCAAAGCGGGCAGGGATCGGCCGATTATTATCATGATCGATCCTGGTCACGGCGGCGAAGATTCCGGCGCTATCGGCAAGCATAAAACCAAAGAAAAGGATGTGGTGCTGAAAATCGCCCGCCGGCTGAAAACGCTGATCGATAAGCAGCCCAATATGCGCGCCCATATGACCCGCAGCGAAGACGTCTTTATTCCGTTAAAGGTGAGGGTGGCGAAAGCGCGCAGGCTGCGTGCCGATCTGTTCGTTTCGATTCATGCCGATGCTTTCACCAACCGCGCGGCGCGAGGTTCCTCTGTCTTTGCGCTGTCGACGAAAGGCGCTACCAGCACGGCCGCGCGCTACCTGGCGCAAACGCAGAACGAATCGGATTTAATCGGCGGCGTCAGCATGAGCGGCGATCGCTATCTTGACCATACCATGTTCGATATGGTGCAGAGCCTGACCGTAAATGACAGCCTGAAGTTTGGCAAAGAGGTGTTGGGGCATATAAAGAAGATTAATCATCTGCACAAGAACAAGGTAGAGCAGGCGGCTTTTGCCGTACTGAAAGCGCCGGATATCCCTTCGATTCTGGTGGAAACGGCTTTTATCAGCAATCTGGAAGAAGAGCGCAAGCTGCGCACGACAAAATTCCAACAGCAGATGGCGCAATCGATTCTGACAGGTATCAAGGCTTACTTTGCTCATGGCGCGCCGCTGGCGCCGCGTTGACGTTCCTGGCGGCGCTGGCCGTCGGGAATAAGGCGAGAGATTTTGGCGAACGCCAGATACAAAAAAACACCCGAAAGGGTGTTTGATTGGTTGCGGGAGCCGGATTCGAACCGACGACCTTCGGGTTATGAGCCCGACGAGCTACCAGGCTGCTCCATCCCGCGTCCGAGTTGCTGGCGCTTCCATCACGACAGACTTTTTATAACAACCACTTCAGAGAAATGGTTGCGGGAGCCGGATTTGAACCGACGACCTTCGGGTTATGAGCCCGACGAGCTACCAGGCTGCTCCATCCCGCGTCCGAACTTACTGACGCTTCCATCACGCCAGCTTTACTGCTTTTCCCCGAAGGGAATTGGTTGCGGGAGCCGGATTCGAACCGACGACCTTCGGGTTATGAGCCCGACGAGCTACCAGGCTGCTCCATCCCG